>NZ_JBEXTJ010000011.1:0-280337 GCF_040614075.1 Streptomyces sp. NPDC006174 | reverse complement strand
GGAAGCTAAGCCTTTCAGCGCCGATGGTACTGCAGGGGGGACCCTGTGGGAGAGTAGGACGCCGCCGAACAATTTTTCCGGGAAAGCCCCGCACCCTTGTGGTGCGGGGCTTTCCTGCGTTCCAGGCCCGCCCGATAGTGCTCTCCTGCCGGGGCCGAGCTGTCGCCGGAGCACCCGGAGAACTCCTGCTGGCCGCGGTTATGAACATCTCCGGATCCCGTGTATGGTTTACCTCGTTGCCACAGCGCAGCGAGGCCCCAATAGCTCAGTCGGTAGAGCGTCTCCATGGTAAGGAGAAGGTCTGCGGTTCGATTCCGCATTGGGGCTCAGAGAGAAAACGAAAGGCCCCCGCCACACGGCGGGGGCCTTTCGCGTTTGCCGGCCTCGGAGTCAGATACGCGGCGGCTCCGGGACGCGCATTGCCAGGATGGCCATGTCGTCCGATGCGGGCTCCGCCGCGAAGCGCTCCACGGCTCGCAGGATGCGTGCGGCGACCGCTCCGGCCGTCAGGCCCGTACAGGTCGACAGGACCTCCGCGAGGCCGTCGTCGCCGAGCATGCGGGTGCCCTCGCGGCGTTCGGTGACGCCGTCCGTGACGCAGAGGAGGACGTCGCCCGGGTTGAGGGTGACCTCCTCCTCGTACAGTTCCAGGTCCTCCAGGACGCCGAGCAGGGGCTGCGGTTCGGCCGCCGGCTCCACGGAGCCGTCCTGGCGCAGGCGCAGCGGGAGCGGGTGGCCGGCGCAGACCACCTTCAGGAGGGCGCTGCCGTCCTCCTGGGGCCACAGCTCGCCGTACAGGAGCGTGAGGAAGCGGCTGCGGGCGCCCTCGTCGAGGATGGCCGCGTTGAGGCGCTCCAAGACCGCCGGGCCGGTGAAGCCCTCCTTGGCGAGCAGGCGCAGGGCGTGGCGGGCGAGGCCCGTGACGGCGGCGGCCTCGGGGCCCGTACCGCAGACGTCGCCGATGGCGAAGCCGTACGCCCCGTCGTGGATCGGGAAGACGTCGTAGAAGTCGCCGCCGACCTCGTTGCCCTCGCCGGCCGCGCGGTAGATGACCTCGATCTCGACGTTCGGGACGTCGGGAAGGCCCGGAGGCAGGAGGCTGCGCTGGAGGGACTGGCTGATCGCCATGCGCTCCGAGTACAGACGGGCGTTGTCCAGGGCCAGGGCGGCTCGGCGGGAGAGGTCCTCGGCCAGTTCCAGGATCTCCTGGCGGAAGTGGTCGTCCGAGGGCTTCCCGAGCGTCAGCATGCCGATCACGCGGTTGCGGGCGACCAGCGGCAGGACCACCGTCTCGCCGCCGACCGCCTGGGCCGTGGCCAGGATCGTGCGGGTGGCCGTGGACATGCTCAACGGCGCGTCGTGGTCCAGGCTGCGGGTCGACGTGGACAGCGCCGCGCGGTGACCGGCCTCCGAAGGCGCCGCCCAGATACGGGCGCCCGGCGTCGGGACCGGGTCCGGCGGGTCGATCTTGGAGAGCAGGGCCTTGAGGCCGTCGATGAGGTCCTCGTCCTCGTGGAGCACGTACGAGAGGTACGGGTCCGAGGACTGGTCCGCGATCGTGTAGACCGCGCACCAGGTGGCCAGGGTCGGGACCGTCATCTGGGCCATCAGCGCCAGCGTCTGGTCCCGGTCGAGCGTGCCGGCCAGCAGGTCGGAGGCCTCGACGAGGAAGGAGAGCGAGCCGCGGCGCAGCCGTTCCAGCTCGCCGAGGCGCGCGGACTCGACGGCCAGCGCGATGCGGTCGGCGGCGAACTGGAGGCGCAGGGCCTCCTCGTTCGAGTAGCGTCCCGGCGCTTCGGCCGCGACGCCCAGGGAGCCGGTGAGGCGGCCCTCCACCTTCAGCGGGACCGTGACGACCGAGCGCATCCCGGTGTCGGTGAGGAGCGGGACGGCGCCGGGAACGGCGGTCAGGTCCTCGTGGACGGCCGGCATGCGGGCGGAGCCGTAGCGTCCCGTTCCGGCTTCGACGGGGACTCTCGCGAAGCGCTGGCGGGCCGAAGGCAGGCCCGTCGTGGCGCGGACCTCCAGCTCCGTCTCGTCGTCGGTGGCCAGGAGGAGGAACGCGGAGTCCGCGTCGAGCATGTCGCGTGCGCGCTCCACCGTCCGCTGGAGGAGGCCGTCCAGGTCGTCGGGGGCCGGAGAGCCGATGAAGACCTCGAACGGGTCCGTGGTGCGGTTCTCGGACGAGGAGTCGGAGACCGGCGCGCGGACCGGGGACTGCAGGACGGCGCGTTCGTAGTCGCGGACGAGGAGGCAGACCGTGGACGGTTCGCCGTCGGTGTCGCGGACCCGCAGGTGAGAGGCGTAGACAGGCGTGACGCGGCCGTCGGAGCAGCGGATGCCGTAGCTGCCCTCCCAGCGGGAGAGGCGGAGCGCGTCCGCGATACCGGTGTTGGTGCCGGGTGTGTGCGGCCAGGCCAGGAAGTCGGTCAGCTGCTTGCCGGAGACCTCGTCCGCGCCGTGGCCGAAGAGGAAGGCCGCGTCGTCGTTCCACGCGGCGATCGCGCCGGAGTGGTCGATCTGGACGACCGCGACCCGTACGCGCTGGTCCGCGACGGGCAGCAGCGCGGTGGGCAGGAGCGGGCCCGCGGAGCGGATGCCGACCGGGCGCTCGGGGAGGTCCAGCTGAAACCAGACATGTTTGCGGGTGGGCGTGTACTCGACGCCCCAGCGGGTGGCGAGCGCGGCGCAGAGCAGCAGGCCGCGGCCGTTCTCGCGGTCCGGTGAGCCGAAGTCGAGCCCGTTGCTCTGGAGCGGGACCTCGCGCTCCGGATAGTGGTCGGCGACCTCGACGCGTACGCCGTCCTCGGTACGGAGGCACAGCACGTCGGCCGCCGTCCCCGCGTGGATGACGGCGTTGGTGACGAGCTCGCTGGTGAGGACGACGGCGTCGTCGACGACATCGTTGTATCCCCACCCCTGGAGGGTGTCCCGGACAAAGGCGCGGGCGGTCGCGACCGAGCGCCCGACCGGTTCGAAGGTGGCGGCCGCGCGCGCGGTGATCACAGCACTCCCCATATTGGTGTCTCGTCGCTTCCCCGAGTCCTGTGCCCGTTTCTCGCCGCTTCGATTCGCTTGCCAGGCTAGACGTTCGGCAAGGGTGCCGGGTACACGAGGGCCGAGATCGGGACAGGACGCTCCAGGAGTCGTGCGCGGGCGCACGAGTATGTCTCCCGGTGGGAGCGATGGGGTGCAAGCGGGGGAGGTTGCCCGCCGACCTGTTCCGGCCTGGTACGTTGCAACGATTTGACGTCCGCCCGGCCACCCGTTGACGGTGTGCTGTGGCGGTGGTCCACAGTGGAACTGGGCAAGGTTCCGGATAGACCCGAGCGAAACGGTCAACCCCTGCGGGAGGGACACGGTGGAGTCTGGCGTGGCGGCGCGGGGTTCGAATACGCGTACAAAAGGCGGACAGTCCGTGAAAAAGCAGCGCAATGGCACCGTCGAGGTCGACGCGGCAGCTCTGAGCAGACTGCTGGCGGGACTCGTGGCGATGCGCGACGGCAATTTCCGCAGGCGGCTCACCGTCTCCGGCGACGGCGTGATGACGGAGATCGCGGCGGTCTTCAACGAGGTCGCCGACCGCAATCTCCACCTCACCGGTGAGCTGGCGCGTGTACGGCGGGTGGTCGGGCGTGAGGGCAAGCTGACGGAGCGGCTGGAGACGGGGGCCTGCGAGGGCTCCTGGGCCGCCGCGATCGACGCCTCCAACGAGCTCGTCGACGACCTCGCGCGACCGGTCTCCGAGGTGGGCCGGGTGCTGTCGGCGGTCGCCGACGGTGACCTGGAGCAGCGGATGGAGCTGCGGTCGCACACGACGGACGAGACGGTACGGCCGCTGCGCGGCGAGTTCCTGAAGGTCGCTCGTACGGTCAACAACCTGGTCGACCAGCTGTCGGTCTTCACCGAACAGGTGACCCGGGTCGCCGTGGAGGTCGGCACCGAGGGCAAGCTCGGCGGCCAGGCGCAGGTGCGCGGGATGTCCGGGTCCTGGAAGGACCTGACGGACTCCGTCAACACCATGGCGTACCGCCTCACCGCCCAGGTGCGCGACATCGCGCTGGTGACGACGGCGGTCGCCAAGGGTGATCTGTCGCGGAAGGTCACCGTCCATGTGGCCGGTGAGATGCTCCAGCTGAAGAACACCGTCAACACGATGGTCGACCAGCTGTCCTCGTTCTCCTCCGAGGTGACGCGCGTCGCCCGTGAGGTGGGTACGGAAGGTGAGCTGGGCGGTCAGGCGACCGTGCCGGGTGTGGCCGGCGTGTGGAAGGACCTCACCGACTCCGTCAACACGATGGCCGGCAACCTCACCTCTCAGGTGCGCGGTATCGCCGAGGTGACGACGGCGGTCGCCAGCGGTGACCTGACGCAGAAGGTCACGGTGAGCGCGCGCGGCGAGGTCGCCCAGCTCGCCGAGACGATCAACCAGATGACCGAGACGCTGCGCACCTTCGCCGACGAAGTGACACGTGTGGCGAGCGAGGTCGGTGGCGAGGGGCTTCTCGGCGGTCAGGCGCAGGTTCCTGGTGCCGCCGGGACGTGGAAGGACCTCACCGATTCGGTGAACACGGTCTTCCGGAACCTGACCACACAGGTGCGGGACATCGCGCAGGTGACGACCGCGGTGGCCAGCGGTGACATGTCGCAGAAGGTCACGGTCGACGTGGCCGGCGAGATGCTGGAGCTGAAGAACACCGTCAACACGATGGTGGACCAGCTTCAGTCGTTCGGTTCCGAGGTGACGCGCGTGGCGCGGGAGGTCGGCGTCGAGGGCCGGCTCGGTGGTCAGGCGGAGGTGCCGGGTGCCGCCGGGACGTGGAAGGACCTCACCGACTCGGTGAACACCGCCTTCCGCAACCTGACCGGTCAGGTCCGGGACATCGCGCAGGTCACCACGGCGGTCGCCAACGGTGACCTGTCCCAGAAGGTCACCGTGGATGTGGCCGGCGAGATGCTGGAGCTGAAGAACACCGTCAACACGATGGTGGCGCAGCTGTCCAGCTTCGCCGACCAGGTGACGCGGATGGCCCGAGACGTGGGCACCGAGGGCCGCCTCGGTGGTCAGGCGCGCGTGGACGGCGTCTCCGGTACGTGGAAGGAGCTGACGGACTCCGTCAACTTCATGGCCGGCAACCTCACCTCCCAGGTGCGGCAGATCGCGCAGGTGACGACGGCGGTGGCGCGGGGCGACCTGTCGCAGAAGATCGACGTGGACGCCCGGGGCGAGATCCTGGAGCTGAAGAACACGATCAACACCATGGTCGACCAGCTCTCCGCCTTCGCCGACCAGGTGACCCGCGTGGCCCGCGAGGTGGGTACGGACGGTCGGCTCGGCGGTCAGGCGCAGGTGCCCGGTGTGGCCGGAGTGTGGCGCGATCTCACCGATTCGGTGAACGGGATGGCGGGGAACCTCACCGCTCAGGTCCGTAACATCGCGCAGGTCGCCACGGCGGTGGCGCGCGGTGACCTGTCGCAGAAGATCGACGTGGACGCGCGCGGCGAGATCCTGGAGCTGAAGAACACCCTCAACACGATGGTGGACCAGCTCTCCAACTTCGCCGAGCAGGTGACGCGGGTCGCCCGCGAGGTGGGTACGGAAGGCATCCTCGGCGGCCAGGCCGAGGTGCAGGGCGTCTCCGGTACGTGGAAGGACCTCACGCAGTCCGTCAACGGCATGGCGAACAACCTGACCCTCCAGGTCCGCAACATCGCCGAGGTCACCACCGCGGTGGCCAAGGGAGATCTCTCCAAGAAGATCACCGTCGACGCCAAGGGTGAGATCCTCGAACTGGTCACGACCGTCAACACGATGGTCGACCAGCTGCTCAACTTCGCCGACGAGGTGACCAGGGTGGCCCGCGAGGTGGGCACCGAGGGCATTCTCGGCGGTCAGGCGCGGGTGCGCGGTGCGACCGGCATCTGGAAGGACCTCAGCGACAACGTCAACCTGATGGCCAACAACCTGACCAGCCAGGTACGGAACATCTCCCGGGTCTCCTCCGCGGTCGCCAACGGCGATCTGACGAAGAAGGTCACCGTGGAGGCGCGCGGCGAGGTGGCCGAGCTGGCCGACACCGTCAACACGATGGTGACGACGCTCTCCTCGTTCGCGGACGAGGTCACGCGTGTGGCCCGTGAGGTGGGTACGGAAGGTGAGCTGGGCGGCCAGGCACGGGTGCCGGGCGTGTCGGGTACGTGGAAGGACCTCACCGAGTCCGTGAACTCGATGGCCTCCAACCTCACCGGCCAGGTGCGGCAGATCGCCACGGTCACCACGGCCATCGCCAAGGGCGACCTCACCAAGAAGATCGACATCGACGCGCGCGGTGAGATCCAGGAGCTGAAGAACACCATCAACACGATGGTCGACCAGCTCTCCTCGTTCGCCGAGCAGGTGACCCGGGTCGCCCGTGAGGTGGGCACGGAAGGGCAGCTGGGCGGTCAGGCGCGGGTGCGGGACGTGGACGGCACCTGGCGCGATCTCACCGAGTCGGTGAACGAGATGGCAGGGAACCTGACCCGTCAGGTGCGCGCCATCGCGGCCGTCGCCACGGCGGTGACGCGCGGGGATCTGAACCTCAAGATCGATGTCGACGCGGCCGGCGAGATCCAGGTCCTCCAGGACAACATCAACACGATGATCGCCAACCTGCGCGACACCACCCTCGCCAACAAGGAGCAGGACTGGCTGAAGGGCAACCTGGCCCGGATCTCCGGTCTGATGCAGGGCCGCCGCGATCTGGACGACGTGGCCTCGCTGATCATGAGCGAGCTGACGCCGGTGGTCTCGGCGCAGCACGGCGCGTTCTTCCTGGCCATGTCTCCGGGCGACTCCGACGAGGTGGGGCCGGACAGCGCCGACGACACCTCGTACGAGCTGCGGATGCGCGGGAGTTACGGCTACTCCGCCGGGTCGATGCCGACCTCGTTCCGGCCCGGTGAGACGCTCATCGGGACCGCGGCCGAGGAGAAGCGGACGATCCAGGTGGACAACGTTCCGCCGGGCTATCTGAAGATCTCCTCCGGCCTCGGCGAGGCGCCGCCGGCCCATGTGATCGTGCTGCCGGTGCTGTTCGAGGGCAAGGTGCTCGGTGTGATCGAGCTGGCCTCGTTCCAGCCGTTCACGCACATCCAACGCGACTTCCTCAACCAGCTCGCGGAGATGATCGCGACGAGCGTCAACACGATCAGCGTCAACACCAAGACGGAGAAGCTCCTGGAGCAGTCCCAGGAGCTGACCGAGCAACTGCGTGACCGCTCACAGGAGTTGGAGAACCGGCAGAAGGCCCTCCAGGCGTCCAACGCCGAACTGGAGGAGAAGGCCGAGCTGCTGGCCCAGCAGAACCGCGACATCGAGGTGAAGAACACCGAGATCGAGGAGGCGCGGCAGGTCCTGGAGGAGCGCGCCGAGCAGCTCGCGGTCTCGATGCGCTACAAGTCCGAGTTCCTGGCGAACATGTCGCACGAGCTGCGTACGCCGCTCAACTCGCTTCTGATCCTGGCCAAGTTGCTGGCGGACAACGCCGAGGGCAATCTCTCGCCGAAGCAGGTCGAGTTCGCCGAGACGATCCACGGGGCCGGTTCCGACCTGCTCCAGCTGATCAACGACATCCTGGACCTGTCGAAGGTCGAGGCGGGCAAGATGGACGTCAGTCCGACCCGGATCGCGCTGGTCCAGCTGGTCGACTACGTGGAGGCGACCTTCCGCCCGCTCACCGCGGAGAAGGGCCTCGACTTCTCCGTACGGGTCTCGCCGGAGCTTCCCGCGACGCTCCACACCGACGAGCAGCGCCTGCTCCAGGTGTTGCGCAACCTGCTGTCGAACGCGGTGAAGTTCACCGACAGCGGTGCGGTGGAGCTGGTGATCCGGCCGGCCGGCGCCGATGTGCCGAACGCGATCCGGGAGCATCTGCTGGAGTCGGGTCTGCTGCGGGACGCGGACGCCGATCTGATCGCCTTCTCGGTCACCGACACCGGGATCGGGATCGCCTCCAGCAAGATGCTGGTGATCTTCGAGGCGTTCAAGCAGGCGGACGGGACGACGAGCCGCAAGTACGGCGGCACCGGCCTCGGCCTCTCCATCAGCCGGGAGATCGCGCGGCTGCTCGGCGGTGAGATCCACGCGGCGAGCGAGCCGGGCCGTGGCTCGACCTTCACGCTGTACCTGCCGCTGCACCGCGCCGAACTGCCGCCCCAGGGCTTCCCGCAGGTGGGTTCCGGTTCCACCGAGGGGCTGGGCGGCGGCTCCGAGAACGGACAGGCGCCGCAGGGCGGCGACTCCGCTCCGCTCGGAGACCCGGCCAACTCCGCGGGTGTGTTCCGGCGGCGGCGCAAGGCTCTCGGGGACGCGGCCAGGCGGCCCGCGCTGCCTGCCGGGCGGCCGGCCGGCGAGAGCGTCCCGCACGAGGAGTGGGTGCAGGGGAGCGCGGCGGCGGGGGAGGAGGCTGCGGAGCCTCGGCGGACGTTCCGGTTCCGGGGTGAGAAGGTGCTCATCGTCGATGACGACATCCGTAACGTCTTCGCGCTCACCAGCGTCCTGGAGCAGCACGGACTGGCCGTGCTGTACGCGGAGAACGGCCGCGAGGGGATCGAAGTCCTGGAGCAGCACGACGATGTGACGGTCGTGCTGATGGACATCATGATGCCCGAGATGGACGGTTACGCGACCACCACCGCGATCCGGCGGATGCCGCAGTTCGCCGGGCTGCCGATCGTCGCGCTCACCGCGAAGGCGATGAAGGGCGACCGGGAGAAGGCGATCGACTGCGGCGCTTCCGACTATGTGACGAAGCCGGTCGATCCTGATCATCTGCTGGCGGTGATGGAGCGGTGGATGCACGGAGAGTGATCGGATTTTGAATGAATCGGTGTGAGTTGCTGACCGGCTGTGCGCGAACGGGTGTGAACGGCCTGTATCCGGGGAACCTTCTGGTCTCCCACCGCGTTTGCGGTATGTGCACAGTGACATCACGGTGACAGGGTGTGGTGACGGGCGGGGTGCGGCTACCATGACCGGCACAAGGACGGACGGCGAAAGGGAGTCGTCCTCTGGGGCGGCACCCGGTGCATTTCCGGGGCGAGGAGGGCGGGCCATGGTGCAGAAGGCCAAGATCCTCCTGGTCGATGACCGGCCGGAGAATCTGCTGGCGCTGGAGGCCATCCTCTCTGCGCTCGATCAGACACTGGTCCGGGCATCGTCAGGGGAGGAGGCGCTCAAAGCGCTGCTCACGGACGACTTCGCGGTCATTCTGCTGGACGTCCAGATGCCGGGCATGGACGGTTTCGAGACCGCCGCCCACATCAAGCGGCGGGAGCGGACGCGGGACATCCCGATCATCTTCCTCACCGCGATCAACCACGGACCGCACCACACCTTCCGCGGATACGCGGCCGGCGCGGTGGACTACATCTCCAAGCCGTTCGACCCGTGGGTGCTGCGCGCCAAGGTCTCGGTCTTCGTCGAGCTGTACATGAAGAACTGCAAGCTCCGCGAGCAGGCCGCGCTGCTGCGGCTCCAGCTGGACGGCGACGGCCAGGCGAACGGCGCGCACGAGAAGGAGCCGGCCGGTCTGCTGGCCGAGCTCTCCGCGCGGCTCGCGGCGGTCGAGGAACAGGCGGAGGCTCTCTCCAAGCAGCTCGACGACGAGTCCGCCGACGCGGCGGCCGTCGCCACGGCGGCCCATCTCGAACGCAAGCTGACCGGCCTGCGCCGCGCGCTCGACGCGCTGGAGCCGGGCACGGGCGGCGGCGCCGGGATCCTGCCCGCGCAGAGCTAGGTTTTCCGCCCGTCCGCCGTACGAACAAAGGGGCTTCGGGCCACGTCCGGAGCGCTCACCGCGCTGAGGGCGCGTCAGTTCCCGGCCGTCGGGCGGCGACACAGTCGGGTGAACCAGTAGGCGAACGTGTTCACGGGCGTCGACAACGGTAACCTCGGCACCATGGCCTCACGTACGTCCGGCAAGGGTTCCCAGTCCACAGCGGGCACCGCGAAGCGCGCCGGCCGTACGCCTGGGCCGGCGAGGAAAGCCGCACCCGTCAGGAAGACCGCTCCCAAGAAGGCGGCCGCGCCCGCCAAGAGGGCACCCGCGAAGAAGGCGGCGGCCAAGAGGCCCGCGCCCAAACCCGCGCCGTCCCCCGCCAACGGCATCTACCGCCTCGTGCGCGCCATCTGGCTCGGCACGGCGCACGGCGTCGGCGCGGTGTTCCGTTCCATAGGGCGCGGTGCGAAGGGACTTGACCCGGCCCACCGCAAGGACGGCCTCGCGCTCCTGCTCATCGGCCTCGCGCTGATCGTCGCCGCGGGCACCTGGTCCAATCTCCAGGGGCCGGTCGGCGACCTGGTGGAGATGCTGGTGACCGGCGCGTTCGGCCGGCTCGATCTGCTCGCGCCGATACTGCTCGGCGCCATGGCCGTACGCCTCATCCTGTATCCGGAGCGCCCCGACGCCAACGGCCGGATCGTCATCGGCCTCTCCGCCCTCGTCGTCGGCATCCTCGGCCAGGTCCACATCGCCTGCGGGTCGCCGGGCCGCGAGGACGGCACGGAGGCGATGCAGGACGCGGGCGGGCTGGTCGGCTGGGCCGCGTCGAAGCCGCTGATCTTCATGATGGGCGAGGTCCTCGCCGTACCGCTGCTCGTCCTGCTCACCGTCTTCGGCCTCCTCGTCGTCACCGCGACCCCGGTCAACGCCATCCCGCGCCGGCTGCGCCAGCTCGGTGTCCGCCTCGGCATCGTGGAACCGGCGTACGAGCCCGGCGAGGTGTACGAGGACGACGACGAGCGCTACGACGAGCAGTGGCGCGAGGCGCTGCCCGCCGGGACGCGGCGCAGCTCCGGACGTCGGCAGGCCCCGGACGCCGACGACGCCGTGTACGACCACGACAGCGCCGAGCAGCAGGCCCTCACCAAGCGCAGGCGGCCCCGCCGTCCCGCAGCGCAGCCCGCGATGAACCGGCCTCTGGACGCGGTGGACGTCGCCGCCGCCGCGGCCGCCGCGCTCGACGGGGCCGTACTCAACGGCATTTCGCCTTCGCCGGTCGTCGCCGACCTGACCCAGGGCGTCTCGGTGGACCGCGACCGGGACCGTACCGGCTCCACGCCCGTGCCCGGAGCCCGGGAGGCCGAGCGGGACGGCGGCGCGGAGAAGGAGGACCGGAGCGCGGACCGGGCCGGCGCGTCCTCCGGGCCCGGTGGCCCCGGTGGCGTACCGGATCTGACCAAGCCCGCTCCCGAGCGCACCGGGGACCTGCCCGCCCGCGCCGAGCAGCTCCAGCTCGCCGGCGACATCACGTACTCGCTGCCCTCGCTCGACCTGCTGGAGCGCGGCGGGCCCGGCAAGACCCGCAGCGCGGCCAACGACGCCGTCGTCGCCTCGCTGACCAACGTCTTCACCGAGTTCAAGGTCGACGCCGTTGTCACCGGCTTCACCCGGGGCCCGACGGTCACCCGGTACGAGATCGAGCTCGGCCCCGCCGTGAAGGTCGAGAAGATCACGGCGCTCGCCAAGAACATCGCGTACGCCGTGGCCAGTCCGGACGTACGGATCATCTCGCCGATCCCCGGCAAGTCCGCCGTCGGCATCGAGATCCCCAACTCCGACCGGGAGATGGTCAACCTCGGTGACGTGCTGCGCCTCGCCGACGCGGCCGAGGACGACCACCCGATGCTCGTGGCGCTCGGCAAGAACGTCGAGGGCGGCTACGAGATGGCCAACCTGGCGAAGATGCCGCACGTCCTGGTCGCCGGCGCCACCGGATCGGGTAAGTCGTCCTGCATCAACTGCCTGATCACCTCGATCATGGTCCGGGCCACTCCGGAGGACGTCCGGATGGTCCTCGTCGACCCCAAGCGCGTCGAGCTCACCGCGTACGAAGGCATTCCGCACCTGATCACGCCGATCATCACCAACCCCAAGAAGGCCGCCGAGGCGCTCCAGTGGGTCGTGCGGGAGATGGACCTGCGCTACGACGACCTGGCCGCCTTCGGCTACCGGCACATCGACGACTTCAACCACGCCGTGCGCACCGGCAAGTGCAAGACACCCGAGGGCAGCGAGCGGGAGCTGTCGCCGTACCCGTACCTCCTGGTGATCGTCGACGAGCTGGCCGACCTGATGATGGTCGCCCCGCGCGACGTCGAGGACTCCATCGTCCGCATCACCCAGCTCGCCCGCGCCGCCGGAATCCACCTGGTGCTCGCCACCCAGCGACCCTCGGTCGACGTGGTCACCGGCCTCATCAAGGCGAACGTGCCCTCCCGGCTCGCCTTCGCCACCTCCTCGCTCGCCGACAGCCGCGTCATCCTCGACCAGCCCGGCGCCGAGAAGCTCATCGGCAAGGGCGACGGCCTCTTCCTCCCGATGGGCGCCAACAAGCCGACCCGTATGCAGGGCGCCTTCGTCACCGAGGACGAGGTCGCGGCCGTCGTCCAGCACTGCAAGGACCAGATGGCCCCGGTCTTCCGGGAAGACGTCGTGGTCGGTACGAAGCAGAAGAAGGAGATCGACGAGGACATCGGCGACGACCTGGACCTGCTCTGCCAGGCCGCCGAGCTGGTCGTCTCCACCCAGTTCGGGTCGACCTCGATGCTCCAGCGCAAGCTGCGCGTCGGCTTCGCGAAGGCCGGGCGGCTGATGGACCTGATGGAGTCCCGGAACATCGTCGGACCCAGCGAGGGATCCAAGGCGCGCGACGTGATGGTGAAAGCGGACGAGCTCGACGGAGTGTTGGCCGTCATCCGCGGGGAATCCGCTCCGTAGGGGTAATCCACCCGTAAAGGTTTCGTGGGCAACCGTTTCGTGCGGTCGTACGTCAAGTTGGAGGGAGGGGAGGAACGATGCTCCTCTCCTCCCGCCCAGCCCCTTGTCACCCACCCTGTTCGGCCCACTCCAGGTTGCCCAGTCCTCGACTGGGGCACGGTCCCGGTGCCGCTCCGTCCGCGGAGAGGTCCACCGGGCCGCCCGGCGAACCCGATGGCGTACAAAGTCGTCCCTCCCGGTTGCCCCTCCCTTTCGTACCCCCCCTAGACTGAACATCCAGCAGGTGGCTCACGCTCGAAAGGCGCCCCCGTGTCCATCGGCAACTCCCCCGAAGACGACCGGCCTTCGGTCGGTCGTGCCCTTCAGCAGGCTCGTATCGCCGCAGGTCTGACGGTCGAGGAAGTCAGCAGCTCCACCCGGGTGCGCATCCCCATCGTGCACGCGATCGAGGAGGACGACTTCTCGCGCTGTGGCGGCGACGTGTACGCGCGCGGCCACATCCGCAACATCGCCCGCGCCGTCGGCATCGACCCGGAACCCCTGGTCGAACGTTTCGACGCCGACCACGGCGGCCGTCCCGCACCGACCCCCGCCGCTCCGCTGTTCGAGGCGGAGCGCATCCGTTCCGAACCGCGGCGGCCCAACTGGACCGCGGCCATGGTCGCGGCCATCGTCGCCGTCATCGGCTTCGTCGGCTTCACCTTCTTCAACGGTGGCGACGACGAGCCGTCCAACACCGCCCAGGTCGCGGAGGGCTCCAAGCCCGACAAGACCGCGGCCAAGCCCACCACCACCAAGCCCGCCGACCCCAAGCCCGTGCCGTCCGAGAGTGCCATCGCCGCCGCCCCCCGGGACAAGGTGACGGTCAAGCTCGGCGCGGACCAGGGCAAGAGCTGGATCTCGGTCAAGGACCACAACGGACGGCTGCTCTTCGACGGGCTGCTGCTCGAAGGCGAGTCCAAGACCTTCCAGGACAAGGAGCGCATCGACCTCGTCCTCGGCAACGCCGGGGCGATCGAGCTCTTCGTCAACGGCAAGAAGCTGCAGGACCGCTTCGAGCCGGGCCAGGTCGAGCGGCTCACGTACACCAAGGGTGACCCCGAGGCCGGCTGAGTCCGCGCCTCCTCACCCCTCCGACGGGCGTCCGGCCTCGTGCCGGGCGCCCGTCGGCGTTCCCGACGGGCCTCCCGCCTGTTACTCCCCGTAGCAAGAGAGAGCGCAGGCAACCCTGCACGGCGGGAGGGCCGCCGGGACGAAGTAGTCTTGAGTCCATGCCCGAACGCCGTACCGTCGCCCTTGTCACTCTTGGCTGCGCCCGTAACGAGGTGGACTCGGAGGAGCTTGCAGGCCGCTTGGCAGCGGACGGCTGGGACCTCGTCGAGGACGCCTCGGACGCGGATGTCGCAGTCGTCAACACCTGTGGGTTCGTCGAAGCCGCCAAGAAGGACTCCGTCGACGCCCTGCTCGAAGCCAACGATCTCAAGGACCACGGCCGCACCCAGGCCGTCGTCGCCGTCGGCTGCATGGCCGAGCGCTACGGCAAGGACCTCGCCGAGGCCCTGCCGGAAGCGGACGGCGTCCTCGGGTTCGACGACTACGCCGACATCTCCGACCGGCTCCAGACCATCCTCAACGGCGGCATCCACGCCTCGCACACCCCGCGCGACCGCCGCAAGCTGCTGCCGATCAGCCCCGCCGAGCGCCAGGACGCCGCCGTGGCGCTGCCCGGCCACGCCCAGGAGACGCCCGCCCCGGCCCTCGAGGACCTCCCCGAAGGCGTCGCTCCGGTCTCCGGACCGCGCGCGCCGCTGCGCCGCCGCCTCGGCACCAGCCCCGTCGCCTCGGTGAAGCTCGCCTCCGGCTGCGACCGTCGCTGCTCCTTCTGCGCCATCCCCTCCTTCCGCGGCTCCTTCATCTCACGCCGCCCCTCGGACGTGCTCCAGGAGACCCGCTGGCTGGCCGAGCAGGGCGTGAAGGAGGTCATGCTCGTCTCCGAGAACAACACCTCGTACGGCAAGGATCTCGGCGACATCCGCCTCCTGGAGACCCTGCTGCCCGAGCTGGCCGGCGTGGACGGCATCGAGCGGATCCGGGTCAGCTACCTCCAGCCCGCCGAGATGCGCCCCGGCCTCATCGACGTCCTCACCTCGACGCCGAAGGTCGCCCCGTACTTCGACCTCTCCTTCCAGCACTCCTCCCCGAGCGTGCTGCGCACGATGCGCCGCTTCGGTGACACCGACCGCTTCCTGGAGCTGCTGGACACCATCCGGTCCAAGGCTCCCGAGGCCGGCGCCCGCTCCAACTTCATCGTCGGCTTCCCCGGCGAGACCGAGGCCGACCTCGCCGAGCTGGAACGCTTCCTCACCGGCGCCCGCCTCGACGCCATCGGCGTCTTCGGCTACTCCGACGAGGAGGGCACCGAGGCGGTCGGCTACGAGAACAAGCTGGACGCCGACACCATCGCGGAGCGGCTCGCCCATATCTCCCAGCTGGCCGAGGAGCTGACCTCGCAGCGCGCCGAGGAGCGCGTCGGCGAGACCCTCCAGGTGCTCGTGGAGTCCGTCGAGTCGGACGAGGACGGTGAGGTCGCGATCGGCCGCGCCGCACACCAGGCCCCGGAAACGGACGGCCAGGTGGTCTTCACCACACGCGAGGGACTCGTGCCTGGCCGTATGGTCGAGGCAAAGGCAGTGGGCACCGAGGGCGTCGACCTGGTGGCCGAACACCACGAGCTTGCGGAGGCAGCCAGATGACGGGAGTCCCGGCATCCGCGGCAGGCGGTTCCGGCGCGAAGCCGGTCCGCGGCGGCAAGCTGGGGACTGCGGCCGTCAACCAGGCCAGCCTGTGGAACATCGCCAACATCCTGACCATGGTGCGGCTGCTGCTCGTACCCGGGTTCGTCCTGCTTCTCTTCCACAACGGCGGATACGACCCGGCCTGGCGCTCCTTCGCCTGGGCGGCCTTCGCCATCGCCATGATCACGGACCTCTTCGACGGTCATCTGGCCCGGGCGTACAACCTGGTCACCGACTTCGGGAAGATCGCCGACCCGATCGCCGACAAGGCGATCATGGGGGCCGCGCTGATCTCCCTCTCGATCCTCGGCGATCTGCCGTGGTGGATCACCGGAGTGATCCTCGCCCGTGAGCTGGGCATCACGCTGATGCGGTTCTGGGTGATCCGGCACGCGGTGATCCCGGCCAGCAGAGGCGGCAAGCTCAAGACCCTGGCGCAGGGGACGGCGGCCGGGATGTACGTCCTGGTGCTCACCGGGCCGCTGGCCACACTGCGGTTCTGGATGATGATGGTGGCCGTCGTGCTGACGGTCGTCACCGGTCTCGATTACGTACGCCAGGCCGTCGTCCTGCGCCGCCGGAGCCTGGCCGCCGAGCGTGCGGCCGTGGGGCGCACGGCGGAGGCGCTGAACGAGGCGGCTGGGTCTCCTGGGGCGGGGGGTGGTGCGGGTGCTTCCGGTGTCTCTGGTGCCGGTGGTGCTTCCGGTGCCGACGATTCCGGGCCGGCTGTGCGGGTTTCCGGTGGTCCGGCGGCTGTGGAGCCTGTCCTGGGGGCGCGCGACGCCGCGGAGGCCGAGCGGTGACAGCCGCTGCCCGGGCGCTGGAGCGGCTCGTGGAGCGCGGTGAGACGCTCGCCGTCGCGGAATCGCTGACGGGCGGGCTGGTGGCGGCCGAGCTCACCTCCGTACCTGGCGCCTCACAATCCTTCCGTGGATCGGTCACCGCGTACGCCACCGCCCTCAAAGGCGAGATCCTCGGCGTGGACGGGACCCTGCTGGCGGAGCGCGGAGCGGTGGATCCCGAGGTCGCACGGCAGATGGCGGCCGGTGTGCGGCGTGCGCTCGGCGCGGACTGGGGGATCGCCACGACCGGCGTCGCCGGCCCGGAGCCGCAGGACGGGCAGCCAGTCGGAACGGTCTACGTTGCGGTAGCGGGACCTTCCGGCGGCGAGAAAGTGGCCGCTCTGCGGTTGAATGGATCGAGGGCGGACATCCGTAGAGAGAGTGTGCGAAGAGCCCTCGATCTGCTCGTGAGCGAACTCGACGCAAATGCGCGGGCACAGGATACGGAACAGATCGGGGGGAATTGATGTTTGCAGCCCTGAGTGAACACGACATCGCTCCCCGCACGGCCGCGGCACAAGGCGGTACGGTAGGGCGTGAAGGATGCGGCTACGCGGTCCGAGGAGGGAGCCACCGATGATTCTGCTCCGTCGCCTGCTGGGTGACGTGCTGCGTCGGCAGCGCCAGCGCCAAGGCCGTACTCTGCGCGAAGTCTCCTCGTCCGCCCGGGTCTCGCTCGGTTATCTGTCCGAGGTGGAGCGGGGGCAGAAGGAGGCATCCTCCGAGCTGCTCTCCGCGATTTGCGACGCGCTTGACGTACGGATGTCCGAGCTCATGCGGGAAGTGAGCGACGAGCTCTCGCTCGCCGAGCTGGCCGAGTCGGCAGCTGCCAGTGATCCGGTCCCAGTACCGGTTCGTCCCATGCTCAATTCCGTCTCCGTCTCGTCGGTCGCAGGTGTGCCGTCGGGCCGGGTGACCATCAAGGCGCCCGCGGAAGCGGTGGACGTCGTCGCCGCCTGATCCGCGCGCGGCAACAGTGCTCGACCGAAGTCCCGGTCGGCCCCCACAGGGGTCGGCCGGGACTTTCGCGTGTGCGCTCTTCCGCGTGCCCCGTGCGCGTCCCTTCGATGTGCCTTTTCTGTGTGCGACTCGCGTGTGTGAGGCGCGAGGAAGCGGGCAGACGGAGGTTGAGGCCAACATGACTGTTTTGTTTCTTTTGTGTCATCGTGAGTGGTGCGCCGAAACGGTCAGTGAAACGCCTGACGACGGTCAGCAGTACGCCTGACGGATGGGAGTGTTTGCATGTCTGTGGTGAAGAGCCCACTGTCCGAGAGCGATCTCAAGCTCGTCGGAGAAGCGCTGCAAGGCGCGCTGGTCGATCTGGTCGACCTCTCCCTCGTGGCGAAGCAGATCCACTGGAACGTGGTCGGCCCGCGCTTCCGGTCCGTACACCTCCAGCTCGACGACGTGGTGGCCACGGCCCGCCAGCACTCCGACACGGTCGCCGAGCGTGCCTCAGCGCTCGGCGTCAACCCGGACGGCCGCTCCGCGACCGTCGCCAAGGAGACCGCCATCCGGTCCGTCCCCGAGGGCTGGATCAAGGACACCGACGCCGTGAAGGCGCTCGTCGACGCCTTGAGTGTGGTGATCGGCCGGATGCGGGAACGCATCGAGGTCACCGACGCGCCGGATCCCGTGACCCAGGACATCCTGATCTCACTGACAGCAGACCTCGAGAAGCACGCCTGGATGTTCCAGGCCGAAAGTGCCTGAGCGAAAGGAATCGACATCGTGACTGGTGACAACGCCATGGACAAGCTCAAGGGCAAGGGCAAGGAGGCCGTCGGCAAGCTGACCGGCGACCACCGCAAGGAGTCCGAGGGCAAGGCCGACCAGACCAAGGCCACGGCCAAGGACAAGGTCGACGAGGCCGGCGACCGCGCCAAGGGCGTCACGGACTCGCTGCGCAACGACAACGACAAGTAAGGGCATGCGGCGCCTCGCGCCGCTGTCCTCCCCGGGTGCCCCCGCCGATCTCCGGCGGGGGCACCCGCGCGTGTGGGGAGCCGTCGGCCGTACGTTCTGCATGCGGCGGTGCCGCTGCCAGGGGAAACTGCCCGAAAGGACGTCGGCCGCAGGAGGGCAGCGATGGTACGGCGATGGATACCGGCGCTGGTCCTGGGCGGGCTGTGGTGGTGGGCGGTGCTGCGGCTGTTGTTCCGGCCGGAGCAGGCCGGTGCGGTGGAGGGCGCGGTGGCGGCGGGCGGCTGGGGGCTGAGCCTGCTGCCGGTCCATGTGGCGTCGGTGGGCGTGGTGGTGGGACGGCCGAGGGCGGGGGAGCGGGCCTCACGGGCTCGGACTGGGCGGTATACGGCGGGTGCCTGGCGCGGGCGGCTCGCGGCGGGGCCTTCGCGGCTCGCTGCGAGGGTCACCAGGGCATGGCGACGCCGCCGTTCGGGCGGAGGATCTGGCCGGTGGTGAAGGCCGACGCGTCGGACGCCAGGTGCAGCACGGTGTGGGCGACGTCCTCGGGTTCACCGACCCGGCCCAGCGGAGAGATGCGGGCCATCATGGCCTCCGCCCGCTGTTGCTGTTCGGCTCCGTGCCGGCCGGTCATCGGCGTACGGATCCAGCCCGGGGCCACCGCGTTCAGCCGTATGGCGTGCGGGCCCAGCTCGGAGGCGAGCGTCTTCGTGAGCTGGACCACGGCCGCCTTCGCCGCGCTGTAGCAGAGCAGGCCCGCGCTCGCGGAGTCCACGGCGCCGGACGCCATCGTGACCAGCGAACCGGGAGCGGAACGGGCGATCAAGGAGCGGGCCACCTCCTGACAGGCGTACAGCCCCCCTTTGAAATTGACCGCCAGCACCCGGTCCAGGTCCTCGTCCTCCGTCTCCAGGACACTGCTCGTGTGCATGATCCCGGCCGAGGCGACCAGGATGTCGACCTCTCCCGCCGCCTGTAGGGCCGCTCGGACCTGTTCGCGGTCGGCGACATCGAGGGCGTGGGTACGGGCCCGGGCGCCCGCGCTCGTGATCGCCTCGTACGTCCGGCGCAGGCCGGTTTCGTCGCGGTCGGCGCAGTGGACCATGGCCCCGGCCTCCGCCAGCAGCACGGCGCTCGCCCGGCCGATCCCGCTCGCCGCCCCGGTGACGAACGCGGAGCGGCCTGTGAGGTCGTACGCGTCATGCACGGAGAGGGCCATGACGGGACCGTAGAGGCGTATCTGACGGATCGTCAACAGGTGGGCGGGTCCTGTGCTTTACGGCGTCGGGCCTGATTGGCAGGCCGGGCACCAGTACGTGGGCCGGTCCTCCTGGTCGATCTTGCGGATCGGGGTGCCGCAGCGCAGGCAGGGGCGGCGGATCCTCCCGTAGACGTAGAGGGGGTCCTGGACCCGGAGGGGCGGGAGAGGCCGTTGCGAGGGTGCGGTGGCCTGGGCGTTCGGGCGGGGGCGGCGTTCGGCGCGGATGGTGGTGGTGCGGGTGGGGCGGTCGCGGTTCGCTTCGAGGAGGCGGTGAGCCAGGGCGACCAGCCGGGGGAGCGTTCCTTCGGGGAGGGCGCCGACGGGGAGCCAGGGGGTGACGCGGGCCAGGAAGCACAGCTCGCATTTGTAGACATTGCCGATGCCGGCGAGGTTGCGCTGGTCCAGGAGCGCGTCGCCGATGGGGCGGTCGGGTGCGGCGAGGAGTCGCTCGACGGCGAGGTCCGGGTCCCAGTCCGGGCCCAGCAGGTCCGGCCCGAGGTGGCCGACCGCCTTGCTCTCCTCGCTGGTGCGCAGCAGTTCGAGGACGGGGAGGCGGTAGCCGACGGCGGTGTGGTCGGTGTTGGTCAGGACCGCGCGGATCTGGTGGCCGGGGCCGCCGCGCCAGCGCTCGCCCGGTGCGTAGATCCGCCAGGCCCCGTCCATCCGGAGGTGGCTGTGCAGGGTCAGCCCGCCTTCGACGCGGGTCAGCAGGTGCTTGCCGCGTGCGGTGACGTCCAGGACGGTACGGCCGCTGAGGTCGGAGGTGGCGAACCGGGGGACGCGGAGGTCGGCGTGGGTCAGGACCCGGCCCGCCAGCGCTGCGTGCAGCCGGGCGGCGGTCTGCAGGACGGTGTCTCCTTCGGGCATACCTCCATGATGGGGCCAGGGGCGGTGAGGTGGGGTGCGGCGGTGTGGGCCCGTCGGGGCTCACGCTCTCAGGCGCAGGCCTTTCGGAGTGGCGAGGAAGCCGGCCGCCTCCAGGGTCCGGCCCAGCGGAGAGGTGAGCGAGGAGGAGCCGTTCGTCCGTTCCACCGTCACCGTGCCGAGCGCACCGGCGCGGGCGGAGGCGGCCAGAGCTTCGGCCGCCGCCAGCAGCGCCGGCGAGTCGGGGTCGGTGGGCCAGGCGAGCAGGGACTTGCCGCCGCGCTCCATGTAGAGCGTGAGCTCACCGTCGACGAGGACCACCAGCGCCCCGGCCTTGCGGCCCGGCTTGTGGCCGGCGCCGTCCGGGGACTCCGGCCACGGCAGGGCGGCGCCGTACGCGTTGGCCGGGTCGGCGGCGGCGAGCACCAGGGCCTGGGGCGCGGTGCCCGGGTCGCGGCGGTCGCGGGCCGTGGCGGCCGCCCGCAGCCGGTCCACCGCCCCGTCCATCGCGAACTGTGCGGCCCCGAGCCCCTCCACCACATAGCCCCGCCGGGCCTGCCCGCTGTCCTCGAAGGCGGCCAGGATGCGGTACGTCGCGGAGAAGCCGCCCTCCACCCCTTCGGCCTGCACCGCGCCGCGGGTCACCACGCCGTGCCGGTCGAGGAGGGTGCGGGCCAGGGCGTGGGCGCGGTGGGTGGGCTCCGGCTCGCGTGGTGGCAGCAGGGACCAGCGGCCGGAGACCGTCGGTGGGCCGGTGCGGGAGGCGGGCCTGGCGGCCGCGGTGAGGGATCCGTACCGCCCGCGCGGCACGGTGCGTCTGGCGCGGTGGGCGGTGGAGCCCGCCGTCCGGCCCGAGCCGAGGAGCGAGCGGAGCGGGGCGAGGGTGTCGTTGGTGAGCCTGCCGGACCAGGCCAGCTCCCAGAGGGCGTCGGCGAGCTGCTGGTCGGAGGAGTCCGGATGCGTGGTGGCCCGGACCTGGTCGGCGATCTGCCGGAAGAAGAGGCCGTACCCGCCGGAGAGGGTGGTGAGCAGGGATTCGTGGAGCGCGGACAGCTCCAGCGGGTGCGGTGCGGGCAGGAGCAGAGGCGCGCTGTCGGCCGGATAGAGCGAGAGCCAGCCGTCCTTGCCGGGCAGCGCTCCGGCTCCGGCCCAGATCACCTCACCGGTGGTCGTCAGCTCGTCGAGCATCGCCGGGGTGTAGCCCATGACCCGGCTCGGCAGGATCAGCTTCTCCAGGGCCGAGGCGGGCACGGGTGCTCCTTGGAGCTGTTCGACGGCGCGGGCCAGCCCGTCGATGCCGCGCAGCCGGTTCGAGCCGAAGTGCTGCCACTGCGGGAGGAAGGAGGCGAGCGCGGCGGGCTCCACCGGCTCCAGCTCCTGGCGGAGCGCGGCCAGCGAACGGCGGCGGAGCCGGCGCAGGACGGTGGCGTCGCACCACTCCTGGCCGATGCCCGCCGGATGGAACTCACCTTGGACGGTCCGGCCGGAGGCGGCGAGCCGTTGCAGCGCGCCGTCCGTGACGGCGGTGCCGAGGCCGAACCGCTCGGCGGCCTGGGTGGCGGTGAACGGACCGTGCGTCCGGGCGAAGCGGGCGAGGAGATCGCCGAGAGGGTCCTTCACCGGCTCGGTGAACGCCTCGGGCACACCGACCGGCAGTGCTGTGCCCAGGGCGTCGCGCAGCCTTCCGGCGTCCTCGATCGCCGCCCAGTGGTCGGCTCCGGCGATCCGGACCTGGATGGCCCGGCGGGCCGTCGCCAGCTCAGGCGCCCAGGTGGGCTCGGCGCCGCGCTCGGCCAGCTCCGCGTCGGTGAGCGGGCCGAGCACGCGCAGCAGGTCCGCGACCCCTTCGACGTCCTTGATCCGGCGGTCCTCGGTGAGCCACTGGAGCTCCTGCTCCAGCTCGGTGAGGACCTCGGGGTCGAGCAGCTCGCGCAGCTCGGCCTGGCCCAGCAGCTCGGCCAGGAGGTGGGAGTCCAGCGAGAGTGCGGCCGCCCGCCGCTCGGCGAGCGGTGAGTCGCCCTCGTACAGGAACTGCGCGACGTAACCGAAGAGGAGCGAGCGGGCGAACGGGGAGGGCTCCTGGGTGGTGACCTCGACCAGCCGGACCCGGCGCGCCTCCAGGTCGCCCATCAGTTCCGTGAGGCCGGGGACGTCGAAGACGTCCTGGAGGCATTCGCGGACGGCTTCCAGGACGATCGGGAACGAACCGAACTCGGAGGCCACCTGGAGCAGCTGGGAGGCGCGCTGGCGCTGCTGCCAGAGCGGGGTGCGCTTGCCGGGAGAGCGGCGGGGCAGCAGCAGCGCGCGGGCCGCGCACTCGCGGAAGCGGGCGGCGAACAGCGCGGAGCCGCCGACCTGGTCGGTGACGATCTGCTGGACCTCGCCCTGGTCGAAGACCACATCGGTGGCGCCGACCGGTGGCTGTTCGCTGTCGTACGAGAAGGGCTGCGCGGCCGATTGGTCGTTCGCCGCGTCCGTGGTGGACGGGGCGTCGAAGTCGAGGAGGTCCAGGCCCATCATGTCGGCGTCGGGCAGCCGCAGCACGATGCCGTCGTCGGCGTGCATGACCTGCGCGTCCATCCCGTACCGCTCACCGAGGCGGGCGGAGAGGGCGAGCGCCCACGGGGCGTGCACCTGGGCGCCGAAGGGGGAGTGGACGACGACCCGCCAGTCGCCCAGCTCGTCGCGGAACCGCTCGACCAGGATCGTCCGGTCGTCCGGCACATGGCCGCAGGCCCGGCGCTGCTCGTCCAGGTAGGCCAGGATGTTGTCCGCCGCCCAGGCATCCAGCCCGGCGGCCAGCAGCCGCAGCCGCGCCTCCTCCTCGGAGAGCCCGCCGATCTCGCGGAGGAACGCCCCCAGAGCGCGGCCGAGCTCCAAAGGACGGCCCAACTGGTCGCCCTTCCAGAACGGCAGCCGTCCCGGAACGCCGGGGGCGGGCGAGACGAGGACCCGGTCGCGGGTGATGTCCTCGATCCGCCAGGAGGTGGTGCCCAGCGTGAAGACGTCGCCGACGCGGGACTCGTAGACCATCTCCTCGTCCAGCTCGCCGACCCGGCCGCCGCCCTTCTTCGGGTCCGCGCCGGCCAGGAAGACCCCGAAGAGGCCGCGGTCCGGAATGGTGCCGCCCGAGGTGACGGCGAGTCGCTGCGCGCCCGGCCGGCCCGTGACCGTACCGCCGACGCGGTCCCACACGACGCGGGGCCGCAGCTCCGCGAAGGCGTCGGAGGGATAGCGGCCGGCGAGCATGTCGAGCACGGCCGTGAACGCCGACTCCGGGAGCGAGGCGAACGGCGCGGCCCGGCGGACCAAGGCCAGCAGGTCGTCCGCCTGCCAGCTGTCCAGAGCCACCATGGCGACCAGCTGCTGGGCCAGCACATCCAGCGGGTTGGACGGGATGCGCAGCGCCTCGATGGCCCCTTCGCGCATCCGCTCGGTGACGACGGCGGCCTGCACCAGGTCGCCGCGGTACTTCGGGAAGACCACTCCGGTGGAGACCGCGCCCACCTGGTGCCCGGCCCGGCCCACCCGCTGGAGGCCGGAGGCGACGGAGGGCGGGGACTCGACCTGGACCACCAGGTCGACCGCGCCCATGTCGATGCCGAGCTCCAGGCTGGACGTGGCCACCACGGCCGGCAGCCGTCCCGCCTTGAGGTCCTCCTCCACCTGGGCCCGCTGCTCCTTGGAGACCGAGCCGTGGTGGGCGCGGGCCAGCAGGGCCGGTGCGCCACGGCCCGCGCCGGACTGGGCCATGACCTCGGCGGGAACGTGCGCCTCCGGCAGGTCGAGGGCGGGGTTGTCCGGGTTGTCCGGGTCGAACGCGGTGCCGGTGGCCCGTTCGTACGCGATCTCGTTCAGCCGGTTGCACAGCCGCTCGGCCAGCCGGCGTGAGTTGGCGAAGACGATGGTGGAGCGGTGCGACTGGACGAGGTCGGCGATGCGCTCCTCGACATGCGGCCAGATCGACGGCTTCTCCGCCTGCGCGGCGTCCCCGTCGGTGGCCGGTGAACCGCCCAGCTCGCCCAGATCCTCGACCGGGACGACCACCGAGAGGTCGAACTCCTTCGTGGAGGGCGGCTGGACGACCTCCACCTTGCGCTGTGGCGACAGGAACCGGGCCACCTCGCCGACCGGCCGGACGGTCGCGGAGAGCCCGATCCGGCGGGCGGGGCGGGGCAGCAACTCGTCCAGGCGCTCCAGGGAGAGCGCGAGATGAGCGCCGCGCTTCGTACCGGCGACCGCGTGCACCTCGTCCAGGATCACCGTCTCGACGCCCGCCAGCGCGTCCCGGGCGGAGGACGTCAGCATCAGGAACAGCGACTCGGGTGTGGTGATCAGGATGTCCGGCGGCCGGGTCACCATCGAGCGCCGCTCGGCGGGCGGTGTGTCACCGGACCGGATGCCCACGCGCACCTCCGGCTCGGGCAGGCCGAGGCGCACCGACTCCTGGCGGATGCCGGTCAGCGGCGAGCGGAGATTGCGCTCCACGTCGACCGCCAGCGCCTTGAGCGGAGACACGTACAGCACGCGGCAGCGCTTCTTCGCCTCGGCGGGCGGCGGACCGGCGGCCAGCCGGTCCAGCGAGGCGAGGAAGGCGGCCAGCGTCTTGCCGGAGCCGGTCGGCGCGACCACCAGCACGTCGCTGCCCTCGCCGATGGCCCGCCAGGCACCTTCCTGTGCGGCGGTGGGCGCGCTGAAGGCACCGGCGAACCAGCTGCGGGTCGCGGGCGAGAAGGCGTCGAGAGCGGAGCCGGTCATGTCCCCCATCGTGCACCCCGACACTGACAACGGGCCTCCGACACCGCCCGGCACCCGGCCCTCACCCTGCGTCACACGGCCGGGACCTGCGAGAATGTGGCCATGGCGGGAGCGGATCGGGCGACGGAGTGGGCGCGGCACTGGACGTACCCGGAGCTGCCCGACCTCGATCTCCTGCGCGCCCGGTACGTCCGCCACACCTTTCCCCGGCACAGCCACGAGGGGTACGTGTTCGGCGCGGTCACCGGCGGCGTGGAGGACGTGGGGCTGCCGGGCGGCACGGTCCACGCGATCCCCGGCACCGTCGTGATGATCAACCCGGAGGTGCCGCACACCGCCCGGCCCGGCCGGCCAGAAGGCTGGGCGTACGACACGCTCTATCCCTCCGCCCAGGTGATCAACGACATCGCGGCCGAGGTGACGCCCTTGCGCGGCACGGTGGGGTTCGCCGAGACCCGCGTGACCGACCCGTATGCAGCCCGGCTGATCACCCAGGTGCACCGGGCCGCCGAGGAGGGCAACGCGCTGGCCGCCGACAGTCTGCTGAGGGTCCTGGTGGTCCGCCTCCTCACCCGGCACGGCAGCTCACTCCTCGGCGCGACACCCCGGGCCGGTGGCGCGCGGGACGCCGAACGCGCCCGCCGCGCGCTGGAGAGCCGGATGGACGCGCCGCCCACCTTGGAAGCGCTCGCCGCCGAGCTGGGCACCAGCCCGTTCGGGCTGCTGCGGGCCTTCAAGAAGGAGTACGGGATGCCGCCGCACACCTGGCTCACCGACGCCCGGGTCCGCCGGGCCCGCCGGATGCTCGACGCCGGCATCGCCCCCGCCGAGGCCGCGGTCGCCGTCGGCTTCACCGACCAGCCGCACCTCAACCGCCACTTCACCCGGATCGTCGGAGTGCCGCCCGGCGCGTACCAGCGCGAGCGAGGCGTCTACCGGCGTGCACGGGACGCCTCCCAGGACCGGCGTGCACGGGACGCCTCCTGGGACCGACGCGCACAGGACGCCTCCTAGGGACGACGCCGGGTGCGCGAGAACGTACAAGCGGGAGCGCAAGAACGTACAAGCAGGGAGCGCAAGAACGTACAAGACCGGGCCGGGACCGTCCCCGTAACGTGCGGCGCGTGGCAGAACAGACAGCACCCCCAGAGAGCACCGTCGTGACCGGTGCCATAGCCGCCGGGCCGCCCGGCACTCCACCGCTCAAGCCGGACGCCGCCGTCGTACGGGACGCGCTCGCCGTCGGTGTCGCCGTCGGGCTCTCCGGTTTCGCCTTCGGCGTCACGGCCGCCGGCTCCGGGCTCAGCCTGCTCCAGATCTGCGCCCTGAGTCTCTTCGTCTTCACCGGTGCCTCGCAGTTCGCGCTGGTCGGAGCGTTGGCTGCGGGCGGTAACCCGTACACGGCCGCGGCCGGAGCGTTCTTCCTGGGCGTCCGCAACGCCTTCTACGGGTTGCGGCTCTCGCAGCTGCTGGCCCTTCCGCGCCTGGCACGTCCCTTCGCCGCCCACTGGGTGATCGACGAGACGACCGCGGTGACGGTGGCCCAGCCCGACCGGCGGTCCGCGCGCGTGGGCTTCACGGTCACCGGGCTCACTCTGTACGTGCTGTGGAACCTCACCACCCTGGTGGGTGCGATGGGCGCCGAGGCGCTCGGCGACACCGAGGCCTGGGGCCTGGACGCGGCCAGCCCCGCCGTCTTCCTCGCGCTGCTCGCACCGATGCTCAGGAGTACCACCGAACGCGTCACGGCGGGCGTCGCCGTGCTGCTGGCCCTGACGCTGCTGCCCGTCCTGCCGGCCGGCGTACCTGTCCTGCTCTCCGCGCTCGCCGCGCCCGTCGTCCTCTTCCTGATGGGACGGCGCAAGCGAGGAGCGGTGACGGCCTCACAGACGGAGACGACGGAGAAGAAGGGCGGACGGGATTCATGAACGTCTGGATAGCGATCGGACTGACGGCGGTGGGCTGCTACCTCGCCAAGTACGCGGGCCTGCTGGTCCCCGCCGGAGTGCTGGAGCGGCCGCTCGTACGACGCATGGCCGTCCTGCTGCCGGTGGCGCTGCTGGCCGCCCTCACCGCACAGCAGACCTTCGGCGACGGACAGCAGCTCGTCCTCGACGCCCGGGCCGCCGGACTCGCCGGCGCGGCGCTCGCGCTCGTCCTGCGCGCTCCCTTCCTGGTGGTCATCGGCGCGGCCGTGGTGGTCACGGCTGGTGTTCGCGCGCTTGGCTGAGCCAGCCGCCTTCGTCAGCCCGGCAGGCGGCCGTAGGCCTGGAGCGTCTCCAGGGCCCTGAGCGTCACCAGGGGCCGCCCCTCCAGCGCGGTGCCCGGTGCCCACTGCCGCCAGGTGACCGGCCAGCCGCCGTCCTCCTGCTGCTCGGCGGCGAGATGGTCGAGCGAGCGCTCCAGCTCCTCGTCGGTGAACCAGCGGCGGGCCAGTGATCCCGGCGTACGGGCGTAGTCGTGCGGGAAGTGGTGCTCGCCCGGCGCGTAGCCCGGTGCCACCGGGTACTCCGCGAGCCGGGCCGGATCGAGCACCGCGAGCCGCTGCTCGCGCACCAGCCGGCCGAGCCGGTCCGCCGCCCGCTCGGCACGGGCGCGGTCCGGCACGCCGTCCAGGAAGGCGATCGCGGCCTCGATCTCGTACGGATGCGACTGCTCCAGGGCGTCGACGGCGCTCCAGCAGAAGTCCGTGGCCCGGAACAGCCACGCGTGCCACACCTCGTTGCGATGGAGCAGCCCGGCGATCGGACCGGTCGCGAGCAGTTCGGCCGGTGGATCGTCGACCACAGGGACGAACGGCGCGGCCGGATAGCCGCGCTGTGAAGGGAGCAGCGCGGGCAGCGCTCCTTCTTTGGTCGACACGTCGCTCAGATAGCGGCAGATCCGCTCCACGCGCAGACCGTCGCAGCGGCCGATCGAGTCGAGGACGCTGAGCGCGTGGGCGGTGTGCAGCGGCTGGCTGACCGGACCGCGGAGATCGGGTTCCAGCGCGTGCGCGTAGCCGCCGTCCTCGTTCCGGTAGGCGGTGAGCGCCGTCTCGACGGGGTCCGGGGCGCCGTCGAGGAAGCGGTGGGCGAACCTGCGCTGTTCGAGGACGCGGGCGGTGAGCCAGACGAAGTGCTCGGCGCGGACGAGGGGATGTGCTCCGGTTCCAGCCATGGACCGACCGTAGAGGGGAAAGAGGCTCCGGCACATGCCCGGCGGATCGGTGCACTCTCAGGAGCGCGATACTGATGGCATGCGGTTGACGATTTTCTGGGAGCGGATGGCGGACCACTTCGGTGGCGTGTACGCGGACTCCTTCGCCCGTGACCATGTGATGGCCGAACTCGGCGGCCGGACGGTGCACCAGGCGCTGGACGCGGGCTGGGACGCCAAGGACGTCTGGCGCGCGGTCTGCTCGGCCGTGGACGTTCCCGCCGACAAGCGCTGACCCGTGCCGTCACCGGGCGTTCTCCGGCCGGGGGACCGGTTGTCGGTGGCGTAGGCGAGACTTGTCCCGTGTCATCGACAGACGAGACCGCTCCGGCCCAGCCGTCCGACGCCCCGCCCGCCGGGCCTCCCGCGCCACCGTCCGGCCCGGCGCCCGCCCGCATGCCGGGCTGGCTGCCGCGCGCGATGGTCCTGGCCCTGGCGCTCTACGCCTGCTTCCAGCTCGGCAGCTGGGCGTTCGACCAGGTCATCGGGTTGCTGACCAATGTGCTGATCGCGTTCTTCCTCGCGCTCGCCATCGAGCCCGCCGTGGGGCGGATGGCGGCCCGCGGCATGCGCCGGGGGCTGGCGACGTTCATCGTCTTCATCGGACTGATGATCTTCGGTCTCGGGTTCGTCGTCCTCCTGGGGTCGATGCTCGCGGGCCAGATCGTGGACATGGTCGACGACTTCCCGCAGTACATCGACTCGGTGATCAACTGGGTCAACCAGACCTTCCACACCGAGCTGTCCCGGGTCCAGGTCCAGGACAGCCTGCTGCACTCCGACTGGCTGCAGAAGTACGTCCAGAACAGCGCCACCGGCGTGCTCGACGTCTCCACCACGGTGCTGGGCGGGCTGTTCCGGCTGCTGACGATCTTCCTGTTCTCGTTCTACTTCGCGGCCGACGGCCCCCGGCTGCGCCGCGCGCTCTGCTCCGTACTGCCGCCGGCCCGGCAGACCGAGGTGCTGCGCGCCTGGGAGATCGCGGTCGACAAGACCGGCGGCTACATCTACTCGCGCGGCCTGATGGCGCTGATCTCCGGCGTCGCGCACTACGTCCTGCTGGTCGTCCTCGGCGTGCCCTACGCTCCGGCGCTCGCGGTCTGGGTCGGGCTCGTCTCGCAGTTCATCCCGACCATCGGCACGTATCTCGCGGGCGCTCTGCCGATGCTGATCGCCTTCACGGTCAACCCCTGGTACGCGCTGTGGGTGCTGGGCTTCGTCGTGGTCTACCAGCAGTTCGAGAACTACGTTCTCCAGCCCAAGCTGACCGCGAAGACGGTCGACATCCATCCGGCGGTCGCCTTCGGTTCGGTGGTCGCCGGGACGGCCCTGCTGGGCGCCGTCGGCGCGCTGATCGCCATCCCCGCCGTCGCCACGCTCCAGGCGTTCCTGGGTGCCTATGTGAAGCGGTACGACGTCACCGACGACCCCAGGGTGCACGGCGGCCCTCCACCGCGGCGCGGCGAGTCGGTCGCCTCCCGGATACGCCGTGCGCTCGGCGGACCCGGCCGGACGGGCGGCCCCGCCGACGGGTAGGGCCTCTCGTTCGGATCATGCCGGGCTTGCGGGTCCGGCCCGATCCGAACGACAGGCCCTGCAGCGGCGTCAGAGGTACGAGGGACGCGTCACCCGGTGCCGGAAGGTGTGCCAGGTCCAGGCCTGGGCGGCGACCAGCAGCGGGCAGAACGCGAGCAGGACGGGGACGAGCAGGGTGAGCGACGCCCGGTCCGCCGCGTTCGCCGTCGGACGGAGCGCCGGGCCCGCGAACAGCGGCAGGGCGGCCATCAGGACGGCGGTCAGCGCGAAGGACCTGCCGGCGCCGGTCCGTCCGACGAGCCGGTGCGCCCGGGTCCAGGGCCGCCCGGTCAGGCGCAGGGCCGCGAAGCCCAGTCCGTGCGCGGCGAACAGCGCGGCGACGGCGAGCGCGGTCACGGCCCCGACCGGCGCGGCGGCCGTATGCTCCGGCGCACCCGCGAAGAGCGCTGCCAGCAGCCACCCCCAGGCCAGCGCCACCGCCCAGCTCCCGCACACCACAGCGCCGTCGCACCCCGTCCGCCAACGCCGCCCGCCACCACGCCCGCGCAGCCACAGCCCGGCGTCCCGCACCATCCACCCGGCGATCAGCGGCACGACCACGGTGAACTGGGCGCTCAGCAGCTCGCCCTCCAGGACCGGGAAGCAGCCCACGAGCACGCCCGCGGTGGCCACCAGCCACACCTCGCTGCCCAGGAAGAACGGCGCGAAGGCGGCGATCACCAGGCGTCGTTCGTCCTCGTCCGCGCCCAGGTACGGCAGCAGCATGCCCGTGCCGATGTCCGACCCGGCGAGGACGAAGTAGCCGATGGCGAAGAAGGCGAGCAGGCAGACGGCCAAGGTGTCCACGACGGCTCCTCAGTAGCGGGGGGTGAAGGGCGGCGGAGGTCCGGCGGGGCCGCCGGGATCCTGAGCGGCCTGGGCTTCCGGAGCAGCGGGTACGGGATCGGCGGAGAGCCGCTCGTCGTGGCCGAGGCCTGTCTCCACCGGCCCCAGGCGTGCGTGCCGCAGGAGCAGCCATCCGTTGACGACGGCCAGCGCCGCGAACAGCACGGTGAAGGTGATCAGCGAGGCGAGCATGGTGCCGTGGGAGTGGCTGGAGACGGCGTCCCCGGTCTTCAGCAGCCCGTACACCACCCAGGGCTGCCGTCCGGCCTCCCGGAAGACCCAGCCGCTGATCATCGCCAGATACGGCAGCGGAACGGCGGCCATCAGCACCACATGCCAGAGCCGGAAGCGCTCAACGGCCTTGCGGAAACAGGCGAGCACGGTCCCGGCCAGGCAGAGGTACATCATCAGCGCGAACGCGAGCAGCATCACCAGGGCGCCGCCGCGCGTCCACACCTCGGAGGGCACGTAGTCGCCGGGGCCGAACCGGACGGCCATCTCCGCCTGGAGGTCGGCGATCTCCGCCGTCTTCCCGCTGAAGACGGCGGATTTCATCGGCTGCAGATCCGTCAGCGAGGCCAGCTGGACCCCGCCGAACCCCGCCGTGACCCACAGGGCCGGAAAGGAGACGAACACGCCGATGCGCAGACTCCGTACGAAGAACGCGACTGCGGGAGTGCGCCGGAAGAGGTGGTAGGCGCTGACGCCCGCCATGAAGAAGCCGGCTGTCAGCAGCGCGCCGCCCAGGATGTGCCCGAAGGCCAGCAGCGCACTGGGGTTGGTGAGCAGCGCTCCGGCGTCCGCGAGAACCAGCTTGCCGCTCTCGGCGCGGTGGCCCACAGGGTTGTTGAGGAAGCCGTTGGAGACGAGGATCCAGTATGCCGACACGCAAGCGGTCAGCGCGACGACCCAGATCGTCGCCAGGTGGACCCACCGGTTGAACCGGTGCCAGCCGAAGATCCACAGCCCCAGGAACGTCGATTCGACGAAGAACGCGACGATCGTCTCGACGGCCAGTGAGGTGCCGAAGACGTTGCCCGCGTAGTGCGTCAGACCGCTCCAGCTCAGCCCGAACTGGAACTCCATCACCAGCCCGGTGATGATGCCGACCGCGTAGTTGATGACGTACAGCTGTCCCCAGAACCGCACCATCCGCTGATGCGTTGCCTTAGGGGTGACCGTGGCGACTGTCTGGAGACAGGCCACCAGGAGGGCCATTCCCAGCGTCAGAGCGACGAAGAGGAAGTGGCCCCCGGCGGTGAGGGCGAACTGCAGCCGCGCGAGGTCGAGCGATTCCGGATCCACCCAGGAAGCCTCGGTGCGCGGGTCGGTGGTGCGCGTCGGCCCGGAGAGGACAACGCGCCTACTACGGAAGTTGCGGCGGCGGCCGTCCGCGTACTACGGGAGTTGGCGCCTCGGCCTGCGCTCGACCTCTGCGTTCGACGGCTCTCAGGCCAGCCAGCCGGGCGTGATCATGCCCGACTCGTAGGCGAGGATCACCAGCTGGGCCCGGTCGCGGACGCCGAGCTTCGTCATGATCCGGCTGACATGGGTCTTGGAGGTGGCCGGGCTGAGCACCAGCCGGGCGGCGATCTCGTCGTTGGAGAGCCCGGCGCCTACCAGCCCCATGACCTCGCGTTCCCGCTCGGTGAGAGCGTTCAGGCGCGGACCCGGCTCGGGTTGCTTCCGGCGGCTCGCGAACTCCGAGATCAGCCGCCGGGTCACGGCCGGCGCGATCAGGGCGTCGCCGCGCGCCACCACCCGTACGCCGTGCAGCAGTTCCATCGGCTCGGTGTCCTTGACCAGGAAGCCGGAGGCTCCGGCGCGCAGGGCTCCGTAGACGTGGTCGTCCATGTCGAAGGTGGTCAGGATGACGACCCGGACTGCCGCCAGGCGCGGATCGGTGGTGATGCGGCGGGTGGCTTCCAGGCCGTCCATCGCGGGCATCCGGATGTCCATCAGCACCACGTTCGGACGCTGTTCGTGGGCCAGCGCGAGGGCCTGTCCGCCGTCGGCGGCCTCGCCGACGACCTCGATGTCGTCCTCGTCGGACAGGATCGAGCGGAAGCCCGCCCGTACCAGGGTCTGATCGTCGGCCAGTACTACGCGGATCATTCGGTCCCCTCGATCGGCAGCCGGGCGCTCACGGCGAAGCCCTGTGTGGTGTTCCGCGCCGTCAGCTCGCCGCCGAAGGCCCTGGCACGCTCGGCCATGCCCCGGATGCCGCTGCCGGCCGGAGAGCCCTCGGGCGAGCCCTCTCCGTCGTCCTCGACCCGCACCCGTACGGCTCGTTCGTCGGTGTAGTCGACCGTCACCACCGCACCGGTCGCCCGCGCGTGCCGGGTGACGTTGGTGAGCGACTCCTGCACGATCCGGTACGCCGCCAGATCGACCGGTGGCGGCAGCGGCCGCCGCTCACCCTCGGAGCGGAGACGGACCTCGATGCCGGTGGTGCGGGCCCGAGCGACGAGTTCGTCGAGCCGGTCGAGACCGGAGGTGGGTGCGGTCGGGGCCGTCTCTTCGGGCTTGCGCAATGCGCCGAGAGTGGAGCGCAGCTCGCGCAGCGCGTCCTTGCTGGTGGCCTTGACCGCCTCCAGGGCCTCCTCGGCGGCGGACAGGGCCGCTGCGGGCTCCGGGTTCTTGCTCAACTTGTGCAGGACCGCGCCCGACTGCACGTTGATCAGCGAAATGCTGTGTCCCAGGACGTCGTGCAGCTCCCGGGCGATCCGCAGCCGCTCCTCGGTCGCGCTCTGCTCGGCCCGCGCCTCCTGCTCCCGCTCCGCCGCCAGCGCCCGCTGCTCCACCTCGGCCAGATAGGCGCCGCGCGTCCACTGGGCCCGGCCCACCGCGACCAGGCTGACCAGCCAGCCCGCGAGCATGAACAGCGACATGTCGTCGATCTGCCGGTTGCCGTCGTGCTGGCGCGCCTCACCGAACCCGACGGAGATCAGCGTGACCACACCCAGAGCGACCGCGGCCGTGAACCGTCCTTCGGCGGCCGCTGTGTAGAGCGCGAGCGCGAACGTGACCATAAGAGGACCGTCGTACACGGACAGCGGGTAATAGACGACGCAGACGGCCAGCGTCACGGCGGCCACGGCGACGGGTGCGCGGCGGCGGAAGTACAGGGCCCCGCAGCCCACCGCGATGAGCGCCCAGCCGATCACCGTACGGTTCAGCGGCTCGCTCTCGTACCGCATGGTCAGCAGCGTCCAGACCACCACGAACAGCGTGACGGCGCCGGTCACCCCGATGTCGGCCGTGCGCGCGGACAGGCCACCACCGCGTGGACCGGAAGGGAGGGACATGGAGGGAAGGATAGGCGCGGCGTACGGGACGGGGACGGCCGGAGGTCAGCGGTAGCCCGTGACGTCGGCGGGCAGTCCCTGGTCCTGGACCTCGGTCAGATAGCGCCAGGCGTCGGGACGGCTGCCGTCGGTGTCGGTGAAGCCGTACACCTGGGCGAGTTGTCCGCTGGAGAGCGACCGGCCGTTCCAGCGCGCCACCTCCGGGTCGCGGGCGAGAGCGGCCACGGCCCGGCCCACATAGGCGGGCGACTCGGAGATCGCGAAGTGGGGCGCGTGCGCGATGGCGTCGCGCCAGGTGGCCTCGGTGACGCCGTGGGCCTGGAGCATCGCCTCGGAGCGCAGCCAGCCGGGCGTGAGCGCCACGGCGGTCGCACCGTGCGGCGCGAGCTCATGGGAGAGCGCGAAGGCCATCCGGTTCACGGCGGCCTTCGCCAGGTCGTAGAAGAAGGAGACGCGGTAGTGGGCCGCGTTGTACTCGTCCGTCCCGTCGGTCATCTCGACGACCAGGCCGCCCGGAGTCTCGATCAGCAGCGGTAGCGCGAAGTGACTGGTGATGGCGTGCGTGTCGACGGCCAGCCGCAGCGTGTGCAGCCCGGTGTCGAGCGACGACTCCCAGACCGTCCTGTCCCACTCGATCTCGGCGCCCCAGATGTCGTTCACCAGGATGTGCAGGGCCCCCTGCTCGCTGGAAACACGGGCGACGAGCGCGCTGACCTCGTCGGGGATCAGATGGTCGACCCGTACGGCGATTCCGCGGCCGCCCGCCGCGTCGACCAGGGCCGCCGTCTCCTCGATCGTCTCCAGCCGGTCCATCTCGGAGCGCTGCGAGCCGCTCGTGCGCCCGGTGACGTAGACGGTCGCGCCGGCGGCGCCCAGCTGTACGGCGATCCCGCGGCCCGCTCCTCGGGTCCGGCGAGAGCGGAGCCCGTAACGGGGGCACTGTCCGGCGATTCCGGCAGCGAAGAAGGTCGCATATCGCCTTGATGTAGGGCACTTGTTCCGTCAGAGCCCGAGCTGCGAGCCGATCTCGGTACGGGACGACACGCCCAGCTTCCGCAGAGCGCGCGCCACATGGTGCTCGACCGTCCGGTGCGAGAGGACCAGCTCGTGCGCGATCTCACGGTTCGAGAGGCCGAGCGCGGCCAGCCGGGCCACCGCCCGCTCCCGGGGTGAGAGATGGTCGCCGTATCCCAGCGCGCCGGGCCTGCGCACGGTGACCTGGCCATGGTCCCGCAGCCCGCGCTGACAGCGCAGCACATCCCATACGGCGTCGATGTCCTGGTAGGCCGCGATGGCCTCGTGCAGCACGGTACGGCCGCCCGCCGCTCCCGTGGCCAGCAGCCGCAGCCCCCAGGCCTCCCGGACGTACGCGGCCTCGTAGGGCCGCTCCAGGGCCGCCCAGGCGTCCGTGGCGGCCGCGTACAGGCCATCGGAGCCGCCGGACCCGGCCTGGAGGCCGGACGCCGAGGTGAGCAGCGCCCGACAGGTCAGCAGTGCGGCCCGGGCGGCCGGCGCGTCCCGGCCGGTGATGCCGTCGGCCAGCTCCGCGACGAGGAGGTGGGCCTCACCGGCCCGGCCGTCCCGGACCAGCGCCTGGACGGCCGACGGCGCGAGAGCGCTCGCCCAGACCCACGCACCGGTACGGCGGACGTGGTGCAGCGCCCCTTCCACCGCCTGGACGGCCTGCGCGGGGCGGTCGGCGGCCAGGTGGACTTGCACCACGGCGGCCGCTGCGGAGGTCAGCACGATGCCGGTGTCCAGTGCGGTGGTGCGGACGGCCCGCTCCAGGAGACGGCGCGCCACATCGGTCTGGCCCTTGGTGTGCAGGCGCAGCAGCCCGCAGACCAGCAGGGCCTCCGCGTGGAAGTCGGGCACGTCCCCGTACTGCTCCTCGGCGCGCTCGGCCCGCTCCAGCAACCCCTCCCACCGGCCGCCCGTGAAGGCGGCGAGCATGTCCGTGGTCTCGACGAACGCTTCGAGGTACGGGGCATGGTTCGTCCGGACGGCCTGCCACGCCCGGGCCTGGAAGGCGCGGGCACGTACCGGATGGCCGAGAGCGGTCGCGGCCCCCGCCAGATTGGCGTGCACCCGCGCCGCCGCCTCGCCGGTGAGGGCGTCGGGCAGATCGGCCACCGCGTCCCACGCCGATGGGTCGCCCATCAGGGCCAGCGCGGTGGCCCGGTTGGCCAGCACGGCCGAACGCAGGTCCTTCTCGTCGACCTGTGGCAGCAGCCGCTCCGCCTCGGCCAGCAGCCGCCGGTGCTCGCCGAGCGGCCAGCCCTTGAGAGAGGGGATCGCGATGATCGCCAACGCCCGCGCGGCCTGTCCCGTCGACACGGCGAGCAGATCGGGAACGGCCCGCGCTATCTCTTCCAGCGCCTCCAGACCGGAACCGGACTGGTTGCGCAGCAACAGGCCCAGGAGCAGCCGGATCTCGCCGCTCGGCCCGGGACCGAGGGAACGCTGATCGAGCACCTCCCGCAGGGCTGCGGGCACCTGCGGGCCGGGCCGGGCGTTCAGCGCGACGCGGGCCAGCTTCAGCGCGATCCGGTCGCGGACGACGGCCGAGGGCCCGCCGCGCAAGGCGTCGAGGTAACCGTCCGTGGCCCCGCCGGCGTCCCCGTCCCGGGCGGCACGGTCCGCGGCCGCCTCCAGACAGCGCACCGCCTCGGTGGAGAGACCGGCGCACCGGTAGTGCTCGGCGACCCGCACCAGCGGGAGAGGACCGCCGTGCCGGGCGAGTGCGCGGGCCGCACGCAGATGCAGTACGGGCCGTTCCGGCTCGGCGACCGCCTCGTACACAGCTCTGCGCGCCAGGCCGTAAGGGAAGACGTAGCCGCCGTCCGCCGCCCGTACGACACCTTCTTTCAGCGCCGCAGCGAGCGCACGACGGGTCTCCCGCTCACCCAGTCCCGCCACCGCTCCCAGGAGGTGTACGGGCGCGGGATCGCCGAGCACCGCTGCCGCGCCGACCACCCGCCGCGCGTCCGAAGGAAGGTGACGCAGCCGCTCCTCGACCGCACGGCGCACGGAGGCGGGCAGCGGAGGCTCAAGCACCCGCGTAGTGGAGTCCGGCCACCGCCGGAGCACCTCCTCGATGACGTAAGGAAGGCCGCCCGTCCACCCGTGCAGCCGGTCGGCGAACTCCTGAGGCACCGTCCGTACGCCGAGCAGCTCGGCGGCCATCGTGCCCGTCTCCACCACCGACAGCGGTACGAGGTGCCGTTCCACCAGCGCCACATGGGGCGGCGGGCGCAGCGGGAAAGGGAGCCCGTCGCCTTCCGCCGCGTCGGTGTGAGGAAGCGTCCGGCTGCGCGCGGTGAGGACGAGTCCCAGCTCCGGCGGCGGATCGGATACCAGCGCACGAAGGAAGGCGACCGTGTCCTCGGCGGCCCACTGGAGGTCCTCCACGGCCAGAACCACGCTCCCCAGGGACGCCGTCAACGCGCACAGGGCTCGTAGAACGCGGTGCTGTCCGGTGCGTGGATCGTCTGCGGGAGGCGGCGCCGGCGGCAGGAGCGCGGCGAGGTCGGGCAGCAGTCCGCGCAGTGCTCCGGTCACCGGTGGCAGGTCTTCCGGGCGGGGGCGGCAGCGGCTCAGCGTCTCCAGGAGCGGTGCGTACGGGAAAGGGGCGTCCGATTCCTGGCAGCGGGCCACCAAGGTGCGCGACGAGGGTGTCGTGTCGAGGAGTTCGCGGACCAGCCGGCTCTTGCCCACTCCTGCCTCGCCGGTGATCACCACGACGGAGGGCCGCCGGGCGAGCGCCGGGCGGAGGCCGTCCAGGAGCGCGGAACGCCCGATGAAGGCACCTGGCAGGGGAATCGGCGGGTCGGCGTTCACGGCTTCCTTCCGGCCTCGCGGGAGCTCCTTGCGCATGATGGCGCTTCGCGGCGGTGGGGCGAAAGAGGAGTGACGCCTGCGGCGCATGTGCGGGCGCCGCAGGCGTCCCCCCACCGGCCGGTGAGGTTCGCGGAGAGGTCTCACCGGCCGGGTTCGCCGGGATCCAGCAGGGTTCGGGACATGGATCGCCGGCGGTCCGGTGGGGTGTTACCGAAGGGTGCGGGTCAGAACTTCAGCGACCAGGAGTTCAGCGTGCCGGTGTCGTTGACCCAGTTGTCGTTCACCCGCAGCTTCCAGGAGCCGTTGGCGGGCTTGGACGCGGCGTTCACGGTGAAGGTGCCGCGTACGTCGTCGCCGCCGTCGTTGGCGTTGTAGTCCTTGAGCCGGAAGACACCGCCGTCGGGCGCGACGAGGTCGACCCGCAGGTCACCGCGGAAGGTGTGCCGGATGTCGACCGTGACGGAGAGCGTCGCGGGCGCGTTGCCCGTGATGCCGCTCACGGTGATGGGGGACTCGACGGTCGCGTTGTCGCGGATCGGGTAGCCGGTGGTGTTCTCGAAGGTCTTGCCGGTGGGCGGAGGCGTGGTGTCGCCGTCGTTCGGGACGTACAGCAGACGGTTGGGCGACCCGGTCTTCGCGTCGGTGACTTTGTTCGGAGTGGCGTCGGCGATCAGCCGGTCGTGGACCTGCTTCGGCGTCCAGGACGGGTTGGCGGAGAGGATGAGGGCCGCCGCGCCCGCCACGTGCGGGGAGGCCATGGAGGTGCCGCCGTCGGAACGGGAGCCGGTGTCGTTGAGGTGGGAGGCGGAGACGATGTCGGAGCCGGGGCCGAAGAGGTCCAGGCAGGTGCCGTGGTTGGAGGATTTGCCGCTCGGCCAGATCGACCGGGCGTCGCGGCTGTCGGTGGCGCCGACCGTCACCGCGCTCGGCACCGCCGCCGGCGAGGTGTTGCAGGCGTTGGCGCCGTCGTTGCCCGCGGCGACGACGTAGGTGACGCCGGAGGCGATCGACTTCGCGAGCGCGTCGTCCACCGAGGAGGTGCGCCCGCCGCCGATGCTCATGTTGGCGACGGCCGGCTTGACCGCGTTCTTCGTCACCCAGTCGATGCCGGCGAGCACCGGGGCCCAGGTGGAGCCGGAGGAGCCCTGGCAGTTCAGGACCCGGACGCCCACGAGCTTCACGGCCTTGGCGACGCCGTACGTCGCACCGCCGACCGTGCCCGCCACATGGGTTCCGTGCCCGTTGCAGTCCTGGGCTACGGCGTCGTTGTCGATGAAGTCGTAGCCGTTGACCGCGCGGCCGCCGAACTCCCGGTGCGAGGTGCGTATCCCGGTGTCGAGCACATAGGCCGTCACATCGGAGGCGGTGTTGGGGTACGTGAACTTCCGGTCGCCCGGCAGGTCACGCTGGTCGATGCGGTCCAGGCCCCAGGTCGGGTCGTTCTGGGTGCCCAGGGCGTACGCGACTCCGTCGGCCTCCACCCGGGCGACGGAGGGATCGGCGGCCAGCTTCCGGGCCTGCTCCTCGTCCACCTTCACGGAGAAGCCGCGCAGGGCGGCGGTGTAGGTGTGGCTTATCTTGCCGCCGTGCCGTCCGGTGAGGGATCTCGCCACCTTGTCGACGTCGGCCCGCGCCACCGAGTCCTTGAAGGTGACGATGTACGAGCCCTTCACCGCGCCGGCCCGGTCGGCACCGAGGATGCGCCCTTCGGTGGGCGGGGGCGTGGGTGCTGCACCGGCCGTACCGGCACCGGCGATCAGTGCGCCGACCGCACACGCGGCAGCGGCGACGCGCCACACCGCAGCTTGAGACACCATGCGATTCCTCCTGAGGGGTTGGCCGGGACCGGCTCCGGTCCCGGCTGGGCCCGCGCACGGCGAACACCGGGCACGGGCGAAGGAAGGGGCGCGGCGGAGGCTCCGGACGATTGCGACGTCGACCTCGTACGGCGGATGCCGATCTTGGGGGGCCGGCAGATGCACGAGGGGCGGAGCCACCGCCGCCTCAGGAAGAATCGAGCCCTGGGGGCAGGTCGAACAATGCGTAGGTGTACCCAACCGTTCCGGCACCGTTCCGGCCGGGCCGAGCCCGCCCGTCCGGCCGCCCGGCCCCGCGTGGTGCGCTTGACACCAAAATCGAACATCCATTCTCATGGATTTCGGCCGGGTTTTTCCGGGCCCGACCGTGGAGTTGTCCACAGGCCGGGAGGACGTCGAGGCCCATTGTCAGTGGCAGGGGTTAGCGTCTTTGACGTGAAGCGATCGACTCAAGCAAATCGGGTGGAACCCATGGCAGGAACCGACCGCGAGAAGGCGCTGGACGCCGCACTCGCACAGATTGAACGACAGTTCGGCAAGGGCGCGGTGATGCGCCTCGGTGAGCGGCCCAACGAGCCCATCGAGGTCATCCCCACGGGATCGACCGCCCTCGACGTCGCGCTCGGCGTCGGCGGCCTGCCGCGCGGCCGCGTGGTGGAGGTGTACGGGCCGGAGTCCTCCGGTAAGACGACGCTGACGCTGCACGCCGTGGCGAACGCGCAGAAGCTCGGCGGCTCGGTGGCGTTCATCGACGCCGAGCACGCGCTGGACCCGGAGTACGCCAAGAAGCTCGGCGTCGACATCGACAACCTCATCCTGTCCCAGCCGGACAACGGTGAGCAGGCCCTCGAGATCGTCGACATGCTGGTCCGTTCCGGCGCGCTGGACCTGATCGTCATCGACTCCGTCGCGGCCCTGGTGCCCCGTGCGGAGATCGAGGGCGAGATGGGTGACTCGCACGTGGGTCTCCAGGCCCGCCTGATGAGCCAGGCGCTCCGCAAGATCACCAGTGCGCTCAACCAGTCCAAGACCACGGCGATCTTCATCAACCAGCTCCGCGAGAAGATCGGCGTGATGTTCGGCTCGCCGGAGACCACGACCGGTGGCCGGGCGCTGAAGTTCTACGCCTCGGTGCGCCTCGACATCCGCCGGATCGAGACACTCAAGGACGGCACCGACGCCGTCGGCAACCGCACCCGCGTCAAGGTCGTCAAGAACAAGGTCGCGCCGCCCTTCAAGCAGGCCGAGTTCGACATCCTCTACGGCCAGGGCATCAGCCGCGAGGGCGGGCTGATCGACATGGGTGTGGAGCACGGCTTCGTCCGCAAGGCCGGCGCCTGGTACACCTACGAGGGCGACCAGCTCGGCCAGGGCAAGGAGAACGCCCGCAACTTCCTCAAGGACAACCCCGACCTCGCCAACGAGATCGAGAAGAAGATCCTGGAGAAGCTGGGTGTCGGTGTCCGGCCGGAGTCCGAGACCGCCGAGCCGGCCGCGGAAGGAGCCGCGGCCACGGATGCGGCGGCGGACGGTGCGGCGAAGCCGGTGACCGCTGCGGCCACCAAGGCGAAGCCGGCCAAGACCGCGGCGGCCAAGAGCTAGGCCGTGACACGTCGTACGGAGTGGCCGGGAAGCCCGGCGGAGCCCGGAGGCGGCCCCGGCGGCCCCGAATTCGTCGACGGACCCACGGACGGGTCCGCCTACGAGCCGGGGACCGGTCGCGGGGCGCGGTCCGGGCGCCGCTCACGCGGGGGAGCGGACGCGGGCGCCGGGTTCGGCGAAGGAGCGGGCCGCCGTGCCCGCTCCACCACCAGAAGCAGCGGTTCCCCCTCCTCGTCGAGGGCCGAGCAGGGGGAGCCGCGCGACCGGCGGGACAAGGGGGAGCCGCGCGACCCGGTCGAGCAGGCGCGCAACATCTGTCTGCGCCTGCTCACCGGGACGCCGCGCACGCGCAAGCAGCTCGCGGACGCCTTGCGCAAGCGGGAGATCCCGGACGAGGCGGCCGAGGAGGTCCTCGCACGCTTCGAGGACGTCGGGCTGATCGACGACGCGGCCTTCGCCGGGGCGTGGGTGGAGTCCCGGCACCACGGCCGGGGCCTCGCCCGTCGCGCCCTCGTCCGCGAGCTGCGGACGAAGGGCGTCGAGCCGTCCGTGATCGACGAGGCGGTCGGGCAGCTCGACGCCGACCAGGAGGAGGAGACGGCCCGGGAGCTGGTGGCCCGCAAGCTCCGCTCCACCCGCGGCCTGGACCGCGACAAGCGCCTGCGCCGCCTCGCGGGCATGCTCGCCCGCAAGGGATACGGGGAGGGCATGGCCCTGCGGGTGGTGCGCCGGGCGCTGGAGGAGGAGGGCGAGGACACGGAGGGTCTGGACGAGCCGTTCTGAGGGAGGCGGGGCGGGATTTGTTGTTGGCCCTGAGCCGTCAGTGTCCCGCTGCGGCCGCCCGCCGAGCGGCCGCGTCGATGAGAGCCAGTGCGTCCGTGGCGGTGCGGCCCGGTGCGCGGTTCCAGGGGCCGATCAGGCCGGGCCAGCCCTGGGAGCGGAGCTCGGTGATCAGCCAGGCGCCGGCCCGGTCCACGGTGGTGGCGGAGCCGTAGCCGAGCCGGTGCGCGGTGAGCAGCGCGCCACAGACACAGCGGGCCCCACGGGCGTCGCGCAGGCGGTACGGGGTGTTCTGCCAGCCCCACTCGGTGAGGATCTGACGGGCGTAGCCGAGGTGGACGGAGGGCCGGACATCGGTCTGGCCGACCCGTCGCCAGGCGTGGACACGATCGGGCAGGACCGCTCCCAGCCGGCCGGGAAGGGGGCGCTCGACCGGAGGCGCCGCAGGCAGTGCCCGCAGCGTGTCCGCGATGAGCCGGTCGACGGGGACGGACAGCAGGCTCCGCCAGTCGGAAGGCCGGGCCGGGTTCGGTGCCGCCGGCGGCTGAGTGTGGGCCGCCGCCGGGCGCTGGGCGCAGGCCGGTTCCGTACGGTCCGACGGGGACGCCACGGGCTCGGGGGCGGTGTGCTCCCACTTTGAGACGATCCTCTGCCACGCCTGTGTGTCGTGCAGCTGGGAGGCCTGGACGTCGAGCTGGTCGGGGGTGAGAACAGGAATCGCCATAAGCGCGTCATCTCCGTACATTTCGCCTCTGTGTGAGGTGAATGTCGGTCGCGCACGGCGCCGGCTCTACCGGAGTGTGGCGTTCGGGTGTGTCCCGCTCAGAAGTGAGCCATGACCTCGAGTGAGGGAGGAGGCGGCCACGTCACGCCCGTGGCCGCCCCCTCCCTCACCAGCTCTGCATCAGTCGCCGTCGGCGCCCGGGGACACCGGGAGGCCCGCAGCGCGCCAGGCCTGGAAGCCGCCGATCAGATCGGTGGTCCGGTGCAGCCCGAGCTGCCGCAGCGACGCCACCGCGAGGCTGGACGCGTACCCCTCGTTGCAGATGACGACCACCGGGAGGTCGTGGCTCACCGCCTCGGCGGCGCGGTGGCTGCCCTGCGGGTCGAGCCGCCACTCCAGTTCGTTGCGTTCCACGACCAGCGCGCCGGGGATGAGCCCGTCCCGCTCCCGGAGCGCCGCGTACCGGATGTCCACCAGCAGCGCGCCGTCCGTCGCCGCCGTCGCCGCCTCGTGCGGGCCGATCCGCTCGTAACCGGCCCGGACCCGCTCCAGCAGCTCGTCGATCCCGACCTGTTCCGTAGAGACCACCTGTTCCGTGGAGACCACCTCTTCCGTAGCGTCCAAGCGCTCCGCCCCGCCCTTGTCGTCGCCGCTCACTGCCAGTCCTCCGGGCTCTCGGTCTGCTCCAGCCGGAGCACGGCGCCGGTCCGGCTGAACCGGCGGATCCGTGGCAGCGGCGGGTAGTAGGCGTGTACGGAGACGGCGTGCACGCTGTCGGACTCGTTGAGGACCTCGTGCACATGGTTCTGCCCGAAGGCCCGGCCCTGACCGGCCGCCAGCTCCCGTGACCGGTCCACGCCGTCGTTCAGCTCCAGGGTCTTCCAGCCGTCGGTGGGCAGCCGGACGGCGAGCGAGTGTTCCTTGAGAGTGCCGGACGCGGTGGTGAAGGCGCCGACCGAGTCGGCATGGTCGTGCCAGCCCGTCCCGGTCCCCGGCGGCCAGCCGATCAGCCACGCCTCGCTGCCGCCGGGACCGTCCAGCCGGACCCAGGTGCGGCCCTCCGGATCGAGCGGGAGAGAGGCGATGAGCGCGGTGTCCTCGGCGGTGTGGCGTACGAAGTCGAGCAGCTCAGCGACCGTGGGGCCGGAGCAGGCGGTACGGGCCGAGCCGACCCGCGCGGAGACGGCGGGAGCGGAAGTCACAGCGGCGGCGGGAGAGGGTACGGAGGGGGCCGCCGTAGGCACGGCGGGAGAAGGGGAAGACACAGGGACCGTCCTGAGAGTTCGCGTGAGATCCCGGCCGTGCGGCGAGCGGCACGGACCGGCAGAGGAAGGCGATTCAGCAGGACGGGCGACACACGCAGCCCGCGTAACGGAGGAGGTCCATATGGACCCTCCGCCACAGGCGCACATCGGTGTCGGTCATGATCTGGAGTACACCACGCGCGCCCAGGACGGTCAATTGATCCTGGCGGTCCGATCGGCGTGAACCCGCTCGCGAGGCCCCGGAGCGCGCGCCGCCCCGCCGCTCTCCTCATCCTCCGCGGAACCGGAATCCGAGCCGGAACGGCCCGATGCCCCCGGCGACCCGCCGAGCGCCGCCCGCGCCGCCGCGAACAGCTCCGCAGGCCGTACACCCGCGAAGGCGGCCACCAGATGCCCGTCGGGCCGCACCAGCAGGACGGTATGGGCCGAAGCGCCCGGATAGCTCTCCGTGACCAGTAGTTCCGCCGTGGACGGCAGCGCCTCCACGGCCTCCACCAGACGCGGCATGATCCCGGCGGTCAGCCAGTGCCGCCGGTCCCACACTCCGGTGCCGGGCGCCACCAGGATCACCAGCGGGTGTCCCTGCCCGAGCCGCTCGCGCAGCCGCACGGCGGTCCCGTCCGGTGCCGTCACCCGTACATCGGTGACCGGCGCACCGGGGGGCGTACCGACTGCGGTGTGCGCCTCGGCGTGCGGCGGTGCAAGGGGGGAGTGCGAGTACGAAGGGGGCGCACCGAGGGCTCCACGGCCCAGGTGGCCGTCGGCGAGCAGCGTGTCGTGGCCCCGGACCGCGCCCGGGACCAGCGTCCGCAGGCCTCCGCCGCCCCGCAGTATCGGCAGGGACTGGTCGGCGGCGCGCAGCCGGGCGGCCACCGCGGCCCGGCGTTCTGCCTGGTAGCTGTCGAGCAGCGGGTCGGCGCCGCCGTGGTGCCAGGTCTGGGCGAGCTTCCAGGCCAGGTTCTCGGCGTCGCGGATCCCCTCGTCCAGCCCCTGGGTCCCGAGCGCTCCCAGCAGATGTGCCGCGTCGCCCGCCAGGAAGGCCCGCCGCACTCGCCAGCGCCGGGCGAGGCGGTGGTGGAGCGTGTGGACGCCGGTGTCGAGCAGCTCGTACGGCGGGGTCTCACCGCACCAGCCGGCCAGGGTGTCCCGGATCCGCGCGATCAGGGCGTCCGGGGTGACCAGTTCGCCGCGCGGAGGCAGCAGCCAGTCCAGCCGCCAGACTCCGTCCGGCAGCGGCCGCGCGCTGATCTCCGCGCCTCCGTTGCGCCACGGCGGCTGCCGGTGCAGCACCGCCTCACCCGGCCACGGCAGCTCGGCCCGGAGCGCGGCGACGGCGTGCCGCTCCACCGCCGTACGACCGGGAAACCTGATGTCCAAGAGCTTGCGCACGGTCGACCGGGCGCCGTCGCAGCCGACCAGATAGCTGCCGCGCCACCAGGTCGAACCGGGCCCCTTGGTGTGCACGGTGACGCCGTCGCGGTCCTGCTCCAGGGTGTCGAGGCGGCTGAGCGGCACCAGGTTCACCAGCGGCGCCGCCTCGGCGGCCGCGCGCAGGACGGAGGCCAGCGCGTGCTGCGGGATGTGCAGAGGGGAGGGCAGCGCAGGCTCCTGCGTACCGCCGTCGTCCGTGCCCAGCGGAACATCGCGGATCAGCTGCTTCCGGCGCATCGAGCGCCACCCGCTCCACCGCAGCCCGTCCTTCTCCAGGAGAGTGGCGCCGAGGCGCTCCACCAGGTCGGCGGTGTCCTCACGCAGCACGACCGTGCGGGCCAGACGCACTTCCTCCGTGCCCGGGCCCTCGTCCAGAAGCACGCACGGGACACCCTGGGCGGCGAGGGCCAGCGACAGCGTCAGACCGACGGGCCCGGCGCCGACGACGATCACCGGGTCCACGGTGCGTGCCCTCCGGCCCGTACGGTCATGCGGAACGTGGCAGAGGTAGCCGGGTGCGTGATCACAGAACGTATGCAACCCATTGGTGGTGCTTGCGTCAAGTGACCGAGGCAGCGACGCGTGCGCCGCTGCCTCGAATGCTTCCGCCGGGAGAGACCGGTGGGGGTCAGTCCTTCGTCACTCCGGTCCCACCGGCACCGTCGATCCCGGTGCCCGCGCCCCCTGCGCCCCCGGTGGCGTCGGCGTTCGGGCCGAACGTGCCGGCCGTCGCGTCGATGGTTCCGGGAGCCTGGACGGCCGGCGCCACGGCGATGCCGGTCTTGGCGCGGCGGCCGCGCTTCTCGATCCAGGTCGCCAGCGACGAGAGCAGCAGACACAGCACGATGTAGATCGTGCCGACGACGGTGATCGTCGAGACGTACGGGTACTGGCCGTTCACCTGCGTGTTGGAGGCGATCAGACGCGCGGTCTGGAGCAGCTCCGGGTACAGGATGATGAAGCCGAGCGAGGTGTCCTTGAGGGTCACCACGAGCTGGCTGATGATCGTCGGCAGCATCGACCGGACGGCCTGCGGCATCAGCACGGTGACCATGACCTGCGTCTTGCGCATGCCGAGCGCGTACGCGGCCTCGCTCTGGCCCCGCGGGACGGCGTTGACGCCGGCGCGCAGCACCTCGGCTTGGACGCAGCCGTTGTAGACGGACAGGCCCGCCGCCAGCGCCCACATCGAGTAGTCGGTGAGGAAGCCGACCCAGATGGCGTAGATCGTGATCAGCAGCGGGAGCGAGCGGAACAGCTCGATGAAGGTGGTCGCCGCCCAGCGGATCGGCTTGTGGTCGGAGAGGCGTCCCACCGCGAGCACCACGCCGAGGACGAGCGAGCCGACCGCCGCCAGGCCGAAGGCCTTGAGGGTGGCGACGAGGGCGTCGGCGATGTTCTGCCGGATGCCCGCGTAGTTGAAGATGTCCCACATCGCCGGAGCCAGGTGGCCCTTGTCGGCGAGGCGCATCAGGCTGACGGCGATCAGCGCCGCGATGGCGAGGGTGCCGACGACGGCGTAGATCCGGTTGCGGACGAGAGCCTTGGGGCCCGGGGCGTCGTAGAGAACGCTGGCGCTCATCGGGCGACCTCCATGCGACGCTCCAGCAGCCGGAAGAGGCCGCTGATGGTAAACGTGACCACCAGGTAGCCGAGGGCCACCCAGATGAAGACGGGGACGATGTCGTAACCCTTGTCGCTCATCAGCTTCTGCCAGCCGAAGAGCTCGGCGACGCTGAAGGCGCCGGCGATCGCGGAGTTCTTGGTGAGCGCGATGAAGATGCTGCTCAGCGGCGGGATGACGGTCCGCGTCGCCTGCGGGAGGACCACGATCCGCAGCGTCTGGGAGAACGTCATGCCGATCGAGCGCGCGGCCTCGGCCTGGCCCAGCGGCACGGTGTTGATACCGGAGCGGACCGCCTCGCAGACGAACGAGGAGGTGTAGAAGCCGAGCGCCAGCGAGCCGAGCACGAAGGGGCTCATCCCCGGGAAGAGGATCTCCGGGACGACGAAGAAGAAGATCAGGAAGAGCAGCGTCAGCGGCGTGTTGCGCATCAGCGTCACCCAGGCGGTGCCGAAGAACCGCAGCGGTGGCACCGGCGAGACCCGGAACCCGGCGATGGTGACACCGAGGACCAGGGCGATAACCGAGCTGACGGCGGTGATCGACACGGTTCCTATGAAGCCGTCGCGGAACTCTGGGAAATTGTCGAGCAGTACGTTCATGAGGTCTCCGCGTCGGCGGTCAGCGGCATCAGGGCAGGGGAAGGGGCGCCCCGTACGCCGCCGTGCCCCACAGGAGCGGCGGCGGTGTACGGGACGCCTGGGTCACGCGTTCGGTGACGGGGCGTCGGCCGTGGGACGGCGTCAGTAGCGCTCGAGGGCCGGCGGCTCGGTGTAGTCCGCACCGGACAGGCCCAGCGTGGCCTCGTAGATCTTCTTGTACGTGCCGTCCTTGACGCGGTTCTCCAGCGAGTCGTTGATCGCGTCGCGCAGGACCTTGTCGTCCTTGTTCAGGCCGACGCCGTAGGGCTCGTCGGTGAACGGCTTGCCGACGACCTTGAGCTTGCCGGAGTTGGCGGCGGCGTAACCCTTGAGGATCGAGTCGTCCGTGGTGACGGCGTCGACCTGCTTGGTCAGCAGCTGCTGCACGCAGTCCGAGTACTTGGCCAGCTCGACGACGCTCGCGCCGTACTCCGGCTTCTTGATCTCCTGGAGCGGCGTGGAACCGACGATCGAGCAGACCTTCTTGCCCTTCACCGACTCCTTGCCGGTGATGGAGTCGTCGTCCTTGCGGACCAGGAGGTCGGCGCCCGCCTTGTAGTACGGACCGGCGAAGCCGACCTGCTTCTTGCGCTCGTCGTTGATCGTGTACGTGCCGACGTAGTAGTCGACCTGGCTCTTGGAGATGGCCGTCTCACGGACGCCGGAGTCGACGGTCTTCCACTCGATCTGCTTCTCCGAGAAGCCGAGGTCCGCCGCGATCATCCGGGCGAGCTCGATGTCGAAGCCGGAGCGCTCCTTGGTCGACTGGTCCTCGAAGCCGAGGAAGGGCTGGTCGGCCTTGGCGCCGATGATCAGCTTGCCGCGCTGCTTGGCCTTCTTGAAGACCGGCGAGTCCAGGGCGACGTCCTTCGCGACCTCGTACGTGGGCAGCTTGGGAGCCTCGGAGGAACCGGGCTGGGTGCCGCCCGGTTTGTCACCGGCGGAGCCCTCCTTGCCACCACACGCGGTCGCGGTCAGGGCGAGGACGGCGATGGCCGCGACGGCGGCCGACTTGCGGAGCTTCATGTGAGTTTTCCTTATGCCGTAGGTCGTTGTCGTCGGTCGACGGTCGTCAGTGGTGAAGGATCTTCGACAGGAAGTCCTTGGCCCGGTCGCTGCGCGGGTTGCTGAAGAACTGCTCGGGGGTCGCCTCTTCGACGATCTTTCCGTCGGCCATGAACACCACGCGGTTGGCGGCCGAACGGGCAAAGCCCATCTCGTGCGTGACGACGATCATCGTCATCCCGTCCCGCGCCAGCTGCTGCATGACTTCGAGGACCTCGTTGATCATCTCCGGGTCGAGAGCCGACGTGGGCTCGTCGAAGAGCATGACCTTCGGGTCCATAGCCAACGCCCGCGCGATCGCGACGCGTTGCTGCTGGCCACCGGAGAGCTGTGCCGGGTACTTGTCCGCCTGGACACCGACGCCGACCCGGTCGAGCAGGGCCCGGGCCTTGTCCTCGGCGGCCTTCTTGTCGGCCTTGCGGACCTTGGTCTGGCCCAGCACGACGTTCTCCAGCACCGTCTTGTGGGCGAAGAGATTGAACGACTGGAAGACCATGCCCACGTCGGCGCGCAGCCGCGCCAGCTCCTTGCCCTCCTGGGGCAGGGGCTTGCCGTCGATCGAGATCGCGCCCGAATCGATCGTCTCCAAGCGGTTGATCGTGCGGCACAGCGTGGACTTCCCGGACCCGGAGGGCCCGATGACGACCACGACCTCGCCACGGGCGATGGTCAGGTCGATGTCCTGGAGCACATGCAGCGCGCCGAAGTGCTTGTTGACGTCGCTCAGTACGACAAGGTCGTCGCCCGCGGGCGCGGCTTCCTCGGCGGCCTTGGTCACTGAAACTCCGCTCATCGGCTTCTTGCTCCGTCCTCCTCGGGTTCCAAGGACACTAATGACGCGGTGCGACCAGCGTCATTACATCTGAGCGGAAATTGAGCATAACGATCCGGCGGCAACCGGACACTCCGCGTGAAGGGGACGCTACGCGCAGCGCCCGGGCGTACCGGGTGCATAACGGAAACCCTGCTGTAACCGGCAACCTCTTGACTGGCACACCCGTCATCGGAGTGGATGCCCTGTGCGGCAAATGAACGTGAAGCACCGCTGAACGGAATGTTTCGGCCGGAGCCGAAGACGCAGTGCGACGGAAGACCCAGTGAACCGGAAGATCCGGCGAGACGGAGAGGAGGGCCATGAGACTGCTGCTCGTCGAGGACGACGACCATGTCGCGGCGGCCCTGTCCGCCGTGCTCGCCCGGCACGGGTTCCAGGTCGTGCACGCCCGCAACGGCGAGGAGGCCCTGCGCGCGCTCCTGCCCGCGGAGAAGGAGCCCTTCGGCGTCATCCTCCTCGACCTCGGCCTGCCCGACCAGGACGGCTACGAGGTCTGCGGCAAGATCCGCAAGCGCACCGCGACCCCGGTGATCATGGTGACCGCCCGTGCCGATGTGCGCTCGCGCATCCACGGACTCAACCTCGGCGCCGACGACTACGTCACCAAGCCGTACGACACCGGCGAACTGCTCGCCCGTATCCACGCGGTCGCCCGGCGCACCACCAGCGGCGAGGACACCGCACCGACGCCCGTCGCCACTCTGCGCCTCGGGCCCGTCGCGATCGAACTGCCCACCCGCCGCGTCAGCGTCGACGGCACCGAAGTCCAGCTCACCCGTAAGGAGTTCGACCTGCTGGCCCTCCTCGCGCAGCGGCCCGGCGTGGTCTTCCGCCGCGAGCAGATCATCAGCGAGGTCTGGCGCACCAGCTGGGAGGGGACCGGGCGCACCCTGGAGGTGCACGTGGCCTCGCTCCGCTCCAAGCTGCGCCTGCCCGCCCTCATCGAGACCGTGCGGGGCGTCGGCTACCGGCTCGTCGCGCCGTCCGCGTAACCGGCCGGTACCTCCCCGGTGCGCACCCGTCTCCTTCCGCTGCTCATCACCCTCATGGCGGCCGTCCTGCTCACCCTCGGCTTCCCGCTCGCGGTGAGCGTGGCCGCCGCCGAGCAGCAGCGCCTGGTCATCGACCGGATCGACGACACCGCCCGCTTCGCCGCCCTCGCCCAGCCGATCACCGACACCGTCCCGGCCTACGACGAGCGCCGGCTGACGCTCGCCACCGACCTGGAGGTCTACGCCTCGGTGTACGGGATCCGGGCCGGCGTCTTCTACCGCAACGACCTGGCGCTGGCGAAGGCCCCGGAGGGCTGGATGCTGCCCGCCGAAGGGGAGGGCCGCACCGCGTTCAACGAGGCGCTGCTCGGCCGCCGTTCGCACGATCCTCCGCAGGTCTGGCCGTGGCAGGACGGCCGGGTCGTCGTCGCCTCGCCCGTGGTGCGCGACGGTGACGTCGTCGCCGTGGTCGTCATCGACTCGCCCACCGACGAGATGCGCTCCCGGATCCTGCGGACCTGGCTGCTCATCGCCCTCGGCGAGGCCCTGGCCATGCTCGTCGCGGTCGGCGCCGCCGTCCGGCTCACCGGCTGGGTGCTGCTCCCGGTACGGGTCCTGGACGCGGCCACGCACGACATCGCCGTCGGCCGGATGCGCTCACGGGTCGCGGCGGCCGGAGGGCCCCCGGAGCTGAGGCGGCTGGCCCGGTCCTTCAACGAGATGGCCGACAACGTCGAGGTCGTACTGGAGCAGCAGCGCGCATTCGTCGCCGATGCCTCGCACCAGTTGCGCAACCCGCTCGCCGCGTTGCTCCTGCGCATCGAGCTCCTCGCCCTGGAGCTGCCGGACGGCAACCAGGAGATCGCCGCCGTACGCACCGAGGGCAAGCGGCTGGCCCGGGTCCTGGACGACCTGCTCGACCTGGCGCTGGCCGAGCACGCCGAGGCGGACCTCCAGCTGACCGACATCGTCCCGCTCACCGCCGAGCGCGTCGCCTCCTGGCGGCCGATGGCGGACGAGAAGGGCGTGCGCCTCGTCCAGGACGGCGCTCCGGCCGCCACCGCCTGGGTCGACCCCGTGGCGCTCTCCAGCGCGCTGGACGCGGTCATCGACAACGCGCTGAAGTTCACGCCGGCCGGACAGGACGTACGGGTCACGGTGACTCCGGGAACCACCGAGACCACCGTCGTGGTCGCCGACCGGGGTCCCGGCCTCACCGAGCAGGAGCTGGAGCGCGTCGGCGACCGCTTCTGGCGCAGCACCCGCCACCAGAACGTGAGCGGGTCGGGGCTCGGCCTCTCCATCTCGCGCGTGCTGCTCGCGGCGGGCGGCGGCTCGATCACGTACGAGAGCCATGAGCCGCACGGGCTGCGGGTCACCGTCTCCGTGCCGCGCGAGCTGCCGCACACGCCCTGAGGTCCACGCCTGCCGGCGAAGACGCCTCAGGGCTTGACCGAGCGGTAGTAGCGCTTGGCGCCGTCGTGGACCTCCAGCGGGTCCGTGTAGATCGCCGTCCGCAGATCCACGAGCTGGGCCGCGTGCACCTCGCGGCCGATCCCGTCCCGGCTGTTGATCACGGTACGGGTGAAGGCCTCGGTCATGGCCGGATCCGTGCGGTCCGTGGTGATGAGCAGATTGGCGACGGCGACCGTGGAGACCGACGTACCGCGCTGCGCGAAGCGGTAGGCGTCGGCCGGGATCGTGGCCGAGCGGTAGTAGCGGGCGGAGCCGCCGTTCGACTGCAACTCCTTGACCAGGGTCTCGTCCAGCGGCACCAGCTTGATCGCGAACCGCTGCGAGAGCTCCTGCACGGCCCCTGTCGGGAGCCCGCCGGACCAGAAGAAGGCGTCGAGGTCACCGGCGACCAGCCGGTCCGGCATGGTGTTGATGCCCGCCGACACCGCCGTCACGTCCCGCTGCGGATGGACGCCCGCCGCGTTCAGCAGCCGGTCCGCGACCAGCCGCACGCCGGAGCCCTCCTGGCCGACGCCGACCCGTTTGCCGCGCAGATCGGCGACGCTGCCGATGTCGGAGTCGCGCGGGACGATCAGCTGGACGTAGTCGTCGTAGAGCCGCACACAGCCGCGCAGCAGATGGGCGCCGGGCCTTCCGTCACGTACATAGGTGGCCACGGCGTCGGCGGTGGCGATGGTGAAGTCCGCCTCACCTGTCGCCACCCGCGCGAGGTTCTGCTGAGAGCCCTCGCTGGTGAGGAGCTTTATCGAAACCTCGGGCATGTCCTTGGCAAGAGCGCCTTCCAGCCGTTCTCCGTACCGCTGGTAGACGCCGCTCGGCACCCCCGTGGAGAAGGTCAGCGACCCACTGGGCGTCCGTTCGCCCAGCGGCAGGAGCCACCACGCGAGCAGCCCGAGCACGACCGCGAGAACGGCGCCCGTCTGCAGGGCGCGGCGTCGGCCGAATCGGGACGGAGCGTGGAGCATGCGGGCGATCCTGCCAGCTCACCGGCCCTGTGACCAGGCCCGGCCGGGCAGGGACGAAGGCGCGCCCGGCCACCGCCTACCCTGGTCACATGAGCAGCGGCAACCGGAGCGAAGAAGCAGTGGACGTCCAGAAGAGCTACGAGGTGCGCACCTACGGGTGCCAGATGAACGTCCACGACTCCGAACGGTTGTCGGGCCTCCTGGAGGACGCCGGTTACGTACGCGCCCCTGAAGGCGCCGACGGCGACGCCGACGTCGTCGTCTTCAACACCTGCGCGGTGCGCGAGAACGCCGACAACAAGCTCTACGGCAACCTCGGCCGCCTCGCCCCGATGAAGACCAAGCGCCCCGGGATGCAGATCGCCGTCGGCGGCTGCCTCGCCCAGAAGGACCGCGACACCATCGTCAAGCGCGCCCCCTGGGTGGACGTCGTCTTCGGCACGCACAACATCGGCAAGCTGCCCGTGCTGCTGGAGCGCGCCCGGATCCAGGAGGAGGCGCAGATCGAGATCGCCGAGTCCCTGGAGGCCTTCCCCTCCACGCTTCCGACCCGCCGCGAGTCCGCCTACGCCGCGTGGGTCTCCATCTCCGTCGGCTGCAACAACACCTGCACGTTCTGTATCGTCCCGGCCCTGCGCGGCAAGGAGAAGGACCGCCGCACCGGCGACATCCTGGCCGAGATCGAGGCCCTGGTCGCCGAAGGCGTGTCCGAGATCACGCTGCTCGGCCAGAACGTCAACGCGTACGGCTCCGACATCGGCGACCGCGAGGCCTTCTCCAAGCTGCTGCGCGCCTGCGGGACGATCGAGGGCCTGGAGCGCGTCCGCTTCACCTCGCCGCACCCGCGCGACTTCACCGACGACGTCATCGCCGCCATGGCCGAGACGCCCAACGTGATGCCGCAGCTGCACATGCCGATGCAGTCCGGTTCCGACCGCGTACTGAAGGCGATGCGTCGCTCCTACCGTCAGGAGCGCTTCCTCGGCATCATCGAGAAGGTGCGCGCCGCGATGCCGGACGCCGCCATCTCCACCGACATCATCGTCGGCTTTCCCGGCGAGACCGAGGAGGACTTCGAGCAGACGATGCACGCGGTCCGCGAGGCCCGTTTCACCAACGCGTTCACCTTCCAGTACTCCAAGCGTCCCGGGACGCCGGCCGCCGACATGGACGGCCAGATCCCCAAGGAGGTCGTGCAGGAGCGGTACATGCGCCTGTCCGCCCTCCAGGAGCAGATCTCCTGGGACGAGAACAAGAAACAGGTCGGCCGCACCCTGGAGGTCATGGTCGCCGAGGGCGAGGGCCGCAAGGACGGCGCCACCCACCGCCTTTCCGGCCGCGCGCCCGACAACCGCCTCGTCCACTTCACCAAGCCCGCCCAGGACGTGCGCCCCGGCGACGTGGTGACCGTGGAGATCACCTACGCCGCCCCGCACCACCTGCTCGCCGAGGGCACCCCGCTCGCCGTACGGGCCACCCGCGCGGGCGACGCCTGGGAGAAGCGCACCACGGCCGCCGCCGCCAAGCCGGCCGGAGTGATGCTCGGCCTGCCGTCCATCGGCGCTCCGAACCCGCTCCCGGCCGCGGCGGCTCCGGCCTGCGGGATCGGCTGACGGCTCAGGCTCCGCCCGACCGGTCCGTACGAGGGGTTCCGCGACCCGGCAAGTACGCTGACCGGCATGCTTGTCGCCGCCGCCGTGTGTCCCTGTCCGCCGCTCCTGGTGCCCGAGGTCGCCGCCGGAGCCGCGCCCGAGCTCGACTCCGCGCGGGCCGCGTGCCTCGACGCGGTGGGAGTGCTCGCGGCCTCTCGCCCCGATCTGCTCGTGGTCGTCGGGCCGGGAGAGGGCCGTGCGTACCCGGCAGGCGGCCACGGCTCCTTCCGCGGCTTCGGCGTCGGTCTGGACGTCATCCTCGGCGCGCCGGACCCGGCCGCGCAGGGACCGACGCTCGCGGACTCGCTCGCCGTCGGTGCCTGGCTGCTGGACCGGGCCCGCTGGACCGGCGCACCGGTCGGAGGGCTCGCGGTGGACGAGCGCAGTCCGGCCGCCGTGTGCGCCCGGACCGGACAGGAGCTGGCCGCACGCGCCGAGCGCGTCGCGCTTTTGGTGATGGGCGACGGCACCGCCTGCCGCACGCTCAAGGCGCCCGGCTACCTGGACGAGCGGGCCGAGGCCTTCGACGCCCGGGCGACCGAGGCGCTGGGCTCCGCGGACCTCGCCGCACTCGACGCGCTGGACGAGACCCTCGCGTACGAGCTCAAGGCGGCCGGCCGGGCGCCCTGGCAGCTGCTCAGCGGCGCCGCACGGGGCGCGGGGCTCGCGGGCCGGCTGCTGTACGAGGACGCGCCCTACGGCGTGGGCTACACCGTTGCCGCCTGGTCCTGACCTGAACGCACCGACGGCGGCACCGGAGAGCTCCGGTGCCGCCGTCGGTGTTTGGCCGCCGTCTGTTCAGTGGGCGGGCGGCGGAGGAGGCGGGGTCGTGCCAGGAGTGCCGGGCGTACCCGGAGCGCCGGGGGCGCCGGGCGTGCCGTAGGTGCCGGGAGCACCGGGCGTGCCGTGGCCGCCGGGGGTGCCGCCGTCCTTCTGGCCCAGCTTGTCCACGGCCTCCTTGGCCTTGCGCGTACCCGTGTCGATCTTGTCGCTGTACTTGCCCTTGGTCTTCTGGTCGACCGTGCGCGCGGCCCTGTCGAGGCCCTGCTCGATCTTGCCCCCGTGCTGCTGCGCGAGGTCGCCGACCTTCTCCTTGGCCGGGCCCAGCTTGGCCTTCAGGTTGTCCAGGAACCCCATTGGGTCACCTTCCGTGCAGTGAGGACGGTCTACGGGAGCGGTCTCCCGCCCCCATTGTCCGTCACCTGTCCCTTCCTGCCGACTTTACTCGCCCTTTAGCGTTTTCCTGATGCTCTTCCACGCTATCGGCGGTGTGCGGGAGGGCCGCGGAGATTTGGGAGACTGTCCCGGTGAACCGTCCCGCTTCAGCCCTCCGTGTCATCACCGTCGTCGGTCCCACCGCGGCCGGAAAATCCGATCTGGGGGTCTTTCTCGCCCGGGAACTCGACGGCGAGGTGGTCAACGCCGACTCCATGCAGCTCTACCGGGGCATGGACATCGGTACGGCGAAGATGACGCCAGCCGAGCGCGCGGGCGTCCCGCACCACCTGCTGGACATCTGGGACGTCACCGAGGCCGCCAGCGTCGCCGAGTACCAGCGCCTGGCCCGGCTGGAGATCGACCGGCTGCTCGCCGAAGGCCGTACACCGATCCTGGTCGGCGGTTCCGGGCTGTACGTGAAGGGCGCCATCGACGCCCTGGAGTTCCCCGGTACGGACCCCGAGGTACGCGGCCGGCTCGAACAGGAGCTGGCCGAGCGCGGCTCCGGCTTCCTGCACCGGCGGCTAGCCGAGGCCGACCCCGACGCCGCCCGGTCCATCCTCGCGAGCAACGGCCGCCGGATCGTCCGCGCTCTGGAAGTCATCGAGATCACCGGCAAACCCTTCACCGCCAACCTCCCGGGCGATGAGCCGGTCTACGACGCCGTGCAGATCGGCGTCGACGTGGAGCGTCCCGAGCTCGACGAGCGCATCGCCGTGCGCGTCGACCGGATGTGGGAGGCGGGTCTGGTGGACGAGGTGCGCGCGCTGGAGGCGTCCGGGCTGCGCGACGGGCTCACCGCCTCACGGGCGCTCGGCTACCAGCAGATCCTCGCGGCGCTCGCCGGGGAGTGCACACAGGAGGAGGCGCGGGCCGAGACCGTGCGCGCCACCAAGCGCTTCGCGCGCCGGCAGGACTCCTGGTTCCGCCGCGACCCGCGCGTCCACTGGCTCGGCGGCGGACAGCCTGACCGGGAAGAACTCCCGCACCGGGCGCTGACGTTGATCGAACGAGCGGTCACAGCCTGATCACGTGATGGCATCGGGACGCTCAGGCCGTCAATTCGGCACCCGTGATCGTGCCATCATCGAGCATCGATCCACCAGTGGAGTCCGAGTAGGGAGGGCGCGTGGCGATGGAGGCCGGCCCTCGCGACACGGAGCAGCACGACGTACCGCCGCCGCGGGAGATCGCGGGGCGGCTGAGTCCCGACGGGCCCGACGAGCAGGACGTGGCGCCGGAGGTCGAGGTCGAGCTGCGGCCCGCCCGGAGAATGCGGATCTGGCAGCTCGCGCCCATCATCACGCTGGCCGCCGTCGGCTCGCTGATGTTCGCCTTCCCGCTCGCCTTCGAGTTCGGTGACGGCGGTGCCGTGGTCGCCATGCTGGGTCTCCTGATCAGCTGCTGCGCGGCCGGCTGGGGCATGATGGCGGCCCGCCGGGTCGGCCACACCTGGCCCGGACTGCCGGCCCGAGGCTCCGGCGAGCGCATCGACTGGCGCGTGATCGCGCTGTACGTCGCCACGGGTGCCGCGCTGGTCGCCCTCGCCGTCTGGCGCGTCGCCCGCCTGCGCTGACGCCCTCCGCTGGAGGCCTGCGGCGTCCTCGCGGGAGGCCCGGCGGGTCCGGCCTCGCCGACTGTCGGCGGTGGCTCGTACAGTTGCCCTGTGAGCACTTCGCAGATCACCTTCCTCAAGGGTCACGGCACCGAGAACGACTTCGTGATCGTTCCTGACCCGGACAACGCCCTCGCGCTGCCCGCCTCCGTCGTCGCCCGGATCTGCGACCGCCGGGCCGGTATCGGCGCCGACGGCGTGCTCCACGTGGTCCGCTCCGCCGCCCACCCGGAGGCCCGGCCCATGGCCGCCGAGGCCGAGTGGTTCATGGACTACCGCAACGGGGACGGCTCGATCGCCGAGATGTGCGGCAACGGGGTGCGCGTCTTCGCGCACTACCTCCAGCGCGCGGGCCTCGTCGAGCAGGGCGGTATCGCCGTCGCCACGCGTGGCGGTGTCAAGCAGGTGCATCTCGCCAAGGACGGCGACATCACCGTCTCCATGGGCCGCGCCCTGCTCCCCGAGGAGAGCGCCACGGTCGCCGTCGGAGAGCGCAGCTGGCCCTCCCGCAACGTCAATATGGGCAACCCGCACGCGGTCGCCTTCGTCGACGACCTGGCCCACGCGGGCGACCTGCTCTCGGCTCCTCCGGTCAGCCCCGCCGCGGTCTATCCGGACGGCGTCAACGTCGAGTTCGTCGTCGACCGGGGCCCGCGCCATGTGGCCGTGCGCGTTCATGAGCGCGGTTCCGGCGAGACCCGCTCCTGCGGCACCGGCGCCTGCGCGGTGGCCGTCGCCGCCGCCCGCCGGGACGGAACGGACCCCGCGGTGACCGGTCTCCCCGCGACGTACCGCGTGGACCTCCCCGGCGGCACGCTGACCATCACCGAGCACCCGGACGGCTCGGTCGACATGACCGGCCCGGCCGTGATCGTCGCCGAGGGCACCTTCGACCCGGCCTGGCTGGAAACGGCCACCGGCTGACCGGCAAGCGCCGCTCGGTGGCCCCGGCTCGAAACGGTGATCGGTCCGAGCTTCGCTCGAATGGGTGATCCGTTTCACGCTGGGCGAGAGCCGGACTGCGCCACGTGGTGGGGTCGATAGCATCAAGCACCGGCCCGGAGAAGCGTCCGCCTCTCCCCACCGCCGGTCGACGCCGCCGGAGGTGCTTCATGAGTGCAGAGGCCGCCGATCCCGCCGCTGTGCCGCGCAGGCGGAGCCGGCCCCGGATCGATCTGCGCAGACTGGGCCGGGTGGCGCTGCTCGGCCCCGTCCCGCGCGACCGGCTGCCGGACGCCATCGGCCATGTCGCCGAAGCGCACCGGGCCCACCACCCCGACGCCGACCTGACCATCCTCCACCGCGCCTACGTCCTCGCCGAGTCCTCGCACCGCGGCCAGATGCGCAAGAGCGGCGAGCCGTACATCACGCACCCGCTCGCCGTCACGCTCATCCTCGCCGAGCTCGGCGCCGAGACCACCACGTTGACGGCCTCGCTCCTTCACGACACCGTCGAGGACACCGAGGTGACGCTCGATCAGGTACGGGACCAGTTCGGCGAGGAGGTCCGCTATCTCGTCGACGGCGTGACCAAACTCGAAAAGGTCGACTACGGCGCCGCCGCCGAGCCGGAGACCTTCCGCAAGATGCTCGTCGCCACCGGCAACGACGTCCGGGTCATGTCGATCAAACTCGCCGACCGGCTGCACAACATGCGCACCCTCACCGTGATGCGCCCGGAAAAGCAGGCCCGGATCGCCAAGGTCACCCGCGACGTCCTCATCCCGCTCGCCGAACGGCTCGGCGTCCAGGCGCTCAAGACCGAGCTGGAGGACCTGGTCTTCGCCATCCTCGACCCCGAGGAGTACGAGGACACCCGCGCCCTCATCGCCGCCGCGACGGGCGAGGCGGACCCGCTCTCCACCATCGCCGACAACGTCCGTACGACCCTGAGGGAAGCGGGCATCAGCGCCGAAGTCCTCATCAGGCCGCGCCACTTCGTCTCCGTCCACCGGGTCCGCCGCAAACGCGGCGAGCTGCGGCCCACCGACTTCGGCCGGCTGCTCGTCCTGGTCGGTGAGGACGCCGACTGCTACGCCGTCCTCGGTGAGCTGCACACCTGCTTCACACCGGTGATCTCCGAGTTCAAGGACTTCATCGCAGCACCGAAGTTCAACCTCTACCAGTCGCTGCACACCGCCGTCGTCGGCCCCGAGGGCGCGGTCGCCGAAGTCCTCATCCGTACGCACCGGATGCACAAGGTCGCCGAGGCGGGCGTCGTCGCTCTGGGGAACCCGTACGCGCACGACGGCACCCTCGCCCAGCAGGCCGAACCGTCCGACGAGCGCGCCGACCCGACCAGGCCCGGCTGGCTCTCCCGGCTGCTGGACTGGCAGGAGTCTGCCACCGACCCGGACACCTTCTGGACCACGCTCCGCGCCGACCTGGCCCAGGACCGCGAGATCACCGTGTTCCGCACCGACGGCAGGACCCTCGGCCTGCCCGCCGGCGCCAGCTGTGTCGACGCGGCCTACGCGCAGCACGGAGAGCGGGCGCACACCTGCATCGGAGCCAGGGTCAACGGCCGTCTGGCCACGCTCTCCACCGTCCTCAGCGACGGTGACACGGTTCAGCTGCTGCTCGCCCAGGACACCGCCTCCGGCCCGTCCCCGGAGTGGCTCGACCACGCCCGCACGCCCGCCGCCCGGATCGCGATCACCGCCTGGCTCTCCGCCCACCCGGAGGCCGTGCATCCGGAAGCCATCCATCCGGAAGCCGCAGGCCTCGATGCCGCCTCCTCCGAAGGCCCTGAGGCCGACGAAGACAGCACCGACGGTCGTACGGAACCTGCCCCCGACGGCCCGTACGCCACCGCGCCCGCCCGCACCCGTTCCGGCGGACGCGCCTCAGGTGTCGTCGTCGACGACCCGGAGAGCCACACGCGCCTGGCCGGCTGCTGTACGCCGGTGCCGCCGGACGACGTGGTCGGCATCGTGGTCCGGGGCGGCGCCGTCACCGTGCACCGACAGGAGTGTCCCGCCGTCGCCCGGATGCGGGACATCGGCCGCGCGCCGGTCGCGGCCCGCTGGCGCGACGAGGACGGCCGGCGCTCCACCGCCGCCTGCCGGGTCACGCTCGTCGCCGAGTCCTTCGGCCGGCCCCGGCTCCTCGCCGACCTCACCGAGGCCATCGCCACGGCCGACGCGGCGATTGTCTCCGCCACCGTCGAACCGCCCAGCGAACAGCGCGTCCGCCACACCTACACGCTCCAGCTTCCCGATGCCGCCGGACTGCCGGCCCTGATGCGGGCCATGCGCGACGTCGCCGGGGTCTACGACGTCAGCCGCGCCCAGCACCCGGCCGCCACCGGCTGACCCAAGCCTCGTTCGGGTGGTGCGGCGCGCGGCACCACCAGGGAGGCCTCCGGCGCTGATAGCGGTAGTCCATGCCGCTCCTCTCCCGCCGCCTGCGGGCCGCCCTCCTGGCCACCGCGTCGCTCACCCTCGTCGCCGCCGCCCTGCCCGCCCCCGAGCCCCTCGGCATCGGTGACCGGCTCTTCCCCGAGCTGGGCAACCCCGGCTACGACGTCCTCGCCTACGACATCGCCTTCACCTACCACGGCAGCAACTCCAAGCCCCTGGACGCCGTCACCAAGATCCGGGCCCGCACCACCGCACCGCTGGAGCGGATCAACCTCGACTTCGCGCGGGGCACCGTGAAGGGCGTCGAGGTCAACGGACGGGCAGCCGACTTCGGCAGCAGGAACGAGGACCTGATCATCCAGGCACCCCGCCGCCTCGCCGAAGGCGTACCGCTGAATATTACCGTCCTCCACACCAGCGACCCGGCCGGAACCGCGGGCAACGGCGGCTGGATCCGTACGGCCGACGGCCTCGCCATGGCCAACCAGGCCGACGCCGCCCACCGGGTCTTCCCGAGCAACGACCACCCTTCCGACAAGGCGCACTTCACCTTCCGTATCACCGCGCCCAAGGAGCTCACGGCGGTCGCGGGCGGACTGCCCGCCGGCCACACCCGTAACGGCGCCACGACCACCTGGACCTACCGCACCCAGCACCCCATGGCCACCGAGCTGGCCCAGGTCTCCATCGGCCGCTCCCACGTCCACCACCACACCGGACCGCACGGACTGCCGCTGCGCGACGTCGTCCCGGCCGCCGACCGCGAGAAGATGGAGCCCTGGCTGCGGAAGACCCCGGCCCAGCTGGAGTGGATGGAGCGGCGCGTCGGCCGCTACCCCTTCGAGTCGTACGGAGTCCTCGTCGCCGACAGCCGCATCGGCTTCGCGCTGGAGACCCAGACGCTCTCGCTCTTCGGGAAGTCCTTCTTCACCGAGCCCGCCTACCCGGAGTGGTACGTCGACTCCGTGATGGTCCACGAACTGGCCCACCAGTGGTTCGGCAACAGCGTCTCGCCCGCCACCTGGTCCGACCTCTGGCTCAACGAGGGACACGCCACCTGGTACGAGGCCCTGTACGCGGAGGAGAACGGCGGCGTGACGCTGGAGCGGCGGATGCGCGAGGCGTACAAGCTCTCCGACGGCTGGCGCGCGGACGGCGGCCCGCCGGCGCACCCGGACGGCCCGGCCGATGGCGAGAAGCTGAGCCTCTTCCGGCCGGTCGTCTACGACGGCAGCGCCCTGGTCCTCTACGCGCTGCGCCAGGAGATCGGCGCGGCCGCCTTCGACCGGCTGGAGCGCGCCTGGGTCCGGATCCACCGGGACGGTACGGCGACCACCGCGGACTTCATCCGGCTGGCCTCCGGCATCGCGGTACGCGACCTGACCGCCTTCTTCGAGAGCTGGCTGTACGGGAAGAAGACGCCGCCGATGCCCGGTCACCCCGACTGGCGAGCGGCGGAGCCCGCTGCCACCCCGTGAGGACTGGGGGAAACCCCAGTGACGGGCCCGGTGAGGCCGTGCCACTATCGACACATCGGCACAGCGGACGGCGCCGGGACCGATCGGAACCCTTGGCGGAAATGATCGGGAATCATCCGGACAGATCACACGTTGTGACTGACGTAAAGAATTCTCTCGACGTAAGGATCCAATGACCTCCTCTTCTTCCCTTCCCCAGGACGCGCAGGACGCGCAGAGCGCCACGGAGAACACCCCCGAGAGCCTCACCGAGAGCCTTCGGGCCGACGCCCTGATGGAAGAGGACGTCGCCTGGAGCCAGGAGATCGACGGAGCGCGCGACGGCGATCAGCTGGACCGCTCCGAGCGTGCCGCCCTGCGGCGCGTGGCCGGTCTCTCCACGGAGCTCGAGGACGTCACCGAGGTCGAGTACCGACAGCTGCGCCTCGAGCGCGTCGTGCTCGTCGGTGTCTGGACCTCGGGGACGGTGCGCGACGCGGAGATCTCGCTCGCGGAGCTCGCCGCACTCGCCGAGACGGCGGGCGCGCAAGTGCTCGACGCGGTGTACCAGCGGCGCGACAAGCCCGACCCGGCGACCTACATCGGGTCAGGCAAGGCGCTCCAGCTGCGCGACATCGTCCTCGAATCCGGCGCCGACACCGTCGTCTGCGACGGTGAGCTCAGCCCGGGCCAGCTGATCCACCTGGAAGACGTCGTCAAGGTGAAGGTGGTCGACCGGACCGCGCTCATCCTCGACATCTTCGCCCAGCACGCCAAGTCCCGTGAGGGCAAGGCGCAGGTCTCGCTGGCACAGATGCAGTACATGCTGCCGCGGCTGCGCGGCTGGGGTCAGTCGCTCTCGCGTCAGATGGGCGGCGCCGGTTCCGGCGGCGGTGGCGGTATGGCCACGCGTGGTCCCGGCGAGACCAAGATCGAGACGGACCGGCGGCGGATCCGCGAGAAGATGGCGAAGATGCGCCGGGAGATCGCGGAGATGAGGACCGGCCGCGAGATCAAGCGGCAGGAGCGCAAGCGCAACAAGGTGCCCTCCGTCGCCATCGCCGGATACACCAACGCCGGAAAGTCCTCGCTGCTCAACCGCCTCACCGGAGCCGGTGTTCTGGTGGAGAACGCCCTGTTCGCCACCCTGGACCCGACCGTGCGCCGGGCCGAGACACCGAGCGGCCGCATCTACACCCTCGCCGACACCGTCGGGTTCGTACGGCATCTGCCGCACCACCTCGTCGAGGCGTTCCGCTCCACCATGGAGGAGGTCGGCGAGTCCGATCTCATCCTGCACGTGGTGGACGGCTCGCACCCGGTGCCGGAGGAGCAGCTCGCCGCGGTCCGCGAGGTGATCCGGGACGTCGGCGCGGTCGACGTGCGCGAGATCGTCGTGATCAACAAGGCGGACGCGGCGGACCCGCTGGTCCTCCAGCGGCTGCTGCGCAACGAGAAGTACGCGATCGCGGTCTCGGCCCGGACCGGCGAAGGCATCGACGAGCTGCTCGCGCTCATCGACGTCGAGCTGCCGCGCCCGTCCGTCGAGATCGAGGTGCTCGTGCCGTACATCCAGGGAGCGCTGGTCTCCCGCGTGCACGCCGAAGGTGAGGTCCTCTCCGAGGAGCACACCGCCGAAGGCACGCTGCTCAAGGCCCAGGTCCACGAGGAACTGGCCGCGGAGCTGGGGACGTTCGTTCCCGCCGCGCACTGATCACCGCACGGCGCAGGCCGTGCACGAAGACGCCCGACCGGTTCCGCCCGGCCGGGCGTCACGCGTTCCCGGGGTCCTCGCGTCCGGCGGCACCGGTGCTCTTGTAGCCCGGAGGCACGAAACACGCCGTCACCGTCTTGCCTTCCCGCTGCGGATGGTGCTGCCAGCTGTCGGCCAGCGCGTCGACGATGGCCATGCCGCGGCCGCCGAGCGCGTCCGGCTCCGCGTCACGCGGTGCGGGCGGCTGCGGACTGGAGTCGTGGACGCTGACGTGCAGGCACGCGCTGTCCCAGGTCAGAACGAGCTGGGCGTCGCTGTGGGCATGCTTGTGCGCGTTGGTGATGAGCTCGGAGACGGCGATCAGCACCGAATCCACGGTGTCGGGCGAGTCCTTGGCCCACTCCAGGGTCTCCAGGTGCTCGCGCGCCCAGTGCCGTCCCGCGCGCACCCCTTCGGAAATGGGGAAGGACTGCGCCCAGCCCACCGCCCTCATCGTGGAATCGGTCATCGCCATACCTTTCGGTCGTGGCCGTACGGGGGTCCGGCGCTCGGTTGTCCTCCGTGTACCCGCCGGAGCGCGGAACACCGTCCCGCCCGAGCCGCGAAGCCGTCGGGACCCGACGGTGATTGGAGGGCTGGGCATCGGGCATACGACGGCAGCACCCATCTAGCAAGGAGAAAATTATGATGATCGTCGGAATAGTCGCCGTCTGTGTCGTCCTGGCCGTGCTGGCTTTCCTGGTGCCCAAGTTCTCCCGTCACCCGGAGCGCGGCACCCAGCGCACGCTGGGCCTGGGCTCCCGCGCGGGCAGCAAGGCGCCGGGGCCGCTGGGTCGGCTCTTCAGCAAGCCGTTCCGCAGCAGCTCCAAGGCGGTCGGCCGCAGCGGCTCGGCCGGTCGGCGTGCCCGTGGCCACATGCCGTTCTGACGGCGTGCGCCCGCACGCGCTCACGCCGGTAGCCGTGCCCGTCGGGCACCATGGCCGGATGGACGCCGATCAGCCGGAACAGACCCCCGACGGCCGCTACATCGTGGTGAAGGGCCGTCGATGGCGGGCCACCGACCCGGAGATCCCCGAGGACGTCGCCGCCGGCCTGCGCCGCCACCTGATGGCAGCCCGGCGCGCGGTGGCCGCCTCCCACCGGAACGCGGACCCGGCGGCCGAGAAACTGGCCCGGAGCCGGGTCCAGACGGCCAAGGTGGCCCTCGGCGAACGCGGCACCCCGTGGTGGGAGCAGTCCCTCGCCGAGCGGCGCCGCCGCTGGGAGGCCGGAGCCGCGGAACTCGACGCCGAGAAGCCCGGACAACGAACCGCCCGGGCGGCCGACGAACAGAGCCGGCCACCCGGGCGGAAAGGGTCCAGCTGATCCGCGTAACGGCGGTCGCTTCCTACTCGACCTGAGTACGGCGGTCGCTCCTTACCGGCCCGCGTACGGCGGTCGCGCGTCCTACTGGCCCGCGTACTTCTCGCTGACCGCGCGGTAGACGCCCTCGGCCTCCTTGCCGAGGCGGGGGCCGGCCAGCCAGCCCGCCGAGATCGGGCCGATCGAGGTGTTGGAGACCAGCGCCGGCTGCCCGTCCTGGCCCTGTGCGACCCAGCCGCCACCGGAGGAACCGCCGGTCATCGTGCAGCCGATGCGGTACATCGTCGGCTCGTCCTGGCGGACCGAGAGACGGCCCGGCTTGTCCTCGCACTGGAGCAGCTTCTGGCCGTCGAACGGCGGCGCGGCAGGGTAGCCGGTGGCCGTCAGGGACGGGATCTGCGGAACGGCGGGAGCGTTGAAGTCGACCGGCAGCGCCGAACCGACCGTCTCCTCCAGCGACTTGCCCGTCGAGCCCTTCTCCGGCGTCACATGCAGCACCGCGAAGTCGTACGGAGCGCCCTGCCCGCCGGTCGCCGCACCTTCAGCGATCCACTGCTCCGAGGTCTGGGCCCACCGGCCCCACCACACACCGTACGGAGCGATCTTCTCCTTGGGCGCGGTCTCCAGCTCCGCAAGCGACAGGCCGTCGTTGTTGTACGACGGGACGAACGCGATGTTGCGGTACCAGCCACCCGTCTTGCCGGCGTGCACGCAGTGGCCGGCGGTCCACACCATGTTGGACTTGCCGGGGTTGGCCGGGTCCTTCACCACGGTCGCCGAGCAGACCATCGAGCCCTTGGGTCCGTCGAAGAGCAGCTTGCCGGACGCCGGCTCGTTGTCGTGGTACGGCGTCGCGACGCCGGCCGCCTGGACGGGAGCGGGCGTCGGGTCCGTCACGCCGTCGTCGCCGGAGATGTCGTTGTCGACCGGGTTCTCCGGAGGCTTGTCGGCCTCCCGCATCCGGTCCGGGTCCCACAGGCCGTCGATGATCGGGTTGACGAAGTCCTTGGCCTCACGCAGCCACTTGTCCTTGTCCCAGTTCTTCCACTCGCCGTCCCGCCACTTGTCCGGGTCGATCCCGTGCTCCTTGAGCCGGTTCTTCAGATCGTCCGGGATGACGACCTTGCCGTCGGAGGACGGGACGGCGGAGGCGCTGGGCGTCGTACCGCCCGCGTTGTCCTCCTCCGGACCGCAGGCGGTGGCGGTGAGCGCCAGGACGGCGACGGCCGCCGTCGCGGCGAGCACGCCACGCGGCACGCGCCGTACGCGGCTGCCGCGGCGCGCGGTGTCGGTCGGGCGAACGGTTCGCATCTGGTGATCCCCCTGGGACTTCGTCACTCGGTACTCCGTGCTGCATTTCGGACACTTCGGGGCTACTTCCAGCCCTCTGCGCGGCCCCCACTATGCCGGTGCCGATGGGGACGGTACGCGGCAGGTCCACGGTTCCGTCCCCGCGAGGATGTTCCGATTTACCCGTGATCCCTTGCGGTCGGCGTCGTTGGTACGTACGGGGGACACCAGGACAGCGTTCACCCCCGCACTCCGTCCGCGCGAAAACGTATCGACGTGCAACGCAACTGTTACCGCAGGAGGATCAAGAGCCGTGTCCGTGACCGAACCCGCTCCGGTGGCACCTCCTCCCGCGGCCCCCGCGCACGAGGGCATACTCCGCCGCCAGTCGCTGCGCGAATCGGCCGCCCGCACCTATGCGCGGTCCCTGCCGATCGTCCCGGTCCGGGCGCGCGGGCTCACCATCGAGGGCGCGGACGGACGGCGCTATCTGGACTGTCTTTCAGGCGCGGGCACGCTGGCGCTCGGCCACAACCACCCGGTCGTGCTCGAAGCCATCCGGAAGGTCATCGACTCCGGCGCGCCGCTGCACGTGCTCGACCTCGCGACCCCGGTCAAGGACGCCTTCACCACCGAGCTGTTCGCCACCCTGCCGCGCGAGTTCGCGGAGAACGCGCGCATCCAGTTCTGCGGGCCCGCCGGTACGGACGCGGTCGAGGCCGCGTTCAAGCTGGTCCGCGCCGCGACCGGCCGCGAGGGCCTGCTGACCTTCACCGGCGCGTACCACGGCATGACGGCCGGAGCGCAGGAGGCGTCCGGCGGCGCCCGGCACGTCCGGGTGACCCGGCTGCCCTTCCCGCAGGACTACCGCTGCCCGTTCGGCATCGGCGGCGAGCGCGGTGCCGCTCTCGCCGCGCGCTGGACGGAGCATCTGCTCGACGACGAGAAGGGCGGCGTCCCGGCTCCGGCGGGCATGATCGTGGAGCCGGTGCAGGGCGAGGGCGGCGTCAACCCGGCGCCGGACGCCTGGCTGCGCAGGATGCGCGAGATCACCCGCGTCCGCGGTATCCCGCTCATCGCCGACGAGGTGCAGACCGGCGTCGGCCGGACCGGCGCCTTCTGGGCCGTCGAGCACAGCGGTGTCGTGCCGGACGTCATGGTCCTCTCCAAGGCGATCGGCGGCTCCCTCCCGCTCGCGGTCATCGTCTACCGCTCTGAGCTGGACCTCTGGCAGCCGGGCGCGCACGCGGGTACGTTTCGTGGCAACCAGCTCGCCATGGCGGCGGGCGCGGCCACCCTCGCGTACGTCCGGGAGAACGGGCTGGCGGAGCGGGCGGCGGCCCTGGGCGCCCGGATGCTCGACAGCCTGCGGAAACTGCGGGCGGACCATCCGGGGATCGGCGACGTACGGGGGCGCGGACTGATGATCGGCCTGGAGCTGGTGGACCCCGAGGCCGCGCCGCTGCCGGCCGAGGCCGACGACCACGCCCCGGCCCCGCCGCCGGACCCGGCGCTCGCCCGTGCCGTCCAGCAGGAGTGCCTGGACCGCGGTCTCATCGTCGAACTCGGCGGCCGGCACAGTGCCGTTGTCCGCCTGCTGCCTCCGCTCACCCTCACCGACGAGCAGGCGAGTGCCGTCGTCGACCGGCTGGCCGACGCGCTGGCGGCCGCGGAGCGTTCGCCGCACCGCCGGGCCGCCGCCGCGTCGACCAGCTGATCCCCGGAACCACACAAGGAAGACCGCCGTGAACCCCACCTCAGCGTCCGAGGCCGACGGCCCCGGAACCCCCCAGCACCGAGGGCAGGACGGACCGGCCGCCCCCGGCACGGCCGAGGCGACGACGACCGTGCCCCGTCAGAAAGCCGCTTACGAGGGCGGCTTGGACGCCTCGTACGGCGAAGTCCTCGGCGAACACGACCTCTTGGACCATCCCGACCCGCTGCGGGCCGCCGACGCCGCCGGTACCGAGAGCCTCCTGCGGTGCTGGACCCGGGAGAACGACCTGCCGCGTCCCGAAGGCGACACCCTGCGCGTCGACTTCCCCGCCACCGGCACCGCCCTGCTCGTCCCCGTGCACTACTGGTCCGCCACCGGAGCCCACCGCTTCGGCGCGCCGGTCCTGGAAGGCGCACCCGAGAAGGCCCCGCCCGCCGACGCCGTCACCGTCGCGGTCCTCATCGGCCGGGAAGCCGACCGCAACGGCTCCGCCGAACTGGTCGCCCGCGTCGCCGACTCCGTACGCCACACCGCCGGCTTCGTCGAACAGCGCCGCCGCCACCCCGCAGAACCGGCCGACACCGACCTCTTCCTCACCGCCGAGCAGTCCCTCCTCCTCGGCCACCCGCTCCACCCCACGCCCAAGAGCCGCGAAGGGCTCTCCGAGGCGGAGTCCCGGCGCTACTCGCCCGAGCTGCACGGCTCCTTCCCGCTCCACTGGTTCGCCGTGGACCGCTCCCTCACCGCCACCGACTCCGCCTGGACCGACGGCGGCCAGGCTTCCGCCGAGGAGCTCCTCGCTCCGCACCGCGACGGGCTGCGCCTGCCGCCCGGCACCGCCGCCCTGCCTCTCCACCCGTGGCAGGCCGCCGACCTGCTGAGCCGTCCGCAGGTCGCCGCTCTCCAGGAGACCGGCCTGCTGCACGACCTCGGCCCGCACGGCGAGCACTGGCACCCCACCTCCTCCATCCGCACCGTCCACCGCCCCGGCGCCCGCGTGATGCTCAAGCTCTCCCTCGGCGTCCGCATCACCAACTCCCGCCGCGAGAACCTCCGCAAGGAGCTGCACCGAGGCGTCGAGGTCCACCGCCTCCTGACCACCGGCCTCGCCGACAGCTGGCAGCGGGTCCACCCGGGCTTCGACATCGTCCGCGACCCCGCCTGGCTCGCCGTCGACGACCCCGAAGGCGTTCCTGTCACCGGCCTGGACGTGATGCTCCGGCAGAACCCCTTCGGCCCGGGCAACGACGCCGTCTGCATCGCCGGGCTCACCGCACAGCGGCCCCGGCCCGGACAGCCTCTGATGCGCTCCCGGCTCGCCGAGGCCGTCGCCGCCCTGGCAGCCGGGACCGGCCGCCCGGTCGCGGACATCTCCGCCGAGTGGTTCCGGCGCTACCTGGACCGCGTCGTACATCCCGTCCTCTGGCTCGACGCGCACGCCGGCGTCGCCCTGGAGGCCCACCAGCAGAACACCCTCGTCCTGCTCGACCCGGACGGCTGGCCGGTCGGCGGACGCTACCGCGACAACCAGGGCTACTACTTCCGCGACTCCCGCCGCGACGAGCTGGAGCGGCGGCTCCCGGGCATCGGCACGGTCAGCGACACCTTCGTCTCCGACCCGGTCACCGACGAGCGGTTCGCCTACTACCTGGGCATCAACAACGTCCTCGGTCTCATCGGCGCGTTCGGCGCCCAGCGCCTCGCCGACGAGCAGATCCTGCTCACCGTCCTGCGCCAGTTCCTCACCGAGAACGCGGAACTGGGCTCACCGCTGCCCGCGTATCTTCTCCAGAACCGCCAACTGCGGTGCAAGGCCAACCTGCTGACCCGGCTGCACGGCCTGGACGAGCTGGTCGGCCCGGTCGACACCCAGTCCGTCTACGTCACCATCGCCAACCCGCTCCACGCCTGAGGGGCCCGGCCCCGCTCCAGAGAGGAGAGTGTCACCGTGCCTCCCGCCGACGCGTCCGCCGCATCCGACGCGGCGCCTCCGGAACCGGGCCCCGGGCCCACGGACCCGGGCGCCCCTACGGGCACCGAGGACACACTCGATCTGAAGCTCACCGAGGAGCTCCTCGCCCTCGTCGCCGAGGACCGGAGCCGGGCTGCAACGGGACACGGCTCCGAAGGCGGGCTGCTCGGCGACCCGGCCTCCTGGCCCGGAGCTACCACCGAGGCCGGAGTGTTCCACCTGGTCCCGGTGGTCCTGGAGCGCGATCTCGCCGTCCTCAGCCGCTGGATGAACGACCCGGCCGTCGCCGCCTTCTGGGAGCTGGCCGGGCCCGAATCCGTCACCGCCGACCATCTGAGGCCGCAGCTCGCAGGCGACGGCCGCTCCGTCCCCTGCCTCGGCGTGCTCGACGGAACACCCATGAGCTACTGGGAGATCTACCGCGCCGACCTCGACCCGCTGGCCCGCCACTACCCCGCCCGCCTCCACGACACCGGCATCCACCTCCTCATCGGAGGCGTGGGCAACCGGGGGAGGGGCGTGGGCACGACGCTGCTGCGCGCCGTCGCCGACCTCGTGCTGGACAACCTGCCGCGCTGCGGCCGGGTCGTCGCCGAGCCGGACCTCCGTAACACCCCGTCCGTATCGGCATTCCTGAGCGCCGGATTCCGCTTCTCCGCAGAGGTGGACCTCCCCGACAAACGTGCCGCTCTCATGATCCGCGACCGAACGTACCGTGATCACCTGTGAACATCGCGCCGCACCGCCCACACCGCTCGAACCCCATCGGTCCCACCCGGAGGAGTCCCCGTGCCGACATATCCCGCGAGCCATGATGCAGTCGAGCCCCACCCACTCCTCAGCCCGCCGGAGCTGAACCGGCAGGTCTGGGACCGGGCCGCGGCGCGGCTGCTCGCCAAGATGCTCGGCGAGTTCGCGTACGAGGAGATCATCGAGCCCGAACGCCGGCCCGGCGACGGCCGCCTGCACGCCCTCACGCTCGACGACGGCACCGAGCTCCGCTTCTCGGCCCGCCGAGGCGTCTACGGAAGCTGGCGCGTCGACCCCGACTCCATCGAGACGGCCCACCCGCCGGCGAGCCCCCTCTCCAACGGCGCCTCATCGAACCACGCCGCCTCCAACGGCACTTCGGACGGCACGGCCCGCCCGTTCCGCGACCCGCTGCGGTTCCTCGCCCGCGCCGGCGGCCTCCTCGGCCTCGACGGCGCCACCCTCGGCCACCTCATCCGCGAACTGACCCTCACGCTCTCCGCCGACGCCCGGCTCGACCACACCGCCCTCACCGCGGCCCAACTCGCCGACGCCGACTACGCCGAGCTGGAAGGACACCAGACCGGCCACCCCTGGCTGGTGGCGAGCAAGGGCCGGCTCGGCTTCTCCGCCGCCGACGCGGCCCGCTTCACGCCCGAGACCCGCAGCCCGCTCCAGCTGCCGTGGATCGCCGTGAGCACCCGCATCGCGCAGTACCGCGGCGTGGGCCGCCTCACCACCTCCGAGCACCTCTACGCCCAGGAGCTCGACCCCTCCGTACGCACCTCGTTCGCCGCCGAACTGCGCGGCCGCGGACTCGATCCGGAGAGCTACCTCTACCTGCCCGTCCACCCCTGGCAGTGGGACGAATGGATCGTTCCGCTCTTCGCTCCCGCCATCGCCGACGGGGACATCGTGGCGCTGCACGCTGACGGCGACGCCCGCCTCCCGCAGCAGTCCGTCCGCACCTTCGCCAATGTGGCCCGCCCCGACCGGCACACGGTGAAGCTGCCGCTCTCCATCCTCAACACCCTGGTCTGGCGCGGCCTGCCGACCGAGCGGACCCTCGCCGCGCCCGCCGTCACCGACTGGGTCCAGGGCCTGTGCGAGGCCGATGCGTTCCTGCGCGACACCTGCCGGGTCATCCTCCTCGGCGAGGTCGCCTCCGTAGCCGTGGAACACCCGATCTACGATCGACTCCCCGAAGCCCCGTACCAGTACAAGGAGCTCCTCGGCGCGATCTGGCGGGAGCCCCTGCCGCCCCGCCTCGCACCGGGCGAACGCGCCCGCACGCTCGCCTCCCTCCTCCATACGGATCCGGCGGGCCGCGCGTTCACCGCCGAACTCGTCGAACGCTCCGGCCTCGACCCGGCCGCCTGGCTCACCCGCCTCTTCGCCGCCCTGCTACCGCCGCTCCTGCACTTCCTCTACCGGTACGGCACGGTCTTCTCACCGCACGGCGAGAACGCCATCGTCGTCTTCGACGAGAACGACGTGCCCGTACGGCTCGCGATCAAGGACTTCGTCGACGACGTCAACATCAGTGCCCACCCGCTGCCGGAGCACGACACCATGCCCGACGAGGTGCGCGCGGTCCTCTTGACGGAGGCGCCGTCCTTCCTCACCCAGTTCATCCACTCCGGCCTCTTCGTCGGCGTCTTCCGCTATCTGTCGCCGCTCTGCGAGGAGCAGCTCGGCGTGAGCGAGGACGCGTTCTGGTCACTCGTCCGGGCGGAGATCGTCCGCCACCACGCCCGCTTCCCGGAGCTCAAGGAGCGGTTCGAGCTGTTCGACATGCTCACTCCCGAGATCGAACGGCTCTGTCTCAACCGCAACCGGCTGCACGTGGACGGCTACCGCGACCGCTCCAGCCGCCCGCACGCGGCGATCCACGGCACGGTTCCCAACCCGCTGCACCCCGCTGCCCGGATCCGGGAGTGATCGCCGTTGTCAGTGGTGCGCCGTAGGGTGGTCGGGCTATGACGAAGCCATCCCTCCCCGAGCTCCTGCACGCCGCCGTCACCGCCGTCGGCGGTACGGAGCGCCCCGGCCAGGCCGCCATGGCCGAGGCCGTCGCCGAGGCGGTCGACGACCAAGCCCACCTGCTCGTCCAGGCGGGCACCGGCACGGGCAAGTCCCTCGGCTATCTGGTGCCGGCGCTGGCGCACGGGGAGCGGGTCGTCGTGGCCACGGCCACCCTCGCCCTCCAGCGCCAGCTGGTGGAGCGGGACCTGCCGCGCACGGTGGAGGCGCTGCATCCGCTGCTGCGCCGGCGCCCGCAGTACGCGATGCTCAAGGGCCGCTCCAACTACCTCTGCCTGCACCGGCTCCACGAAGGTGTCCCGCAGGACGAGGAGGAGGGGCTGTTCGACCAGTTCGAGGCGGCGGCGCCCTCCAGCAAGCTCGGCCAGGACCTGCTGCGGCTGCGGGAGTGGTCCAGCGATACGGAGACCGGCGACCGGGACGACCTCACGCCCGGCGTCTCGGACCGGGCCTGGGCGCAGATCTCGGTCTCCTCGCGCGAGTGCCTCGGTGCGACGAAGTGCGCGTACGGAGCGGAGTGCTTCGCTGAAGCGGCCCGGGAGCGCGCCAAGCTCGCCGATGTGGTCGTCACCAACCACGCGCTGCTCGCGATCGACGCCATCGAGGGCGCACCGGTGCTCCCGTCGCACGAGGTGCTGATCGTGGACGAGGCGCACGAGCTGGTCTCGCGGGTGACCGGGGTCGCCACTGGCGAGCTGACTCCGGCGCAGGTCAACCGGGCGGTCCGGCGTGCGGCCAAGCTCGTCAACGAGAAGGCCGCCGACGCGTTGCAGACCGCCGCCGAGGGATTCGAGCGCGTGATGGAGCTGGCGCTGCCGGGGCGGCTCGAGGAGGTGCCCGAGGACCTCGGGTACGCGCTGATGGCGCTGCGCGACGCGGCTCGTACGGTGATCTCCGCCATGGGCGCCACCCGCGACAAGTCCGTCCAGGACGAGGACGCCGTACGGAAGCAGGCCCTGGCCTCGGTCGAGTCGATCCACGGGGTCGCCGAGCGGATCACCCAGGGCTCGGAGTACGACGTCGTCTGGTACGAGCAGCACGACCGGTTCGGCGCCTCCGTACGGGTGGCGCCGCTCTCGGTCTCCGGGCTGCTGCGCGAGAAGCTCTTCACCGAGCGCTCGGTGGTCCTGACCTCTGCCACGCTGAAGCTCGGCGGCGACTTCAACGGCGTGGGCGCGTCCCTCGGGCTCGCTCCTGAGGGCATGGCGGGCGACGACATCCCGTCGTGGAAGGGGCTGGACGTCGGCTCTCCGTTCGACTATCCGAAGCAAGGCATCCTCTATGTCGCCCGGCATCTGAACACTCCGGGCCGCGAAGGCTCCCGTACGGACATGCTGGACGAGCTGGCGGAGCTGGTGGAGGCGGCGGGCGGCCGCACGCTGGGGCTGTTCTCCTCCATGCGCGGGGCCAAGGCGGCCGCCGAGGAGCTGCGCGGCCGGCTGGACAAGCCGATCCTGCTCCAGGGCGAGGAGACCCTCGGCGAGCTGATCAAGAACTTCGCCGCCGACCCGGAGACCTGCCTCTTCGGCACGCTCTCGCTCTGGCAGGGCGTGGATGTGCCGGGGCCGAGCTGTCAGCTGGTGGTCATGGACCGGATCCCGTTCCCGCGGCCGGACGACCCGCTGATGAGCGCCCGCCAGAAGGCGGTGGAGGAAGCCGGCGGCAACGGCTTCATGGCGGTGGCCGCGACGCACTCCGCGCTGCTGATGGCCCAGGGCGCGGGCCGCCTCGTCCGGGCCACGGGCGACAAGGGCGTCGTCGCCGTGCTGGACCCGCGCCTCGCCAACGCGCGGTACGGCAGCTATCTGCGCGCCTCCATGCCGGACTTCTGGTACACGACGGACCGCAACCAGGTGCGCCGCTCACTCGCCGCGATCGACGCCCTGGCCAAGGCGGACGGCAAGTAGGCCACCATGACGAAGCCCCGGGATCGCCGTAAAGCGTCCCGGGGCTCTTTCGTATCCGCCAGGTCGACCGACCGGCGCTCTTCACACCCGCCGCAGCACCGCCACCACCTTGCCGAGGATCGTCGCCTCGTCACCGGGGATCGGCTGGTACGCGGAGTTGTGCGGCAGCAGCCACACATGGCCGTCCTCACGGCGGAAGCGCTTGACCGTCGCCTCGCCGTCCAGCATCGCGGCGACGATGTCACCGTTCTCCGCGACGGGCTGGCGGCGCACGGTGACCCAGTCGCCGTCACAGATCGCGGCCTCGATCATCGAGTCACCGACGACCTTCAGGACGAACAGCTCACCGTCACCGACGAGCTGGCGCGGCAGCGGGAAGACGTCCTCGACCGACTCCTCCGCGAGGATCGGCCCACCGGCGGCGATCCGGCCCACCAGCGGAACGTACGACGCGGCGGGCTTGCCGGTGGTGTCGGTCGGCTGGGTGCTCGGCTGGTCCGATCCGCGCACCTCGTAGGCGCGGGGCCGGTGCGGGTCCCGCCGGAGGAACCCCTTGCGCTCCAGCGCCATCAGCTGATGGGCGACGGACGACGTGCTGGACAGGCCCACCGCCTGACCGATCTCCCGCATCGACGGCGGGTATCCCCGGCGCTGCACGGAGTCGCGGATGACCTCGATGACCCGCCGCTGCCGGTCCGTGAGTCCCGAGCTGTCCGCCCTGATCCCTGGCGGCCTCCCGGGCAAGGAGCGCCCGGGTCGCGCGGGCTCGGGCCCGTCCGTGTTCGTGACTGAGTCATTCATGGCATGCACCGGCTCAAGTCGGCTCTGGGAGCGGTGGTCCCGGGCGGTGATGGTGGCACTGTCTGCGGTCGTGGTCACGTCGGCCCCTCTCGAATGTTCTCCCTAGCTGGACAACGGTAGTAGCTTTCGAAAGGTTGCGCCAAACACACGTTCGAGTGAAAAACGAATAAAGGGCTGCCGTGATGCCTCCCGCAGGTGTATGAGCACGGAGCGGGCGGTGCGTACAAGGTTCGTACAGGGCCTGACCGTGGCCCTCGGCCAGTCTTTCATCCCGGGTCGGCACTCCCGGCCCCCGGCGGTTCGCGGACCGCGTGATTCCCGTACCCTCTTCCCTGGCCCGCGCTCCCTCCGGGCATCGTCCGGGGCGCGACACGCGGTAGGGCCGAGATTGCGACTCAACCCTAGATCTAGTGGTTGGATCGTCCCGGCCGCCCAGAAGTTGTGGTCCTGGGTTCATTCGGTCCAGAGCCATCGCCTATGCTGGGGACTGCCTCCGAGGAGCCCGCAAGGGCGTGCCGGAGAGGCTATTCAGTCGCGCTGTGAAGGAGGGTTGGGAGCCATGCACTGCCCCTTCTGCAGGCACCCCGACAGCCGGGTCGTCGACAGTCGCACCACCGACGACGGGACGTCGATCCGTCGCCGCCGCCAGTGCCCCGACTGCTCCCGCCGCTTCACCACGGTGGAGACGTGCTCGCTGATGGTGGTCAAGCGCAGCGGCGTGACCGAACCCTTCAGCCGTACCAAGGTCATCTCCGGCGTCCGCAAGGCATGCCAGGGACGGCCCGTCACGGAGGACGCCCTCGCCAAACTCGGCCAGCGGGTCGAGGAGGCGGTGCGCGCCACCGGCAGCGCCGAGCTGACCACCCATGATGTGGGTCTGGCCATACTCGGCCCCTTGCAGGAACTCGACCTCGTCGCGTACCTGCGCTTCGCGTCCGTCTACCGGGCGTTCGATTCCTTGGAAGACTTCGAGGCCGCCATCGTGGAATTGCGCGCGCAGCGGCCCTCCGCGGAGGACCACGGGAGCGGCGAGACCCTTGAGGTCCCCGCGCCCGCCATCGCCGCCGACTGAGCGGTACCCGCCCGTCACCGTCCGGATTCACGTCCGCCGGCCGGTGACCGGGCGCTTCAGGACCTGTTCCCGAGGCCGAGCGCGGCCCGCGGGACAACGGACACACACTGTGCCTGGGAAGAACTGGGCACTTCAGGGCGTTTTCGCCCACATATGGGAGGCGGCATGACAGAGACGGCGAGCGGCCCGGCACGAGGTTCCCGCACCAAGGGCGCCAAGGCGAGCAAGGGTCTGCGTATCGAGCGCATCCACACCACCCCCGGCGTGCATCCGTACGACGAGGTGGCGTGGGAGCGCCGTGACGTCGTCATGACCAATTGGCGCGACGGCTCGATCAACTTCGAGCAGCGTGGCGTCGAGTTTCCCGACTTCTGGTCGGTGAACGCGGTCAACATCGTCACCAGCAAGTACTTCCGCGGTGCGGTCGGCACGCCGCAGCGCGAGACCGGTCTCAAGCAGCTGATCGACCGGATCGTGAAGACGTACCGGAAGTCCGGCGAGGAGAACGCCTACTTCGCCTCTCCCGCGGACGCCGAGATCTTCGAGCACGAGCTGGCCTACGCCCTCCTGCACCAGGTCTTCAGCTTCAACTCCCCGGTCTGGTTCAACGTCGGAACGCCTCAGCCGCAGCAGGTGTCCGCCTGCTTCATCCTGGCCGTCGACGACTCCATGGAGTCGATCCTCGACTGGTACAAGGAAGAGGGCATGATCTTCAAGGGCGGCTCCGGCGCCGGCCTGAACCTCTCCCGTATCCGCTCCTCCAAGGAGCTGCTCTCCTCCGGCGGCAACGCCTCCGGCCCGGTCTCCTTCATGCGCGGTGCCGACGCCTCCGCCGGAACCATCAAGTCCGGTGGCGCCACCCGCCGCGCGGCCAAGATGGTCATCCTCGACGTCGACCACCCCGACATCGAGGCCTTCATCGAGACCAAGGTGAAGGAGGAGGAGAAGATCCGCGCCCTGCGTGACGCGGGCTTCGACATGGACCTGGGCGGCGACGACATCACGTCCGTCCAATACCAGAACGCCAACAACTCGGTCCGCGTGAACGACGAGTTCATGAAGGCCGTCGAGGCGGGCGGCAAGTTCGGGCTGCGCGCCCGGATGACCGGCGACGTCATCGAAGAGGTCGAGGCCAAGTCCCTCTTCCGCAAGATGGCCGAGGCCGCCTGGGCCTGCGCCGACCCCGGCATCCAGTACGACGACACCATCAACGCCTGGCACACCTGCCCGGAGTCCGGCCGGATCAACGGCTCGAACCCGTGCAGCGAGTACATGCACCTGGACAACACCTCGTGCAACCTCGCCTCGCTCAACCTGATGAAGTTCCTCAAGGACGACGGCCTGGGCAACCAGTCCTTCGAGTCCGAGCGCTTCTCCCAGGTCGTCGAGCTGGTCATCACCGCGATGGACATCTCGATCTGCTTCGCGGACTTCCCGACGCAGAAGATCGGCGAGAACACCCGCGCCTACCGTCAGCTGGGCATCGGCTACGCCAACCTCGGCGCCCTCCTGATGGCGACCGGTCACGCGTACGACAGCGACGGCGGCCGCGCCCTGGCCGGTGCCATCACCTCGCTGATGACGAGCACCTCGTACAAGCGCTCCGCCGAGCTGGCCGCGGTCGTCGGCCCGTACGACGGCTACGCCCGCAACGCCGAGCCGCACCAGCGCGTCATGAAGCAGCACTCCGACGCCAACGCCAAGGCCGTCCGCACCGACGACCTGGACGCCCCCGTCTGGGCCGCCGCGACGGAAGCCTGGCAGGACGTGATCCGGCTCGGCGCGAAGAACGGTTTCCGCAACGCGCAGGCCTCCGTCATCGCGCCCACCGGCACCATCGGTCTCGCGATGTCCTGCGACACCACCGGCCTGGAGCCCGACCTCGCCCTGGTCAAGTTCAAGAAGCTGGTCGGCGGCGGCTCGATGCAGATCGTCAACGGCACGGTGCCGCAGGCCCTGCGCCGCATGGGCTACCAGCCGGAGCAGATCGAGGCGATCGTCGCCCACATCGCCGAGAACGGCAACGTGATCGACGCGCCGGGCCTGAAGGCCGAGCACTACGAGGTCTTCGACTGCGCGATGGGCGAGCGCTCCATCTCCGCGATGGGCCACGTCCGGATGATGGCGGCCATCCAGCCGTGGATCTCCGGCGCGCTCTCCAAGACGGTCAACCTGCCGGAGACGGCCACCGTCGAGGACGTCGAAGAGGTCTACTTCGAGGCGTGGAAGCTGGGCGTCAAGGCGCTCGCGATCTACCGCGACAACTGCAAGGTCGGCCAGCCCCTCTCCGCCAAGACCAAGGACAAGGAGAAGGAAGAGGTCACCGCGGAGGCCGAGGAGACCATCCGTACGGCGGTCGAGAAGGTCATCGAGTACCGCCCGGTCCGCAAGCGCCTCCCCAAGGGCCGTCCCGGCATCACCACCTCCTTCACGGTGGGCGGCGCCGAGGGCTACATGACCGCCAACTCCTACCCGGACGACGGTCTCGGTGAGGTCTTCCTGAAGATGTCCAAGCAGGGCTCGACCCTCGCGGGCATGATGGACGCCTTCTCCATCGCCGTCTCGGTCGGTCTGCAGTACGGCGTCCCGCTGGAGACGTACGTCTCGAAGTTCACCAACATGCGCTTCGAGCCGGCCGGTATGACGGACGACCCGGACGTGCGGATGGCGCAGTCGATCGTCGACTACATCTTCCGCCGCCTGGCGCTCGACTTCCTGCCCTTCGAGACCCGCTCCGCCCTCGGCATCCACTCCGCCGAGGAGCGCCAGCGCCACCTCGACACCGGCTCGTACGAGCCGTCCTTCGAGGCGGACGTGGACACCGAGAGCCTGGCCCAGTCGGCACCGGTGCAGCCGCTGAAGGCGGTGGCGGCTCCCGTCGAGACCGCCGAGAAGCCGGCCCCGGCGACGGCGCACACCTCGGCCGAACTGGTCGAGATGCAGCTCGGCATCAGCGCGGACGCCCCGCTCTGCTTCTCCTGCGGTACGAAGATGCAGCGCGCCGGCTCCTGCTACATCTGCGAGGGCTGCGGCTCGACCAGCGGTTGCAGCTGACACCCGGCTGAGCGGTAGGTGACCGAAGGGGACCGGCCTCTGGCCGGTCCCCTTCGGCACACGCGGACGCAGGGTTGGCCGGAACTCGTCCATGCGGTTCAGGCCCCGGCGTCGCGGTTCCCCATCACCGCGGCGAACGCGTCGGGATCGGCGTCGAAGCCGCGTACGTCCGGACGGAACACCCACAGCCCCGAACCGGTACGGGAGAACTCCGCGACGACCGCCGCCGTCGACGGGCCGACGCCCGTGAAGTCGTCCTCCAGCAGGTTCGTGTAGCCCTCGCGGATCTGCACCGCGGTGGAGCCGACCTCGCCGAAGGTCTTGCGGCCCTCGCGCTGCTGGATGGCGACGCCGACGACCACCCGGCCGTACCGGTCGGCCAGCCTGCCCAGCTCGATCGTCATGACCTCGTCATAGCCGAACCCCTGGCCGGTCCTGCTGTCCCGGTTCAGCGTGATGGTGCCGTCCGGCGAGCGGCTGTCGAAGTGCACCAGGTACGCGGGGCTGCCGTACGGCGCGTCCGCCGGATAGGTCGCCGCGATGATGTCCAGGTCGACGTCCGGTTCACCGTGCGGGCTGGGATCCCATTTGATCCGTACTTCGACCTTCTCGATGTCCTTGTTGGGAGTGCTCACCGGACTTCCCCTCCTGGCCGACGGTCCCTGGACCGTTCTCATCATCCGATTCACCCGATCATGTACGGAACGGGCCGCGCCGCCAACTGCCTCTGTGGCGGCCGACGGAATCGGGCCATGCGCTCGGTGCTCGCCTCGCGAGCGACCGTGACTCCGGCCACGTTTCCGCCCCGTACGATGGCGCGGTGCTGGTGAAGTGGATTCGCTGTTCCGTGGTGGACCGTCATGGTTTCGAGCGGGGACAGCGGAAGTGGGCGGGGCTGCGCGGCGAGCCGGGGTTCAAGGGGCAGAGCGGCGGGTGGAGCCGAACGCGCCCCGGTGTCGCCCATGTCTTCGCTTTCTGGGAGAACCGCGTCTTCTACGACTCGTTCATGGCCCGCGGACACGACCGCCCGGCGACCGGCCAGGCGGGCACCTTCCGTGACATGCAGGTCATGCTCTTCGAGCGCCGCTTCGATGTGAAGACCGGTTTCGAGCCCCACTTCGCGGAGGCGGACGTCGTCCGGGTCGCACACAGCAGCGTCCACGAGGACCGGGCCGAGCACTTCGTGCTGATGCAGAAGCAGGTGTGGAACCCGGCGATGGCCGGTTCCCCCGGCATGGTGCGCGGAGTCTTCGGCGAGGCGCCCGGCAACGAGTTCCTCGTGCTCTCGATGTGGAAGGCGAGCGCCGAGCGCGGCAAGTACCGTGCCGACGGCGCACAGCGCCTGGGGGCCCGCGCGCAGACCGAGACGGATGTGGCCGCACTGACGGGCGACGTCGTGGAGCTGGAACCGTCCTGGACGGTCTGACGCCGCTCCTCATGGCTCACGCGTTCTCCCTGCGGATCGCGTGCGACCTCTGGGGGTCGCGCGTCGTCCCTGCGGATCGTGTGCGGTCCCTACAGACACGCGTGATCGCCGCACACCACCTAGGGTCGGTGCATGGCACGACCGCAGCGCATAGTCCTCGTCCGGCACGGCGAGTCCGAGGGCAACGCCGACGACACGGTGTACGAGCGGGAGCCCGACCACGCGCTCCGGCTCACCGCGACGGGCCTGCGGCAGGCCGAGGAGACCGGAGCGCGGCTGCGCGAGCAGTTCGGCGACGAGCGGGTGAGCGTCTACATCTCGCCCTACCGGCGCACCCACGAGACGTTCCGCGCCTTCGGCCTCGACCCCGCACGCGTCCGGGTCCGCGAGGAGCCCCGGCTGCGGGAGCAGGACTGGGGCAACTGGCAGGACCGGGACGACGTACGGCTCCAGAAGGCCTACCGGGACGCCTACGGGCACTTCTTCTACCGCTTCGCCCAAGGCGAGTCCGGCGCCGACGTCTACGACCGGGTCGGCGCCTTCCTGGAGAGCCTGCACCGGAGCTTCGAGGAGCCGGACCACCCCGAGAACGTCCTGCTCATCACGCACGGACTGACCATGCGGCTGTTCTGCATGCGCTGGTTCCACTGGTCGGTCGCCGAGTTCGAATCGCTTTCCAACCCGGGCAACGGCGAGGCGCGGACCCTGCTCCTCGGTGAGAACGGCCGCTACACCCTCGACCTGCCCTTCCGGCGCTGGCGCACCCCGGAACCGTACGGCCGTACGGGATAGAGTGGCTGTGCGATGACCGTTGATTCTGCTTCCGAGTGGCGCTTCGAACGCGCCCTGGCCAGCCTGCGTGGCCTGTCCGTGGGAGACGCCCTGGGCTCCCAGTTCTTCGTCCCGGTCAACTACCCGCTGCTCAAACAGCGCCTCCTGCCGCCCGGCCCCTGGCAGTGGACCGACGACACCGAGATGGCCGCCTCGGTCCTGGCCGTGCTCGCCGCCCACGGCCGTATCGACCAGGACGCGCTCGCGCACTCCTTCGCCGAGCACCACGACTTCGACCGCGGCTACGGACCGGCCGTGAACCGGCTGCTCCGGCTCGTACGGGAGGGTGGCGACTGGCGCGAGCTGGCCTCGGCGCTCTTCAACGGGCAGGGGTCGTGGGGCAACGGCTCGGCCATGCGGATCGCTCCGCTCGGTGCCTGGTACGCGGACGATCCGGAGCAGGCGACCCACCAGGCCGAGATCTCCTCGTACACCACGCACCAGCACCGTGAGGCCGTCGTCGGCGCGATGGCCGTCGCGGCCGCCGCCTCGCTCGCCGCCGCCCCGGACGGGCCGCCGAAGCCCGAGGAGCTGCTCGACGGCGTCATCGCGCTCGTGCCCCGCAGCGCGGTCGGCGCCGGGCTGCGCAGGGCCCGCGACATGCTCGACTACCAGGACGCCGGTACGGTCGCCGCGGTCCTCGGCAACGGCCGCCGGACCAGCGCCCACGACACCGTGCCGTTCGCCCTCTGGTCGGCGGCCAGGAGCCTCGGCGACTTCGAGGCGGCCTTCTGGCTGACGGCTCAGGCGGGCGGCGACGTCGACACGACCTGCGCCATCGTCGGCGGAGTCGTCGCCGCCGGCAGGACCGGCGCGCCGCCGGCCGACTGGCTGGCGCAGACGGAGGAGCCGCCCGGCTGGCTGGTCCCGGCGCACCACTGACCGTACGGATCCGGTGGCGGGCCGACCGTCTGTCACGGTCCTGCCACAGCCCTCACTCTGAGTGTTCGCGAACACCGGTTCGGGATTAACCTTTCGCCACGCCGCCCCTGGTCGATCCTCGCCGGTCGACCTCCATGGGCGCGCGCCGAATGAGATGCCGGGCCGACCCGCCGCCTGAGTGCGTGCGCGGGTGCCGGTGGGGGAGGGGGCCCATGTCCGAACAACCGTCAGAGGCGGGCGGAGCGTCCGGGTCGCCCGCTGCGTCAGATACGCCTGCGGACGCGAAGCCGACGGAAACGATGCCCGCCAAGCAGGCGTCACCGGCGGCCACCGAGCCCCCCGCCACCCCCGCGTACCTCCACGCCCAGCGGCAGCGGGCCCAAGGCGCGCAGCAGACCTGGCAGCCCGGTCAGCCCTGGCGGCCGCCCGCCAAGGGTCCCGGCGCGACGGCCAAGCTCCGTCCGGCCTCGCCGCCGCTGATCCCGCCCGCCGTCCTCTGGGCGGCGCTGGCCACCGCCGTACTCAGCGCGCTCCTCCTCGGCGACGGCCTCGGCGTGAACCTCCTGATCGTCGTCGTGCCCGCCGCCCTGGCCGCCGCTTTCGCCGCTCGGGCCGCGGGCCGCCGGCTGCGTCCCTGGTCCGCCGCCTGGGCCGTCGGCGGCCTCGCGCTGCTCGTGGTGCCCGCGCTCCGGGACGCGGGCTGGCCGACCTTCCTGGCCGTCGTGTCGGCCTTCGCGCTGGGCTCGCTCGCGCTGCACGGCAGCCGGACCTGGATCGGCGTCCTGCTCGGCTCCGTGGGCACGCTGGACTCGGTCGTGCCGGGCGCCCGGTGGGGCTGGCGCGGGGTACGGGAGCGGGCCGACGGCTCTCGGGGGCGGTGGGGCACGGCCGTACGCACCACGGCCGTGGCCCTCGGGCTCCTCGTGGTGTTCGGGACGCTCTTCGCCGGCGCCGACGCCGCCTTCGCCGACCTGCTGGGCCGGCTCACCCCTGATGTGTCGATCATCGACGGCCCGTTGCGGACGTTCCTCTTCGTCGTCGGGCTCCTGGGCGCGCTGGCCGCCGCGCGGACCGCCGCCGCACCCGTGCGCTGGGACGGTCTCACCGTCAAACCGGGCAAGCCCCGGGGACGTACGGAATGGGCTCTCCCGCTCATCGTCCTGAATCTGCTCTTCGCCGCGTTCATCACCCTTCAGCTCGTCGTCCTCCTCGGCGGCTACGACAAGGTGCGGGAACAGACCGGCCTCGACCACGCCGAGTACGCCCGCCAGGGCTTCTGGCAGCTGCTCTGGGCCACCCTGCTCACCCTTCTCGTGATCGCCCTGGCCCTGCGCTGGGCGCCGCGCGGCTCAGGCCGGGACCGGACGCTGGTACGCGCCGTCCTCGGCACCCTCTGCGTGCTCACCCTGGTCGTCGTCGCCTCGGCCCTGCGCCGCATGGATCTGTACGTCGACGAGTACGGGCTGACCCGTCTCCGGATCTCCGTGGCCGCGATGGAGCTCTGGCTCGGCGTCGTGTTCGTCCTGATCCTGGCCGCCGGCGTCTTCGGCGCCAGGTTCCTGCCGCGCGCGATCGCCGTCAGCGCCGGAGCCGCCGTCCTGGCCTTCGGGCTGATCTCTCCGGACGCGGTGGTCGCCGAACAGAACGTCCAGCGCTTCCGGGACGACCGCACCTCGATCGACCTCGACTACCTCAAGGACCTCTCCGCCGACGCCGTACCGGCCCTCGACACGCTGCCGGAGCCGCAGCGCTCCTGCGCGCTCCGGGTCATCCAGCGCGAGCTGCACACCTCCGACTCCCCTTGGTACGCCACCAGCTGGGGCGAGGCGCGGGCGCGGGAGATCCTCCGCGAGCGTCCCGCCGCCACCGATCGCGACACCTGCTACGGGCTGGGCACGGACGGCGTACGGGAGGGCGAGCGCGGCGGCTACGAGCAGGACCACGACGACTACGACCCCTACTGATCCCGCCCCGGGCCGGTACCGATCCGGCCACGGCCGGGGTCAGGCGGCCGAATCTCGGTGTGCACGGTGCCCCGGGGTGTTGCTGCCGTCGCTCTCGGCGTACGCTGGCTGGCGCCATGCCGTACGAACCACCCACGCACACCGTCGAGCGCTCGCTCCGCGCCACCACCGGCGCCAGAACCGTTGCCGGTGTCGACGAGGTCGGACGCGGGGCGTGGGCCGGACCCGTCACCGTCTGTGCCGCGGTCACCGGCCTGCGCCGACCGCCCGAAGGCCTCACCGATTCCAAGCTGTTGTCGCCCCGGCGGCGTGCCGAGCTCGCGCCCGTCCTGGAGAGCTGGGTCACCGCCCACGCCCTGGGCCACGCCTCTCCCGAGGAGATCGACGACCTCGGCATGACCGCCGCGCTCCGGCTCGCCGCCGTACGCGCGCTGGAAGGCCTGCCGGTCCGGCCCGACGCGGTGATACTCGACGGCAAGCACGACTACCTGGGCGTCCCCTGGAAGGTCCGTACGGTCATCAAGGGCGACCAGTCCTGCATCGCGGTGGCGGCCGCCTCGGTCATCGCCAAGGTGCACCGCGACCGGATGATGGCCGAGCTGGGCGGCGAGTCCGAGGAGTACACGGACTTCGCCTTCGGCGCCAACGCGGGATATCCCTCGCCGGTGCACCGGGCCGCGCTGGAGGAGCGGGGGCCGACGCCCCATCACCGCCTCTCCTGGGCGTATCTTGACGCGTTGCCGCGGTGGCAGCACCTGAAGAAGGTCCGTTTTTCCGCCGAGGCGGCCGCACTCGAAAGCGGGGGCCAGCTCGGCTTCGAATTCTGACCGCGCGCAGGCGCCCACCAGCGATGCCGACCGATGACGTCGGCCCACGACAGACCACCTTCCTGCCTCTCTTCCTCCAGGAGCCTCAGATTCACGAGAGTGCCCAGGGTCCCCGCGTCACCCCGGCCGCCGGCCGAACCGCGCCGACCCCCCGTCCCGTACCAGGTCCGCGTTCCGCGGCCACGCCGCGTCCCGGCCGTCCGGGCCCCGGCCCCGCGCGCCCCACGCCTCCGGCACCGCGCGCACACCCCGCACCCGTACCCGCGCCTTCGGCGCCCCAGGGCGTTCCGAGTCGGCCGGAGAATCGTTCCGGACCGCAGCTCCAGCTGATCCCGGCCCCGGCCGGCGGAGCGCTCGACGCGGCCGAGGAAGCGGTCGACCTGCTGCTGGAGTCCGGCCGCGCGCCGGGCGACATCCTGGTCCTCACCACCGGCGAGCAGCACCCGTGGGCCACCCACGAGCTGTCCTTCGGCGAGACCGCGTACTGGGCCCAGCAGGACGCCGGCGACGACGTCTTCTTCGCGGACGCCTCCGCGGTCGACCGGGCCAAGCCCCGGCCCGTGGTCGTCGTGGCGGTCAACGGCGAGGCCGGTGACACCGCCGCCCGCGCGCTGCCCGTCGCGCGTGACCGTGCCGCCGCGCTGCTGATCGTCTGCGGAGACACGCAGACGATCAACGCCGCACTCGGCGCGGGTGTCTGAACCGTCGTAACGGTCGTACGCAGGAGCCCCGGTCGCCGTCACGGGCGGCCGGGGCTCAGCTTCCGGTGGGCTCTCCGCTCACCGGGCGGCCGAGCGGCGCAGCGCCTCGGCCGAGCCGCCGCCGGTCCGCGTCAGCGCGGGCTGCTGCTCGGCGACGAGGTCGGCCAGCGGGGCCGGCGGCGACAGCGAGCTGGGCCGCCGTCCGCCCCGCCCTTCCCCGAGCACCTGCCAGCCGCCGCCGGTCAGCGTGATGTACGCACCGCACCGCAACCCGTGCAACGTGCACGCGTCTCGCAGCCCCCACATCCACGCGCCGTCCTCCTCCGTCCACCGCTCGTCGCCGTCACGGCAGTAGAGAAGTACGGCTGTACGCACCGGAGTACGGCGGCGCAGATCGTGCGGGATGACCCGCCGCAGCTGCGCGAGCAGAGCGTTGCGGAAGTCCCAGCCGTCCGCCGCCGCGCTGTCCCGGCGCGTGAACGAGGCGCTCGCCGTGAGCCGTTCCTCGTGATCGAGGACCGCGACCACGGCGGTGGCCGGCGTCGGCCGGTGGCGGGAGTGCAGCCCGCTGACGACCTCGCGCGGATTGCTCAGCAGCGGTATGCCCGCAGAGGCCCACTCGGCGGGTTCGAGCAGCCGGGCAAGGCGGTTGACGGAGTCCGCGGCACCTGGTGGGGTCGAGAACGCCGCTATCGAAGTGGCTGAGGACGGGGCGAATCCGAAGGTCATGGTCCTCCCTTCGCTACGCGCCCACGGTGCGGGCAGGGTCGGGTGAGGGCGCGCCGCGGCACAGCCCTTCCGGGCCCGACGAGAACTGTGCGGGGAGCGGTACCAATTCTTCCTGGCGCACCGGCGGGCGGCAACGAGCAATTGACGACGCTGACGGGTATCGGCCGGAATGCTACTGATATCCCTGCCCAGCTCCGGCCGGATGACGCCTCCCGTCACCCCTGAACCGCGAGGACCAGCGGACATACCCCCTGAGCTCCGGCCCGCCGCAGCAGCCGCGCGGCGACGGCCAGCGTCCAGCCGGTGTCGGACAGGTCGTCCACGAGTAGGACCGGACCGCCGGCGGACTCCAGCGCCTGTGCCAGCTCCGGCTCGACGGTCAGCGCCTCGTGCAGGGCCCGCACCCGCTGTGCGCTGTTGGTCTGCGACATCGTCAGATCCCCGGTGCCCGGCGCGTATGTCACCGTCCCGAGCAGGGGCATGCGGCCGATCTCGGCGATGCGCCGGCCGAGGGACTCCACCAGTTGCGGCCGGTGGCGAGAGGCGACGGTGACCACACCGACCGGCCTGGGAGCGGCGTCGGCTGCACCGGAGGCCCAGCCGCCGGGACCCTTGGCCCAGTCCGCGAGCACGGTGACCACGGCGTCCGTGACATCGTCGGGCACCGGCGCGTCCGGTGCCTGTGCCGCCAGCATGGGGCGCAGCCGGTTGCCCCAGCCGATATCGGAGAGACGGCCGAGCGCCCGTCCGGGAGAGGAGACTTCACCGGCGGGGATACGTCCCTTGAGGTCGACGCCCACCGCGGACAGACCGGTGGGCCACATCTTGCGGGGCGCCACCTCCACCCCCGGCCGGCCCAGCTCGCTGCGAGCACCGTCCAGAGCCGCGGTGGAGACCTTGTCGTCGAAGCGGGCGCCCGCGCAGTTGTCACAGCGCCCGCACGCGGTGGCTTCCTCGTCGTCCAGCCGCAGTCGCAGGAACTCCATCCGGCATGCCGTCGTGGTGGCGTAGTCCCGCATGGCCTGCTGCTCGGCGGCCCGCTGCCTGGCGACCCAGGCGTAGCGCTCGGAGTCGTAGACCCACGGCTTGCCGGTGGAGATCCAGCCGCCCTTGACCCGCTTCACCGCGCCGTCGACGTCCAGCACCTTGAGCATCGTCTCCAGGCGCGTCCGCCGAAGATCGACCAGGGGCTCCAGCGCGGGCAGGGAGAGCGGCCGTTCCGAGCCGGCCAGAGCGTCGAGGGTGCGGCGCACCTGCTCCTCGGGAGGGAAGGCGACCGAGGCGAAGTACTGCCAGATCGCCTCGTCCTCCTTGCCGGGGAGCAGCAGCACCTCGGCGTGCTCGACCCCGCGCCCCGCGCGGCCGACCTGCTGGTAGTACGCGATGGGGGAGGAGGGCGAACCCAGGTGCACGACGAAGCCGAGGTCGGGCTTGTCGAACCCCATGCCCAGCGCGGAGGTGGCGACCAGCGCCTTGACACGGTTGGCCAGCAGGTCGTCCTCGGCCTGCTGGCGGTCCGCGTTCTCCGTCCGGCCGGTGTAGGAGGCCACCGGATGCCCGTTCTGCCGCAGATAGGCCGTGACCTCCTCGGCCGCCGCGACCGTCAGCGTATAGATGATCCCGGAACCGGGCAGCTCTCCGAGGTGGTCGCCCAGCCAGGCCAGCCGGTGCGCGGCGTTGGGGAGCTGCAGCACGCCGAGGCTCAGGCTCTCCCGGTCCAGCGGACCACGAAGGACCAGCGCGTCCGTGCCGGCGCCTGTCCCCAGCTGTTCCGCCACGTCCGCCGTCACGCGCGCGTTCGCCGTGGCGGTGGTGGCCAGCACCGGCACGCCGGCCGGGAGATCGGCGAGCATGGTCCGCAGCCGTCGGTAGTCCGGGCGGAAGTCGTGACCCCAGTCGGAGATGCAGTGCGCCTCGTCGACCACCAGAAGCCCGGTCGCGGCGGAGAGCCGGGGCAGCACCTGGTCCCGGAAATCGGGATTGTTCAGCCGCTCGGGGGAGACGAGGAGGACGTCGACCTCACCGGCCGCCACTTCGTCCTGGACGCTCTCCCACTCCTCCGTGTTGGACGAATTGATCGTGCGGGCGCTGATCCCCGCCCGCGCGGCCGCCGCGACCTGGTTGCGCATCAGCGCCAGCAGCGGCGAGACGATCACGGTCGGGCCGCTGCCCTGCGCGCGCAGCAGAGAGGTCGCCACGAAGTAGACGGCGGACTTGCCCCATCCGGTGCGCTGCACGACCAGCGCCCGACGCTTGTCGGCGACGAGCGCCTCGATCGCCAGCCACTGGTCCTCACGCAGCCGGGCCTCACCCGTGGCATCCCCGATGAGGCGGGCGAGGACGGAGTCGGCCGAAGCCCTGAGTGCTGCGCGATCTGCGTTGGTCATCCCCCCATGCAACCCGATGACGACCACAAACCGCGAACGGCGTGGCGAGCCTGTGGATAACGTTATCCACAGGGGTCGCGGGATCCGGCGGCGCGCGGGACCGTCGAGCCATGAACAAGCACCAGGAATCCACCGGCTCCTCCGACGGTCAGCAGATCACCCTGCGCGGCCCCGCCGAACTCGCCGACGCCCTTCCGTATCTGATGGGCTTCCATCCCGACGACAGCGTCGTGATGGTGGCCCTGCACGGCGGCCGGGGCCGGTTCGGCGGCCGCCTCCGGCTCGGCATTCCGCGAGCGCCCGGTGAGTGGGGGCCGGTCGCCGAGCAGCTGGCGGAGAGCCTGATCTCCGGCAGCGAGCGGCGCGGCGACCGGCCCGACGCGATCGTGATCTTCCTCTGCCAGGACTCGCCGGACGGTGCGAGCGGCCCTGCGACCATGGAGCGCCTGCGGCCGCTCGCGCAGAGCCTGCGTACGGCGTGCGGGGCGCTCGACGTGCCCGTGCTCGAAGCGCTCTGCATCTCGGACGGCCGGTACTGGTCCTACTGCTGCCCCGACACCCGGTGCTGCCCGCACGAGGGAAAGTCTCTGGCCCTGCCCGGTACGACGGTGATGGCCGCGGCGGCGACCTACGCGGGAATCCAGGTACGCGGGACGCTGCGCGAGATGGAGGCGCGCCTCGCGCCCTGGCACAAGCCGGACGAGGCATCCGCGCAGCTCCAGGCGCTGGACCGGGCCGCGGCGTCGCTGGTGCCGAGGATCCTGGACGAGCACGCGAAGGCCCGGGTGGCGAAGGAGACCCTCACGCTCGCCCACGCACTCATGGACCGCCTAGGGAAGGCGCTGTCCGCTCCGGAAGCCGTCTCCGACTTCCGGGACGACCAGCTGATCACCGAGGACGAGGCCGCCGCCGTCATCCTCGGCCTTCAGGACCGGGAGACCCGTGACAAGGCTGCGGCCTGGATGGAAGGCCCCGACGGCCACCACGCGCTGAGGCTCTGGCGGACGCTCGCCCGCCGCTGCGTCGGTCCGTTCGGCGAGCACGCGGCGGCTCCGCTGACCCTGGCGGGCTGGGTCTCCTGGTCCACCGGCGACGAGCCCGCCGCACGGGTCGCACTGTCCATGGCGCTCCGCGCGGACCCGGAGTACACGTTCGCGCAGCTGCTGCACCGGGCCTGCAACGAGGGCCTGGACCCGGAGACCCTGCGCCGCTGCCTGCGCGGCGACGCCACGGGCTCCGATACGGCGGTCCCGGACGCGGAGGAGCCGGGAACCGGTCCCGCCAGGGCCCCCGCCCTGCATGTCCGCAGCGTCAGGCCGGCGACGAACCGGTCACGGCGACGCGGAAGCGGCCACCGGACCACGAACCCGCCGGGGCGCACACCGGCGGTGGCCACCGCCCGGACCGGCCCCGGAGCGCCGGCAGGACGCCGGGTGCGCGATGTCAGGCGATACGGCAGGCGGGGCACGGGGACGCGGCGCTGAGGTCGGCGGGGCTGCGGGGTGCGCAGGGCGGCGGCGCGTTTCCGGCTCCCTCCACACCCCGCCCGCACACAGGATTCCTCTGATCACCGGAGTACCCGAAGGGAGTGTTTATCGTCAGGCAGACGACTATGATCGCGGCATGCCGCCCTACGACCCGTCGACCTTCCCGCCCTTCGCCGTCACCGTGGACCTGGTCGTGCTCACGGTGCGCCGTCACGCGCTCTGTGCGCTGGTGGTCCGCCGTGGGGAGACCCCGTTCCAGGGCCGGTGGGCGCTGCCCGGCGGTTTCGTCCGGGCCGACGAGGATCTCGGATCCGCGGCGGCGCGTGAGCTCGTCGAGGAGACGGGGCTGTGCGCCCACGATCCGGCGAGGCCGGCCGTCGGCAACGGTGCGCATCTCGAGCAGCTGGCCACCTACGGGGACCCGGCACGGGACCCCCGGATGCGGGTCGTCAGCGTCGCCCACCTCGCCCTCGCGCCGGATCTGCCCGCGCCACGGGCCGGCGGTGACGCCCACAGCGCGCGCTGGGCGCCCGTGGAGGATCTGCTCAGGGAGGGTGAGCAGGCAACGCCGCTCGCCTTCGACCACGCGCGGATCCTCGCCGACGGCGTGGAGCGCGCCCGCTCCAAGATCGAGTACTCCTCGCTGGCCACGGCGTTCTGCCCGCCGGAGTTCACGGTCGGAGAGCTGCGCCGGGTGTACGAAGCGGTGTGGGGTGTGGTCCTCGACCCCCGTAACTTCCACCGCAAGGTCACCGGCACTCCCGGATTCCTGGTGCCGTCCGGCGGAACCACCACACGGCAGGGCGGCCGGCCCGCGCAGCTGTTCCGGGCCGGTGCGGCCACCGTGCTCAATCCGCCGATGCTGCGGCCGGAGGTCTGACGGCGGGTTCCGTGGCGACCCGAGCGATGCGGAACACCCGCGGGTCCACTGCTGCACGAAAAGTCGGAAATGTCGCGTTATGTTGCTGCGGTACCCCTCTGCCGCCGAGCGGTCTCACCTTCCGTGAGAGAACGCGAGAGAAGCGATGCTCCAGGCCATCGGACTCACCAGCACCCCCCGTCGCGACGCTCCTCCCGCCGTGGACGACCTGACCTTCGAGGCTCCGCCCGGCCGTGTCACCGCTCTGCTCGGCGCCCCCGGTTCCGGCAAGACCGCGGCCCTGCGGCTCATGCTCGAACTCGACTCCGGCCGAGGCGTCGCCTACTTCCGCGGCCGGCCGCTGCACCGCATCGCCCACCCGGCCCGCGAGGTGGGCGTCCTGCTCGGTGACGTACCGGGGCATCCGTCCCGTACGGCTCGTGGCCAGCTCCGGATGCTCTGCGCCGCCGCCGGAACGCCCGCGACCCGAGCCGACGAGATGCTCGAAGTCGTGGGCCTCGCCGGGCTCGGCGACCAGCGGCTCGGCACTCTGTCGGTGGGGATGGACCGCCGCCTCGGTCTCGCCTCCGCCCTGCTCGGCGACCCGCACACCCTCGTCCTGGACGAACCGGCGGAGGGCCTCTCCCCGCGCGAGAACAGCTGGTTGTACGGGCTGCTGCGCGCCCACGCGGCGCAGGGCGGAACGGTCCTGTACGCCACCGCCGACCCCAAGGAGGCCGCCCGCACCGCCGATCACGTCGTCACCGTCGACGGCGGTCGGCTCGTCGCGGACCAGGAGGTCGCCGACTTCGCCCGCACCCGCCTCCGTCCCCGCGTCGCCGTCCGCACCCCGCATGCGGCCCGGCTCGCCGCGGTCGTCAGCAGAGAGGCCCGCGCCGCACAGCGCTCGGTCGAGGTGGTCCCCGAGCCGAACGGACGGCTCACCGTGTACGGCTCCACCTGCGCCGAGGTCGGGGACACCGCCTTCCGGCACGGCGTCCCGGTCCACCAACTCGCCGACGAGATCGGCGACACCGGCCCCGCCGCCCCACCGCCGCACACCAGTGAGGCCCGGCAGCCCTCCGCCGCCGCCCTCTCCGAACTGCCGCCGCCGATCCGCGCCCGCCCGGCCCGCGGCCCGCTGCGCCCGCTCCGCTACGAGCTGCGGCGCTCCCTCGGCGTACGGACGACGACCGTGATCATGGCGTCCGTACTCCTCGTCTCCGCCGCGCTCTCCGTCCTGCTCGCCCGCACCGGCTCCACGCCCCTGCCGCGCGCACTCGCCGCCTGGCCCGAGCTGCTGCCGCTGCCGCCCGCCGCCCTGGGCGCGGGCATCCTGGGCGCGCTCTCCTTCGGCGACGAGTTCCGCTACCCGGCGCTCGCCGCCGGACGCGGCACCGTGCCACGGAGGATCGGCCTGCTGGTGGCCAAGCTGACGGTGACCGCGGGCTTCGCCCTTCTGCTGGCCACGCTCACCGTGGTCTGCGGCGCGCAGAGCCTCCGGCTCTTCTACGGGCCGGAGTTGATCATCGTTCCGGCCAATGCCGTGGCGCTCGGCGCGAGTTGGGCATGCCTGGCGGTGGGCTGCGCCTGGGCAGGGCTGCTGGCAGCGGGAGTCTTCCGGGTGGCCGGGGCCGGGATCGCCGCCGTACTGGCTGTTCCGGTGCTGGTGGTTCCGCTGGTGCAGAAGGTGTTCGAGGCCCCGTCCGCGCGTTCGGTCACCGGACTTCCGGGCAGGCTGCGCGAACTGGCCTGGTGGCAGCTGCCGCAGGAGGCCGACCGCTGGGTCCTGGCCGTCGCGCGGGTGGTCGCGCAGCCCGTGGGAGCGGCGCTCACCCTGTCGTTGTCCGCCCTGATCTGTGCGTATCTGTTCACCAGCCTTCGCGGAAAGGTGCGTTGGTGATCACGGCGGTCCGGCGGCGAGGAGAGGAGCTCGTAACTCCCTAGGAAATGCCTGGTTCATGCGTATATGGCGTCAATTGCGGCGCGGGCGCCGATCACCCTTTCGTGTGCTTTTCACCAAAGACCTCAAGGGGTGGACGAGCCGCGCCGACAAAGGATGCGTGAGTACCCTTGCGCACACCATGATGACCGCCGCCCGCTCCGCCGATTCCGGCCTGGCCGGCTCGGGCGAACTCGACCGCTATCCCTATACGGAGGCGCCGGCCGGCGAGCGCGCCGCGGCCCGGCCCTGGGGCGGTTCCGATTCCGAGTTGGGGCGGGCGAGCCGACGGGGCGCGGCCAGCCGCGGACGCGGTCTGCACGGCCAACTCGTCCAGCAGCTGGGCCAGATGATCGTCTCCGGCGACCTCGGCGCGGACCGCCCGCTCGTTCCCGAGGAGATCGGCCAGCGTTTCGAGGTCTCCCGCACCGTCGTACGCGAGTCCCTGCGCGTCCTGGAGGCCAAGGGGCTGGTCAGCGCGCGTCCCAATGTGGGTACGCGGGTCCGTCCGGTCAGCGACTGGAACCTGCTGGACCCCGACATCATCGAGTGGCGGGCCTTCGGCCCGCAGCGCGACGACCAGCGCCGCGAGCTGGCCGAGCTGCGCTGGACCATCGAGCCCCTCGCCGCCCGCCTCGCAGCCGGGCACGGCCGCGAGGACCTCCAGCAGCGCCTCGGCGACATGGTGGAGATCATGGGACACGCGATGGGCCAAGGGGACGCGATCACGTTCTCCCGCGCCGACGCCGAGTTCCACGCCCTCCTCATCCAGGCCGCGGGCAACCGGATGCTCGAACACCTCTCCGGCATCGTCTCGGCCGCGCTGCACGTCTCCGGCGGCCCGGTCACCGGCTGTGACCGCCCGGGCGACGCCTCGCTCGCCCACCACGCGCGCATCGCCGACGCCCTGGCGTCGGGCGACTCCGCGGGCGCCGAGGCGGCCATGCGCCAACTGCTCGTCGTCCACCCCGACGTGGAGCGCGTCGTTCCCGCGCCTCGCGAGCAGAACTGACCGGTCCTCGGCCGGGGTGGACAGGCCTAGGGCCTGTCGTCAGACTGCCGCCTGCCGCGCGGCGCATGGCACGCACTCCCCATACTCTCGGCTTCGCTTGAGCAGGGGGAACCGCCTCCGGCGTTGCCGACATGGCCAAGTAGCTCCTTCCCCAAGCTCTCAACTACGTTCGAGCAGGGGAGGCCCCATCCGAGACCGTTCCGGCGCCTTGCGATCGCACGCACCATCGGCCGCGCGGCCGCCCTCCGGGCGACGACGGCAGTCTGACGACAGGCCCTGTGCCGCCGGATCGCACGGGTCCGGCGGCACTATTGTGAGGAGATGCCCGCCCCGGCACGGTTTGTCGCGAATGAGGTGTGACTCGGGCCACGCGGATTGGGCGTAACACTCCTCGAAGCAGCGCGATGACTTAAGAGGTGACCGCCGCGGAAGGAATACAGCCGCCCTAGGGTGCGCTGTTCAGTTCTGAGGCCAAACCCGCGCCGTCGGCGACATCCCCAGTCGACGGTCGTCGGTTCCAGCCCTCTCCAGGGCAGGGCCGGAAGCCGTTTCCATCGTTCCGAGAGGTTGTTCGTGTCGGCCAGCACATCCCGTACGCTCCCGCCGGAGATCGCCGAGTCCGAGTCTGTGATGGCGCTCATCGAGCGGGGAAAGGCTGATGGGCAGATCGCCGGCGATGACGTGCGTCGGGCCTTCGAGGCTGACCAGATTCCGCCAACCCAGTGGAAGAATGTTCTGCGCAGCCTCAACCAGATCCTCGAGGAAGAGGGTGTGACGCTGATGGTCAGTGCCGCGGAGTCGCCGAAGCGCGCCCGCAAGAGCGTCGCAGCGAAGAGCCCGGTCAAGCGCACCGCCACCAAGACTGTCGCGGCGAAGACCACCGTGACGAGGACCGTCGCGGCCACCGCCGCCCCGGCGGCCGAGAGTGCGGACGCGGTGGCCGACGACGCCGTCGCGGCCGCCCCCGCGAAGAAGGCGGCAGCCAAGAAGACGGCTGCCAAGAAGACCGCCGTGAAGAAGACGGCGGCCAAGAAGACAGCGGCGAAGAAGTCCGGCAAGCAGGACGACGAGCTGCTCGACGGTGACGAGGCCGTCGAAGAGGTCAAGGCCGGCAAGGGCGAGGAAGAGGAGGGCGAGGGCGAGAACAAGGGCTTCGTCCTCTCCGACGACGACGAGGACGACGCGCCTGCCCAGCAGGTCGCCGTCGCCGGCGCCACCGCCGACCCGGTCAAGGACTACCTCAAGCAGATCGGCAAGGTCCCGCTCCTCAACGCCGAGCAGGAGGTCGAGCTCGCCAAGCGCATCGAGGCCGGTCTCTTCGCCGAGGACAAGCTCGCCAACGCCGACAAGCTCGCGCCGAAGCTCAAGCGCGAGCTGGAGATCATCGCCGAGGACGGCCGCCGCGCCAAGAACCACCTCCTGGAGGCCAACCTCCGCCTGGTGGTCTCGCTGGCCAAGCGCTACACCGGCCGCGGCATGCTCTTCCTGGACCTGATCCAGGAGGGCAACCTCGGTCTGATCCGCGCGGTCGAGAAGTTCGACTACACCAAGGGCTACAAGTTCTCCACGTACGCCACCTGGTGGATCCGTCAGGCGATCACCCGCGCCATGGCCGACCAGGCCCGCACCATCCGTATCCCGGTGCACATGGTCGAGGTCATCAACAAGCTCGCGCGCGTCCAGCGCCAGATGCTCCAGGACCTGGGCCGTGAGCCCACCCCGGAGGAGCTGGCCAAGGAGCTCGACATGACCCCGGAGAAGGTCATCGAGGTCCAGAAGTACGGTCGCGAGCCGATCTCGCTGCACACCCCGCTCGGCGAGGACGGCGACAGCGAGTTCGGTGACCTGATCGAGGACTCCGAGGCCGTCGTCCCGGCGGACGCGGTGAGCTTCACGCTCCTCCAGGAGCAGCTGCACTCGGTGCTCGACACGCTCTCCGAGCGTGAGGCCGGCGTGGTCTCGATGCGCTTCGGTCTCACCGACGGCCAGCCGAAGACGCTGGACGAGATCGGCAAGGTCTACGGCGTGACGCGTGAGCGCATCCGTCAGATCGAGTCGAAGACGATGTCGAAGCTCCGCCACCCGTCCCGTTCGCAGGTCCTGCGCGACTACCTGGACTAGAACACAGGGCGGAAGATTCACCGGCGGAGGGCCCGGATCCCAGGGGATCCGGGCCCTCCGGCGTGTCCGCGGGTGCGGAGGCGGACGGGCTGGATCACGCTGGGTGGATCGTTGCCACCTCAGTGTCAGGAGCCTTCATGCCCCGTCCCGTCGTCCGTGCCCTGGCCGGGTTCCTCGCCCTGACCGCCGCGGCCGCAGTGGCGCCTCTCGCGGCCCCGCTCCCGGCCGCCGCCGACAGCGTCGTCGTCGGCGGACAGCCGACCCCCGTGGCGGACAGCCCGTGGGCGGTGGCCCTGTCGAGCCGTGAGCGGTTCGGCGGAGCGCGCTCGGGCCAGTTCTGCGGCGGCGTCGCCGTGGCGCCCACGAAGATCCTGACGGTCGCCCACTGTCTGGGTGAAGAGGCGCTCGGCGGACCGGTCAGCCGGGTGCGGGACCTGCGCGTCATCGCCGGGAGGGACCGGCTGGGTGACACCGCCGGTCAGGAGATCCCGGTCCGGACGGTCTGGGTCAATCCGGCGTACGACCCCGGCACCAACGCCGGAGACCTCGCGGTGCTGACCCTGGCCCGCGCGCTGCCGAGGAGCGGCGTCATCCCGATGGCCCGGGCCGGGGACGAGGCGTACCGGGCCGGGACGGGCGCGGCGGTCTACGGGTGGGGCGACACGACCGGAGCCGGTACGTACGCCTCCGTGCTGCGCTCCGCCCGCGTCCAGGTCCTGCCGGACGCCGAGTGCGCGCGGGCCTACCCGGGCGGCAGGGAGGGCACGTACGACGCCTCAGGGATGCTCTGTGCGGGCGATCCCAGGGGCGGGCGGGACGCGTGCCAGGGAGACAGCGGCGGGCCGCTGGTGGCCCGTGGGCGGCTCATCGGCCTGGTGTCGTGGGGCAGCGGCTGCGGACGCGTCGGCAGCCCCGGTGTGTACACCCGGGTCTCGGCCGCCGTGAAGTGGGCCGAGGGCCGCATCTGAGCGGCTGAACCGGGCCGTGGAGGCCTGTGGGAGGACACGAGAACGGGCGGCGCCCCCGGTGGGGGTGCCGCCCGTCGGCCGGTCCTGGACCGGCCCCTGGCTCGTCGTGGATGCGAGGTGTCAGTGTTGGTCCTCGTCGGCGGTCGCCTGCACGGCGGTGAGCCGATCCGTCTCATCCTGTATTTCCGCGGCGATCTTCTTGAGTTCCGGCTCGAACTTGCGCCCGTGGTGGGCGCAGAAGAGCAGTTCACCGCCGCTGATCAGGACGACGCGCAGATAAGCCTGGGCGCCGCAACGGTCACAGCGGTCTGCTGCGGTCAGCGGGCTCGCGGGGGTCAGAACAGTAGTCACGTCGCCTCTTCTCTAGCTCGACGAGCTGTCGTACCAGGGTCAACATCCAACCAGGCCGAAAACGTTCCCGCTCGTGGCTTTTCTTCGAAACTTCTTCTCGGGATGGCTGTCAGTTGCCGGTTGGCGGCGAATGTGCCGTATGCGGAGCGCTACGGTTTCGCATTGCTTGTCTTGGGGATGGGTCCCGCCGGCCGGCTTGCCGGTGTGTTCATCAGGACGTGCCCGGAGCCTAAATGGTTCATGCCTCGAAGGGAACGTGATGTGCACGTCACTCCGACGAATGATCGAACATCCATGCGAGCCCGGATGAAGCTCGTCTAGCATGAGGATTCCCCGAGGGTGGCGTTACAACCGCTCTACCAGGCCTCTGTAGGCTCTCAGCGGCAACCGAAGCCGACCGTGATACCCACCAAGGGCCCAGATGAAATTCAGCGAGGAGCGAACCGCGTGACCGCCGAAACGTCCGTGCCGTCCACCGCGATGCTGACCGCAGCAGGCGGCGACCGGGACAGCTCCAACTACACCGCGCGGCACCTTCTCGTCCTCGAAGGACTTGAGGCGGTCCGCAAGCGCCCCGGGATGTACATCGGGTCCACCGACAGCCGTGGCCTCATGCACTGCCTCTGGGAGATCATCGACAACTCCGTCGACGAGGCCCTGGGCGGTCACTGCGACCTGATCGAGGTCATCCTCCACGACGACGCCTCCGTGGAGGTCCGGGACAACGGACGCGGCATCCCCGTGGACGTCGAGCCCAAGACCGGCCTCTCCGGCATCGAGGTCGTCATGACCAAGCTGCACGCCGGCGGCAAGTTCGGTGGCGGCTCCTACGCCGCCTCCGGCGGCCTCCACGGCGTCGGCGCCTCCGTGGTCAACGCCCTCTCCGCCCGTCTCGACGTCGAGGTCGACCGCAACAGCGCGACCCACTCCATCAGCTTCCGCCGCGGCGTCCCCGGCATGTTCACCGAGCAGGGCCCCGACAGCCCCTTCGACCCGGCCAACGGCCTCCGTAAGGGCAAGCGGGTCCCGAAGACCCGTACCGGTACCCGGGTCAGGTACTGGGCCGACCGGCAGATCTTCCTCAAGGACGCCAAGCTCAACCTGGAGACCCTCCACCAGCGGGCCCGCCAGACCGCCTTCCTCGTCCCCGGCCTCACCATCGTGGTCCGCGACGAGCGCGGTCTCGACGGCGAGGGCAAGACGGAGGAGACGTTCCGCTTCGACGGCGGCATCAGCGAGTTCTGCGAGTACCTGGCGCAGGACAAGGCCGTCTGCGACGTCCAGCGGCTGACCGGCACCGGCATCTTCAAGGAGACCGTCCCGGTCCTCGACGACCGCGGCCACATGACCGCGACCGAGGTCACCCGCGAGCTCGGCGTCGACATCGCGCTGCGCTGGGGCACCGGCTACGACACCACCGTCCGCTCCTTCGTCAACATCATCGCCACCCCCAAGGGCGGCACCCACGTCAGCGGTTTCGAGCGCTCGCTGACCAGGACGGTGAACGAGGCGCTCCGCTCGCAGAAGCTGCTCCGGGTCGCCGAGGACGACGTGGTGAAGGATGACGCGCTGGAAGGGCTCACCGCCGTCGTGACCGTACGGCTGGCGGAGCCGCAGTTCGAGGGCCAGACCAAGGAGGTGCTCGGCACCTCGGCGGCCAACCGGATCGTCGCGGCCGTGGTCGCCAAGGAGCTGAAGGCGTTCCTGACCTCCACCAAGCGGGACGCCAAGGCGCAGGCCCGCGCGGTCCTGGAGAAGGCCGTCGCCGCCGCCCGTACGCGGATCGCGGCCCGCCAGCACAAGGACGCCCAGCGCCGCAAGACCGCGCTGGAGTCCTCCTCGCTGCCGGCCAAGCTCGCCGACTGCCGCAGCGACGACGTCGAGCGCAGCGAACTGTTCATCGTCGAGGGCGACTCGGCGCTCGGCACCGCCAAGCTGGCGCGGAACAGCGAGTTCCAGGCGCTCCTGCCGATCCGCGGCAAGATCCTCAACGTCCAGAAGTCGTCCGTCTCGGACATGCTGAAGAACGCCGAGTGCGGCGCCATCATCCAGGTCATAGGAGCCGGGTCCGGCCGGACCTTCGACATCGACGCCGCGCGGTACGGCAAGGTGATCATGATGACCGACGCCGATGTGGACGGCTCCCACATCCGTACCCTGCTGCTGACCCTCTTCCAGCGCTACATGCGCCCGATGGTCGAGGCCGGACGGGTCTTCGCCGCCGTGCCGCCGCTGCACCGGATCGAGCTGGTCCAGCCCAAGAAGGGCCAGGACAAGTACGTGTACACGTACTCGGACAACGAGCTGCGCCAGACGCTGCTGGAGTTCCAGCGCAGGAACGTCCGGATCAAGGAGTCCATCCAGCGCTACAAGGGCCTCGGTGAGATGGACGCCGACCAGCTGGCCGAGACCACCATGGACCCGCGCCATCGCACGCTGCGCCGGATCAACATCGGGGACCTGGAATCCTCCGAGCAGGTCTTCGACCTCCTGATGGGCAACGAGGTCGCGCCGCGCAAGGAGTTCATCACCAGCTCGGCCGCGACCCTGGACCGCTCGCGCATCGACGCGTAAGGAGCCGTATCAGCTCTTTGAGGCCCCCGCCTTCCCGGATGACCGGAAGGGCGGGGGCCCGCTTGCGTTCGGGACTTCTGTCACCTGAAGAGGTGAATTCGGGCGAATGGCCCGCCCGCGAGCTTCCGCCACCACTCATCGTGGGCCACGCGGCCGAAAAGGTCCGTGGACAAGGGAGTTGCCCGGTGGAGAAGGAAGCAGGGCCGGCGGCCGCGGGAGTGCGGCTCGACGACCCGTGGGACGAGGCGTCGGCCGCGGGCTGGGACGAGGCGGAAGGCGCGGGCTGGGACGAGGCGGAAGGCGCGGCGGTGGACGGCGCGCCCGGCCCCGGAGAGCCGGAACCCCGGCCCGGCGCGGCCGAGATCTACCTGGAAGTGCACCGGAGCGAGGCCTTCCGCGAGGTGCGCCGCCGCTACCGACGCTTCGTGGCGCCCGCCGCGCTCGCCTTCCTCCTCTGGTACCTCGCGTACGTCGTCGCGGCCACCACCGCGCCCGCGTTGATGGCCCGTCCGGTCGTCGGCGCGGTCAACGTGGCGATGGTGGCGGGCCTCGGCCAGTTCCTCACCACCTTCCTCCTGACCTGGGCGTACGCACGCCACGCGCGGCTGCGCAGGGACCGGGCCGCGCTCGATCTGCGGTGGGACACGCAGGAGTTGACGCGAGGAGCCGCACGGCAGGCGACGGGAGGGCGAGGACGTTGAGAGGCGACCACCAGACACTCGCCCTGCTGCTGTTCTGTGCGTTCATCGCGGTGACGCTCTTCATCACCACCTGGGCCAGCCGCAACCGGCAGGGCTCCGCCGAGGAGTTCTACGCCGGCGGACGCCTCTTCTCGCCGATGGAGAACGGATTCGCCATCGCCGGCGACTACATGTCGGCCGCCTCCTTCCTCGGCATCTCCGGACTGATCGCCCTCTTCGGCTACGACGGCATGCTCTACTCGGTCGGCTTCCTGGTCGCCTGGCTGGTGGTCCTGCTGCTGGTCGCCGAACTCGTCCGCAACTGCGGCCGGTACACCCTCGCCGACGTGGTCGCCGCCCGGATGGCCGAGCGCCCGGTCCGTACCGCGCTCGGCACCTCCTCCGTCACCGTCTCCGTGCTCTACCTGGTCGCGCAGATGGTAGGCGCGGGCTCCCTGGTGGCCCTGCTGCTCGGCGGGACGAGCGAGGCGGCCCGCACGTGGACCGTGGTCGGTGTCGGCGCGCTGATGGTCATCTACGTCTCCTTCGGCGGGATGCGCGCCACCACCTGGATCCAGATCGTCAAGGCCGTACTGCTGATGGGCGGAGCGGTCGCGCTCACCGTGCTCGTCCTGGTCCACTTCCGCGGTGACGTCAACAGCCTGCTCAACACCGCGGCCGAACGCAGCGGCCACGGCAAGGACTTCCTCGTACCCGGCCTGCGGTACGGCGGTGACTGGACCGCGCGCTGCGACTTCATCAGCCTCGGTGTGGCCCTCGTCCTGGGCACGGCGGGACTGCCGCACATCCTGGCGCGCTTCTACACCGTGCCCACCGCTCGCGCCGCGCGCCGGTCCGTCGTCTGGTCCATCGGCCTCATCGGCAGCTTCTACCTGATGACGATCGTGCTCGGCTTCGGCGCCGCCGCTCTGGTCGGCTCCGCCGAGGTCCGCTCCTCGAACGCCGCCGGCAACACCGCCGTACCGCTGCTGGCCCTCAACCTCGGTGGCGGCGAGGGTTCCACCGGCGGAACGGTTCTCTTCGCCATGGTCGCCGCCATCGCCTTCGCCACGATCCTCGCCGTCGTCGCAGGTATCACGCTGGCCTCCTCGGCCTCCGTCGCCCACGACCTCTACGCCTCGCTCCGCCGTCCGGGCCGCAAGCAGTACGGCGAAGTGGCCGTCGCCCGGGTCGCCGCCGCCGTCATCGGCGCGGTCGCCATCGCGCTCGGCCTCCTCGCCCAGAACCTCAACGTGGCCTTCCTCGTCGGCCTCGCCTTCGCGGTGGCCGCGTCGGCCAACCTGCCGGCGCTGCTCTACTCGCTGTTCTGGCGGAACTTCACGACCCGTGGCGCGGTCTGGGCGGTGTACGGAGGCCTCGTCCCGGCCGTCGTCCTGGTCCTGGTCTCACCGGTCGTCTCGGGCAGCGCCACGTCCCTGTTCCCGGGCGTCGACTTCCAGCTCTTCCCGCTGGAGAACCCGGGGCTGGTCTCGATCCCGCTCGGCTTCCTGGCGGGCTGGCTCGGCACGGTCACCTCGCGCGAGAAGCCGGACGAGGCGAAGCACGCCGAGAGCGAGGTCCGGGCGCTGACGGGGGCGGGAGCGGCGTGAGCGGGGGCGGCCTGAAACGGGCCCGGGCCAGGCTCTGAAAGGCTCCTAGGCCCAGGCGTACCGGTGCTCCGGGCGGCCCGTCTCGCCGTACCGCAGCGTCAGCCGGACCTTCCCCGTCCGCTCCAGCAGCTTCAGATAGCGCTGCGCCGTCTGCCGGCTCATGCCCGCGCTCTCCGCGACCTCCTGCGCGGAGAGCGGGCCGTCCGCGTCGCGCAGTGCCCGCCGGACCAGTTCGGCGGTGGTGGGGGAGTGGCCCTTGGGCAGGTCCGGCTCGCCCGCCGCCCACAGAGCGCCGAAGAGCCGGTCCACCTCCGCCTGCTCGGCCTGGCCGCCGCCGTCGAGCGTGTGGCGGAGCGCCGCGTACGCGGTCAGCTTCGAGCGGAGACCGGCGTACGTGAACGGCTTCACCAGGTACTGGAGCGCGCCGTGCCGCATCGCGTCCTGCACGGTCGCCACATCGCGCGCGGCGGTCACCATGATGACGTCGACCTGGCGGCCCAGCCGGCGCAGCTCCCGTACGACGGCGAGGCCGTTGCGGTCCGGGAGGTAGTGGTCCAGCAGGATCAGGTCCACCGGCACCTCCTCGACCACGGCCAGCGCCTGCGCCGCCGAGTGGGCCCGCGCGGCCACCCGGAATCCGGCGACCTTGGCGACGTACGCGGCGTTGATCCCCGCCACCCGGACGTCGTCGTCCACGATCAGGACCTGGATCACCGTTCGCCTCCTGTCGTGGTGCTCGCTGTGCCGAGCGCCTCCGGGAGGACGACCGTGAAGACCGCGCCGCCGCCGTCGGCCCCGGCGACGGTCACGCTGCCGCCCTGGCGCTCCGCGAGCCGGCGGACCAGCGGCAGCCCGAGGCCCCGCTTGCCGTGGGCCGGGAGGTCCTTGGTGGACCAGCCCTCGGTGAAGATCGAGCCGTACCGCTCCGGAGCGATCCCGGGACCGCTGTCGCTCACCTGCAGCACCACCGTACGGCCCTCGGCCCGCAGTCCGACCTCGATCCGGGCGTCCTTCGACCCGGCCGCCGCGTCCGTGGCGTTGTCGACCAGGTTGCCGACCACCGTGACCAGGCCGCGCGGGTCCACCACACGGTCCGGCAGCAGCGTGCCGGGCGCCAGCCGCAGCGAGACACCGCGCTCGGCGGCCACGGTCGTCTTGCCGACGAGCAGCGCGGCCAGCAGCGGGTCCCGCACCTTCTCGGTGACCTGCTCCGCCGTCGCCCGGTGGACGCCGACCACCTCCGTCACGAACTCCATGGCGTCCTCGTGCATCTCCAGCTCCAGCAGTCCCAGCAGCGTGTGGAGCCGGTTGGCGTGCTCGTGGTCCTGGGCGCGCAGTGCGTCGATCAGACCGGTGGTGGAGTCCAGCTCGCGGCCGAGGTGTTCCAGCTCGGTCCGGTCGCGCAGGGTCACCACGGCCCCGCCGTCGTCCGTCTCCATCCGGTTGGCCAGCAGCACCCGGCCGCCCTGGACCGCCAGCAGGTCCTCGCCCACCACCCGGCCCGCCAGCACATCCGCGGTCCGGCCGCCGTCCAGCACCTCCTCCAGCGGCCGGCCGGCCACCTCGGGGCCGAGCCCGAGCAGCCGCTGCGCCTCGTCGTTGAGCAGCCGGACCCGGCCCGTCCCGTCGAGCGCGACGACGCCTTCGCGGATGGAGTGCAGCATCGCCTCGCGCTCGGTCAGCAGCGCGGAGATATCGGAGAACGCCAGGTCATGGGTCTGCCGTTGCAGCCGGCGGGAGATGAGGTACGCGGCGAGCGCGCCGACGGCCAGGGCCGTGCCGGCGTACGCGAGGAGGCCCGGGATCGCGCCGAGGAGGCGGGCGCGGACGCTGTCGTACTCGATGCCGACCGAGACCGCGCCGACCACCTCCGACGAGCCGGAACCGCCGAACAGCGGCACCTTGCCCCGCGCCGAGCGGCCGAGCGTTCCGCTGTCGATCTCCATGACCTCCCGGCCGCGCAGCGCGTCGCCGGGGTCGGTGGAGACCACCTCGCCGATCCGGTCCGCCTCCGGGTGCGACCAGCGCACGCCTCGGTGGTCCAGCACGACGACGTACTCCGCGCCGGTGGCCCGCCGGATCTCCTCGGCGGCGGACTGTACGGGACCGAACGCGGACGGCTCCGTGGTGCGCAGGTCCTCCGCGATCCCGGGCTGGGCGGCCGTGCTCTGCGCGATCGCCAGCGCGCGACGCATCGCCTCGTCGTCGAGCTGGGCGCTGAGCGGGGCCAGGAAGAGGCCGGTGACCAGCACGGTGACGCCCGTGATGATGGCCAGCTGCATCAGCAGCACCTGGGAGAAGACCCGCTGCGGCCAGCCGAACCGGCGCTGCGCCCGGCCGGAGAGGGGTGCGGCGTTCATCGTAGAGACGGTAAGGGGCGTGGCGTCCGGGCGGAAATCCACCGGGTTCGCCGGGCCGTTCCCCTTGCCTGGCGGCGCGGCTTCTGTGAGCGTTCTCGTACGGGCGTTCTGGGAGCTGCGGGGAGTTCGTCAGGAGCGCAATCTGCTTGCACTTCTTGCGCTAATCTTGCGCTCATGACGCGACGACTTGCTCAAGTGGCCCAGAAGGTGGGAGTCAGCGAGGCGACGGTCAGCCGGGTGCTGAACGGCAAGCCGGGCGTCTCCGACGCCACCCGGCAGGCCGTCCTCTCCGCGCTGGACGTCCTCGGCTACGAGCGGCCCACTCAGCTGCGAGGAGAGCGGGCCCGGCTGGTCGGGCTCGTCCTGCCCGAGCTGCAGAACCCGATCTTCCCGGCCTTCGCCGAAGTGGTCGGCGGCGCGCTCGCGCAGCAGGGGCTGACCCCGGTGCTCTGCACGCAGACCAAGGGCGGCGTCTCGGAGGCCGACTACGTGGAGCTCCTCCTCCAGCAGCAGGTCTCCGGCGTGGTCTTCGCGGGCGGCCTGTACCACCAGGAGGACGCCCCGCACGACCACTACAAGGTGCTCGCCGACCGCAAGATCCCGGTCGTCCTGATCAACGCGGCCATCGACCGCCTCGGCTTCCCGGGCGTCTCCTGCGACGACTCGGTCGCCGTCGAACAGGCCTGGCGCCACCTCGTCTCGCTCGGCCACGAGCGCATCGGCCTCGTCCTCGGCCCCTCCGACCACGTGCCCTCGCAGCGCAAGCTGGCCGCCGCCCGGACGCTCGCCGAGGAGGCCGGCACCAGCATCCCCGACGAGTGGGTGGCGCGGGCGATGTTCTCGCTGGAGGGCGGACAGGCCGCCGCGATGCGGCTGCTGGAGCGCGGCGTCACCGGCATCATCTGCGCCAGCGACCCGCTGGCTCTCGGCGCGGTCCGGGCCGCCCGCCGCCGCGGCCTCTCGGTCCCCGGCGACGTATCGGTCGTGGGCTATGACGACTCGGCGTTCATGAACTGCACCGAGCCGCCGCTGACCACCGTCCGCCAGCCCATCGAGGCCATGGGCCGCGCGGCCGTGGAGCTGCTCTCGGTGCAGATCGGCGGCCGGACCGTGCCCTCGGACGAGCTGCTCTTCGAGCCCGAGCTGGTGGTGCGTGGCTCCACCGCGCAGCCGCCGCGCGAGAATTCCCTCTGATCCGTAGCTAATTTGCGCTGGCCCTCAGAGCTGAAGAGTGGGTCGTGGCCCGGTGTACTGCCCGCTCGGCCGGATCCGCAGCGGGCGCTCCGCGTACTCCTCCAGCGCGTGCGCGATCCAGCCCGCCGTGCGCGAGATGGCGAACACCGTCTCGCCCGCCTCCGCCGCCATCCCGTAGGCCACGGAGAGGACGGCGAGCGCCAGGTCGACGTTGGCGTGCAGCGGTGCGTGGCGGGCCGTCGTGGCGACCACCTCGCGGGCCGCCGCCAGCGCTCCGGCCGCCTGCGGCACGTCCTCCAGCAGCGCGAACAGGGTCCGGGCCCGTGGATCCTCGCCCCGGTAGAGCCGGTGGCCCAGCCCCGGCACCCGGCGCCCGGTCCGCAGATGGTCGGCGACGACCGGCACCGCGCTGCCCCGGTCCACGGCCTCCTGGAGCATGCGGTGGGCCAGTCCGCTGGCGGCGCCGTGCAGCGGACCCTCCAGGACCCCGAGGCCGGCGGAGACCACGGCGTACGGATGGGCGTGCGCCGAGGCGGCGACCCGTGCGGCCAGGGTGGAGGCCGCGAGATCGTGGTCGATCAGGAGGGCCAGCGCGGTGTCCAGGACGGCGAGGCCCGGGGCGTCGGCGGGCCGAGCGGTCAGCCGTGGCCAGAGCCGGTGGGCCAGGGAATCTCCGCCGGCCTCCGGTGGGCCGAGCACCGGCAACGCGCCCACCAGCGTCGGGATCAGGCTCCGCGCACTGCTCAGCACCGCTCCGGGCGACAGGTCGAACCGCAGCGGGTCCGTGACCGCCGCAGCCGCCACCGCCACCCGCAGCCGATCCGTCGAACCGCTGTGCGCGGGCAGCGCGTCGACCGCCCGGCGAGCGGCAGCCAGCGTCTCGGAAGGCGCTGCGAACCGCGCGCCCGGCCGCAGCTCACCGGTCCACACCCACTCCGCGACCTCCTCGTAGCTGTGGTTCCGGGCCAGCTCCGTCGCGTCGAGCCCGCGGAAGTAGTACCGGTCCTCCTCGATCAGCGTGATGCCGGTACGGAACACGAGGTCGCCGCCGGCCGGTGACGGATCGCGCCGCCCCGAGCGCCGGGCCAGCGCCCGCACCTCCTCGGCGTCGAACGTGCTGCCCCGGCCCCCGGCCGCCCGCACGCTGCTGAGCTGGCCCCGGCTGACGTACGCGTACACCGTCTCGGCTTTCACTCCGAGCAACTCGGCCGCCTCGCGGGTGGTCAGCCGTGGTGCGTCCTGAGGCGCGGCGCCGGGCTCTGATTGATCCGTCATGGGATCACCGTATCCACTCCGCCTACACATTGATTCAATCAATATTGACGGATCGAACGTCAAGGATGAACAGTTGAATCAATGTTGCATGCACGGAGGAGAGATCGGCCATGACCACCACCCCTGTCGTTCCCGCCGTCCCGCGCGGCCTCGCCGGAGTCGTCGTCACCGACACCGCACTCGGCGATGTCCGTGGCCGCGAGGGCTTCTACCACTACCGCCAGTACGCGGCGATCGACCTCGCGCGGACGCGGAGCTTCGAGGACGTCTGGTACCTGATGTTCCACGGCGAGCTGCCCGACCGAGCAACGGCCGCCGACTTCGCCGCCCGTACGGCGAGCCTGCGCGCGCTTCCCGCCGACGTCACCGAGGCCCTGCCCGCCATCGCCCGCGCGGGCGCCGTCTCCGGACCGCTCGCCGGACTCCGTACGGCTCTGTCGCTGCTCGGCGCCTCCGCCGGATTCCGCCCGGTCTACGACCTCGACGCCGAGAGCCGCCGCAGCGACGCGCTGGCCGCCTGCGCCGCCGTACCGACGATCCTCACCGCGCTCCAGCGCCTCGGCCAGGGCCTCGAACCGGTCGAGCCCCGCGCGGACCTGCCGTACGCGGCCAACTACCTCTACATGCTCACCGGCGCCGAGCCGGAGCCCGACCGGGTCCGGGCCGTCGAGCGGTATCTGATCTCCACCATCGACCACGGCTTCAACGCCTCCACGTTCACCGGCCGCGTCGTCGCCTCCACCGGCGCCGATCTCGCCGCCTGTCTGGTCGCCGCCGTCGGCGCGCTCTCCGGACCGCTGCACGGCGGAGCGCCCAGCCGAGCGCTGGACACCCTGGACGCCATCGGCACTCCGGACCGCATCGACGGCTGGATCCGTGAGCAGGTCCTCTCCGGCCGCCGCATCATGGGCTTCGGCCACCCCGTCTACCGCACCGAGGACCCGCGCTCCCGGATGCTCAAGTCCATCGCGCAGAGCTTCGGCGGGCCGCTCGTGGACTTCGCCGTGGAGGTCGAGCGCCAGGTGGAGGCGATCCTCGCCGAGCTCAAGCCGGGACGGGAGCTGCACACCAACGTGGAGTTCTACGCCGGGGTCGTCATGGAGCTGTGCGGACTGCCGCGCGCGATGTTCACGCCCACCTTCGCCGCGGCGCGGGTGATCGGCTGGAGCGCCAATATCCTGGAGCAGGCGGAGGACTCGAAGATCATCCGTCCGGCGGCCCGCTACATCGGCACACCTCCGCCGCAGCCGGTCCCCGCACTCTGACCGCCCCACCGAGGAAGGCCCCCGTTGACCCCGCCCCGCACCCAGCAGATCCCGGTCGTCGTCCTGGCGGGCTTTCTCGGCTCAGGCAAGACCACGCTCCTGAACCACCTCCTCCGCAACCGCGCGGGCACCCGGATCGGCGTGATCGTCAACGACTTCGGGTCCATCGAGATCGACGCCATGACCGTCGCGGGACAGGTCGGCTCGACGGTCTCCCTCGGCAACGGCTGCCTGTGCTGCGCGGTCGACGCGAGCGAACTCGACACCTTCCTGGAGACGCTCACCCGCCCCTCCGCGCGCCTGGACGTGATCGTCATCGAGGCGAGCGGCCTCGCCGAACCCCAGGAGCTCGTACGGATGCTGCTGGCCAGCGAGAACCCGCACATCCTGTACGGCGGTCTGGTCGAAGTCGTCGATGCCGCCGAGTTCGACGGGGTCCGGGAGCGCCACCGGGAGATCGACCGTCATCTCGCCGTCGCGGACCTCGTCGTGCTGAACAAGACCGACCGGGTGGCGGAGACCGAGCGGGAGCGGCTGCGCACGGCGGTCGCGGAGCTGAGCGCGCCCGCCGCCGTGATCTCCGCCGTGCACGGCCGGATCGACCCGGAGCTGCTCTTCGATCCGGCGCTGCGGCCGGACGGCGAGGAGAAGATCCGCCAGCTGACCTTCGAGGATCTGCTGCGGGAGGAGGCGGGCGACGGCGATCACGCCGACCACCTCCACGCGGCCTACGAGAGCGTCGAGTTCACCTCGGACGTCCCCATGGACCCGCGCCGCTTCATCGCGTTCCTCGACTCGCGGCCCGAAGGCCTTTACCGGATCAAGGGGTTCGCGGACTTCGGTGTGGGCGACCGGGACCACCGGTACGCGCTGCACGCGGTCGGCCGGTTCCTGCGCTTCGTACCGCAGCCGTGGGCGCGGGCCGAACAGCGGCTCACCCAGCTCGTCATGATCGGCGCCGGTATCGACGCCGAGGCGCTGCGGGCCGGCCTCGCCGCCTGCCGCGCGGAGCCCGGCCCCGAAACCCCGGAGACCGAACGCGCCATGTGGGGCGTGCTCCGGTACGTACGACAGGAGCCGGAGCCCGAGGACGTACGAGAAGAAGCGGCCGCGGAGGCGTGACACCTCCGGGCCGCTTCTCACCGTACGAAGAGGCCTACAGCGGCGGTCCCGCGATCACGGACACGTTCTCCAGCAGCGGCGTGCCCGAACCGTCGCGGCGCGGGTCCGGCTCCGGCAGCTTCGCCGGCGTGCCGTTCTTCTGCGCGGCGCGGGCCGGAGTGGCGCCCGCCCAGGCGAAGACCAGCACATCCTCACCCTTCAGGAACCGCTGGCAGCGCACACCGCCGGTCGCCCGGCCCTTGCGCGGATACTGGTCGAACGGCGTGAGCTTCGACGTCAGCACCGAGTCGTCCAGCGTCCCGTGCGAACCGGCCACCGTGAATACGATCGCGTCCGCCGCCGGGTCCACCGCCGCGAACGACAGCACCTCGGCCCCGGCCGCCAGCTTGACGCCCGCCATGCCTCCGGCGGCCCGTCCCTGCGGCCGCACCGAAGCGGCGGGATAGCGCAGCAACTGCGCGTCGGAGGTGATGAAGACCAGATCCTCCTCGCCCGTACGCAACTCGGTCGCGCCGACGATGCGGTCACCGTCCTTCAGGGTGATGACCTCCAACTCGTCCTTGTTGGCCGGATAGTCCGGCACGACGCGCTTCACCACGCCCTGGAGCGTGCCGATCGCCAGCCCGGGCGAGGCCTCGTCGAGCGTGGTGAGGCAGATGAGGTCCTCGTCCGCCTCCAGCGTGAGGAACTCCGAAATCATCGCCCCGCCCGAGAGGTTGGGCTCCGCGTGGGTGTTCGGCAGCTGCGGCAGGTCGATCACCGAGAGCCGCAGCAGCCGCCCGGTCGAGGTCACCGCTCCCACGTCGCCGCGCGCCGTCGCCGCGACCGCCGAGACGATCACGTCGTGCTTGGCCCGCCGGGCGTCCTCGGAGATCTCCACCGGCTGCGCGTTGGCCGTCCGCGCCAGCAGACCCGTCGACGAGAGCAGCACCCGGCACGGGTCGTCCGCGACCTCCAGCGGCACGGAGGCGATCTGCGAACCGGCCGACTCCAGCAGCACCGTGCGCCGGTCCGTGCCGAATTTCTTCGCCACCGCCGCCAGCTCCGTGGAGACCAGCTTCCGCAGCTCCGCGTCCGACTCCAGGATCGCGGTCAGCGCCTCGATCTCGCTGTTGAGCTTGTCGCGCTCGCTCTCCAGCTCGATCCGGTCGAAGCGGGTGAGCCGGCGCAGCGGGGTGTCCAGGATGTACTGCGTCTGGATCTCGCTCAGCGAGAAGTGCGCCATCAGGCGCTCCTTCGCCTGCGCCGAGTTGTCGCTGTCCCGGATGATCCGGATGACCTCGTCGATGTCGAGCAGGGCGACGATCAGACCCTCGACCAGGTGCAGCCGGTCGCGGCGCTTGGTGCGGCGGAACTCGCTGCGCCGGCGCACGACCTCGAAGCGGTGGTCGAGATAGACCTCCAGCAGCTCCTTGAGGCCGAGCGTGAGCGGCTGGCCGTCGACCAGTGCCACGTTGTTGATGCCGAAGGACTCCTCCATCGGCGTCAGCTTGTAGAGCTGCTCCAGCACCGCTTCCGGCACGAAGCCGTTCTTCACCTCGATGACCAGACGCAGGCCGTGCGCGCGGTCGGTGAGGTCCTTGACGTCCGCGATGCCCTGGAGCTTCTTCGCCGAGACCAGGTCCTTGATCTTGGCGATCACCTTCTCCGGGCCGACGGTGAAGGGCAGTTCGGTGACGACGAGGCCCTTGCGGCGGGCCGTCACGTTCTCCACGGCGACGGTGGCGCGGATCTTGAACGTGCCGCGGCCGTTCGTGTACGCGTCCTTGATGCCGCTCAGGCCGACGATGCGGCCGCCGGTCGGCAGGTCGGGGCCGGGGACGAAGCGCATCAGCGTCTCGATGTCGGCGCCCGGATGCTTGATCAGGTGGCGGGCGGCGGCGATGACCTCGCCGAGGTTGTGCGGAGGCATGTTGGTCGCCATGCCGACCGCGATGCCCGAGACGCCGTTGACCAGGAGGTTGGGATAGGCGGCCGGAAGGACGACCGGCTCGCGCTCCTGGCCGTCGTAGTTCGACTGGAAGTCGACCGTGTCCTCGTCGATCGCCTCCGTCATCAGCGAGGTGGCGTCGGCCATCCGGCACTCGGTGTACCGCATGGCGGCCGGCGGGTCGTCGTTGCCCAGCGAGCCGAAGTTGCCGTGGCCGTCGACGAGCGGCAGCCGCATCGAGAAGGGCTGCGCCATCCGCACCAGGGCGTCGTAGATCGACGCGTCACCGTGAGGGTGCAGCTTGCCCATGACCTCGCCGACGACGCGCGCGCACTTCACATAGCCGCGGTCGGGTCGCAGTCCCATCTCGTTCATCTGGGAGACGATGCGCCGGTGCACCGGCTTCATGCCGTCGCGGGCGTCGGGCAGGGCCCTGGAGTAGATCACCGAGTACGCGTACTCGAGGAAGGAGCCCTGCATTTCGTCGACGACGTCGATGTCGAGGATCTTCTCCTCGAAGTCGTCCGGCGGCGGGGTCTTCGTGCTACGGCGGGCCATCGCGGCTGCGACTCCTTCTCGGATTGACGGATTCTGATCGGACAACCTGGGGTACTGATGCGGACCATTGTGGACCTCCGCACTGACAACGCGGACCTCGACCCGTCCGAAGCCGTCCCGGGCGGCAGGGCCGGGGACACCATCGACGGAAACTTCCGCGGAACGGGAACTTCGCCAGGTGCCGGTGCGCTTGCTTAGAGTGGCAGGTCTGGCAGGAAGTACCGGTCAGGAAGTCCAGTATCGCGATCGAAGGGACGTACATGCCCATGGGTCACACGGCCACCGCACAGGCCGGCTCCGGCGGCCTGACAGCGACCGAGCACCGCCTGGCCAACGGCCTGCGTGTGGTGCTCTCCGAGGACCATCTGACCCCGGTCGCCGCGGTCTGCCTCTGGTACGACGTCGGTTCGCGCCACGAGGTCAAGGGACGCACCGGTCTGGCTCACCTCTTTGAGCACCTGATGTTCCAGGGCTCGGGACAGGTCAAGGGGAACGGCCACTTCGAGCTCGTCCAGGGAGCCGGCGGCTCGCTCAACGGGACGACCAGCTTCGAGCGGACCAACTACTTCGAGACCATGCCCACCCACCAGGTGGAGCTGGCCCTCTGGCTGGAGGCCGACCGTATGGGCTCCCTCCTCGCCGCGCTCGACGAGGAGTCCATGGAGAACCAGCGCGACGTCGTCAAGAACGAACGCCGCCAGCGCTACGACAACGTGCCCTACGGCACCGCGTTCGAGAAGCTCACCGCCCTCTCCTACCCCGAGGGCCACCCGTACCACCACACCCCGATCGGCTCCATGGCCGACCTGGACGCGGCAACCCTGGATGACGCCCGCGCGTTCTTCCGTACGTACTACGCGCCCAACAACGCGGTGCTGTCGATCGTCGGCGACATCGACCCGGAGCAGACCCTCGCCTGGGTCGAGAAGTACTTCGGCTCCATCCCGTCCCACGACGGCAAGCAGCCGCCGCGCGACGGCACCCTGCCCGAGATCATCGGCGAGCAGCTGCGCGAAGTGGTCCACGAGGAGGTCCCGGCGCGTGCGCTGATGGCCGCCTACCGCCTCCCGCACGACGGCACCCGCAACTGTGACGCGGCCGACCTGGCGCTCACCGTGCTCGGCGGCGGCGAGTCCTCGCGGCTGCACAACCGCCTGGTCCGCCGCGACCGTACGGCGGTGGCGGCGGGCTTCGGTCTGCTGCGGCTCGCCGGTGCGCCCTCGCTGGGCTGGCTGGACGTGAAGACCTCCGGCGGTGTCGAGGTGGAGACGATCGAGGCCGCCGTCGACGAGGAGCTGGCCCGGTTCGCCGAGGAAGGCCCGACGCCGGAGGAAATGGAGCGCGCGCAGGCCCAGTTGGAGCGCGAGTGGCTGGACCGGCTGGGCACGGTCGCGGGCCGCGCCGACGAACTGTGCCGTTACGCGGTCCTGTTCGGCGACCCGCAGCTCGCCCTGACCGCCGTGGGACGCGTCCTGGACATCACCGCGGACGAGGTGCGCGAGGCGGCCCGCGCGGCCCTGCGCCCCGACAACCGGGCGGTGCTGGTCTACGAGCCCATCGAGCCGGCCGAGGACGCCGAAGAGGCCACCGACGCGCCCGAGGGAGCGGACAAGTGAGCGACGCCGCCGTGACTGGAGTAGCCATGGAGTACCACCCGCAGCCGACCCCGGGCACCGCCCGCCCGTGGGCCTTCCCCGCCCCCGAGCGCGGCGCCCTGCCCAACGGGCTGACCGTGCTGCGCTGTCACCGCCCCGGCCAGCAGGTCGTGGCCGTGGAGATCGTCCTGGACGCGCCGCTGGACGCCGAGCCCGAGGGCTTGGACGGCGTGGCCACGATCATGTCGCGCGCGCTCTCCGAAGGCACCGACAAGCACAGCGCCGAGGAGTTCGCCGCCGAGCTGGAGCGGTGCGGCGCCACCTTGGACGCACACGCCGACCACCCCGGCGTCCGCGTCTCCCTGGAGGTCCCGGCCTCCCGGCTGGCCAAGGCGCTCGGCCTGGTCGCCGAGGCCCTCCGCGCCCCGGCCTTCGCCGAGAGTGAGATCGAGCGGCTCGTCGGCAACCGCCTCGACGAGATCCCGCACGAGCAGGCCAACCCGTCCCGGCGCGCCGCCAAGCAGCTCTCCAAGGAGCTCTTCCCGGCCACCGCCCGGATGTCCCGTCCGCGCCTGGGCACCGAGGAGACCGTGCGGCGGATCGACGCCGCCGCCGTGCGCGCCTTCTTCGACGCCCACATCCGCCCGGCCACCGCGACGGCCGTCATCGTCGGCGACCTCACCGGCATCGACCTGGACGCCCTGCTCGCCGACACCCTCGGCGACTGGTCGGGCAACACGGCCCAGGCCCGCCCGGTCGCGCCGATCACCGCCGACGACGCCGGCCGCGTGGTCATCGTCGACCGTCCCGGCGCGGTTCAGACCCAGCTGCTGATCGGCCGCATCGGCGCCGACCGCCACGAGCGCGTCTGGCCGGCCCAGGTGCTCGGCACCTACTGCCTGGGCGGCACGCTCACCTCTCGTCTGGACCGGGTGCTGCGCGAGGAGAAGGGCTACACCTACGGCGTACGCGCCTTCGCCCAGGTCCTGCGCTCGACCGGGCCCGAATCGGGCGGCGCGGCGATGCTCGCCATCAGCGGTTCGGTGGACACCGAGTCCACCGGTCCGGCGCTGGAGGACCTCTGGAAGGTCCTGCGGACGCTGGCCGCCGAAGGGCTGACCGACGCCGAGCGCGAGACGGCTGTGCAGAACCTGGTGGGCGTGGCCCCGCTGAAGTTCGAGACGGCCGCCTCGGTCGCCGGCACGCTGGCCGACCAGGTCGAGCAGCACCTGCCCGACGACTACCAGGCCCAGCTGTACGCCCGCCTCGCCGAGACGGGCACCGTGGAGGCGACCGCGGCCGTGGTCAACGCCTTCCCGGTGGACCGGCTGGTCACGGTCCTCGTCGGCGACGCGGCACAGATCGCGGAGCCGGTGAAGGCGCTCGGCATCGGAGAGGTGACCGTCGTCAGCGGCTGACACACCGTCGGCACACCAGGACGGAGAGGACCCCGGCGAGGAGCGATAAGCCGGAGTCCTCTCCTTTGTCCATTTAGGGCCCTTTGTCACATCGTGATGAGGTAACTCCCTCTACGCCCTGTGGGATGCACGACAAATCCCCCTGTCCGTTTGGTGACGGACAGCCGCCTTGTCTAGCGTCGGCCCGGCTGTCCGTCACCCGTACGCCGCATCCGCGGCGCCGGGCAGCCATCGCCGAGTCCCCGTCAGGCGCGAGCCTGGGGAGCCGGGGACCCACACGTAGTCCCTGGGGTGAATCGGAACCCCGTGCCGCGAACCGGCGCGGAGCTCCGTAGGAGACCTTCCTGCTCCGAACCCGTCAGCTAACCCGGTAGGCGAGAAGGAAGGAAAGGATCAGCCCCTCCATGGCGTTCACCCGTGCCACCGGGAAGCACCGTGCCCCGAGCCGCCTCAAGCGCCACGGCGCCCATGTCGCCGGCGTCGCGGCCCTGACCACGACCGGTGTCCTCGGCACCCTGGCCTCTCCGGCCGTCGCGGCCGACTCCGAGACCCCGAAGGTCGCCGAGACCGGACTCACCCAGGCCATCGCCCTCGACGCCACGATCGCCGAGCAGATCGAGGCCCAGGCCCAGGCGCAGCACCGGCAGGCCGAAGCCGTCGCCAAGGCGAAGGCCGAGGCGGCCGCCGAAGCCAGGGCCAAGGCCGCGAAGGCCGAGGCGAAGGCGGAGGCCCAGCGCAAGGCCGAGGCCCGCGCCGAGGAGATCCGCGAGGAGAAGGCCCGGGCCGCCCGCGCCGCCGAGCGCGCCCGCCTCAACGCCTTCCACCTCCCGGTCGTCGGCTCGTCCGTCACCACCGGCTACAAGTCCGGCGGCGCGCTCTGGTCCTCCGGCAGCCATTCCGGCGTGGACTTCCGTGCCGCCTCCGGCAGCTCCGTCGTCGCGGTCGGCGCCGGTACGGTCGTCGAGGCCGGCTGGGGCGGCGCGTACGGCAACAACATCGTGCTCCGGATGACGGACGGCACGTACACCCAGTACGGCCACCTCTCCTCGATCGGCGTCTCCGTCGGCCGGAGCGTCACCTCCGGCCAGCAGATCGGCCTCTCCGGCTCCACCGGCAACTCCACCGGCCCGCACCTCCACTTCGAGGCCCGGACCACTCCGGAGTACGGCTCCGACATGGACCCGGTCGGCTACCTGCGCTCGCACGGCGTCAACGTCTGACCCGACCGCGCACCACCGCTCCTCCCGAAGGCCCCGGACTTCCCGCCGGGGCCTTCGTGCGTGCGCCGGGAATGCCCGGACCGATCCCTTCCGCTCCCGGCCTTCGGCCAGAAGATATCTATCAATTCAGGTCTGCCATCGGAAATTGCGGAAGATTGCCATAGAGTCACGGAACACGCGTCGGCCGCCCGCGTTTCGCGGGGATGAAGGCGGAGGTTCGGACATGCGCATTCCCGCGCATTCGGTATGCACGGCAATCCGTGACGACATCGTCTCCGGTGTCTACGAGCGCGGCAGCCGCCTCACCGAGGAGCTGCTGGCCCGGCGGTACGGGGTCTCCCGCGTCCCGGTCCGCGAGGCGCTGCGCACGCTGGAGTCCGAAGGCTTCGTCACCACCCGCAGGCACGCCGGGGCCTGTGTCGCCGAGCCCACCGAGCAGGAGGCCGCCGACCTGCTGGAGGTGCGGATGCTCCTGGAGCCGCTCGGCGCGGCCCGGGCCGCGCAGCGCCGCACGGAGGCCCACCTCAAGGTCCTCCGCGGGCTGGTCAGGCTGGGCCAGGAGCGGGCCCGCCGCGGCGAGGGCGAAGATCTGCGGTCGCTGGGCGGCTGGTTCCACGAGACCCTGGCCCAGGCCTCCGGCAGCCCCGGCCTGATCGCTCTGCTCACCCAGCTCCGGCACAAGATCGCCTGGATGTACGCCGTCGAGCAGCCGGTCCGACCGGTCGACTCCTGGGCCGAGCACGGGGCCATCGTGGACGCGGTGGCGCGCGGCGACGCGGAACGGGCGAGGGCGCTCACCGCTCTGCACGCGGAGCGGGCCGCCGGGGCGCACCGGCTGCGCCGGCCGGACCGCGCCGGCCGGCGGGCGGCGCCACCGCCTCGCGTGAGTTTTTCGCAACACGGCGTAAACATCGCGGGTGTCCGTCATTAACAAGCGCGCCGTATACAAAGAAAAGTAATTGCCGGGGGCTTTGTTCGTGCTGCCCGAAATAATTCTCCATCGCCTCGGAACAACGAAAGAGCCGTGGTCACCCCGGAGGGAAAACCACGGCTCAGGTCCGTCACCGTCATACGGTCCCGGAATGCGTCAGACGGTCTCGGGAAGCTCTTCGAGCCCTTCGGCGACCAGCTTCGCCAGGCGGTCCAGGGCGGCCTCGGCGTCGTCCGCGTCGGACGCGAGCACGATCTCCTCGCCACCCTGCGCACCCAGACCCAGCACCGCGAGCATGGAAGCGGCGTTGACCGGGTTGCCGTCGGCCCTGGCGATCGTCACGGGGACGCCGGAAGCCGTGGCGGCACGGACGAAGATGGAAGCGGGGCGGGCGTGCAGGCCCTCGGCCCAACCGACGTTTACGCGGCGCTCAGCCATGGTTCTGCCCTTCACATATCAACGGTTGTCTAGACCAGTCTCTCATGCGGTGCGTACTGCTGTGCCCGGCCTCCCCTCCCACCGGCAGGCCCCGGCCGTCCTCAGACTGCCCCGGTACCGATCCCTCCGCGACCGGGAGACCGGCCGTAGGCTTTGCCCATGGAGCCCACGCCGGAACAGCGTCCGCATCACGCGTACCCCGACCACTGGGAAGCGGACGTGGTGCTCCGCGACGGTGGCACCGCGCGCATCAGGCCGATCACCACGGACGACGCCGAACGGCTGGTCAGCTTCTACGAGCAGGTGTCCGACGAGTCGAAGTACTACCGGTTCTTCGCCCCGTACCCGCGCCTTTCCGACCGGGACGTGCACCGCTTCACCCATCACGACTACGTCGACCGGGTGGGGCTGGCCGTCACGATCGGCGGCGAGTTCATCGGAACCGTCCGATACGACCGCATCAACGACCAGGGCCGGCCCGCCTCCGCGCCCGCCGACGAGGCCGAGGTCGCCTTCCTCGTCCAGGACGCCCACCAGGGCCGCGGAGTCGCCTCGGCGCTGCTCGAACACATCGCCGCCGTCGCCCGCGAGCGCGGTATCCGGCGCTTCGCCGCCGAGGTGCTGCCCGCCAACAACAAGATGATCAAGGTGTTCCGGGACGCCGGCTACACCCAGCAGCGCAGCTTCGAGGACGGCTCCGTCCACCTCACTCTCGACCTCGAACCCACCGAGAAGTCGCTCGCCGTCCAGCGCGGCCGCGAGCAGCGCGCCGAGGCCCGCTCGGTCCAGCGGCTCCTCGCGCCCGGCTCCGTCGCGGTCATCGGCACCGGCCGCACACCCGGGGGAGTGGGCCGCACGGTCCTCCGCAACCTCCTCGCCGCCGGCTTCACCGGCCGTACGTACGCCGTGAACCGCGCCTTCGACGAGGGCCTCACCACGCTCGACGGCGTCCCCGCGCACCGCTCGCTCGGCGAGATCGACGAGCAGGTCGACCTCGCCGTCATCGCGGTCCCCGCCCACCGCGTTCCCGAGGCCGTCGCCGACTGCGGCGAGCACGGCGTCCAGGGCCTCGTCGTCCTCTCCGCCGGCTACGCCGAGCAGGGCTCCGCCGGCCGAGAGCTCCAGCGCGAACTGGTCCGCCAGGCCCGCTCGTACGGCATGCGCATCATCGGCCCGAACGCCTTCGGCATCATCAACACCGCCGAGTCCGTCCGGCTGAACGCCTCCCTCGCCCCGGAGTCGCCGGCCCGTGGCCGGATCGGCCTCTTCACCCAGTCCGGCGCCATCGGCATCGCTCTCCTCTCCGGCCTCCACCGGCGGGGCGCGGGCCTCTCCTCGTTCATCTCGGCCGGTAACCGGGCCGATGTCTCCGGCAACGACTTCCTCCAGTACTCGTTCGAGGACCCGGACACCGACGTCGCCCTCCTCTACCTCGAATCGCTCGGCAACCCGCGCAAGTTCACCCGCCTCGCCCGCCGCACCGCCGCCGTGAAGCCCGTCGTCGTGGTGAAGGGCGCCCGGCACAGCGGCACCAACCCGCCCGGCCACGCCGTCCCGGTCAGCCGCATCCCTGACGCCACCGTCTCCGCCCTGATGCGGCAGGCGGGCGTGATCCGGGTCGACACGGTGACCGAGATGGTGGACGCCGGACTGCTCCTGGCCGGCCAGCCGCTCCCGGCCGGGCCCCGGGTCGCGATCCTCGGCAACTCCGAGTCGCTCGGCCTCCTCACGTACGACGCCTGCCTCGCCGAAGGGCTCCGCCCGCGCCCGCCGGTCGACCTGACCACCGGCGCCTCGCCGCAGGACTTCCGGGACGCGCTGGCCGAGGCCCTCGCCGACGGGACCTGCGACACCGTGATCGTCACCGCCATCCCGTGGGTGGGCGAGAACGGCGAGGCCGAGACCGGCGACGGCGAGGTGCTGGCCGCAGCGCTGCGCGGCGCCGCCGCCGGCGGACCGGCCAAGCCCGTGGCCGTCGTCCACGTGGAGATCGGCGGCCTGGCGGAGGCGCTGGCCGCCGCGAGCAGCACCGCCGCACCCCGCACCCGGCCCACCACACTCGCCGCCCAGCCCTCCGGCCCGTCCGCCGCGGCCACTCCGCCCGCCACGACGGAGACCGCAACCGAAGAAACCGAAGAAGGCACCGAGCCTCCCGCCCGCCCCGGCCGCATCCCCGCCTACCCCGCCGCCGAACGTGCCGTACGCGCGATGGCCGAAGCCGTGAAGTACGCGCAGTGGCGGCGCCAGGCGGCCACACCGGGCAAGGTGCCCGAGTTCCTGGACGAGACCACCGACGAGCCCGGTGCCGCCGCCCTGATCGACACCCTCCTCGGTGCCACACCCGACCCGCGCGGCCGCCCGCTCACCCACGACGAGGCCCGCGAGCTGCTCGGCCGCTACGGCATCCCCGTACGCCCCACGCTCCCCGCCCCGGACCCCGAGGCAGCCGTGGCCGCGGCCGCCCGCCTCGGCTATCCGGTGGCGCTCAAGACCACCGCGCCGCACCTGCGCCACCGCGCCGACCTCGGCGGCGTACGGCTCGACCTCGCCGACGAGGACGCGCTGCGCCGCGCGTACGGAGAGTTCACCGAGCTCCTCGGCAAGCCCGCCGAACTCCTCCCGGTCGTCCAGTCCATGGCCCCGCGCGGCGTGGACACGGTCGTCCGGGCCTCCATCGACGCCGCCGCCGGAGCGATCCTCTCCTTCGGCCTCGCGGGCGCCCCCTCCGAGCTGCTCGGTGACACCGCGCACCGGCTGGTTCCGGCCACCGACCGCGACGCCGCCGAGCTGATCCGGTCCATCAAGGCGGCCCCGGTCCTCTTCGGCTGGCGCGGCTCGGCCCCCGTCGACACCCCGGCTCTGGAGGAGCTGCTGCTACGGCTGTCGCGGCTCGTCGACGACCATCCCGAAGTGGTCTCCGTGGCGCTGGAACCGGTGGTCGTGGCGCCTGCCGGCCTCACCGTCCTCGGCGCGAGCGTCCGCCTGGCCCCGCCGCCTCCGCGCGGCGACCTCGGCCCGCGCCGCCTTCCGAACTACTGACAGGTCCCAGGCAGCCACCGGCCCACCGTAGGATGGTGCACATGGCAAAGACCGGTACGACGACCCAGGGGCTGCGCGCGGCGATCGAGCGCAGTGGCTACTACCCGGCCCTCGTGGCCGAGGCGGTCGAGGCCGCCGTCGGCGGGGAGCCGGTCGCCTCGTACCTGGTCCACCAGGAGACCACGTTCGACTCCAACGAGGTCCGCCGCCATGCCACGGTCCTCGTGCTGACCGAGAACCGCTTCATCGTCAGCCACACCGACGAGCAGGCCGCCGACACCACCTCCCCGACGCCGTACGCCACCACCTCCACGGAGTCGGTCAAGCTCGACCGGATCTCCTCCGTCGTGGTCAGCCGCGTGGTGGCCAACCCGGAGAAGTACGTCGCGGGCACGCTGCCCCGCGAGGTCGTCCTCACCATCGGCTGGGGCGCGGTCTCCCGGATCGACCTGGAGCCCGCCGCCTGCGGCGACGCCAACTGCGAGGCCGACCACGGCTACACGGGCAGCTCCACCGCCGACGACCTGAGCCTGCGCGTCAGCGAGGCCGGCGACGGACCGGACGCCGTCCGCCAGACCCTCGCCTTCGCCCAGTCCCTCTCCGAGGCCACGGCCGCCACCGCCGCGACCGGCCGGTGATGGCCCAGGCCGCCTGGCAGGACCCGGTCCCGCTCGCTCTCGACACCGCTCCCGTCCCGGCGTACGGCAGCGGCTCGCTCGCCGATCTGCTGCCGACGCTCGCGGCCGGCCAAGGTGTGGAAGGCCTCACCGCCACCATCTCCGAGCTGACGCCCGCCGACCGCAACTGCGTCTTCCTGATCGACGGCCTCGGCTGGGAGCAGATCAAGGCCCATCCGGACGAGGCGCCTTTCCTGCACTCGCTGCTCCCCACCTCGCTCGGCAACACCGGCCGCCCGATCACCGCCGGCTTCCCGTCCACCACCGCGACCTCGCTCGCCTCGGTCGGTACGGGACTCCCGCCCGGCGCCCACGGCCTGCCCGGCTACACCGTGCGCGACCCGGAGACCGGCGCGCTGATGAACCAGCTCCGCTGGCGGCCGTGGACCGAGCCGAAGGTCTGGCAGCCGTATCCGACGGTCTTCCAGCTGGCCGACGCGGCGGGCGTGCGCACCGCGCAGGTCTCCTCGCCGGACTTCGAGCGCACGCCGCTCACCAAGGTCGCGCTCAGCGGCGGTTCCTTCCTCGGCCGGCTCTCCGGCGAGGACCGGATGGACGTCGCCGCCCAGCGCCTCGCCGCCGGTGACCGCTCGCTCGTCTACACGTACTACAGCGAGGTCGACGGCAAGGGCCACCGCTTCGGTGTCGACTCCGACGCCTGGCGCGGCCAGTTGATGTACGTCGACGGGCTCGCCCAGCGCCTCGCGGAACAGCTGCCTCCGCGCTCCGCGCTCTACATCACCGCCGACCACGGCATGATCGACATCCCGTTCGACGAGCAGTCCCGGATCGACTTCGACGAGGACTGGGAGCTGCGTGCCGGCGTCGCGCTGCTCGGCGGCGAGGGCCGCGCCCGCCATGTCTACGCGGTGCCCGGTGCTCAGGGAGACGTCCTGGCCGTCTGGCGCGAGGTGCTCGGCGAGCAGTTCTGGGTGGCGAGCCGGGACGAGGCGATCGCGGCGGGCTGGTTCGGGCCCGTGATCGACGAGCGGGTGTACGGCCGGATCGGCGATGTGGTCGCCGCCGCCCACGACGACGTCGTCATCACGGCGTCGGTCAACGAGCCGCACGAGTCGGCGATGGTCGGCATGCACGGCTCGCTGACCCCCGTCGAACAGCTCGTCCCGCTGCTCGAAGTACGCTCGTAACCGCGTTTCTCCCTCTGTGACCCTCCCTGTGAAAGGTGCTCGACCCCTCATGCCCGAGCTGGTGTTCTTCTCCGGAACCATGGACTGCGGAAAGAGCACGCTGGCCCTGCAGATCGGTCACAACCGTTCCGCGCGCGGCCTCCAGGGCGTGATCTTCACCCGCGACGACCGTGCGGGCGAGGGCAAGCTCTCCTCCCGGCTCGGCCTGGTGACGGACGCCGTCGAGGCGGACGAGGGCATGGACGTGTACGCGCACATCGTCGACCGGATCAGCCGCGGCGGCCGGGTCGACTACGTGATCGTGGACGAGGCGCAGTTCCTCGCTCCGGCCCAGATCGACCAGTTGGCCCGGGTCGTCGATGATCTCGGCCTGGACGTCTTCGCGTTCGGCATCACCACCGACTTCCGCACCAAGCTGTTTCCCGGTTCCCAGCGGCTGATCGAGCTGGCCGACCGGATAGAGGCCCTCCAGGTCGAGGCGCTCTGCTGGTGCGGCGCCCGCGCCACGCACAACGCCCGTACGGTGGACGGCGAGATGGTCGTCGAAGGCGCCCAGGTCGTCGTCGGCGACGTCAACCGGCAGGCGGGCGAGGTCGGTTACGAGGTGCTCTGCCGACGCCACCACCGCCGCCGGCTCACCGCCGAGACGGCCCGCGCGGGCACGCTCTCGCCGGACGTGCTGCCGGTCGCCGCCGAAAGCTAGGGGGTGTCCGGCGGATCGGAGCCGCGTCCACGACGCCTGGTACTTCCCCAAGCTCTCGGCTGCGCTCGAGCAGGGGAGGCCCCATCCCTCGCGGCGTTGCCGAAACGTCCGAATCGCTCTGCGATGAGGACGCTGCCGGCGCCTTGCGATGCACCGCACCGGACGCCGCGCCCTTGTCGGCCCTGATCCGCCGGACACTCCCTAGCCGCCCCGAAGGCGTTTCAGCCCTCGGACGTCCGTACGATCGTGAACGCCGCGCCCTCCGGATCCGCCACCGTCGCCAGCCTCCCGCTCGCTCCTTCGCGCGGCGGCTGCAGGATGTGTCCGCCCAGCTCCACCACCCGGGCGGCCGACTCGTCCACGTCGGCGACCTCGAAGTACGTCATCCAGTGCGGGCCCCGGTCGCGCGGCAGCGACTGGCCGACGCCGTGCAGCGCGGCCACCGGGACGCCGGCCAGGTGCAGGGTCTGGTAGTCGAAGTCGGCGGAGACCACCGCCTCGGTCTCGTAACCGAAGACGGTCTGGTAGAACTTCGCGACCATCGAGGTCTCGCGGGTCACCAGCTCGTTCCAGACCGGCGTGCCGGGGACGCCGGCCGTCATGGTCCCGACGTGCTCCGAGCCCTGCCAGACGCCGAACACGGCCCCGCCCGGGTCCGAGGCGATGGCGAGCCGGCCCGCCTCGCCCGCGTCGATCGGTCCGACCGCGACCGTGCCGCCGCAGGAGCGGATCGCCTCGGCCGTCAGATCCGCGTCGTCCGTCGCCAGGTAGGTGGTCCAGGCGATCGGGAGGTGCCGGTCCGGCGGCAGCTGGCCGATGCCCGCGACCTCCTTGCCGTCGAGCAGCCCGCGGACGTAAGGGCCCAGCTGGTCGGGCCCCGGCCGGAACTCCCAGCCGAACAGCGCTCCGTAGAACTCCTGGGTCGCGCCCAGGCCGTGCACGATCAGACTCACCCAGCAAGGTGTTCCGGGCGTGCGCCGGGCAGCAGCCTCGGTCATCGTCTTGTCTCTCCTCGGACCGTTGTGTGGCCGGACAGGGAACAGGGCGCGTACGGCGCTCCCGGGTCAGGACGCGGTCCGCGTACCCCGTGGAGATGCTCGCACCACCCGGCGCCGGTGCGGCTCCGGCCGCGCCGCGTTCTCCGGGTTCTCGACGGACGAAGACCGCTCTGTCGCGGTATGTCCGCCCGGGCGCTGGTACGGGTGCCACGGCCTCTGCGCGAGGATGGCACCCATGAAGCCCATCATCACCGCATCCGCATACGCGAGCGAGTCGGCGGGACCGCGGCCGCCGGTGCTCCTGGACGTCCGCTGGCAGCTGGGCGGTCCGCACGGCCGTCCGGACTACGAGGCCGGCCATCTGCCCGGCGCCGTCTTCGTCGACCTCGACACGGAACTGGCCGGACCGGCGGGCAGCGGCGGCCGCCACCCGCTTCCGGACCCGGAGGCCTTCGGCGCCGTGATGCGCCGCGCCGGGATCGGCCAGGACACTCCGGTCGTGGTCTACGACGGCGGACAGGGCTGGGCCGCCGCGCGCGCCTGGTGGCTGCTGCGCTGGACGGGACACCCGGACGTACGGGTCCTGGACGGCGGGCTCGCCGCGTGGACCGGCGACCTCACCGCCGAGATCCCGCACCCCGCCGAAGGCGATTTCCGGCCGAACCCCGGCGCCCTGCCCACGCTGGACGCGGACGCGGCCGCAGCTCTCGCCCGTACGGGACTGCTCCTGGACGCACGGGCGGCCGAGCGCTATCGCGGCGACCTGGAGCCGATCGACCGCGTCGGCGGCCACATCCCCGGTGCCGTCTCCGCCCCGACCACGCAGAACGTGACCGAGGACGGCCGTTACCTTCCGGCCGAACGGCTTGCCGAGCGGTTCGCCGCGCTCGGAGCGGGGAAGAGCGGCGGGCCCGTCGGCGTGTACTGCGGATCGGGTGTCTCCGGCGCACACGAGGTGCTCGCTCTGGAGATCGCCGGCATCCCCGCCGCGCTCTATCCCGGATCCTGGTCCGAATGGTCCGCCGACCCCGCCCGCCCGGTCGCCACCGGCCCCGAGCCGGCCTGACGATCGGGAGCACGGAGAGGGGCCCGTACGCGATGGCGTACGGGCCCCTCTCCCACCGACCGGCACTCCCGGTCAGTCCTGCTTCTTGCGGCGGGTGCCGAAGACGATCTCGTCCCAGCTCGGCACGGCGGCACGGCGTCCCGGACGGACCCCGTCCGCCTCGGCCTGACGGTCCGTCGTCCCGGTGAGCCGGTCGCGGTGACCGGCCACCGCTCTCGGCATCAGCACATCCGCGTACGCCGATCCGGCACCGGCGGAGGCCGCGGCGGCGGGCGGCTCCTCGGTCTCGGCCTCCTCCTCGGCCGCGGGCTCCAGCGCGGGCGGCTCGGGCTGCGTGGGCCGCTCCGGCACGACCATGTCGCCGCGGAAGCTCGGCACCGCTTCCAGCAGGCTGGTCAGCGAGTCGCGCTCACCGGCCGAGGCGCTGCTCACGTACTCCTCCGGCTCCGGAGCCGGCGAGGGCCGCTCGGTGTGGCGCTCGATCTGCCGGTCGAGAGCGCGGTCCAGCGGCCGGTCGCGCGGCAGCCGGGCGATCCGGGGCACGAACGGGAAGCTCGGCTCGGGCGCGGCGCCGTCGCTCTCACCGATCAGTGAGCGCGCCTCGTCGTCGAGGGCCTGGACCAGCCGGCGCGGCGGGTCGTACGTCCAGCTCGCCGAGTGCGGTTCGCCCGCGACCCGGTAGACGAGCAGGACCTCCCAGGTGCCGTCGTCACGGCGCCAGGAGTCCCACTGGACGGTCTCCTTGTCGGCGCCGCGCAGCAGGAGCCGCTCCTGCACCGCCTCGCCGAGCTGGGGTCCGGTGTTCTCGCCGGGACGGCGCACGGGAGTCTTCCGGGCCCGCTCGGCCATGAAGGCGCGCTCCGCGAGGACGGGGCCCTCGAAGCGGCGTACGCGGTCGACCGGGATGCCGGCGAACTGGGCGACCTCCTCCGCGGAGGCACCGGCCCGTATGCGGGCCTGGATGTCGCGGGGACGGAGGTGGCTCTCCACCTCGATCTCGATCTGGCCGAGCCGGGCGCGGTCGTTGCGCACGGCGGCGCGCAGCCGCTCATCGATCGGAAGCGTGTATTCCGTGCTGTCCGCAGCCTTGAGCACCAGTCGTGTGCCGTCGTTGGAGACGGCCACGACACGCAGTTCGGGCATGGGGACCTCCCGGGTGGTGCCTGCCGACGTCACGTGCGTCGCTGCTTCCGCTAGTCGAGTGTGACCTGCCCGGGTGCAGCCTGCCACAACCTTGCCAAGTTGCCCGGCGTGTCGGGCGCTCACTCTGGAACCCCACCATGACACGGTTGCCTCTTGCGTCCCAAAGTGACCGATTTGGCCGCTCTGTGCAGCAAGCACCCGTGCAATGCGTTGGCGCCGCCGGTTCGAGTGCCGCTGCCGGCCCCTCTCCCGTAGCTGCGGATCCCCACGTGGGAGTCCGCCCCAGGGCTCGTACGGTACTCCATTCGGGCCACTTGGGTGGACCGGCGCGCCGCCGAACTTCTCGGGAGGCGCGGGAGTTGAGTCACCCGGTTCCCCGTGAAATGCCCCTGATGCGTGTTGTGCTTCACACAATCGCCGGAAACGGAACTATCCACTTCGCTCATTTGTCCCTTCCTGTTGCATGGTGGGAGAGATGTCAAGCAGGGGCTGGTAATGGTTCAGAAGTCGGAAAGTGACACAGAACCCAAGGAAAGGCGCATCGATCTGAGTCTGCCGCAGGTCGCCGGGAGTGCGGTGGCGGCCGTCGCGGCAGCCGTGGCGGCCTCGCAGCTGGGCGTGTACGGCACGATCGCCGGGGCCGGCGTGATGAGCGTCGTCGCCACCTGCGGCGGCTCCGTCTTCCAGCACTTCTTCCGCCGCACCGGCGAGCAGATCCGCGAGGTGACGGTCCAGGTGACCCACCCGGAGGGCCGCCAGGTGACGGTGCACACGAAGGAGACGACTCCCTCGGCGCACAGAGCCGCCGAGCGGCGACCGCAACCGGAGCCGACGCCAGGTCCGACGGACGACGCCACCACGGTGCTGCCCACGGTCGACCCGGGCGCGGTCCCGGAGGTGGTCCCGGACGCTGCCTCCGACCCGGAGAGCACGCAGCTGCTGAGGCCCGTCGCCGACCCGGACCGTACGCGGATGCTTCGGCCGGACCTGAACCGTACGCAGATGCTGCCGCAGGTCGGAGACCGTACGCAGGTCCTGCCGCAGGCCGCGACGGGTGCGACCGCCGAGGACGACGCGTTCACCGAAGGCACCACGCACGGCACCAGGCTCCGCGGCTGGAAGCGGCCCGCGCTCGCGGCCGCCGCCGTCTTCGCCGTCTCCATGGCCGGGATCACCGCCTTCGAGGTGTTCTCGGGCAACGACCTCAGCGGCGGCAAGGGGACCACCCTCGGCTCCGTCGTACGCGGCGGTGGCGGCGACCGCGACTCCGGTCCGGCCGGTCCGACGCCTTCCGGAGAGACCGGCCAGGACGGCGGGGAGGACCAGCGGCAGACGCCGGACGACGGCGACGAGGACGGCAGCGGCACCGGTTCCGCACCCGCCACCGACCCGAGCGACGGCAACAGCCAGAGCCCGGACCCCGGTTCGGGAACGGGCGGCGAGAAGCCGGACACCGGATCCACGCCCATGCCGACGCCTTCGGGCTCCGGTGACGGGCAGACCACACCTGCGCCGACGCCGACCCCGTCCGCCCCCGACGGCGGCGGGACCGGCGCCCCCGACTCGACGACCGCCCCCGGCCAGGGCGAGCAGGCCCCGCCTGCCAACGGCACCGGCGGCGAGTGACGACGTACCGCAGGAAACACCTCGGCCCCCTTGAGACGCTTCAAGGGGGCCGACGGCGTACCGGGAGTCACTCGCCGAGGACGCGCCGCAGGTAGTCGTTGCCGAACATCCGGTCCGGGTCGAGCCGGTCGCGTACGGCGGTGAACTCGCCGAAGCGCGGATAGACCTCCGCCAGGTAGGCCGCGTCCCGGGTGTGGATCTTGCCCCAGTGCGGCCGGCCCGCGTGCGCGGTCATGATCCGTTCGACCGCCGTGAAGTACGAGCGGTGCGGCGTGCCCTTGTAGAGGTGGACGGCGATGTACGCGCTGTCGCGGCCCGAGGCGGTCGAGAGGGTCATGTCGTCGGCGGGCGCGGTGCGCACCTCGACCGGGAAGCTGATCTTCAGCGGTGAGCGCTCGACCATCGCCTTCACCTCCCGCAGCGCCGCCACGGCCCGCTCGCGCGGAACGGCGTACTCCATCTCCACGAACTTCACCCGGCGCGGGCTGGTGAACACCTTGTACGGGATGTCGGTGTAGGTCCGGGCGGACAGCGCGCGGCTGGAGAGCTTGGCGATCGACGGGATGGCCGGCGGGATCACCCTGCCGACCGAACACGCCACCTGGAAGACGCCGTTGGAGAGCAGCTCGTCGTCGATCCAGCTGCTCATCCTGTTGGGCGGGGCGGCGGGGCCGGCGCTGCGGTTGTTGCGCTTGGTGCTGCAGTTGCCGGTGTGCGGGAACCAGTAGAACTCGAAGTGCTCGTTCTCGGCGACCAGCTGGTCGAAGTCGGCCGTGACCCGGTCGAAGGTCATCGGCTCCTCACGGGCGGTCAGCAGGAAGACCGGCTCCACGGCGAGCGTGACGGCGGTGATCACGCCGAGAGCGCCGAGCCCGACCCGGGCCGCGGCGAAGATCTCCGGGTTCTCCTGCTCCGAGCAGACCAGCACCATGCCGTCGGCGGTGACCAGCTCCAAGGCGCGGATCTGGGCGGATATCGACGCCGAGTCACGGCCGGTGCCGTGCGTGCCGGTGGAGGTCGCGCCGGCGATCGTCTGCTCCATGATGTCGCCCATGTTGGTGAGCGAGAGGCCCTCACGGGCGAGCGCGGTGTTGAGGCGCTTGAGCGGAGTGCCCGCCTCCACGGTGACGGTCATGGTCGTACGGTCGATGTCGCGGATGCCGGTGAGCAGGTCCGGCCGTATCAGGACGCCGTCGGTGGCGGCCGCCGCCGTGAAGGAGTGGCCGGTGCCGACCGGCTTGACCGTGAGGCCCTCCGCGCGCGCCCGGCGCACCACGTCCACCAGCTCGTCCACGGACGCGGGTGACTCGGCCCGGGCCGGCCGGGCGGTGACGGTCCCCGCCCAGTTACGCCACGCGCTCGTCGTCGTCCGTGCGTAGGTGTCGGTCATCTTCCCCGCGCCCTCCGGTAGGAGCCGGCTTCGCCAGCCGGCGGTACCCCAGGAACGCCACCGCCGCCGCGAGCGCTCCCGCCACGGCGGGCACCGCGTACCCCGACTTCGCCCCGGCGGCGTCGACCACCCAGCCTGCGGCCGAGGAGCCGAGCGCCACTCCGACCGCGAGCCCGGTACTGGTCCAGGTCATGCCCTCGGTCAGCTTGGTGCGCGGTACGTGCGCTTCGACGAGAGCCATGGTGGTGACCATCGTCGGTGCGATGGCGAGGCCCGCGACAAAGAGCGCCACGGCCAGCAACGTAAGGTTCCCGGCCAGTTGGAGGGGGATCATACTCACGGCCATCGCGCAGACCCCCACCAGCCACCTGGTCGCGGGCTTCCCCTTCAGGTGCAGCAGCCCGAAGACGGCCCCGGCCAGGCAGGAACCGAGCGCGTAGACGGCCAGCACGAGAGAGGCCGCCGCCTTGTGGCCGCTCTCCTCGGCGAAGGCCACGGTCACCACGTCGACGGCACCGAAGATCGCGCCGGTCGCCACGAAGGTGGCCACCAGGACCTGGAGGCCCGGCGAGCGCAGCGCCGAGCCGCCGGTGTGGAGCGACTTCGGATGCGGGATCGGCTCGGTGGCGCGCTGAGCGGTCAGCCAGAAGACGCCGACGAGGAGGAAGGCGGCGGCGATCAGCGGACCGGCCTCCGGGAACCAGGCGGTGGAGAGGCCGATCGAGATGATCGGGCCGAAGATGAAGCACACCTCGTCGACGATCGACTCCCAGGAGTACGCCGTGTGCAGCTCGCGGCTGGAACCCCGGTAGATCGCCGCCCAGCGGGCCCGGACCATCGACCCCACGCTCGGCACACAGCCCGCGCCCGCCGCGAAGACGAACAGCGTCCAGTCCGGCGCGCCCTGCTGCGCGCAGATCAGCAGCCCCGCCACCGCCGCCACCGCGACCAGCGTGGTGGGCCGCAGCACGCGCCGTTGTCCGTACCGATCGACCAGCCGCGAGACCTGCGGACCGAAGACCGCGGCCGCCATGGCTAGCGTCGCCGTGAGCGCTCCGGCCAGTCCGTAACGGCCGGTGAGCTGCGAAATCATGGTCACGACGCCGATGCCCATCATGGACAACGGCATCCGCCCGAACAAGCCCGCGGCGGAGAACCCCTTGGTACCAGGGGCGGCGAAGATGGCGCGGTAGGGGCTGGGCAAGAGGTACTCCGGTCGTGCCTGTCATGCGTGTAGCCGGCTGATACAGCTTACGGCCGTGCGGAGGTGCCCGACACCGGATTTCGGAGCGTGCGGAGGCGCGGAAGGGGCGTGCGGCCGTCAAGGGTTCCGGCTCTTGCCGACGGACCGTCGGATGTCGGTTGCCGCGCTGTCAGCGGCGGGTGGCAGGATCGGTGTCATGTCCGATCTGCGCGATCCCGCTCCCTACGACGCCCTGCTGCTGCTCTCCTTCGGCGGTCCCGAGGGCCCGGACGACGTGGTTCCGTTCCTGGCGAACGTGACCCGTGGCCGCGGTATCCCCGAGGAACGGCTCAAGGAGGTCGGCCAGCACTACTTCCTCTTCGGCGGGGTCAGCCCGATCAACGCCCAGAACCGTGCGCTGCTGGACGCGCTCCGCCAGGACTTCGCCGACCACGGCCTGGACCTGCCGGTCTACTGGGGCAACCGCAACTGGGCGCCGTACCTCACCGACACCCTGCGCGAGATGACCGCCGACGGGCACCGCCGGATCGCCGTCCTCGCGACCAGCGCGTACGCCTCGTACTCGGGCTGCCGCCAGTACCGCGAGAACCTCGCCGAGTCGCTGGCGGTCCTGGAGGCGGAGGGCCTCGACGTGCCGCGCGTGGACAAGCTGCGCCACTACTTCAACCATCCCGGCTTCGTGGAGCCCATGGTGGACGGCGTGCTCGCCTCCCTCGCCGACCTGCCCGAAGACGTTCGTACGAGCGCTCACCTGGCCTTCACCACGCACTCCATCCCGACCTCCGCCGCCGACGCCTCCGGCCCCATGGAGGAGCACGGTGACGGCGGCGCGTACGTCGCGGAGCACCTGGAGGTCGCCCGGCTGATCGTGGAGGCGGTGCGCGAGGCGACCGGCGTCGAGTACCCGTGGCAGCTCGTCTACCAGTCCCGCAGCGGCGCCCCGCACATCCCGTGGCTGGAGCCGGACATCTGCGACCACCTGGAGACCCTCCACGGCGAAGGCGTGCCCGCCGTCGTGATGGCGCCCATCGGCTTCGTCTCGGACCACATGGAGGTCCTGTACGACCTGGACACCGAGGCCACCGCGAAGGCCGCCGAGCTGGAGCTCCCGGTCCGCCGGTCCGCGACGGTGGGCGACGACCCGCGCTTCGCCGCCGCCGTACGGGATCTGCTCCTGGAGCGCGCGGCGCGTGAGCGGGGCCGCGAGGTGAAGCCCTGCGCGCTGGGCTCCCTCGGCCCGTCCCATGACCTCTGTCCGGTCGGCTGCTGCCCGGCCAGGGCCCCGAAACCGGCCGCGGCGGGCGCCGACAGCCCGTACGCGTGAAGCCGCTGCCGTACGCGTGGCCCGTGGCGTCCTCGTACGCCAGAAGAGCCTCCAGTACGCGCACGCCCTGTGTTCTCGTCGAGCCCCTGGGAGCCCCCGTGACCGACCCCGCCCTGTCCGAACTGCTCGACCTCGCCCTGGAGGCCGCCCGCCGCGCCGGAGCCCTGCTGCGCGACGGCCGTCCCGCCGACCTCGGCGTGGCCGCGACCAAGTCCAGCCCCATCGACGTGGTCACCGAGATGGACATCGCCGCCGAGAAGCTGATCACCGGCTACCTCTCCGACTTCCGTCCCGACGACGGCTTCCTCGGCGAGGAGGGCGCCAGCTCGCCGGGCTCCACCGGCATCCGCTGGGTCATCGACCCGCTCGACGGCACCGTGAACTACCTCTACGGCCTGCCGACCTGGGCCGTCTCCATCGCCGCCGAGCGCGACGGTGAGCGGGTCGTCGGCGTCGTCGAGGCCCCGATGCGCGGCGAGACGTACCAGGCGGTCCTGGGCGGCGGTGCGTACGCGAACGGCAACGCCCTGCGCTGCCGGCCCGCACCGCCGCTCGACCAGGCCCTCGTCTCGACCGGCTTCAACTACGTCAGCGACGTCCGCGCCCACCAGGCGGACGTCGCCCAGCAGCTGATCCCGAGGCTCCGGGACATCCGGCGCAGCGGCTCGGCGGCCGTGGACCTCTGCGATGTGGCGGCCGGGCGGCTGGACGGCTACTACGAGCGCGGACTGCACCCCTGGGACCTGGCCGCGGGCGACCTCATCGCGCGGGAGGCGGGCGCGCTGACCGGCGGCCGTCCCGGGCTTCCGGCCGACGGCGACCTCACGGTGGCGGCCACGCCCGGCGTCTTCGAGCCGCTGCAGGACGCGCTGGACGAGCTGGGTGCCTGGCACGACTGACCCGCCGAAGCCCTGGTGGGGGCTGTGCGGGGTGCGGAGCACAGCAGAGGGCCCCGGGCGCCATGACGGCATCCGGGGCCCTCTCCCGTACGGCTCAGACGCTTGTGGCGCCGATGTGCACGCCGTGCTCGGCCGCGAGGCGGTGCAAGTCGTCCAGCTCGCCCTGCTCGACATCCGCCAGGAAGTCGTCGCCGTCCTCGCGAGCCCGCGTGAGGTCGGACTCGGTGGTCTTGATGCGGTGCAGCAGACCTGCGGTGAAAGCGTCCATGATGCGCCCCCTCATCGTGGGTCGGTGGCACGGGGGTGTGCCCGGGATGCCTCCGGCCGGGGAGCCGGAGGAGCGGGTGATCTCGCCGCTCTCCGGGGAACGGAGAAGGGGCCGTGGGGTGCCACGGGCCGGGGCGTGATCGCGGGTGTGAACCCCTCTTCCCCATGCGCAGACTCAGAGAAACCTCAACTGACCGGTAATTCCGCCCCCTTCTCCGGCCCCGGTCGGCCCAGCGCCGTCTTACCGCCGGTTTATACGCGTTGCGGGCAGGATGGACGCACACGGTCGGCCCCTCTCGGGGCCGTTCGCCGTGTGAACCCGTAGAAGGACCTAAGGAAGGACTGCGCTGTGCGCGTACTCGTCGTCGAGGACGAGCAGCTGCTCGCCGATGCGGTGGCCACCGGACTGCGCCGGGAGGCCATGGCCGTCGACGTCGTCTACGACGGTGCCGCGGCTCTGGAGCGCGTCGGGGTCAACGACTACGACGTCGTCGTGCTGGACCGGGACCTTCCGGTGGTGCACGGCGACGACGTCTGCCGCAAGGTCGTCGAGCTCGGCATGCCCACCCGGGTCCTCATGCTCACCGCCTCCGGCGACGTCAGCGACCGGGTCGAGGGCCTGGAGCTGGGCGCCGACGACTACCTGCCCAAGCCCTTCGCCTTCAGCGAGCTGACCGCCCGCGTACGCGCGCTGGGCCGCCGTACGACGGTGGCACTGCCGCCCGTCCTGGAGCGCGCCGGCATCAAGCTCGACCCGAACCGGCGCGAGGTCTTCCGCGACGAGGTGGAGATCCAGCTCGCTCCGAAGGAGTTCGCGGTGCTGGAGGTCCTGATGCGCAGCGAGGGCGCGGTCGTCTCGGCGGAGCAGCTCCTGGAGAAGGCCTGGGACGAGAACACCGACCCCTTCACCAACGTGGTGCGGGTCACGGTCATGACGCTCCGCCGCAAGCTCGGCGAACCGCCCGTCATCGTCACCGTGCCGGGCTCCGGATACCGGATCTGAGGACCATGGCCACCACCCCGCCGCCTCCGACGGCACCCCCGAAGCCCACCTGGGAGCCCAAGCAGCAGGACCCTCCGTACCCGTGGCTGCGGCCGACCATCCGGATACGGCTCACCCTGCTGTACGGCGGGATGTTCCTGATCGCGGGCATCCTGCTGCTCTCGATCATCTACATGCTGGCCGCGCAGGCCCTCCAGGTGGGCAGCAAGCTGCCGTTCGAGATCGTGAGCGGCCGGGTCGCCAGCGACATCTGCGCCCTGCCGAACGGTCCCTCCCCGGAGGCCTTCAACGCGGCGATGAACGCCTGCGTCAACGAGCAGCGCAAACAGGCGCTGGAGACCTTGCTGAACCGTTCGCTGCTGGCGCTCGTCGGCCTCAGCATCATCGCGTTCGCCTTCGGTTACGCCATGGCCGGCCGCGTCCTGTCCCCGCTCGGCCGGATCACCCGGACCGCGCGCAGGGTGGCGGGCACCGACCTGACCCGGCGGATCGAGCTGGACGGGCCGGACGACGAGCTGAAGGAGCTCGCGGACACCTTCGACGACATGCTGGACCGGCTGGAGCGCGCGTTCACCGCGCAGCAGCGGTTCGTCGGCAACGCCTCGCACGAGCTGCGCACGCCGCTGGCGATCAACCGCACGCTGCTGGAGGTCCACCTCTCCGATCCGGAGGCCCCGCCCGAGCTCCAGCAGCTCGGGAAGACGCTGCTGGCCACCAACGAACGCAGTGAGCAACTGGTGGAGGGGCTGCTGCTGCTGGCCCGCAGCGACAACCAGATCATCGAGCGCAAACCGGTCGACCTCGCCGAGGTCGCCGACCGGGCCATCGACCAGGCCCGGGCGGAGGCGGTGGCGCGGAAGGTCGAGATCCGCGGTGAGCGGTCCGCCGTCGTCGTCCAGGGCAACGGGGTCCTGCTGGAGCGGATCGCGCTGAACCTCGTACAGAACGCCGTGCGCTACAACGTGGCCGAGGACGGCTGGGTGGAGGTCGACACCTCCGTGCAGCCCGGACAGGCCCTGCTGACCGTCTCGAACACCGGCCCCGTGGTGCCGGCGTACGAGATCGACAACCTCTTCGAGCCCTTCCGGCGGCTGCGCACCGAGCGCACGGGCAGCGACAAGGGGGTCGGACTCGGCCTGTCGATCGCCCGATCCGTCGCGCGGGCCCACGGAGGCCGTATCATCGCGGAGCCCCGCGAAGGCGGCGGTCTCGTGATGCGCGTCACCCTGCCGGTCTGAGAGGCTGCACGGTGTGATTCTGCACCGAATCTCCATGTTCGCTTTGGGCGGAATTTTCAGGACCCGTTCCCGGGCGAGCCGTGTGTGATCGATCACAGAGACCGTTTTCGGGTCATCTACGCTCCGTGATCGCATCCGGTTCGGAAAGCCGGTAATCGTCCGGGTTTTCGGGGGGTGCTATCACGGGAAGTACACGGGGTGGCGCCTGTGAACTGCACAGTCGGGACCGTGTACGGTCCCCATCGCCACCCAAGCCGAGCCTCACCGAGGCGGCCGGTTGGGTGTCGATTGAGTAACAGACCTTGATGTGAGGCAAAATCTCCGCCTCAGGTCGGGCACAAGTCCGGCCTCTCACGCGTTACGTGCGCTGAGACACCCGCAGACACCCAAGAGGGGGAGAGCGACATGGCAACGGATTACGACACCCCACGCAAGACCGACGACGACGTGGACCAGGACAGCCTCGAAGAGCTCAAGGCTCGTCGGAGCGACAAGACGGCATCCGCCGTCGACGTCGACGAGTTCGACGCCGCCGAAGGCCTCGAACTGCCCGGCGCGGACCTCTCCAACGAGGAGCTGGCCGTCCGGGTCCTGCCCAAGCAGGCCGACGAGTTCACCTGCATGAGCTGCTTCCTGGTGCACCACCGCAGCCAGCTGGCCCGCGAGAAGAACGGTCAGCCCATCTGCCGCGACTGCGACTGAGGGCGGGTCGGCCGTGGCAGGCGACACACCGTTCCGGAAGCGGCGCCCGTGGCGCCGGCACGGACCGGAGGCGAATCAGGGCGGCACAGGCCCGGCAGCAGGCGTCAGCCCGTCTGCCGAGCGGTCCGCCGCCCTGCCGGACCCCTCCGGTGTCCCCGGTCCCGGTGACTCCGGTACCTCCGACGACGAGCGGGGCCGTTCGGCCTCGCTCGAAGTGGCGGGCGCGGCAGGCCTGCCGGACCGGAGCGGAGAGCAGGACCAGGCGGAGCCCACGACCGGGGCAGGCCGCCTGAACGCGGTGAAACGGGGGGTACGCAAGGGCGGGGAGGGCGCGCGTGTCCTGGCCGGCCAGCTGGCCGACCGGATCATCGAAACGGCTCCCCGCGTCCCGGTGCGCGATCTCGCCACCCTGCGCAAGCAGTTTCCCGGGCTGGGGCCCGAGGAGCTCGCCGACAAGCTGGTGGCAGGCGCGAGCCGGGCCAGCGCCACCGTCGGCGCCGGCATCGGAGCGGCCGCCATGCTGCCCGTGCCACCCGCCATGCTCGCCGAGCTGGCGGCCGAGGTCACCGGCGTTGCCGCGGTCGAGATGAAGCTCGTCGCCGAGCTCCACGAGGTCTACGGCCACCGCCCGCCGGGCAACCTCGCCCAGCGCTCCACCGCGTATCTGACGTCGTGGACGGAGGAGCGCGGTATCGACGTCACCCGGCCCACCACACTCAACACGGCCCTGGGCGGCCAGATGAAGCGCGAGCTGCGCCAGCAGATCACCAAGCGCATGGCCCGCAACCTGCCCAACCTGATCCCGTTCATGATCGGCGCCGCCGTCGGCGCCACGATGAACCGTCGCGACACCCGCAAGCTCGCCGACCGGATCAGGAGCGACCTGCGCAAGCAGCAGATCCCCTGGGACCGGCTCGCCGAGCTGCCGCCGCTGGAGCGGCCCGCCGTGCCGGTCGTCCTGCCCAAGGAGATCGAAGGCTCCTGACCGGCGCCTCACGGACCGTCCTCAGGCCGCCGGTACGCCGGCCAGCGCCGCCGCCAGAGCCTTCGGGTCCCGGGTGGAGAGGAAGACGTACGGAGTCGGGTCGTCCGGATCCGTGACCTCCACCCGCACCGCCGTCCCCACATAGCTGCGCAGCAGCATGAAGGCGCGCGCGTCCGCCTTGTGCGTGCGCCAGGCGCGCGCCTCCTCGGCCTCCAGCACCTCGGGCTCCCCGAGCGCCGAGAGCGGAATACGGGCGTCACCCGCCACCAGCGCCCCGCCGACCACCCGGATCCGGGCGGAGCCGTAACTGCTCACCGCGGCCGCGGCCGCCGCCGTACCGCCGACCAGTCCGGCGAGCAGCGGCAGGGAGCCGAGCGGCAGAAGCATCAGCGCACAGGCGACACCGATCCCGAAGGCGATGAACCACCAGGAACGGGGCGCGGTGAGACGTTCGTCGAAGGGCGGTGCGGAAGGCTGCATGGAACCAAGCTTGGCACGGCGCGACCGGCGCGCCGCCGCGCGGGTAAGGTCTGCGCCTGTGAGTGGAACATCAGCAGCTCTGACACCCCCGGCCGATGCCGTCGCCCCGGTGCGGCACCCGGACGCCCCGCCTCCCGGGGAGCCTCTCGGCGCGCATTACGAGCACTGTTTCGGCTGCGGTGACGGACAGCCCCACGGCCTGCACCTGATGGCGCGGGCCGGTGAAGGCGTGAGTGTGACCGCCGAGTTCACCGTCAAGCCCGCCCACCAGGGCGCTCCCGGCCTCGCCCACGGCGGCGTGCTCGCCACCGCGCTGGACGAGACGCTCGGCTCGCTGAACTGGCTGCTGCGCACGATCGCGGTGACCGGACGGCTGGAGACCGACTTCGTGCGGCCCGTCCCGGTGGACACCGTGCTGCACCTGGACGCCCGCATCACCGCCGTACACGGCCGGAAGATCTACTCCACGGCCACCGGCCGGATCGGCGGCCCCGAGGGCCCCGTCGCGGTCCGGGCCGACGCGCTGTTCATCGAGGTCAAGGTGGACCACTTCATCGAGAACGGGCGGCCCGCCGAGATCCAGGCCGCTATGTCCGACCCCGACCAGGTCAGGCGCGCCCGTGCCTTCGAGGTGAACCCGTGACCCGCAATCCCGTCGACGTACTCATCCGCCTGCTGGACCCGGACGTACCGATTCCGGCGTACGGACACCCGGGCGACGCCGGGGCCGACCTGGTGACCACGGAGGCCGCCGAACTCGCCCCCGGCGAGCGCGCGGTGCTGCCCACCGGCGTCTCGATCGCCCTGCCCGACGGGTACGCCGCCTTCGTGCACCCGCGCTCCGGCCTCGCGGCCCGCTGCGGAGTGGCCCTCGTGAATGCCCCGGGGACGGTTGATGCCGGGTACCGTGGGGAGATCAAGGTGATCGTGGTCAACCTCGATCCGCGCGAGAGCGTGCGGTTCGAACGGTTCGACCGGATTGCCCAATTGGTTGTCCAGCAGGTCGAGAAGGTGCGCTTCCACGAGGTGGCGGAACTTCCCGGCTCGGCGCGGGCCGAAGGGGGCTTCGGGTCCACCGGCGGCCATGCGTCGGTGGACGTCGCCGAGGGCGGGATCACCCACGGTGGGAACAGCTACGCTTCGGTCGTATCCGACCGGGAAGGACAGTGACGTGTTCGGACGTCGCAAGAAGAGTGGTTCCGCCGAGGACGCGGCGGACGAGGTGCGCGAGGCCGAGCAGGTCGCCGACGAGAGCGCCGACGGGGCCGCGCCGAGCGCCCGCCGGACGAATCTTCCGCCGGCCCCCCGGCCCGACGGACCCTGGGACAGCACCGAGGTCTCGCAGCCCGGCGAGGGCCGGGTCGACCTGGGCGGCATTCTCGTGCCCGGGGTCGAGGGCATGGAGCTGCGGGTAGAGGTGGCCGGTGACGCGATCGTCGCCGCCACCGTCGTGCTCCGCGACAGCGCGGTCCAGCTGCAGGCCTTCGCCGCACCCAAGCGCGAGGGCATCTGGGGCGAGGTCCGCGAGGAGATCGCCTCCGGCATCACGCAGCAGGGCGGCATCATCGACGAGGTCGAGGGCCCGCTGGGCTGGGAGCTGCGCGCGCAGGTCCCCGTACAGCTCCCGGACGGCACCAACGGTGTCCAGCTGGTGCGCTTCGTCGGCGTCGACGGGCCCCGCTGGTTCCTGCGCGGAGTCATCTCCGGCCAGGGCGCCGTCCAGCCGGAGGCCGCGGGCCTGCTGGAGACGATCTTCCGGGACACCGTGGTGGTCCGCGGGGAGGCCCCGATGGCCCCTCGCGACCCGATCGTCCTGAAGCTCCCCAACGACGCCCAGATGGTGCCCGAGGGCGTCCAGCAGGAGGAGCAGGAGGGCTCGAAGTTCTCCGGCGGCATGGGCCAGCTCCAGCGTGGCCCGGAGATCACCGAGGTCCGCTAGCGGTAGTACGTCACCACAGCATCGCGGCCGGTGGGCCGCACCCTTCGCCAGGGTGCGGCCCACCGGCCTTTCCACGTCTCCTGGCCCGGTCCGCCGGCCGAGGGCGCGTATGGGGCGCGTATCGGGCACGTACAAGGACTGTCAAGAGCCGGGCCGCTGCCGTAAGGAGTCTGTCAACGCCGCTGGTGGGAGCCGTTTTCGGCGGTTTGCTCAGGGGGTCCGAGAAACCGAACCTCCCTAGGAGCACACGATGGCCGATCTGGCCTTCGTCGCCACCACGATCGCGGTCTTCGCGCTGGTGGCCCTCATCGCCCGAGCGGTGGGCAAACTGTGACCGCCGAGAACATCGTCGGCCTGATCGTGGCCGCCGCCCTGCTGGGCTACCTCGTCCTCGCCCTCCTCCACCCGGAGAGGTTCTGAGCCCGACATGAGCCCCGTCCTCGCCGGTCTCCTCCAGCTGTTCGCCCTCGTCGCGGCACTGGGCCTGGCCTACCGTCCCCTCGGCGACCACATGGCCCGGGTCTACACCTCCACCCGCCACCTGCGGGCCGAGAGGTGGATCTACCGGGCCGTCGGCGCCGACCCGTCCGCCGAGATGCGCCGGCCCGCCTATCTGCGCGCGGTCCTGGCCTTCTCCTTCGTCGGCGTCCTGTTCCTCTACGTGCTCCAGCGGGCGCAAGGGGTCCTGCCCGGCTCCCTGGGCTTCGCCTCGATCGACCCCGACCAGGCGTTCAACACCGCCGCCTCCTTCGTCACCAACACCAACTGGCAGTCGTACGCCGGTGAACAGGCCATGGGCCACCTCGTGCAGACCGGCGGCCTGGCGGTGCAGAACTTCGTCTCCGCCGCCGTCGGCATGGCTGTCTCCGCGGCCCTCGTACGCGGCTTCGCCCGGACCCGCACCGGGGAGCTCGGCAACTTCTGGACCGACCTGGTGCGCGGCACCGTACGCGTCCTGCTGCCGATATCCGTGGCCGGCGCCCTGGTCCTGGTCGCCTGCGGGGCCATCCAGAACTTCTCCGGCATCCACGGCGTCGGACAGTTCCTCGGCACCACCCAGCAGTGGAACGGCGGCGCGGTCGCCTCGCAGGAGGCCATCAAGGAGCTGGGAACCAACGGCGGCGGCTACTTCAACGCCAACTCCGCCCACCCCTTCGAGAACCCCACACCGCTCTCCAACCTGTTCGAGGTCTTCCTCATCCTGCTCATCCCGACCGCGCTGACCCGCACCTTCGGCCGGATGACGGGCTCGGTGAGACAGGGGTACACGCTCCTCGCCACGATGGCGGTCATCTGGATCGGCTTCACGGCGCTGATGCTGTGGACCGAGTCCGCCCACCGGGGACCGGCCTTCGAGATCGCCGGCGGCGCCATGGAGGGCAAGGAGACCCGCTTCGGGATCGCCGGCTCGGCGGTCTTCGCGGTCGCCACGACGCTGACCTCGACCGGAGCGGTGAACTCCTTCCACTCCTCGTACACCGGTCTCGGCGGCGGTATCACGATGCTGGGCATGCAGCTCGGCGAGATCGCCCCCGGCGGCGTCGGCTCCGGTCTCTACGGCATGCTGATCATGGCGGTCATCGCGGTGTTCATCGCCGGTCTCATGGTCGGCCGGACCCCGGAGTACCTGGGCAAGAAGATCGGCATCCGGGAGATCAAGCTCGCCGCCTGCTACCTCCTCGTCACCCCGGCGCTCGTCCTCGGCCTCACCGCCGTGGCCATGGCCCTGCCCACCGCCCGCGACTCGATGACGAACACGGGACCGCACGGCTTCTCCGAGGTCCTCTACGCCTACACCTCGGCCGCCAACAACAACGGCTCCGCCTTCGCCGGGCTGGCCGCCGACACGCCGTGGTTCAACACCACCCTCGGCATCGCGATGCTGCTCGGCCGCTTCCTGCCGATCGTCCTCGTCCTGGCCCTGGCCGGCTCACTGGCCGAACAGAGGTCCGTCCCCGCCACCACCGGCACCCTCAGCACCCACAAGCCCCTGTTCAGCGGAGTGCTCCTCGCCATGATCCTGATCGTCACCGGTCTCACCTACTTCCCGGCCCTGGCACTGGGCCCGCTGGCTGAAGGGCTCGCGTCATGAGCACGCTCACCGACCCCCGTGCGGCGCGACAGGCGCCGCACGCCGACCACAGGCCCGCCGGGACCCGCGTCGGCTCCAGGACCCTCGACGCCCGGCTGATGCTCCGGTCCCTGCCCGACGCGGTACGCAAACTGGACCCCCGGGTCATGGTGAAGTCCCCGGTGATGTTCGTCGTCCTGATCGGCTCGGTGCTCACCACCGTGCTCGCGGCGCTGGATCCGGGCGACTGGTTCGGCTGGGCGATCACCGGCTGGCTCTGGCTCACCACGCTCTTCGCCAATCTGGCGGAGGCGGTCGCGGAGGGGCGGGGGAGGGCGCAGGCCGAGACCCTGCGCCGGGCCAGGACCGACACCGTCGCCCGCCGCGTCACCGGCTCCGGTGAGGAACGGGTCGCCGGGACGGAGCTGCGCATCGGAGACCTGGTGGTCTGCGAGGCCGGGGACACCGTCCCCGGAGACGGGGACGTGATCGAAGGCGTCGCCTCCGTGGACGAATCCGCCATCACCGGCGAATCGGCGCCGGTCATCCGGGAGTCCGGCGGCGACCGCTCGGCCGTCACCGGCGGTACGAAGGTGCTCTCCGACCGCGTCGTCATCAGGATCACCACCAAGCCCGGAGAGACGTTCATCGACCGGATGATCGGCCTGGTGGAAGGCGCGGCACGGCAGCGGACACCCAACGAGATCGCCCTGAACATCCTGCTGGCCTCCCTGACGATCGTCTTCCTCCTGGCCGTCGTCTCGCTCCAGCCGTTCGCGGTGTACGCGGGCGCCGAGCAGTCGATGATCGTGCTGACGGCCCTGCTGGTCTGCCTGATCCCCACCACCATCGGCGCTCTGCTCTCCGCCATCGGCATCGCGGGCATGGACCGCCTCGTCCAGCGCAACGTGCTGGCCATGTCGGGACGCGCGGTCGAGGCGGCGGGCGACGTGTCGACGCTGCTCCTCGACAAGACCGGCACCATCACCCTCGGCAACCGGCAGGCGGCCGCGTTCGTCCCGGTGGAGGGGGTGGGCGAGGAGGAGCTCGCCGGGGCCGCACGCCTCTCCTCGCTCGCCGACGAGACGCCGGAGGGCCGGTCGGTCGTCGCCCTCGCGGAGGAGCGCCACGGGCCGTACGGGCAGGAGGCGGCGGCGGACGGTGCGGAGTGGATCGCCTTCACCGCGCGGACCCGGATGTCCGGGGTGGACCTGGACGGCCGCCGGGTCCGCAAGGGTGCGGCTCGGTCCGTGACCGCCTGGGTGCGGGGCCGGGGCGGCGAGGTCGCCGGTGGCGCGGGCGAGATCGCGGACCGGATCGCGGCGGCGGGTGGTACGCCGCTGCTGGTCGCCGTCGAGGACGCGCGCGGACCCCGGGTCCTGGGCGTCGTCCACCTCAAGGACGTGGTGAAGGAAGGGATGCCGGAACGGTTCGCCGAACTGCGCAGGATGGGCATCCGGACGGTCATGATCACCGGCGACAACCCGCTGACCGCACAGGCCGTCGCCGAGGAGGCGGGCGTCGACGACTTCCTGGCCGAGGCCACACCCGAGGACAAGATGGCCCTCATCAAGCGGGAGCAGGCCGGCGGACGGTTGGTCGCGATGACCGGCGACGGCACCAACGACGCCCCCGCGCTCGCCCAGGCCGACGTCGGCGTCGCGATGAACACCGGCACCTCGGCCGCCAAGGAGGCCGGGAACATGGTCGACCTGGACTCCGACCCCACCAAGCTCATCGAGATCGTCCGGATCGGCAAGCAGCTCCTGATCACCCGGGGCGCCCTGACCACGTTCTCCATCGCCAACGACGTCGCGAAGTACTTCGCGATCATCCCGGCCATGTTCGCCGTGGCCTACCCGTCGCTGGATCGCCTCAACATCATGCGTCTGGCCTCTCCCGAGTCCGCGATCCTCTCGGCCGTCGTCTTCAACGCGCTGATCATCGTGGTGCTCGTACCCCTGGCCCTGAAAGGCGTCCGCTACCGGCCCGCCGGCGCCGACGCGATGCTGCGGCGCAACCTCGGCCTCTACGGGCTCGGCGGCCTGATCGCCCCGTTCGCCGGCATCAAACTCCTCGACCTGCTCATCTCCCTCATCCCCGGAATCGGCTGATCCGCCATGACCCACACCTACGCCGGCACCACCGCCCGGCTGCTCGGAGCCGGGCTGCGCGCCCTGCTCGTCCTCACCCTGGTCTGCGGCGTCCTCTACCCGCTGGCCGTCACCGGAGCGGCCCAGGCCCTCTTTCCCGGCCGGGCCAACGGCTCGGAGATCACCGCCGGCGGCCGGACCGTCGGCTCGGAGCTCATCGGCCAGCGCTACGACCTCCCGGCGCGGAAGGGCGGCGAGGCGCCCGCACCCGACCTGCGGTGGTTCCAGCCCCGTCCCTCCGCCGGGCTCTCCACCAACAGCGTCAACACCCGGTACGACCTCCTCCTCTCCGGGGCCACCAACCTCTCCGGCGACAACGAGGAGCTGATCGGCCGGGTGAAGGCCGCCAAGGAGGCCGTCGTCGCCGACAACTCCGTACCGGGCCACCGCGTCCGCCTCCAGGACGTGCCGCCGGACGCCGTCACCTCCTCCGGGTCCGGCCTCGACCCGCACATCTCGCCGGCCTACGCCGAGCTCCAGGTCCGCCGGGTCGCCGCCCGCAACCACCTGGACGCCGACCGGGTGGCCGAGCTGGTCGCGCGCCACACCGAGGGACGGACGCTGGGCTTCGTCGGTGAGCCCAGGGTGAACGTCCTGCGACTCAACATCGCCCTGCGGGAGCTGGCGGACGCCGACTGACCGGCCCGACATCGCTCCACGGGACAGGACCGGCGCCCGCCTGACCGGCCCACTAACGCGGACCTCCCCGAGGAGGGCAGGCCCGCATCAGGGTCGCGTCACTGCCATCAGGGTTGCGTCAATACGGTTCTCACCTGCGCTCCCAGGTGCCGGAGCCACGGATTCGCGGAGTAGCGTCGTCAGCGGCAGCCGCACCCGGCGCCATCGGCCACCGGCACGGACGGCCGCAGGAAGAAGACAATGGGGCCATGGGACGCGGCACACTCCGGATCTACCTCGGCGCGGCACCGGGCGTCGGCAAGACGTACGCGATGCTGGCCGAGGCCCACCGCAGGGTCGAGCGCGGCACCGACTGCGTCGTGGCCCTCGTGGAGCACCACGACCGGCCGCGTACCGAGGTGATGCTGCACGGCCTGGAACAGATCCCGCGTTCCGAGATCGACTACCGCTCCGCCGTCTTCACCGAGATGGACGTCGACGCCGTCCTGGAGCGCGCGCCCGCCGTGGCCCTGGTGGACGAGCTGGCCCACACCAACGTGCCCGGCTCCCGCAACGCCAAGCGCTGGCAGGACGTCGAGGAGCTCCTCAAGGCGGGGATCGATGTCATATCCACGGTCAACATCCAGCACCTGGAGTCGCTGGGCGACGTCGTGGAGTCGATCACCGGCGTACGCCAGCAGGAGACCGTCCCGGACGAGGTGGTACGCCGGGCCGACCAGATCGAGCTGGTCGACATGTCGCCCCAGGCGCTGCGCCGCCGGATGGCGCACGGCAACATCTACCAGCCCGACAAGCTGGACGCCGCCCTCTCGAACTACTTCCGCCCCGGCAACCTGACCGCCCTGCGCGAGCTGGCCCTCCTGTGGACCGCCGACCGGGTCGACGAGTACCTCCAGCAGTACCGGGGCGAGCACAACATCCGCACCACCTGGCAGGCCCGCGAACGCATCGTCGTCGGCCTCACCGGCGGCCCCGAGGGCCGCACGCTCATCCGCCGCGCCTCCCGGATGGCCGCCAAGGGCTCAGGCAGCGAGATCCTCGCCGTCTACATCGCGCGCAGCGACGGGCTGACCTCCGCCTCGCCCAAGGAGCTCGCCGTCCAGCGCACCCTGGTCGAGGACGTCGGCGGAACGTTCCACCACGTCATCGGCGACGACATCCCGGCCGCCCTCCTGGAGTTCGCCCGCGGCGTCAACGCCACCCAGATCGTGCTGGGCTCCAGCCGCCGCAAGACCTGGCAGTACATCTACGGCCCCGGGGTCGGCGCCACCGTCGCCCGGGAGTCCGGACCCGACCTGGACGTCCACATCGTCACCCACGAAGAGGTCGCCAAGGGCCGTGGCCTGCCCATCGCGCGCGGCGCCCGGCTCGGGCGGGCCAGGATCGTCGGGGGGTGGCTGGTGGGCGTCGGGGGGTCCGTTCTGCTCGCCATGCTTCTGCTCAGCCTTGAGAACGGCCCTGGTCTCGCCAACGACGTCCTGCTCTTCCTCTTCCTGACCGTCGCCGCGGCCCTGCTCGGCGGATTGCGGCCCGCGCTCGCCTCGGCCGCCGTCGGCACCCTGCTCCTGAACTACTGGTTCACCCCGCCGACCCATACTCTGACCGTCCAGGACCCCGAGAACTTCGTCGCCATCGTGATCTTCTTCGCGGTGGCGGTGGCGGTCTCCTCGGTGGTGGACCTGGCGGCCCGCCGCACCCACCAGGCCGCCCGGCTGCGCGCCGAGTCGGAGATCCTCTCCTTCCTGGCGGGCAGCGTGCTGCGCGGCGAGACCGCGCTGGACGCGCTGCTGGAGCGGGTCCGCGAGACCTTCGCGATGGAGTCCGTCGCCCTGCTGGAGCGGGCCAGCGACGTCGACCCGTGGACTTGCGCCGGATTCGTCGGGCCCGCCCCGGTCGCCCGGCCCGACGACGCGGACGTGGACATGCCGGTCGGCGACAACATGGCGCTCGCGCTGTCGGGCCGGGTGCTGCCCGCCGAGGACCGCCGGGTGCTCGGCGCCTTCGCCGCCCAGGCGGCCGTCGTCCTGGACCGCCAGCGCCTGGTCTCGGAGGCCGACCGGGCCCGCAGGCTCGCCGAGGGCAACCGGATCAGGACCGCGCTGCTCGCCGCCGTCAGCCACGACCTGCGCACCCCGCTCGCCGGGATCAAGGCCGCCGTCAGCTCACTGCGCTCCGACGACGTCGCCTGGTCGCCGGAGGACGAGGCCGAGCTCCTCGAAGGCATCGAGGACGGCGCCGACCGGCTCGACCACCTGGTCGGCAACCTGCTGGACATGTCCCGCCTCCAGACCGGCACCGTGACCCCGCTGATCCGCGAGATCGACCTGGACGAGGTGGTGCCGATGGCGCTCGGCGGGGTCCCCGAGGGCAGCGTCGACCTGGACATCCCCGAGACGCTGCCCATGGTCGCCGTCGACCCGGGGCTGCTGGAGCGGGTCGTCGCCAACGTCGTCGAGAACGCCGTCAAGTACAGCCCCGGCAGCGAGCCCATCGCGGTGGCCGCCAGCGCGCACGGCGAACGCGTCGAACTCCGGGTCGTCGACCGGGGACGCGGCGTCCCCGACGAGGCCAAGGAGCGGATCTTTGAACCCTTCCAGCGGTACGGTGACGCGCCGCGCGGCGCAGGAGTGGGCCTGGGCCTCGCGGTCTCCCGGGGCTTCGCCGAGGCCATGGGCGGCACGCTGGACGCCGAGGACACGCCTGGTGGCGGGCTCACCATGGTCCTGACGCTGACGGCCGCACCGGGCCGGGACCAGGCCGAGGACCGCGCGGTCCTCCCGGCCGAGGCCACCTCATGACGGACCCGCCGCGCGTGCAGCCGGCCCCCTCTTCCCCGTACAACCCCTCCAGCAGAAAGGCAGGTCCGCGATGACCCGGGTGCTTGTGGTCGACGACGAGCCGCAGATCGTACGCGCCCTCGTGATCAACCTGAAGGCCCGCAAGTACGAGGTCGACGCCGCCGCCGACGGGGCGACCGCCCTCCAGCTCGCCGCCGCCCGCCACCCCGACGTCGTGCTCCTGGACCTCGGGCTGCCCGACATGGACGGGGTCGAGGTGATCAAGGGCCTGCGCGGCTGGACCCGGGTCCCGATCCTCGTCCTCTCCGCGCGCCACACCTCCGACGAGAAGGTGGAGGCGCTGGACGCGGGCGCCGACGACTACGTCACCAAGCCCTTCGGCATGGACGAGCTGCTGGCCCGCCTGCGCGCCTCCGTACGCCGCTCGGAACCGGTCGGCCAGGAGGTCACCGAGGACCTGGCGATCGTCGAGACGGCCGGCTTCACCGTCGACCTGGCCGCCAAGAAGGTGCACCGCGCCGGCCGCGACGTACGGCTGACCCCCACCGAGTGGCACCTCCTTGAGGTCCTCGTCCGCAACGCCGGCCGCCTGGTCAGCCAGAAGCAGCTCCTCCAGGAGGTCTGGGGGCCCTCCTACGGCACCGAGACGAACTATCTGCGGGTCTACATGGCCCAGCTGCGCCGCAAGCTGGAGGCGGACCCCTCGCACCCACGCCACTTCGTCACCGAGCCGGGCATGGGCTACCGCTTCGAGCGCGGCTGACGCCCGCCGCGTCATCCTTTCGAGTGGTTCACCCAGGCCTCGGCCGGTGGCGTGCGGGACCGGTACCCTTCGGGTATGAGTGCTGTTCCCCGACACGAGAAGGCCGGCAGGGCGGAGAGGCCGTCCGGTCGCTTCCGCCGTATGCTCGACCGGCTCTCCAGCTCCCAGGAGGACCTGGAGTCCGAGGAGCTGCGGGAGGACACCCAGGCCACCGGCTGCACCCGGATATCCGAGTGCTCCGACCGGCAGATCGTCAAGGTGGCTGGTACGTTGCGGACCGTCACCCTCCGTCCCCGGGCCGGAGTGCCCGCCCTGGAGGCGGAGCTCTTCGACGGCACCGAGCCGTTGGACGTGGTCTGGCTGGGCCGGCGCTCCATCGTCGGCATAGAGCCCGGGCGCCGGATCATCGCCTCGGGCCGGGTCGCCATGAGCCACGGGCGCCGGGTGCTGTTCAACCCCACATACGAACTCCGACCGCTCGGCAAGGAGTAGCCGGTGACGTCTCTCGACAAGCCGACGTCCGATACGGACCAGTCCCACCTCACCGACCGGGAGAACGCCGGCGGAAGGCACGCAGCCCAGCAGGACGCCGGGTCGAAGGCGGTCACCGAAGCCGCGCTCTTCGAGGCTTTCGGCGGCGTGCGCGGCATGGTGGAGACGGTCCTGCCCGGGCTGCTCTTCGTCACGATCTTCACCATCAACAAGGACCTGCACGTCTCGGCCATCGCGGCCCTGGCCGTCTCGCTGGCCCTGGTCGCCGTACGGCTGATCCGCCGGGACACCGTGAAGCACGCCTTCAGCGGCGTCTTCGGCGTGGCCTTCGGTGTCGTCTTCGCGATGATGACGGGCGACGCCAAGGACTTCTACCTGCCGGGCATGCTCTACACGCTGGGGCTGGCCACGGCCTACCTCGTCACCGCAGCCGCCGGGGTCCCGCTGATCGGGCTGATCCTGGGCCCGGTCTTCAAGGAGAACCTCTCCTGGCGTACGCGTAACCCGGGCCGGAAGAAGGCGTACACCAAGGCGAGTTACGCCTGGGGCCTCATCCTGCTCGCCAAGTGCGCGATCCTCTTCCCGCTCTACTGGTGGGCCGACACCACGCAGTTCGGCTGGGTGCTGGTCGCGCTGAAGATCCCGCCGTTCCTGCTCGCGGTCTACCTGACCTGGGTCTTCCTCGCGAAGGCTCCGCCGCCCATCGACGTCTTCGCCGAGATGGAGGCCGAGGAGAAGGCCGCGGAGCAGGCGGAGAAGGACCGCAAGGCCGAGCAGGCCGCGGCGGCTCTCCGCAACCCGGAGGCGTAAGACGTACGTATAAGAGGGGCCCGTAATCGCTGTTGTGCGGTTACGGGCCCCTCTCATGCTCACGCGTCAGCTGCAGGACTGCTCACACGTCAGTCGTCGGACGACAGATCGCGGCGGACCGACAGCAGATCCTCCAACTGCTCCTCGCGCGCCTGGGCCGCCACGAACAGCAGCTCGTCACCGGCCTCCAGGGACTCCTCGGGACTCGGCGTCAGCACCCGCGTCCCGCGGATGATGGTGACCAGCGAGGTGTCCTCGGGCCACGCCACATCACCGACCCGGGTACCGGCCAGCGCCGACTCCGGCGGCAGCGTCAGCTCCACCAGGTTGGCGTCGCCGTGGCTGAAGCGCAGCAGCCGGACCAGATCGCCGACGCTCACCGCCTCCTCCACCAGTGCCGACATCAGCCGCGGGGTCGAGACGGCGACATCGACGCCCCAGGACTCGTTGAAGAGCCACTCGTTCTTCGGGTGGTTGACCCGAGCCACCACGCGCGGCACGCCGTACTCGGTCTTCGCGAGCAGCGAGACGACCAGGTTCACCTTGTCGTCGCCCGTCGCCGCGATCACCACGTTGCAGCGCTGCAGGGCCGCCTCGTCCAGCGACGTGATCTCGCAGGCGTCCGCGAGCAGCCACTCGGCCGACGGGACCCGCTCCACCGAGATGGCGCTGGGCGCCTTGTCGATGAGCAGCACCTCGTGCCCGTTCTCCAGCAGCTCGGTGGCGATGGAACGGCCCACCGCGCCCGCTCCGGCAATCGACACACGCATCAGTGACCGCCCTCCTCGGGACCTTCGGCGAAGGCTTCTTCGACCTTGGCGATCTCGTCCGTACGCATCATCACGTGGACCAGGTCGCCCTCCTGCAGGACGGTCTGTGACGTCGGCAGGATGGCCTCTCCCAACCGGGTGAGGAAGGCGACGCGGACGCCGGTCTGCTCCTGGAGCGTGCTGATCCGGTGGCCGATCCAGGACGGTGTCGTGTGCACCTCGGCGAGCTGCACACCTCCGCTCGGATCGCGCCACAGCGGCTCCGCGCCGGAGGGCAGCAGCCGCCGCAGCATCTGGTCCGCCGTCCAGCGGACCGTGGCCACGGTGGGGATTCCGAGGCGCTGGTAGACCTCGGCCCGCTTCGGGTCGTAGATACGGGCCGCGACGTTCTCGATGGAGAACATCTCGCGGGCCACGCGGGCCGCGATGATGTTGGAGTTGTCGCCGCTGCTGACCGCGGCGAACGCCCCGGCGTCCTCGATGCCCGCCTCGCGGAGGGTGTCCTGGTCGAAGCCGACCCCGGTGACCCGGCGACCGCCGAATCCGGACCCGAGACGGCGGAAGGCCGTCGGGTCCTGGTCGATCACCGCGACCGTGTGCCCCTGCTGCTCCAGGGTCTGTGCGAGAGCGGCTCCGACGCGCCCGCAGCCCATGATGACGATGTGCACCGTTCGCCTACCTCGCCGTCCTGGTCAACCGGCTGACCTGCGAAAACACGCTGCTCACACTTCTCTCTCAGCTTGCCGGGCAAACAACGGGGCAACGACTTCGGCGCTGCCCGGGGATGAGCTTATGCCGCCCGTGGGCCGCTGTTTCCTCCGAGTGTGCGTTGCTCCGGACACATGGGCAAAGGGGGAGTAAAAGTGCTGCGCCGATCGCAAGGATTGCGTTAAGGATTACGGCTGATTTCTGCTCCCGCCGCAGGAGAGAGGGGTGCCACGACGATCAAGCGTCCTCGACCGGTACGGGCTCCGCTTACGATCCTCAGCGTGTCCAAACTGACCGACGTGCCCAAAAGGATCCTGATCGGCCGGGCGCTGCGCAGCGACAAGCTGGGGGAGACGCTCCTCCCCAAGCGCATCGCGCTCCCCGTCTTCGCGTCCGACCCGCTCTCCTCGGTGGCGTACGCACCCGGAGAAGTCCTCCTGGTCCTGTCCATCGCGGGCGTATCGGCGTACCACTTCAGCCCGTGGATCGCGGTGGCCGTCGTGGTCCTGATGTTCACGGTCGTCGCCTCCTACCGGCAGAACGTCCGTGCCTACCCGAGCGGCGGCGGCGACTACGAGGTCGCCACCACCAACCTCGGCCCCCGGGCCGGACTGACCGTCGCCAGCGCCCTGCTGGTCGACTACGTCCTCACCGTGGCCGTGTCGATCTCCGCCGGAGTGGAGAACCTGGGCTCCGCGATCCCCTTCGTCATCGAGCACAAGACGCTCTGCGCGATCGGCGCCATCGTGCTGCTCACGCTGATGAACCTCCGCGGGGTCAAGGAGTCGGGGAAGCTGTTCGCGGTCCCCACCTACCTCTTCGTGGCCGGCGTCTTCCTGATGCTCCTGTGGGGTGCGTTCCGGGGCCTGGTCCTCGGCGACACGATGCATGCCCCGACCTCCGAGCTGGAGATCAAACCCGAGCACCAGGGACTCGCGGGCTTCGCTCTCCTCTTCCTCCTCCTGCGCGCCTTCTCCTCCGGCTGCGCCGCCCTCACCGGGGTCGAGGCGATCAGCAACGGGGTGCCCGCCTTCCGCAAGCCGAAGTCCAAGAACGCCGCGACGACGCTCGCGATGATGGGCCTGCTCGCCGTCACCATGTTCTGCGGAATCATCGCCCTGGCCATGACCACCGATGTCAAGATGGCCGAGAACCCGGCCGTCGACCTGCTCCGCGACGGCGTCCCGGTCGGCGAGAGCTACACCCAGGACCCGGTGATCGCCCAGGTGGCCGAGGCGGTCTTCGGCCACGGCTCGTTCCTGTTCATGATGCTTGCCGCGGCCACCGCGCTGGTCCTCTTCCTGGCCGCGAACACCGCGTACAACGGCTTCCCGCTGCTCGGCTCGATCCTCGCCCAGGACCGCTACCTGCCGCGCCAGCTCCACACCCGCGGCGACCGGCTCGCCTTCTCCAACGGCATCGTGCTGCTGGCGGGTGCAGCCATCCTGCTGGTGTGGATCTACGGCGCGGACTCCACGCGCCTGATCCAGCTGTACATCGTCGGCGTCTTCGTCTCCTTCACCCTCAGCCAGACCGGAATGGTGCGGCACTGGAACCGTCTGCTGACCGACGAAGGGGACCAGGCCAAGCGCCGCCGTATGATCCGGTCCCGCGCCATCAACGCCTTCGGCGCCTTCTTCTGCGGCGTGGTCCTGGTGATCGTCCTTGCCACCAAGTTCAGCCACGGCGCCTGGGTCGCGCTGCTCGGCATGGTCATCTTCTACGGCACGATGACCGCGATCCGGAAGCACTACGACCGGGTCGCCGCCGAGATCTCCGCCGAGGACACCTCTCCGGACGAGAGCGTCCGCCCGTCCCGCGTCCACGCGATCGTCCTGGTCTCCAAGCTCCACCGCCCGACCCTGCGGGCCCTCGCCTACGCCAAGCTGATCCGCGCCGACCAGCTGGAGGCGCTCTCCATCAGCGTCGACCCGGACGAGACGAAGGCCCTGCGCGAGGACTGGGAACGGCGCAACATCGACGTACCGCTCAAGATCCTCGACTCGCCGTACCGCGAGGTGACCCGCCCGGTCATCGAGTACGTGAAGGGCCTGCGCCGACAGAGTCCGCGCGACGTGATCAGCGTCTACATCCCGGAGTACGTGGTCGGCCACTGGTACGAGCACCTCCTCCACAACCAGAGCGCACTGCGCCTGAAGGGCCGCCTGCTCTTCACGCCCGGCGTGATGGTCACCTCCGTCCCGTACCAGCTCCAGTCCTCCGAGGCGGCGAAGCAGCGGGCCCGCAGGCGGGCGGACTGGAGCGCTCCGGGCTCGGTGCGGCGCGGCCCGGTGGAGCGCCGGCACAAGGAGCCGAGCCGGAAGGGATGAGGGGCATGACGGGTGTCTCCTGGTAAGCACCCTGGTGGCACCCACGTAGACTGGTGGGCTGTTGTCCGGCCGCGGGCACCCGCCTTCCCCCTTCCTCCCTGGAGCCTCCCCTCATGCAGAACGAACCCACGTCGTCGCTGGTCGGGGAGGAGTACGAGGTCGAGGTCGGCCCCGTCGCACACGGCGGCCACTGCATCGCCCGTACCGCCGAGAACCAGGTGCTCTTCGTCCGCCACACGCTCCCCGGCGAGAAGATCATCGCCAAGGTCACCGACGGCGACACGGACTCCCGCTTCCTGCGGGCGGATGCGGTACGGATCCTGGAGCCGTCCAAGGACCGCGTCGAGGCCCCGTGCCCGTACGCCGGCCCCGGCAAGTGCGGCGGCTGCGACTGGCAGCACGCCAAGCCCGGTGCCCAGCGCCGCCTCAAGGGCGAGGTGATCGCCGAGCAGCTCCAGCGCCTGGCGGGCCTGACGCCCGAGGAGGCCGGCTGGGACGGCACGGTCATGCCGGCCGAGGGCGACAAGCTCCCGCCGGGCGAGGTGCCGGCCTGGCGCACCCGTGTCCAGTACGCCATCGACGCGGACGGCCGGACGGGCCTGCGCAAGCACCGCTCGCACGACGTCCAGCCGATCGACCACTGCCTGATCGCCGCACCCGGCGTCTCCGAGCTCGGCGTGGAGAAGCGCGAGTGGCCGCAGATCGCCGCGGTGGAGGCGATCACCGCCACCGGCTCCAACGACCGCCAGGTCATCCTCACGCCGAAGCCCGGCGGCCGGCTCCCGCTGGTCGAGCTGGACAAGCCGGTCTCCGTACTCCGCGTCGACGAGAAGGACAGCGGGGTCCACCGAGTCCACGGCCGCGCCTTCGTCCGCGAACGCGCCGACGACCGCACGTACCGCGTCGGCTCCGGCGGCTTCTGGCAGGTCCACCCGCAGGCGGCCAACACCCTGGTCCGCGCGGTCATGCAGGGCCTCCTGCCCCGCAAGAACGACACGGCCCTCGACCTCTACTGCGGCGTCGGCCTCTTCGCCGGCGCCATCGGCCAGCGCATCGGCGAGAAGGGCGCGGTGCTCGGCATCGAGTCCGGCAAGCGCGCGGTCGAGGACGCCCGCCACAACCTGAAGGACCTGGACCGCGTCCGCATCGAACACGGCAAGGTCGACCAGGTCCTGCCCCGCACGGGCATCACGGAGTGCGACCTGATCGTCCTGGACCCGCCACGCGCGGGCGCCGGCAAGCAGGTGGTCAAGCACCTGGTGTCGCTGGGGGCGCGCCGTATCGCGTACGTCGCCTGCGACCCGGCGGCGCTGGCACGGGACCTGGCGTACTTCGCGGAGGGCGGGTACCGGGTGCGGACGCTGCGGGCGTTCGATCTGTTTCCTATGACGCATCATGTGGAGTGCGTGGCTATTTTGGAGCCTGCTGCAAAGGGGCTCTGACCTGCAGTTTCCCAAGGTTCTCAGGCATGGCGGGATGCGCTCGACATGTTTTCCACCGGACACCACGTGGAACGTACGGCCGTTCAAGCACACTGCTCTGACCTGCGGTTTCACCCGAGAGCGCAGGGGCAAGCAGTCTGCGGCGACCTTCGTCGGGAATGGTGCACGACGGGCTCGACGCTCATCTGACGCTCGTTCTTATGGTGCGTCAGGTGAGCCTCGAACCCACGGCGCAGTACCTTGCCCATCGGCTCTTGCTGCACCAATTCGACGCAGGGGACGTGCCGCACGGCAGCGAGGCATCCGACACCGCCGCGCCGCTCGTCGCGGAACTCGCAGTCAACGCTGCCCCGCACGGCCGGTACATCGAGGTTGCCTCTGAGATCCTCGGCCGGACCCTGGTTCTCGCGCGTTGCCCAGGCCCTACGTGCCGATCCGGCGCAGGGCGAGGAGCATCGCGTCGTCGGTGCGGGTCATCCAGCGGCCCGCGAGGTGGTCGACGTAGTCGGTGCCGTACGGCGTGGGCCGGTGGTGTCGCGTACTCCACGCTGCGTTCCGTCAGTTCCCTGTACGCCTCCTCCAAGGAGGCTGTGACGGAACGGAGTTCGTGGAGCGGGATCCCGAGCCGGTGGGCGAGGTCCCCGACCTCCTCCGGGGCCGCTCCTGTCGCGCCCCCGCCGTCGAGGTGGTCGAGCAGGGCCCGCCTGTCCTCGGCGTGGGGCACCCGGACCCGTACCGACGCCCGTGAACTCTTCTCCAGGAGCGTCGCCATCGGGCTGTCCGCCAGAATTCAGCGCCTGTAGGCGGCACTTGAGCGCATCGGCAGTCTGCCTGTATGTCCTCGTATCGTCCGGTTCCGCCAGGTCGCCGCCTGTTGTTCAGGCTTACCGGGGTGGCCAGTTGCCCGATGCCTGGAGGGCCATGTACTCCTCCGCCGGCGGGAAGGTGGGAGCGAAGTGCGCGGCGGATCAGGTCGACCAGACCACCCTGCCGTTGTGGACGATGACCACCTTGGCGTCGGCGCGGAGGACCATCTGGGCGCCGCCGAAGTCGTGGGTCTTGGAGGCCCAGATGGCGCGGTCGTCGCCGTTGTGGATGACCAGGTTGCCGTCGGGCTGGAAGATCGCGCGGTGGTTCTCGCCGAAGGTCATCGCGGCCCAGATGGGCTTGTTCTGCTCGTTGTAGACGACGAGGTTGCCGTCCTGCTGCATCGTCATACGGATGCGGTTGGTGGCCCAGGACTGGCCGACGCCGATCGAGCTGGTCGCGGAGACCGTCTGGGTGCCCCAGCTGGGCTGGGGCGTCGCCTTGGGCTTGGGTTTCGGCTTGGGCTTCGGGGTGGGGGTGGGCTCGGGCTTCTTCTCGGGTGGCGGGCTCTTGCTGGGTTGCGGTGCGGGCGCGGCGGGTGCGGGGGCCGCCGGGGCCGGTGGTGGGGCGATCTTCTTCTGTACGGTCGGGGACGGCGTGGGCTTCACCGCCACGTAGTCGTCCAGGGCTGCCGGGGCCGGTTCCGGGTTGAGGACCGTGTCGGCGCTTCCGGCCACCGGTGCTGTGCCGGTGTTACGGGGCTCCTCGTCGTTCGCGCTGCCCATGAGGAGCACGGGTATCGCCACCAGCGCGGCGCCCACGAACACCGCACCTGCCAGGATCGGAGTGCGAGGGCGTCCCTTGTCGGTGGCGGTGAGGGGCTTGGTGGCCGACGTCGTGCCGATGGCCGTGGCGACGGCCAGGCCTGCTGTGGGCGGCTCGGGTTCCTCGGCCGTCTTCGCCGCCGTGGTGGTCTCGCCGGGCGGGGTGGTGGGCTCTGCCTCGGAGGTGGGTGGCGAGGCCTCCGCTTTGGAGGTGGGAGGCGATGTTTCCGGCTCTGGAGTGGGAGCCGGTGTCTGTGCCGCCTCGGAGGTGGTCGCTGAGGTCTTCGTCTCCTCGGTCGGTGCGGGGGCGGCCTCCTCCGTCTGGGCTTTGGCTGCCGCGGTGTTGGGGTGTTCGGGGGACATGCGGTGACTCCTCCTCGGTGGCGTGCTCAACGTAGCCCGTCGCGCGGAAGGTGAGCGGTGTCTCCCCGAGAACGTCCCCGTCGCTTTGTCCTTCTGCGCCTCACTGGTCCCGGAACGTTCTCTGTTCGGGCAGCAAACGGGCACGTCGGCACCCGATTCGGAGCTCTGGTGAGCCGTCATCAACCGAGGTCGTATGACATCCTGTTGGCTTCCCGATCTGATCACTGTCGGCGGTTCGCGCAGGCCGCTCGGCGCACAAGAATGCGTACGGAGCCAAGAGTTCAGGTGGAGAGACGGGCCGGAGAGCGGCGAGAGGGCCGACAGGACGCGCCGTTGGCCGTTCCTGATGCCTCGATGGTGCCCGATGCCGTACGGGAAGCCGCTCGCCGGGCGCCGGGGCACTGGGTCGGCATCGTCGATCCGGAGTGGACCGGCGAGCGGACGCCGCCGGAGTGGGCCGTGCTGGGCGAGTGGCAGTCGGACGCCGACGGTGGCGTGGCGGAGTACCGCGCCAACCCGGCGTACCGGCCCTCGGCCCGGGTCCTCGGGTGGCCGGAGCCCACCGATCCCGTGGACGCGGCGGCTCAGCGGGCCGCGACCGGGTACGGCACGGTCGAGGAAGCTCTCGCGGAACTCGCGGAGGCGGACGTCTCCGTGGTGCGCGGGCCGGACGGCGGGCCGCTCATGGCCGCCGGGCGGGACGGGGTGCCGGTGGTGCTTCTGTTCACCTCGCCCACACATGAATTCATGTCCTCGGCACTTCACCATGACAGCCTGCCCGCGAGCGAGTTGGCCAGGTCGGTGAGCGCTTCCGGCGCCCTGCTGATGGTCAATGCCGGGGCCGCCGCCCCTTTGCTCGTCCCGGCCGACAGCCTTCCCGGCACCGTGAGCGCGGCGGACGGCCCCAGCTCCACCGAACCCTGGCCCCACACCACAGGGAGGACCCCATGACGCGTTCGTCCCAGCAGACCCCTGCCTCCCAGGAGGTGCCTGCCTCCCAGGAGGCCCCCGCTTCCCAGGAGGTCCCTGCCTCTCAGCAGACCCCCGCCTCTCAGGAGACTCGCGCGGAGTCCGGTGCCGAGAGCGAGGCGGCAGCCGCCGCCAACGCCTCCGCGAGCGCGGCGCCCGCAGTTCCCGTTGCTCCCGCTCCTTCCGTCGTGCCTGACGCGACCGCCGCGCCTGACCCCGCCCCTGCGCAGGCCAGGACCGGAGCGGCCGCCGCCCCCGAGGCCGACACCGATCCCGGCGCCTCCGCCGCCGCCCAGAGCCGGCTCCCCGCCCTCGTACGGACCATGACCGCCACCGCCATCGGCAAGCCGCAGCAGGAGGCCGGGCCCGTCGGACGGCCCGGGAAGGCCATGCTCGCCGGAGCGGCGGTGGCCGGGGCGCTCCTCGTGTCCGTGCCCTTCCTCGTACTCGCCGGCAACGACGACAAGGGGCCCGAGCAGCCTTCCACGGCGGCGGCCGGGACGGTGCTCGACGGGAGCGGGCCGGAGGCGCCCGGAGAGTTCGCCGTCACCGCACCCGAGACCAGCTCCCCGGCCGAGGAGGAGAAGGGCGCCGACAAGGCGGAGAAGGCCGAACAGCCCGTACGGCACGTTCCGCCGCCCGCCGTACCTCCGACCGGCAGCGGCAAGGACGAGGCCGAGAAGGAGAGCGCTGCTCCCAAGGACCCGCCGAAGAAGGCCGATCCGCCCAAGGCACAGCCCAAGACGGAGCCCAAGGCCCAACCCAAGGCGAAGAACCAGCCCGCCAAGGCCCAGCCCGCCGTCACCTTCCGGGGTCCCTTCTCCTTCCGCAGCCACCTCTCCGGCCGCTGCGTCGACGTCCCCGGCCACAACTTCAACGACGGCCAGCGGCTCTTCATGTGGGACTGCAACGGCGCCGACGCCCAGAAGTGGCGCATCGGCTCCGACGGCACCATCCGGGCCCGGGACAAGTGCCTGGACGTGGCCAACGCGGTCTTCCGCAACGGCACCCCCATCCAGCTCGCCTGGTGCAACGGCTCCGCCGCCCAGAAGTTCGACCTGAATCCCGCCCACGACCTGGTCAACACGGTCGTCGGCATGTGCGTCGACATCCCGAACCACAGCAAGGAGCGGGGCCCGTCCACGTATCTGATCCTGTGGGAGTGCACGGGCAACCCCAACCAGAAGTGGAGCTCCTGACCCGGGCATCCGGCCGCCGGGAGCCCGCCCCCGGCGGCCGTCCGCGCGTGACGGGGCATGATGGCATCGCCGGACCGCTGGAACCGTGTCCCCGGTGAAGAGGGGCGTCCGCACAGGACGCCGCCGTAGCAAGGAGGTTGGTGCGTGTCGCGCCAGGTACTGTCGGTCGGCCCCGGGGACCGCTTCTCGACGATCGGTGAGGCGCTCGCCGCCGCCCGTACCGGTGCGCTCATCAGCGTCCGGCCCGGAACGTACGCGGAGAACCTGGTGATCCACACCCGGGTCACCCTCACCGCCGCCGAAGGCCGGGGCACGGTCGAGATCCGGCCGCGTTCGGGCAGTGTGATCGCGCTGCGCGCCGACGCCGTGATGCTCTCCGAACTCACCTTGCGCGGTGGCGACGCGGAGCTGCCGGCCGTCGATGTCCGGCGCGGACAGGCCGCGTTCGACGGGTGCGAGATCGTCGGTGCCGCCTGGACCGCGATGCTGGCCGGCGGGACCGGCTCCCTCGCGCTGCGGGACTGCCGGGTGAGCAACCCGCAGGGCGCGGGCATCGTCGTGACCTCCACCACGCCGACCACTGTCGAGTCCTGCACGCTCGAACACCTCGGCACCAGCGGGATCGTCCTCGCCGAGCAGGGCGAGGCGCGGATCCGCGACTGCACGGTACGCGGCGCCCGTGGCAACGGTCTCCTCGCCAACGGTGAGACCCGAGGCACCGTCGAGGACTGCGACATCTCCTCCACCGACAAGCCCTCCATCGCCCTGGAGGAGAACTCCGCCGTCTCCGTCGTACGGACCGTCGTGCACGACACCAGCACCGGCGTGCACCTGAGCAGTTCGGGCCGCACCACCCTGGAGGACGTCCGCGTCACCGGCGCCTCCGGCAACGGCATCGCGCTGGCCGGCGGCACCGACCCCGTCCTGCGCCGCTGCCGCGTCTCGCGCGCACGCGGCCACGGCGTCGTCGTCACCGACCGGGCGCGCGGCACCTTCGAGGACTGCTGGGTCGACGGTGCGCAGGGCGCGGCCCTGCGGGTCGCCGGGTCGTCCTCGCCGGCGCTGACCGGGCTGACCGTCCGCGACTGCGAAGGGGTCGGGCTGCTCCTGGAGGAGGACGCGGCGCCCGAGCTGGACCGCTTGGAGGTGATCGGCTCCTCGCCCGCCGTCGCGCTGCAGGGCGGAGCCAACCCGCTGCTGCGCCGGGCCCGGCTGGTGGAGCCCGCCGGCGACGGCATCACGGCCACGCGGAACGCCCGCGGCCGCGTCGAGGACTGCGAGATCGTCCGGCCGAAGGGCGCCGGTGTACGGGTGGCCTCCGGCTCCACTCTCTACCTGGCCGGCGGCGGCGTCTCCGACACCGCGACCAGCGGCCTGATCGTGGAGGACGGCGGCAACGTCACCGTCCGCGACTTCCGCGTCGAGACAGCGGGCGAGGAAGGCGTGGTCGTCGCTGCGGGCGGCGAGCTGACCGCCAACCGCACCACCGTGCACGCTCCCAAGGGCCACGGCTTCCTGCTCCGCGAAGGCGCGCTCGCCTCGCTCAGCGGCTGCGAGGCCAACGGCGGCGCCCAGGACGGCTTCCGCGTCGAGTCCACCGCCCCCGTCTCGCTCGTCAACTGCACCGCCCGCGAGAACGAGGGCGGCGGCCTCGTGCAGACCGCACCCGGCGACCGGCTCGCCGTGGACGGCCTGAACAGCGTCTCCAACGGCAAGCGGGACGCCTGGGGCAGCGGCAGCGCCGAGAACACCGACCCGGCCGGCTCCGGCGCCGCCGACGCGCCTCCGCCGGACCGCGCGGACGGCCCGCTCGGCGCCCTCAACGCGCTGATCGGCCTGGAGAACGTCAAGCAGCAGGTCCGTACGCTGGTCAACCTGACCCAGCTCGCCCAGCGCCGCGAACAACTCGGCATGCCCGCACCGCCGATGAGCCGCCACCTGGTCTTCGCCGGCCCTCCTGGCACCGGCAAGACCACCGTCGCCCGCCTCTACGGCGCGATCCTCGCCGAGCTGGGTTCGCTGCGCAGCGGCCACCTGGTGGAGGTCTCCCGCGCCGACCTGGTCGCCCAGGTCGTCGGCGGCACCGCCATCAAGACCTCCGAGACCTTCCAACGGGCCCTCGGCGGCGTGCTCTTCGTCGACGAGGCCTACACACTCACCGCCGACAGCGGCAGCGGCGGCGCCGACTTCGGCCGCGAGGCGGTGGACACGCTGCTCAAGCTCATGGAGGACCACCGCGACGACGTGGTGGTCGTCGCGGCCGGATACTCCCGCGAGATGGACTCCTTCCTCAGCTCCAACCCCGGTCTGGCGTCCCGCTTTTCGCGGACCGTGGAGTTCGAGAACTACTCGGTGCCGGACCTGGTCGCGATCATGGAGAGCATGTGCGCCCAGCACCAGTACGAACTGGGTGAGGGCACGGCGGAGGCGCTCGCCGCGCACTTCGGTGCGATGGACCGGGACGCCGGATTCGGCAACGGCCGTGCCGCGCGCGGGGTGTTCGAGGAGATGGTGGACCGGCAGGCCGTCCGCCTCTCGGCCCAGCCACAGGTCACCGAGCACGATCTGCGGCTGCTCCTGCCCGACGACGTCTCCGCCACCGCGGCCGCCTCGGCCACCGGACCCGCCGCACCGGCCGACGACCCGCTCACCCGCCTCGGCGACATGATCGGCCTGGCCGAGGTCAAGCGCGAGGTCGCCGACCTGGTCAACCTCATCACCACCGCCCGCCACCGCGCCGCCGCCGGCCTCCCCGTCCCCTCGCTCAGCAACCACCTGGTCTTCACCGGCCCGCCCGGCACCGGCAAGACCACCGTCGCCCGCCTCTACGGCGAGGTCCTCACCCAGCTCGGCGTGCTGGAACGCGGCCAGCTGATCGAGGCGGCCCGCGCCGATCTCGTCGGCCGTTACATCGGCCACACCGCCCAGTTGACCCGCGAGATCTTCGAACGGGCCCGTGGCGGCGTGCTGTTCATCGACGAGGCCTACACCCTCACTCCGCGCGGCGGCGGCGCCGACTTCGGCCAGGAGGCGGTGGACACCCTGCTGAAGCTCATGGAGGACCACCGCGACGAGGTCGTCGTCATCGTGGCCGGCTACACCGACGAGATGGAGCGCTTCCTCGCCTCCAACCCCGGCCTCTCCTCCCGCTTCCCGCGCCGGATCTCCTTCGCCGACTACTCCTCCGAGGAGCTGGTCACCATCGTGCGCGCCCAGGCCGCCGCCATGGGGTACGAGTGTGGGCCCGGCACCGGGCCGCTGCTCAAGGAGCACTTCGACGCGCTGCCGCGCGACCGCTCCTTCGGCAACGCGCGCCTGGCCCGCCAGGTGGTCGAGGCGATGGTCACCCGCCAGGCCGGCAGGCTGAGTTCACTGGCCGCGCCGACCCTGGACGACCTCCGCATCCTGCTCCCGGCCGACGTCACGACCGCCGCGACGAAGGCGGTCCCGCAGTGAGGCCGCCTGCGCGGAGGACGACCCGCCTGCTGTACGGACCCGGGCTCGCCGCCGCTCTCATGCTCCCGGCGGCCGTCGCCCCGGCCCAGGCCGCACCCCACCCCCGTACGCCCATCGCCTTCCCCGCCGCCGACGGCAAGAAGGACGGCCAGAAGGGCCAGGAGCTGCCCGGCATGCCCACCGCGCTCGATCCCCGGGCCGACGCCGTCGTCTGCACGCCCGCCTCCAAGGAGAAGGCCAGGAAGCAGGACTGGTCCCGCCAGCGCCTCGACCTGGACCGCCTCCACCGGCACACCGCCGGCGCGGGCGTCACCGTCGCGCTGATCTCCACCGGCGTCGACCCCGAGGCGGCCGGTCTCAAAGGCCGCGTCACCGCCGAGGGCGAGGCGGCCGACGACTGCGTCGGACACGGTACGTTCCTGGCCGGGCTGATCGCCGGGTCCGGCGGGTCCACCCCGAGGCTGGCCGGCGTCGCTCCAGGCGCCGAGATCCTGGCTCTGCGCGGCACCGACCGGCGCGGGCAGCCGGACCCCGCGCTCGTCACGGCGGCGGTACGCGAAGCCACCGAGGCCAAGGCCGGTGTGATCGCCGTCGCGGTGGCCCTCCCGGGCAAGGACACCGAGCTGACCCGAGCCGTCGCCGAGGCGCGCAAGGCCGGCGCGGTGGTCGTCGCCGCGGCCACCCCGGAGCCGCCGGCGCGCGGCTCCGCCGACGAGATCCCCTCCCGTACCTACTGGCCCGCCGGCGAACCCGGTGTCCTCGCGGTCGCCGACATGCTGCCCGCAGGTGCCCGTCCGGACGGCGCGCTGCCGACCGCGGCCGTCGACCTGGTCGCACCCGGCGCCGGAGTGGTCTCCGGCGGGCCGCGCGGGAGCGGGCACTACCTCGGCGGAGGCGTCGCGGTGGCCACCGCGTACGCCGCCGGGGCCGCCGCCGTGGTCCGCGCCACCCATCCCGACGGTCCGGCCGACTCCGTGACCCGTCGGCTCACCGCCACCGCGTACCCGGCCGACATCCCGCAGCTCGACGCGTACGCCGCCGTCACCACGGTCCTCGGCGACTCCGCCGCGCCGGCCGCCGGTGCGGAGCGGCGCGCCGAACCCGTGGCCGTACGCGACACCGCCGACACCGACCGCGCCACCGGCCGGGCCACGCTCTTCGTGCTCCTCGGTACGGCCGGTGTCCTCGCCGTCCTCTGGGCCGGGTTCGCGCTCGCGCGGGCCCGCGCGAGAGGCTGGCGGCCGGCGGGCCAAGGCTGAGACGGAGGTGGGGCGCCCCCCTGCCGAAGGGCGCCCCACCTCCGTACATCTGTAGTGGTCAGCCCTCCTCCACCAGCGCCGTCTGCATCAGCCGTGGCTTGCGCCGCGCGATGTGCAGGGCCCGGCCCGGCGGCAGGTTGAGCGGCTTCGCGTTGCCGAAGAGGCGGCCTTCCGTGGGCGGGCAGGAGAGCAGGACGGCCGGGTTGTTGGCCTCGTCCAGGCGGCGGATCAGGCCGTCGCTCAAACCGCGTCCCGCGCCCATCGCGCTGCGGGCGACGACCAGGTGCAGGCCCATCTCGAAGCCGAGCGTCAGGTTCTCGAAGAGCGGCTCGAAGGGGCTCTGGAAGGAGTTGCCGGAGACCATGTCGTAGTCGTCGACCAGGATGAAGAGGCGCGGGCCGGTCCACCAGTCGCAGGTGCGCATCCGGGCCGGTGCGATGTCGGCGCCCGGGAGGCGGGTCTTCATCGCGCGGGCCGCGCCTTCGATGGTCTCGTTGAGGTTGTCCAGCGAGATGACGTGGCCGATGCGGTACTCCTCGGGGATGGCGTCGACCAGGGTGCGGCGGTAGTCCACCGCGATGATCTTCGCCTCCTCGGGCGCGTACCGCGTGGTGATGCCCTGGGTGATCAGGCGCAGCAGGTTGGTCTTGCCGCTCTCGGTGTCGCCGACCGCGATGAGGTGCGGCGTCCGGCTGAAGTCGTGCCAGACCGGCTCCAGCGCGTCTTGGTCGAGACCGAGCGCGATCCGCATGCCGCCGCCCTCGGTTGCCTCGGGCGCCGGGAGTTCGGTGAGCGGCAGGCGGTGCGGCAGCATCCGGACCTGCGGGGCCGGCGGGCCGGACCAGTGGCGGGCGATCTCTCCGACCAGGTGCGCCACGCCCTCGCCGAGATCCTCCAGCGAGCCGCTGCCGTCCAGGCGCGGCAGACCGGCGAGGAAGTGCATCTTGCTGTCGGCGGTGATGCCCCGGCCGCCGGTGCGCGGCACCGAACGGGCCTTACGGGTGTCGATCTCGGAGTCCATCGGGTCACCCATCCGCAGCTCCAGCCGGGTCGCGGCCTGGTCGCGGACCTGCGCGGACAGCTCCACCCAGCGTGTGGTGGTGATGATCAGGTGGATGCCGTAGTTGAGGCCACGAGCGGCGAGTTCGTTGAACTTCGGGATCAGGTCGTCGTAGTCCTGGCGGACCGTGGACCAGCCGTCGACCACCAGGAACACGTCACCGAACGGCTCGTCCGGGAACTCGCCGGCCGCTCGGCGGCGCCGGTAGGACTGCATAGAGTCGAGCGTGTGGTCCACGAAGAACTGCTCGCGGCGGGCCAGCAGCGTCATCACCTCGGCGACGGCCCGGTGCACCCGCTCCGGGTTGAGCCGCGCCGCGACGCCGCCGACGTGCGGGAGCGCGGCGAGCTGTGAGAGGCCGCCACCGCCGAAGTCCAGGCAGTAGAACTGGACTTCGGCCGGAGTGTGGGTCAGCGCCAGGGCCGCGATGAGCGTACGGGCGAGCGTCGACTTGCCGCTCTGCGAACCGCCCGCGACGGCGACATGGCCGCCCGCTCCGGACAGGTCCACGACCAGCGGATCACGCCGCTGCTCGAACGGCTTGTCCACCAGACCGACCGGCACGCGCAACCGCCCCGCGCCCGGCCATCCCGTTGCGATCAGGCCGCGCTCCTCATCCGGCGCGATGCCCGGCAGCAGCGCGTCCAGCGGCGACGGCTCGTCCAGCGGCGGCAGCCACACCTGGTGCGCGGCCGGCCCGGAGCCCTGCAGCCGCTCCAGCGCCACCTCCAGCAGCGCCTCCTCGTCCTCCTCGGTCGCGGGCTCCGGCTCGGGTGCCGCCTCCAGCGTGCGCGGCACCACCCAGCCACTGGTCCACGGCACCACCTGGCTCGCCACCCGCGCCTGCACCACGGCTCCCGTACGACGTCGGTACGTCCCCGAGGAGTACGCGGCCCGGAACCGGGTCAGCGCCTCCACGCCGGACTTCAGATAGCCGCTGCCGGGCGCGGCCGGAAGCTCGTAGGCGTCCGGTACGCCGAGCACACCGCGGCTCTCCATGGCGGAGAAGGTGCGCAGGCCGATGCGGTACGAGAGGTGGCTCTCCAGCTGGTGCATGCGGCCCTCGTCCAGCCGCTGCGAGGCCAGCAGCAGATGGACGCCGAGCGAGCGGCCGAGCCGGCCGATCATGACGAACAGCTCCATGAACTCGCGGTGTGTGGAGAGCAGTTCGCTGAACTCGTCGACCACCACGAAGAGGCTCGGCAGCGGCGCGAGGTCCGCTCCGGCGGCGCGGGCGCGCTCGTACTCCAGGGCGGAGGTGTAGTTGCCGGCCGACCGCAACAGCTCCTGGCGGCGGATGAGTTCGCCGTGCAGCGCGTCCTGCATGCGCTCCACCAGGGCGACTTCGTCGGCCAGGTTGGTGATGACGGCGGAGGTGTGCGGGAGTTCCTCCAGGCCGAGGAAGGTGGCGCCGCCCTTGAAGTCGACCAGGACGAAGTTGAGGGTCTCGGAGGAGTTGGTGAGCGCGAGGCCGAGGACCAGCGTGCGCAGCAGCTCGCTCTTGCCGGAGCCGGTGGCGCCGATGAGCATGCCGTGCGGGCCCATACCGCCTTGCGCGGACTCCTTGATGTCCAGTTCGACCGGGCGGCCGTCCACGCCGACCGCGATCGGCACCCGCAGCCGGGCCGAGCCGGAGTGGCGGTCGAAGAGGGTCTGCGGGTCGTGCCGGTGGAGGTCGGGAATGCCGAGCAGCGTGGTCAGCTCGACGTCGTTGTCCAGCGGTTGCGCGATGTCACCGCCGAGGCTCATCCGGCGCGGGGCCATCAGCCGGGCCAGCGACTCCGCGCCGAGCGGGCCGAGGCGGTCCGGACGGCCGAGCGGCACCGAGCGCTCCTTGCGGCTGCGGTCGGTGCGCACCAGGTTCACCTGGTCCGGTCCGACGGTCAGCCGGAGCGTGTTCCGGCCGGGCCGCCAGCGCAGGGCACCGGAGACGTCGAGGATCAGCGCGTTGCGGTAGCCGTGGCCCTCCCAGCGGTGGCCCTCCGGCACGCTGACGCCGTCCAGCACGACGACCGTGTACGGCTCGTCGCGCCCGGGACGGGCGTCCGGGTCGAAGCCGGGCCGCTCGGCGAACTCGGCGCCGAGCAGATCGTCCAGCTCGGTGAGGTCGGCGGTGATCCGGCGGGCCTGGCCGGCGCCGTCCTCCTCGTGCGGATCCAGCGCGTGCGGCAGCCACTTGACCCACTCCCAGTCCGGCCGCCGCTCGTCGCTGACGCAGAGCGCGAGCCACAGCTCCTCCGGCGCGTGGAACAAGGCCAGCTGCCCGAGCATCGCCCGCACCAGCGCCCGTACGGCGTCGTGCTCCGGGGTCTTTGCACCGGGCGCGTCTCCGTCGGGCGCCTCCTCCGGGCGCAGCAGGATCCGCGCCGAGGAGCGCAGGTAGAGGCCCAGCGGTTGCTCGGGGATGGTGGAGTAGGCGCGGATGAAGCGGCGCAGCGCGTGCGCGCAGAGCGGTTCGAGGTCCTCCACCGGGCGGGTGGAGACCGGGTTCAGGGTGAGTGCGAGCTGCTGTTCGCCGACCGCGAGCCGCACCTCGCCGAAGTCCTCGTCCGCCGGACGGCGCTCCCACAGCCGCGAGGTGCGGGCCAGCGAGCGGAGCGAGGCGGGCTCCGGATGGCGCCAGGCGAGCGCCCGCTGCTGCTCCGCGATCGTGGTCCGCACCCGCTTGCGGGTCTGCGCCAAGTAGCGCAGATAGTCCCGGCGTTCACCCTTGAGGCGCTGCTTGCGCTCGCTGGAGCGGCGCATGAGCTGACCCAGCAGCATGGCACCGGCCGAGAGCGCCATGACGCCCATCGCCAGATACATGAAGACGCCGTTCCCGCCGCCGGGGCGCAGGAACATCAGCATCATCGACACCGACATCAGCGCCATCGGCAGATAGGTCCACACCGCCGAGGTGTCGGGCACCGTCTCGGCGAGGACCGGCGGCTCCTGGAGGGTCAACTGCCCCTCGGGCATCTCCGGCCCGCGCCTGCGGGCCGGGCGGCGAAACAGCACGACACTCAAGGAACAGAACCTCCGGTTCGCTGACTTTTCCGGCCCGCGCCGAATACCGGCGGGCACCCGGCGGGGAAAGACCGCGCCAGGCTGATTCTCCGGGCCGTACGTGCCCGATGAACGACGGGTGAATGTTTCGAGCGGATAGCGGGACGGCCAACTTCCGTCAGGGACAAGCGCCTGCCGGATTCGCACCCCGGCCCGCGGTACGACCGGTGGCCGCAGGCAGTAGTCTGCATTCACGGAACGCGACCTGTCCACGCGGGAGTGGTGGCGGGCCGGGCGCGCGGTCACAATTCCCCTGCCGCGCACCCCGGTTCACGGATAGGCGGACTTTCCGTACTGTTCGCACATTCCCTCTCCCCGGGAAGCTGCCGGGGAAGTCTCCTGTCAAAGCCTGCACGGAAGACGAGAGTTCTGCTGATGACCGACAGTGCGGTGGCCGAAACGTGCCGCCTGACCGTACGTGCGCCGAGCGTCACCATCGATCTGGCCGTGCCCGCCGACGTACCCGTGGCCGATCTGCTCCCCACCCTCCTGCGGTACGTCGGCGAGGAGGCCGAGGAGGCCGGGCTCGACCACGCCGGCTGGGTGCTGCAGCGGCTCGGCGACGCCCCGCTCGACGAGGAGACCACCCTGGCCCGCGCCGGTCTCGCCGACGGTGCCGTACTCCATCTGCGCCCGCACACCGAGGCGCTGCCCGAGGCGCGGCTGGACGACCTGGTGGACGGGATAGCCGAGACGGTCGGCCGCCGGCTGCACACCTGGCACGCCGGCGCGGCCCGCGGCCTGCTGGTGGGCACCGCCGTGGCGACCGTGGCCGCCGCGCTGGTGCTGGTGTTCTGGCCAGGCGTGGCCGGCACCTCCACCAGGGCCGCGCTCGCGGCCGTCGCCGGGCTGCTGCTGCTCGCCGGGGCCGGCTCCGCCAGCCGCGCGGTCGGTGACCGGCTCTCCGCGACCGCGCTCGGCCTGCTGGTCGCTCCGTGCTTCGCGCTGGTCGGCTGGGTGCTGCCCGGTGGCGACCTCACCGGCCCCGACGCGGCGCGGGTCGTCGGTGCGCGGCTCCTCGCCGCCGGCGCGGCGGCCGCGGGCGGCGCGGTCCTCGCGCTCGCCGCCACCGCGGTCGGCGCCCCGGCGCTGCTGGCCACCGCCGTGGTCGCGGTCGCCACCGCGGTCTCCGGGACCCTGATGGGCTACACCGGCCTGGACGCGCCGGCCGCCGTGGCGCTGGTGGCGGCCGTCGTCGCGCTCGCCGCCGGAGCGGTGGCGCCCTTCGCCTTCAAACTGGCCGGAATGCGTATGCCGGCCTTGCCGTCCTCCGCCGGACAGCTCCAGGAAGGCATCGACCCGTACGCGGGCGACGAGGTCGCCGAGCGCACCGAACTCGCCGGACGCTGGGTCACCGCGCTCTTCGCCGCCACCGGCACCATCGCCGCCGCCGCACTCGCCGTCCTGGCCCACCACCCGGACCTGCCCGAGACGCTCACCGCGCTCGCGCTGACCCTGCTGCTGCTCCTGCACTCGCGCGGCCTGGTCCACATCGGCCAGCGCCTGACCCTGGCGGTGCCCGGGATCCTCGGACTGCTGCTGCTCGCCCGGGCCTGGGCCGTGGACGGCGACGCGGACGGCCGGGTGGTCGTCTTCGCGGTGCTGCTCGCCGTCGCGGCCGCCCTGGTGACCGCGTCCTGGATCGTGCCCGGCCGCCGGATGCTGCCGTACTGGGGCCGGGCGGCGGAGCTGGCGCACACCGGTTTGGCCGTCGCGCTGCTGCCGCTCACGCTGTGGGTCGCGGGCCTCTTCGGCTGGCTGCGCGGCCTGTTCGGCTGAGTGTTCCCGTACAACCAGAGCCGATACGAGTTGAGGAGAGGCTGTGCAGTCCAAGCGCGACCAGGTCCAGGCCCACGGCTTCATGATGGGCAGGCTCAGCTCGGGCCTGCTGACGGCCGACCCGGACGCCCCGGAGAGCCCGCTCGGCCGGACGACCCGAGGCGTCGTCTTCGGCCTCCTGGTGACCGTCCTGATCGGCGCCGGGGCCACCGTCTACGGGCTGCTGCGCCCCGGCGGCAACGACAGCTGGCGCAAGGGCGAGCACCTGGTGGTCAACCGCGACACCGGCGCCCGCTACCTGTGGACCGGCACCGACGGCGTACTCCATCCGGTACGCAACTTCGCCTCGGCACGGCTGATCGGCGGCCCGGACCTCAAGGCCGTCGACGTCTCCACCGCCTCGCTGCGGGACGTCCCCGTCGGCTCACCGGCCGGCATCCCCGGCGCCCCGGACACCCTGCCGGGCCCCGGCCAACTGGACGCCGGGGCCTGGCACATGTGCGTCACCGGACCGGACGGCGCACTGCCCAGCACCTCCGGCGCCGGAGCGGACACCGGCGCGGACAGCCCCGGCGCCACCACGCTGGTCGCCGGTGCGCCGCTGGACTCGCAAGGCGTCGGGGCCGACCGCGCGGTGCTCGTGAGCGACCCGGACGGTACGGAGTACCTGGTCTGGCAAGGGAGCCGGCTCGCGCTGGACGCCGCGTCCGACGCCCGCAACGCCCTCGGTTACGGCTCCGAGCGGGCGATGCCGGTCTCGGCGGCCTTCCTCGACGCACTCGCGCCCGGACCCGCCCTGAAGCCGCCGCAGGTCCCGGGGCGCGGGGAGAAGGGCCCGGAGCTCGGCGGCGAACCGAGCACGATCGGCCAGCTCTTCGAGGTCAGCGTGGTCGGCGGCGGCTCCACGTACCACCTGCTGCGCAAGGACGGCCTGGTGCCGCTGTCCCGGCTGGAGGCCGCCCTGGTCCTCGGCGACCCGGCCACCCAGAAGGACGCCTACCAGGGCCGCTCACCCGAGGCCCGCCCGGTCGGCGCCGACGCGCTCCGTACGCACCGCGCGACGGACACGGCCACCGGACCCGGAACCGCCGAGCTGCCGCGTACGCCGCCGCTCCCGCAGTCCGCGCCGCGCGGCACCGCGCTCTGCGCACAGGTGGACGGCGGCAACGGCGGCGCCCGGATCCGTTCGGTGCTCGTCCCGCTGGCCGGCCTCGCACCCGTCGCCGTGTCGCAAGGCACCGACCGGCCGCTGGTCCCGGCCTGCGCCCGGACGGACGCCACGGTGGTACGTCCCGGGCACGGCGCGCTGGTCCGCGCGCTGAACGCGAGCGGCGCGGCCCACGCCGGGACCACCTACCTGGTGGCGGAGAACGGCGTGAAGTACCGCGTACCGGCCAAGAACTCCCTGGGCGCGCTCGGGTACGGAGAAGGCGACATCGGTTCCGTTCCGGCCCCGCTGCTCGCGGCCCTGCCGACCGGCGCGGACCTGGATCCGGCCGCCGCCTCGGGCGCGGCGGAGCCCAAGGTCACCGCCCCGAAGTGCGCCGCGTCCGGCACGGGCGACTCCCGGCCATGATCCCGGCAAACGGCCCATACGGGGTCGAAGAAAGGGAAAGGGAGTCGGGCGGATAAAACTCCGGACGCAACTCACCGCCTTCGGAGCCTATTTCGGTGTGTGCCGGAGCTTGGCCCGCGTGTGGAGCGAAACCTCAGATAAAGCTCAGGGAATGGGCAGCCGCGGTGACCGTTCGGATTCCGGGGCTGCCCGTTTCCCGTCCGTATCGACCGGACCTCACCAACCGGCCGCAGGGCTCGTTCATTTCGTCGAAACCTTCGGACAACTCTGTTGGCATGTAAGGACTCTGGCGAACTGACCTATGCTCAAATCTTCCCAACATGCGTTGCGCCGGACGGTGAGTTCTCTTTAGCCTCAGCGGGCAACGGTGCCATGAGAGTCACTCAACGAAGGGAGCGCGACATGGCTGACAGTGGCCAGAGGCGGGCGGACTATGCCAAGGGCTTGGGAGGTGTCTCCTCTCTGGAGTCGGCCCGGGCCGCGGTCGAGAAGATCCAGAACAACGTCGCCGAGATCGCCGCTCGTTCGGGTGTCGGCGGTGACGAGGGCCAGGCCCTGCTGAAGCTGTTCCGCAGCTGGAACGGCGAGGCGCAGAAGGTCGTCGTCCAGATCAGCAAGATGGTGGACGCGCTCCAGGAGAACGTGACGTCGGCCGACCGGCTCGCGAAGGAGAACCAGGACCTGACCGAGGTGCTCAACAGCAAGACCAGCCAAGGCGTCTTCGAAGCACTGCGCTGACCCGCCCCCCCACCCGAGAGGAGATGTCATGGCCGACGGCATCATCGATGTGCAGTACTCCACGGTCCGCAACGCGATCGAGGAGCTGAAGCAGCAGACCCAGCAGATCATCACCACCCTCAACAACCTGGAGGACGAGCTCAAGCCGCTCGTCACCTCCTGGGAGGGTGACGACCAGGCGATGTACCGCGGTGTCCAGGCCGAGTGGGACCAGGCGACCAAGAACATGGCCCTGCTCCTCGGCGACAGCGGCGAGCTGGTCCAGAGCATCCACGACAACCACTCCCGCGACGAGCGCAGGAGCGCCGACAACTGGGGCGGCGTGCGGGCTCGTTAGCCTGCCGGTCGCGGGCCGCCTCCCCGCCGCAAGCGGTGGAGGCGGCTCCCGGCTTCTCTCAGCTCCGTTCCAGTGACCCGATCCGGGCCCGATCGCAGGAGGACGTCCCATGGCCGGTGAGCACGCCGACGTCAAGCATTTCGACCTCAAGCAGATGGAGAACTTCCGCGACAACGAGGTCCATCCGGTCTACACCAAGGCCAAGAAGCACAAGGATGAGGGCGAGGGTGAGGGCGAGACCCGCATCCGGCCCCTCAGCGAGCTGATCGGCGGCTACACCACGGCCGACAACCTCGACCAGGCATCGCAGCTCCTGCGCCTCGGCCTGATCAACCGGGAGAAGCTGATCTCCGGTCCGACACTGGTCGAGAGCGTGACGTCCGTCGCGACCTCCCTCGACAAGCTGCTCGGCGACCAGATGGAACTCTTCAAGGAGCTCAAGGAAGCCCTCACCGAGACCATCGAAGAGGCCAACAAGACCAAGAACAAGAACCTGGACGCGATCGACGCCCAGACGCTGCTCCAGACCTTCGACGAGGTCGACACGCTCACCAGCGGAACGTCGGGCACGGAAGAGAAGTAGCCACTCCCGCGCATCGGGGTGGACGGCGAGAGACGAGAGAGGGCGCGCGGTGGCCGACCGGTACGACGAATCATCCGTGGGGAACGTCGACAAGTACGAGGACACGGACGCGGCATCGTCCGACAACTGGGCCGATCTCGTCCATCACATCACCGGCTACCCCGTGCCCAAGCGCAGTGAGATCTTCGACACCCTCCGCTCCGACCACGGCGGCAAGCTCTTCCGCATGGACATCAAGGAGCGCAGCCTCAGCCTCCTCGTCAAGGACTCCGGCTTCCTGCAGAACAAGGGCCAGGACTACGACATCTGGTTCTTCGACAGCGGAAAGAAGCGCTCCATCATGCAGGCGCGCATCGTCTTCGAGGGGCGTGTGAAGGCCGGCGACGAGATCATCTTCGCCGGCACCGACTCCACCGACGTCAACAACGTGGACGTCCGCGAGGGCAACGAGTTCACGGACTACAACAAGGACAAGTTCAGCACCATCCCGCTCGCCCGCTACATGAACGGGCCCCGGGCGGCGCTCATGGCCCTGCTGAAGGGCAACAGCGGCGACGGCCGCTTCAGCGGCGAGGTCGCCAAGGAAGGCGACGCCGTCGACCTGGAGTCCTTCACCAGAGCAGGCCACTCCTTCGACTACGCGGCCCAGTTCTTCAAGTACCACGCGCCGGTGCTGAAGGACTGGGAGGACCGCTTCGGCCGGGACGACGCGAGCTGGAAGGGTGAGGCCGCGGAGGTCTTCCGCAGTCTCATCAAGAAGATCCGCGAGAACTACGACGCCTACGTGGAGACCTTCAACGAGACGGCGGGCAGCGGCGACGCCACCGGCACCGGCAGCACCGTCTACTCCCGCGCCCTCTCCCTGGGCCGCTCCCACCTGGAGCAGGCCGCCAGGGACCTGCTCGGCTACTGGCTCGCCTGGGCCCAGTCCGACTACTACGACCCGCACCGGGTGCTGCGCTACGTCCTGGACGACCTGGCCCAGTGGGTGGACCGGGAGAACGTGGCCAAGACGAACATCACGTCCACCACGTACCGCTACACCACCTCGGTCAGCCACAAGCCGGAGGCCGGCTTCTCCCAGGTCCACCCGGACTACGGCGACCTCACCGACATCGCCAACTGGGCGAAGGTCGGCGACAAGGCGGTGGACATCTGGAGCCGGGCCGTGGACGACATGCTGGTCAAGAACGCCCGCGAGGTGCAGTCGCGGCTCAACAACCAGTTCCTGACGCTCTCCAAGGACTTCTCCGAGAACGTACCCGAGCCCAAGTCGACCAGCACGGCGGGCGAGGAGTACGAGAAGAAGAAGCTGGAGGAGGAGAAGGAGAAGATCAACGAGGAGAACGAGAAGAGCCGCCTGCTCCAGGAGGAGCTGCGCGAGGAGCAGCGCAAGCAGCGCGAGGAGGACAAGAAGCTTCAGGACGAGCTCCGCAAGGAGCAGGAGGAGCAGCGCGAAGAGGACAAGAAGTACCAGGACGAACTCCGCGAGGAGCAGCGCCTCCAACGTGAGGAGGACAAGAAGCTCCAGGACGAACTCCGCGAGGAGCAGCGCCTCCAACGTGAGGAGGACAAGAAGTACCAGGACGAGCTGCGCGAGGAGCAGCGGCGCGAGCAGGAGGAGGCCAAGCGGGAGGCCGAGGAGCAGGCCAAGCAGATGGAGGAGAGCCTCGGCAACATCAACGGGCCCGGTGGCGGGGGCGAGAACCTCGGCAACCTCGACGACCTGCTGAACCTCAAGTCGGACATCCCGGTGACCGAGAGCATCGGTGACCTCGGCGGCATCAACTCGCCCGGCGGCCCGGGAGACACCGGCAACCTGAATGTCGACGACGCGAACAAGGCGGTCTCCGAGAGCCTCGGCAACCTCGGTGACGTGAACAGCCCCGGCGGCGAGAACCAGCAGGGCCCAGCGGGCGGCCCGGTCCCCGTGACCTCGAATCTCGGCAACTTCGGCGGGATCAACGGCGGCCCCGGCTCCACGAGGAACCCCGACGACGCCGCCAACCAGGCGATCTCCGAGAACCTGGGCAGCCTCGGCGGCCTCAACAACGGCGCGGGCGGCTCCCTCAACACTCCGACCGGCGGCAAGACCCAGCTCGACGGCGACCAGCTCACCACCGGCTTCCCGGACGGCAGCAGCACCTCCTTCGACCCGGACAGCGGTCTCCTCACCACCACCCACCCGGACGGCAGCGTGACCGAGCAGGACCTGGCCGACGGGGTCCGGGTGACGAATCCGGACGGCTCGGTCACCTCGCTCGGAGACGACGGCAAGCTGACGACGACCTTCCCGGACGGTACGACGCAGGTGGTGGACCCGAAGACCGGTCAGGCCACCTCCACCGACCCCGACGGCACCGTCACCACGGAGAACCTCGGCAACCTCGGCGGCCTGAACGGCCGGAACGGGATCGGCGACCTCGGGAACCTGGGCAACCTCGGAGACCTCGGCAACATCAACGCCGATCTGCCGACCGAGTCCGACGGCGGCCTCGGTGACCGGGAGACCATCAACGACCTGGGCGACCTCGGGAACCTCAACACCGGCGACGCGGGTCTGAAGTCCTCGACCGGCAGCCTCACCGGGCTGGAGAACGGCGACTTCGCCACCACGTTCCCCGACGGCGGCAAGACCGTCTTCGACCCGGACACGGGACAGCTCACCAGCATCGCTCCGGACGGCTCCAAGGTCACCACCGACCTCACCCACGGGGCCGACGTGACCAACCCGGACGGTTCCGTCTCCTCGCTGGACAGCGGCCGGTTCGTCCACTCCTTCCCGGACGGCTCCAGCCACTCCATCGACCCGGACACCGGCATCGCCACCGTCACCGACCCTCAGGGCCGGACCGAGACGGTCACGCTCGACGAGCTCGCCTCGCGCGGGAGCGGCAACAACAGGCCGGACTTCCTCGACGACCTTCGGGACCTCGACCGGAACCGCGACCTCGGCAACCTCGGTGACCTCAACGGGAACCGGGACCTGGACGGCCTGAACGGGAACCGGGACCTCGATCTCGACGGGCTCAAGGACTTCGCCAACGGGAGCAGCGGAAGCAGCGGCGGTGGCGGTGGTGGAGGCGACGGGACCAGCACCCGGGACGTCTCCCTCTCGGAGCTGGGGCTGGGTGCCCAGGTCGGCGCGGGCGGCTCCGTAGGCTCCGGCGGCGGCCTCCCCGGTACGAACCTCCCGTCCTCCGAGACCCTCGGCCAGGTCACCCCGCTCTCCGACAGCGCCACGAACAACGCGACGGTCCCCGGCGGCGGTTCCGGCGGCGGACCGGGTGCCCCCGGCGCCCCGGGCACGCCCGGCACCCCCGGCATGCCGATGGGCGGCGGCATGGGCGGCATGGGCGGGGGCAGCGAGAAGGGCAACGGCGAGCGCGTGCGCGCCGTCCTGGTCGACGCGGCGGAGGAGAGCGAGCGCCGCAACCGCCGTCGGCGCAGCCCGTGGAACCGCCAGGAGGACAGCGACACCTTCCTCACCCCGGCCTCCCGGGTGGCGACCACCGGCGGCAACTCCCCGGCCGAGGACGAGGAGGAGCAGGGGCGCAGGCCCGTGACCTCCGCCGACTACCTGGAGGAGGACGCGGACGTCTGGGGCACCGAGGAGGGCGGCACCCCGGCCGTCATCGGGAGGTGACGTTCGCTCAGGCGCCCGTCACCAGGCAGGATGAGCGGGCCGGGCGCCATGCCCGTACCGAGACCGAGATCCGTACGTACGTGAAGACCGAGGCAGAAGGAGGGGAGCGGGCGTGACCGAACCGCTGGAGAAGCGCCTGGAGAAGGCCATGGCCGAACTGCAGGCGGCTCAGGAGGCGGTGGCGCGCACCGAGCGCGAGCTGCGGTCGGCGTCCTTCGCGGCGCTCTCCTCCGACCGCGCGGTCCGGGCCACCGCGGGCCCGCAGGGTGAGCTGACCGGGATCGAGTTCCTGGAGAACAAGTACCGCGACATGTCCCCGCAGGAGCTGGCCGCCAGCGTGCTGGAGGCGGCGAGCGCGGCCCGGCTGAAGATGAACCGCCACGTGATGAAGGCGATGGCCCCCTTCGCCGAGCCCAGCAGCGACGTGCCCGAGCTGAAGGGCTTCGAGCTGGACTGGGAGCGCATCTTCGGCCCTGAGGTGCTGCGCGAGGACGACGAGGACACCGCGCGCGGCCCGGCCACCCCCGCCTGGCGGGACGCGCTCGGCGACGAGGGAGAGGACTGAGGCATGGGACAGCGGTACTACGTCGACCCCGAGCGTATCGAGGCCCTGGCACGGCAGTTGGAGGAGATCGGGACGCTCACCAGGTCGATGACCGAGGAGTTCCTGGACGAGCTGGCGCCCACGGTCAGCTGGCCCGGCACCAACAGCGAGTTCTCGGAGAAGGCCAAGCCGCAGGAGCAGAAGGAGCGGCAGACCACCAAGGACACCATGCTCTCCATCCGGGACGCGCTGGTGGGCATCACCGACGCCACGGTCAGCAACGTCCGGATGATGAAGGACACCCGCGACCGCAACATCGACGAGATCGAGCACGGCAACAGCCGCCTCGAAGCCGATGGATTCGACGGCCCGGGCGGGCATGGCCGGCGCTGACCTCCGCACCGCAGGCCGCTCCCGTACGCGACCGGGAGCGGCCGCTCCGTCCTGCCCGCACGGCCCCCGAGGCGGCCGTCGGTGAGCATCCAGGTATCGCCCGAGGTCAACGCCATGATCTTCATCCTCACCGGGGAGAAGCTCATGGACGCCGACGAGGACCTCGCCTTCGAGAGCCGTCGGCCCTACTCCGGCCTCGGGCGCAAACTGGACCGGCTCTCCTCGCTGATCGACAAGTCGATCCACGACATCGGCGAGTCCATGCCGGACGACCTCGCCTCGTCGTACGCCAAGGCGATGGGCATGCTCATCGACGACGGCGGCAAGAACTACCTGCGCGACTTCTCCGACCAGCTCGACAAGATCGCCGAGGGCCGCCGTAAGACCTCCATGGACATCATGGAGTCCAAGTGGCAGGTCATCGCCGAGATCATCCGGCTGCTCATCGAGATCGCCATCTATCTGGCGATGTCCTTCTTCACCGGTGGCGCCTCGGCCAGCCAGATCATGATGGCCAAGCTGCGCAGCCGCTTCTTCATCCTCACCACGCTCAGCCATCTGCTCCAGCGGCTGCACCTGGCGCCCTCGCTGACCGAGGCGTTCGCCGAGGCGTTCACCACCTTCGCCGTGCGGCTCGCGATGATGAACTTCGCTCCGGACGGCCGCCGCCCCGACTCGATCGACTGGAGCGACATCGGCAAGGCCGCCGCGTTCGGTGCGGCGGCGGGTTTCTTCACCAGCGTCTTCGAGAAGTTCGCCAAGGACATCGTCAGGAGCTTCGACGGCAACTTCCTCAAGGGCGGCCCGGATCTCGACTTCAAGAACCCTCCCAACCTGCGGGACACGCCGGACATCGACCTCAAGAACAACGGCCCGACACCCAACCCCAAGCCGGACCCCGACCTTCCCGACCCCCCGAAAGACCGCCCCGACCCGAACCCGTACGGCAACACCCCCGGCCCCACTCCCTCGCCCGGCCCGGTGCCCGTCACCTTCCGGGACGGCCCGCTCTCCTTCCGCAACAACCCCGAGCTGTGGCGCAACAGCCAGATCCTGCGCCTCAACCTGGACCGGCCGGGCGCGCTGACCGCGCACTACGCTCTCAAGGGCACGGCGGACTTCATCGCCGCCGGAGCGGGCGAGGTCGTCGCGGAGATCCTGATCAAGGGGGCCTTCGAGGGGGACTGGTCCTCCAGCTGGACCACCTTCTTCGGCGCGGGCATCAGCAGCCAGGTCGAGTCCTCCCTCATGGGCGCCGCACTGAACAGCGGCGCCGAACTCCGGCACGCCATCGACAAGTTGCGCAACCAGCCGCCGCCGACCGTTTCCAGTGGAAACGGCAACGGCAACGGCAACGGCAACGGCTCGGAGACGGGCGGCTCCGACCGCACCGAGGGGCCCTCCCGCACGGACAGCACCGGCGGCCCCGGCCCCGGCCTTTCCGCACCGCCACCGGTCGTCCAACAGACCACGGGCCAGAGCGACTTCACCGGCAGCCAGTCGCCGCCGCCCTACGTGTCACAGGACCCGCCGCCGTACGTCTCCGCCGATCCGCCCCCGTACACTCCGGGCCCGCTGCCGGTGACCGCAGCCGAGAACGCACTGTGGCAGCAGGTCCACCAAGGCCCCGCCGAGGCACGCGAGCAGGCGCTGCGGGACCTGGCCGCTCTCCGCGGCTCCCAGCCGCCGGGCGTCGTGGAGATCGGCGTACGCGACGGGGTGCAGGACCGGCTCTCGCAGCTGCCCGAGGTACGGGTGGTGCCCACCGGTGGCGGTCCCGCCGCTCAGGTGGACGCCGACGCGGTCCGCAGGGCCTTGGAAGGCTTCGGGACGCCGGTGACGGTGGATACGCCGATCCTGGGGGAGAGGCCGGGGGTGTCGCCGGGGGCCGGTACGACGACCGGTGGAATGGAGGGCCCGGTTGTATCGCCTGGGTCCGGTACGAGCGGTGGGGCGGAGAGTCCGACTGTGTCGCCTGGGTCCGGTACGACTGGTGGGGCGGAGAGCCCGGTCGTATCGCCAGGGTCCGGTACGACCGGCGGGGCGGGCAGCGTGGACTCGCCGGGTACGGACACACCGTCCGGCCCGGCGGAGCACACCGCCCCTCCCGAGGTGAACACCAGCGGTTCGCACGGCGATGCGCGCGCTCCCGGAGAGGCCAGGGGTCCCGAGGCGCGCGGGGCCGAGGGCGGCACCTCGGCCACTGCCGACGGCCCCGGCACCGGTGCGCTCCCGCTGACCGTCGTCGTCTCAGAAGGGCCGCCGCCGGTCGCCGGGTCGCCGGAGGCGGCCGAGCTGCTGGACGGCGCCGGGGTGGACCGGGCCGTGGTGCTCGGTCCGCCGACCGGCTCCGACGCGACGGGGCAGCCGGTGCGCGAAGCGGTCGAGCTGACCCGCGAAGGCACCGGTGCGCCGGTGGAGGTCCGCCCGCTCACCGGACCCGGGTCCGCCGCGACGCCCGACAGCGGGGCGAACACGGTGTTCCCGGGCGCGAACGTGCTGCTGCCGCTCGCCGACGCCCTGGGCGTGCCGCCCGTCATGCCTGCCGCTCCACCGCCCGCCGCCTCGACCACCACGTCGGCCAATCCGGGCCCCGCGTCGGCCACCTCGCCGCCGCGTTCCGTCGCGCAGGGCGGTCAGTCGTCCGGCGACCCCGGCGCGGTCGAGCCTCCGCCGGGCGAGCAGGTGCCGCAGACGCAGGAGACGCCGGACGTGTCCGCCGACACCGAGTCCGGTCCGGCCGGCCCCGAGGCCGCGCCCCGCCGCACCGAGTCCGAGCCGTACGACACCGACCTGTCCTCCGTGAAGGTGGTCTCCGGTGAACCGGGCCCCGCCACCGGCGACCTGCCGGGTCCGGACGTCAAGCCGACGCTCACCACCACAGGCTCCGCGCCCGCCCCGGACGTCAAGCCGCCGCTCACCACCACCGGCCCCATGCCCGCCCCGGACATCAAGCCGACGGTCACATCGACCTCTTCGGCGTCCTCGACCACCCGCACCGCCGTGCCCGCCGCCGCCAAGCTGGCCGCGGACGCCCGGCCCTGGTCCGAGACGGCCACCGACCTGCACCTGGAGTCCCGGCGGGACAGCGTCATGGACACCGGCGACGCCCCGGTGGCCCTGATCACCACGAGCACCACCGACAGCGACGGCGAAGGCGGCGACGGAACCACGCCGACCCCCACGACCGGGCCGTCCGTCACTACACTGGACCGGAAGAAGGTGCCCTTCAGCGAGCTCCGGCGCCTCGTGCCGCCGACGGCGCTCACTCCGCAACCCGGCGCCGCCGTGCAGACGGTGACCATCTCGCAGAGCCCGGCCGAGGACGGTACGGGGCAGAGCGCGGTTCGTGCGGCGCTGCTCGGCCAGGACACCTTCCGCGGGGTGCGCACCACCTCGGCCGAGCCCCCGCCCCCCGGGACCTCCGAGGCCCCTCCCCCTCCCCGTAAGGTCTTCACCGGCCCGCCGACCGCGCTCCCGGGCTCCGGCACCGAGCGGGGCGCCGACTACTTCGTGGGCCACGGCACGCCCCGTACCGTCACCCTCGGGACGGACAACCCCGCGTACCCCGCGGTCAAGGTCAGCGGCGTCCAGCTCGGTGAGGTGCTCAAGTCCTGGGCGCAGGACGGGGACCGGGACCGGCCGCTGGTGCTGTTCTCCTGCGAGACCGGGCAGCAGCCGAAGATCGCGGGACTCCCGGTCGCCCAGCACGTGGCGAACCGGACCGGGCGCCCGGTGTACGCGCCGACCACCGAGGCAGGCACCGCCAAGGACCGGGACGGCAACGTCACCGCGGTGCTCGGCGAAGGTCCGGACGGGCCGGGCCGATGGCGGCTGTTCACCCCGGAGCCCGCCGGAACCGAACTGGACGACCTGGCCCGCGACGCCGGACTGCACACGGGCCCGGACCCGGCCGACGCCTTCGCCCGCGCCCGTACCCTCCAGCAGCTCCGCACCCTGCGCGCAGTCCTCGGCCCGGACGCCGAACAGAAGCCGGGCAACCGGGAGTTGCTGGCGGCGCTCGCCTACGTGGACGGTCTGCGCTGGCTGGATCCGGGCACCGCGGCCCGGTACGGCGACGGCCGGATGACCCCGGACCTGCTGGACCGGATGGTCACCGACTGGCACACCGCCACCAACGGCGGGAACGTCGACCCGGCCACCGGTCCCACCCCGGGGCAGTACACCGCGTTCCTGGAAGCGGCCGCCGGGCTGCGGTCCGGTGCGACCCCCACGACCACGCTCGACCGGCTGCTGCCGCCCCCGCCGCCCGCACCGGCACCGGACACCCTGGTCTCGCGGGCCGACGTGCTGGGCCTCTCCTACGCGCGGTCCGCGCAGATCGCCTGGTCGCTGTCGGACGCCCCGCTGCCGCTGTCCGAACTGGGCCTCGGCCCCGACGACACCGCCGAGCTGGCCCGCCGCCTGCACCGCCCGGAGCCCGCGGCATCTCCCGCCCCGGCCGTCGAGCCGGACGCGCCCCTGTCCGTGTCCGAGGGAACGCCGCCCCCGGTGAACTCCCTCGACGTCAACGCGTACACGGCCCGGCACACGTACGGCATTCCGGAGAAGAATTTCAACAAGTTCCGTGGTGTGGCGCGGGACCGGAATGTGGTCGTGGATGTGCGGCCGACGAATCCGTCGGCGCCGAAGTGGCTGGATGCGGGGGCGCTGCCGAAGCCGCAGGAGATCAAGGCGAAGACGGTCTCGGATGTCGATGTTCTGCTGGGCGCCGATGCGGGGAATGTCGGGCTGGTCGGTTACTTCAAGCCGGTGTTGCCGGATCAGGGTGCGGTTCCGGTGGATGCGTGGGACCGGGTGGTGTCGCGGTTCAATCAGCGGTCCACGGAATTCCACGAGCTGGCCGGGAAGATGGCCCAGTACGAGGCCGATGGCCGCTTCGTTGTTCAGGACGGGGTGGTGTTCGGCCGCGATGACGACGGTGAACGGCGTCCGATCACGGGCGACCACGATCTGTTCGACCTTTCCTCCCCGGACGGCTCCCGGCTTTCGCATCCGGAGCACGACGCGCTGATCGAGGAGATGCGGGCCAAGGACATGGCCGTGGTGCACGGCGCGCACATGTTCTGGAATCCGCCGACGGCTTTCGACAAGTCGGTCTTCGACAAGATCGTCAGCTCCCATCAGGGCCCCGCCGGGGAACCGCTGCTCCGCTTCAGCCCCAACAGCGACCACGCCGTCCTCACCTGGACGCAGAAGCTGAAGCCCGGACAGGTCGACTCCTACACGGCCCGGCACACGTACGGAATTCCGGAGAAGAATTTCAACAAGTTCCGTGATGTGGCGCGGGACCGGAATGTGGTCGTGGATGTGCGGCCGACGAATCCGTCGGCGCCGAAGTGGCTGGATGCGGGGGCGCTGCCGAAGCCGCAGGAGATCAAGGCGAAGACGGTTTCCGAGGTCGATGTTCTGCTGGGTGCGGATGCGGGAAACATCGGGCTGGTCGGTTATTTCCAGCCGGTGTTGCCGGATCAGGGTGCGGTTCCGGTGGATGCGTGGGACCGGGTGGTGTCGCGGTTCAATCAGCGGTCCACGGAATTCCACGAGCTGGCCGGGAAGATGGCCCAGTACGAGGCCGACGGGAAGTTCACCGTTCACGACGGAATCGTGTTCGGTTTCGATGGTGAGGGCAGCCGTCGGCCGATCACCGGAGACCATGACCTGTTCGATGTGTCGTCGCCGGACGGTTCCCGGGTCTCGCCTCCGGAACATGACGCGCTGATCGAGGAGATGCGGGCCAAGGACATGGCCGTGGCGCACGGCGCGCACATGTTCTGGAATCCGCCGACCGCTTTCGACAAGTCGGTCTTCGACAAGATCGTCAGCTCCCACGAAGGCTCGTCCGGCGAACCGCTGCTCCGCTTCAGCCCCGGCAACGACCACGCCGTGCTCGTCCACCCCGAGCCCCGCCCGTCCTCCGCCCCCGCCCCGTCACCCTCTCCGTCCGGCCGCCCGGAGAGCATCGCCGAGGACGTGGACCTGTTCAGCAAGGACACCGGGGCGCCGGGCCTCGCGGACACCGTCCACGCGGACGGGCAGGCCCTCCGCAGGCTGCGTACCCGGGCCGACGGGGACTGCCTCTTCCGGTCGCTCCTCGACACCGCGCGCAGCCACGACGTTCCGCCCGCCTGGGCCGCGCGCAACGTCGCCGGCCTCCGCAGCCTGCTCCGCGACCGGCTCACCGGCTCCGAACTGCTGGCCCCGGACGTCGAGGCCACCCCGGACCCGGTGCTCGCCGTCGTCGACGACCTGCGGATGACCGCCCTGGCCGGGGTGCGGAACCCGGAGGCGCGGGAGCGGATCGGTCAGCGCTGGGACCGGATCGAACAGGCCGTCGTCACCGACGGCGACGGACGTCGGTGGCGGCGCATCCTCCGGGACAGCGGCTACCCCCACCTCGCCGATGTGGCGCCCACCCCCGCCGACGCCCGGCGCCTCGGCACCGACGGGCTGATCCTCGCGGCCGCCGAGCTGCCGGCCCTGTGGTCCTCGCCCTTCGCCGACGCGCTCCCGCTCGCGCTGGCGCACACCCTCGACATCGAGCTGCGGCTCGTCCGGCCCGACGCGTCGGCCCCGGCGGGCACCTCCGTCACCCCGCTCAACCCGGGCGGCCACGGCGGCGTCCTGCACCTCGCCTACAACGGCTCCGACCACTACGACGCCCTGGTCCCGGGCGCAGCCGCGCCCGCCCCCACCCCGACTCCCGCCCCCGCCACCCAGGACCCGGCCGGCACCGATGTCTTCGGCGAGTGGCTGCGGAGCATGGGCGGGGTCACCGACCTGGACGCGCCGGCCGAGGAGACCCCGGACCGGGGCGACCCCGTACCGCTGGAGACCCAGCTGGAGCGGCACCGCCCGGCACGGCTGCTGACCGGTGAGGACGCCCGGCCGCCGGGCCCCGCCCCGCGCACCGTCACCTTCGACGACGGCAGCCGGCTGCCCACCGTCCTGATCAGCCCGGACGCCGATCCGGACGACGACTCCTCCGGCCCGGGCACCCGGACCGGTGGAACACCCGGGCCCGGGCTCCTCAACGGCCTGGGCGTCCTCACCCTGCGTTCGCCCGAGCAGGTCGCCAAGGAGGTCTTCGACCAGCTGCCCAAGAAGCTCCGGGCCCAGTTCGACGAGGCGGAGCTGCTGCGCCTGCTCAAGGACCAGCCCGGCGCGTTCACCGCCCCGCGCGGCGCCCGCTTCGTGGGCCGGGAGAAGTCCGGCGTCGGCCACGAGATGGTCGTCGAGGCCGTCCCGTACCACCGCTGGGAGCGGTTCTCCGAGCCCGGCGGCGCCACCGTCCGGCTGGACACCATGCGGCGCGGCCAGGCAGGTACGGGCGGCGGACGCAGCGTCGGTACCGGACGCCGGGTCGCCGCCGCGCTGGGCATGGGACCGCCGCTCAACTGGATGCTGAAGATCGGCGTCTCGCTGGGCTGGACCCGTAAGACCGACTACACCCAGGGCACCCAGGCGTACCACCAGAGCGAGTACCGGGCCTGGGAGGGTTCCCACCTGCATCTGGACGACGTCCACTACCGGGTGCGCGTCGAGCGGGTCACCGAGGCCCCGAAGACCCCCGCGCCGACGCCCCCCGGCCCCGGCACCGCGCCCCCTGCCGCCCCTCGTTGGCAGCGCAGCCAGGTGCACTCCGCCGGCTTCGCCATGCGGGACGGGCTGAGCTGGCGGCTGCCGGACGACCTCACCGTGCCCTTCAAGGGGCCGAAGCGGGCGCCGGAGACGCTCACCTTCCCGGACGGGGCCGACCCCCGGATCACCGACACGACGGCCCTCCACCTGACGGACCCGCCGGAGGACGTGGCGCTCGCCATCTCCGGTGCCAAGCCCGGCAGTTCGGCCCACCGCACCCTGGTCTCCTACGTCCGCCCGGGACGGCTGCTCGGCCTCTTCGGGCGGTTCGCCGGACCCGTCAGCGGACCCGAGCTGACCCGGGGCAGCGGGCAGCACCCGCTGGGCCATCTGATCGTGGAGCGGTCGATCCCGCACCGGGCCACCCTGGTCACGGAGTCGGTCAAGGCGGAGGTCCGCGACCTCGCCCAGACCACGTACCAGAACCAGCGCGCCCACGTACGCGACACCCGCCTCGGGGTCCAGGTCACCGCCGGGCCGAACTACACCCTCATCGGCCCCGAGACCGACGTACGCCTCCAGGGCGGGCCCCTGGTCCGTACCGACCTCAGCGCGGGCCGGGGCCACTACCTCGGCTCCGACGCCGCCCGCAAGGTGACCGGCCGCGTCCGCAACCACCCGATGGCCCTGTACCGGGTGGAGCGCACCCTGATGGTGCGCAAGGCCGGCCAGCCGGCCTCCGCCGCGCAGCCGGTCCGGGTGGTCAGCCTCGACTGGTACTCCACCCAGGACGCCCGCCGCCTCGCGGGCTGGGACAGCCGTACGCCCGGAGCGACCGGCCCGAACCCGGACGCCGAGCCGCCGGTGCCGTGGTACCTCACCCGTCAGGACCCCGTGCACCTGGGCGGGCAGGTCCGTGCCGAGGGCTTCGTGCCGGACCGGCGGCCCGCCGCCCAGCCCGCCCCGGCCACCACGACGACGGCCGCTGCGCCCGCCCCTGCGCCCGCCCCTCAGGACCCCCTGAAGGCCTTCGCCGACACGGTCCTGGACACGCTCCACCGCGCGTACCCGTCGCTCTTCGTCCCGCCGTTGGTGCTGCGCCATCCCCACCTGGCCAAGCTCTGGTACGGGGACGGGCGCATGCGGACCGCCCTGCACAACGAGCGCCAGGTGCGCGAGGCGCTGAACCGGCCGAGCCTCGCGCAGAGCCTGGACGACCTGACCACCACCGGAGTGCCCGTCACCCTCACCGAGGACGGCAAGGTCCGCCGGGGCCACCACACGCTCATCCTGCGCGCCCGCCTCACCGACCGGCAGTTCGAGACCACCCTGAGCGAACGCTCGCTGCGCAACGCGGTGATCGGCACCGAGATCTCCGGCCAGGGACAGCAGGAGTCCACCACCCTCTCCGCCGGTGTCGAGCTCGGCATCTCGCCGCGCGACCACGACAAGGACCCGGAAGCCGGGGTGCCCCGCCAGGCGGGCAACGTCTCCCTGGGCGCCCGCTACGCGCAGACGCGGACCCGCGCCACCAAGAACACCGTCGCGGTCGCCCACGACCAGCTGACCTTCCAGAACGGCGCCGATCTCTACAGCTACCAGGTGGAGTTGGGCGCCACCTTCGAGGGGCACCGCCGTCCGCGCGGCTGGACCCGGCTGGTCTCGGTGGGGCTGCTCGGCGCGGGCGTCTTCGTCAGCAAGGTCGGAGAGCGTTCGCTGTTCACCCGGGGGACCGAGACCGTGGGCCGGGTGGAGCTCGCCGTCCCCGCCGCCCACGGCTCCGACCGCCACGCCCCCGCCGACCCGCCGGCCACCGGACCCGCACCCACCCCCGTACCGCGTCCGCTCGCCTCCACCGAGGCGGACCAGCTCCTCGACGGAACACGGCCCCTGCCCCGGACCAACGCGGCCGACCGCCAGCTCGTGAACAAGCTGCTCAGCGCCCCGCACGTGGTCCTCAGCACCGAGGGCGGCGAGCAGCGGCAGCGGCTCGTCCAGGGCACCGCCGACCGCGCCACCGGCACCTCCTGGCACGTCAGCGCGCCCGGCACCCCGATCCGCACCGCCCTGCGCCGGGCCATGGCCGACCTCGGCGTCGCCGGGCAACTCGGCCAGTATCTCGGCCCGTTCGGCTCCCGCATCACCGGGCTCACCGGCGCGGGCCCCTTCTCGACCCACTACCTCAAGGCGGCGGTCCGGGGCGAACTCGACAACGTACGCGTCAAGAGCGACCCCAAGCCGGGCAGCCTGGAAGCGACGATCGGCAACGAGCACCGCGTCGCCGGGACCTCCGGCACCGGGACCCGGACCACTCTCGGGCTCCAGGGCGCGGTGACACCGTTGCAGCAGGCGCCCGGCCAACCGGCCGTGGTGGGTGCGTACTCGACCGCCCTCCAGTACGCCTGGGGCAAGGGCCGCAGCATCTCCCAGACCCTCACCCGGGGCCGCAACACCACCCTCAGCTACGCCGGGCGGATGTACCTGGTGGTGGCCGACGCCACCGAGACCGTGGCCGTACGGGACCGCTGGACGGCCGCGATGGGGGCGGTCGGCACCCGGGCCGGAGGCGGGATCAGCTCCGCCGCCGGGCGGATCTCGGAGCGGCTCGGGCGCGGCCTCACCCCGCGCCGGGCCGCCGCCGCGCTCCAGCGCGTCCGCGACGCGGTGATGTTCCACCTGCCGATGCAGGACGCGATCGAGGCCGGGCTCGCCCCCGACGGCCTCGGCACCCGCACACCGGCCAACCTCGGCGGCGGCTACCGCCTGCCCCCCTTCCTCCGCCGCCGCCACTTCCCGTCCCACCCCAGCGGCCAGCTCGACGCGAGCCGGGCGGCACAGCAGCTGATGGGTCAGCTGGAGCGGATGGGCGTGCCCTCGCACGACCGGGAACAGGTGCTCCAGCGCCTTTCTCCGGACTTCCTCCGCTCCCATGTGCACGAGCTGACCACCGACGGAATGGCCCTGCCGGTCCGCTACCGCACCTGGACGAGCCCGCACCACCTGCCGGTCGGCGGCAGCCCCGGCCAGCTGAAGCTGACCCTCACACCGGTCACCACCACCGTGGAGCGGCTGCGTACCGGCTACGAGCTGGAGGACTACCGCACCACCGCCCGCGACGACGTCGAGGGCCGGTCCCAGGACCGCGGCGCCGATGTGACGCTCAGCGCGAGCGAACGCGCCGCCGGCAGCGGCGTGCTGGTCGCCAACCCGGCGCTCCAGGGCACGGCGGCCAAGCAGCGGTCCAGCAACGTGACCGAGGCGGTCGGCAGCACCACGATGCCCAACATCGCCACCACCCAGGCGCACGCCGAGATCGTGACCACGTACACCCTGACGGCCACTTTGGTGGACGCTTCCGGGCAGCCCCTGGGCCCCACCGCCACCGCCCCCGTCGGCTCCCTCAACGAGATCCTCCCGGCCAGCCTGCTCACCCCGGACGGTGAGGGTACGGACGGTGCGCTCACCGAGCAGGATGTGCCCGAACCCGACCATGCGGTAAGGATTTTGACGGCTGATCAGGCCCGCCCGGAAGGCATCGCCCGGTGGCGGACCACGGACGGGGAGAGCGGCGAGACCGACCCGGACATCCTGCCCTTCGACGATGTGATCGGCTCCGGCATCCTCGCCGTGGACATCCTCGGCTCGGCCAACGTCCAGGACGCCCTGACCCTCGCCACCGCCCGCGCCGACGGCTTCCCCGGTGACACGGACCTCGGCAAGCGCCATACGGGCACCACGCTCACCGAACGCGTACGGATGGCCCGCCACACCCCGCTCACCGCCCTCGGCACCGCCCCGGCCCAGGCCCAGCAGGAGGCCACCTCCCAGGTCGGTCTGACCGCCGGCTTCCGGGAGGCGCTCCGCCCCGGCGGCTCGCCGCTGCCCACCCAGTCCTCCGCCCGCCTCCTCGGCCAGTCCCACACCGCCGACTCCCGCCTCTTCGCCAAGATGCACCGCACCGGCGCCCGGCTGCTCGCCGTGGAGAACAAGCCGCGAATGGAGGCCATGCAGCGGCGCAAGACCGGCGACGCGCTGGAAGCGGGCATCACCGACAACGTCGAGGGCGCGGTCAGTACGTCGCCGCTGGCGGGCAACAGCAACGCGGGCGTGACCAACCCCGGCGCCACGGTCCCGATCGGCGGTACCAACGACTCCACCGCGCTCAAGAGCGCCACCGACACCACCCTCGGCACGCACGTCAAGGTGCTGACCGACCGCAGCATGCTCTTCGCGGTCCCCGTCAGCTGGCTGTCGGTGGCCGAGGTCGACCACCGGGTCACCGACTCCCGCCCGATGCAAGCCCTTGGCAAGCCCAAGCGCGGTCCCCGAGCCGTCGAGGCCGAGACCACCGCCCTGGTCTGGCTCCGCGAGGACATCGCCCGCGACTACGGCCTGCTGGACGACACCACCTTCCCCGACGAGGCGCGCACGGCCTGGGACGACCAGGCCAAGGCGGCGGCCGACCTCGCCACCGCCGAGAAGAACTACTACGACGCCCGCGCGAAGACCCGGGAGACCTGGCTCGACCTGAGCGCCGAGGAGCAGGCCGCGCTGGGGGACGACGACCGGGCCACGGTTCTGCCCCGGGCCGTCGCCGCGTCCCCGGCCGTCACCGCCTGGCAGACGGCCCGCGAAGAGGTACGCCGCTGGGAGCAGCGCCTCGACGCCGCCGCCAAGGACCACCACCGCCTCCACCTGGCCGCAGCACGCCTCACCGCCCACCACCAGGGTTCAAGCTCGGTGCCGGTGAAGGACGTGCCGCAGGAGTACACCGCGCCCGACTGGCGCTCCGAGGCGCCGGAGCCGTACCAGGTGACCGCCGCCACCGACTCCGCCCCGCGCACCCTCACCTCGCCGGACGGGCGCACGGTGCACGAGGTCCACGAAGTGCCGCACGACGGGGCCTCGTTCTTCCACGCGCTGCTCGCGACGGCCCAGGACCAGGGCAAGCTGGCCTTCCTGCTCGACGCGGACCTCGCCGACCGGTTCGCGGCGGCCCCCGGTGACCCGGCGCTCACCGCCCGGGCCGTCGACGCCGTGCGCGACCGGCTCGCCTGGGCGCTGGCCGACAACGGCAACGAGGATCTCCTCGACGGCCTGGCCCTGGACGCGGCGGACACCTTCACCCAGGCTGAACTGGACTACGCGGAAATCGATCTGACGGCCGCTCAGCAGGCGGAGTTCGACGCGTTCGGGCGGCTCCCGCAGACCGTCTGGCCGAGCCCGGAGCAACGGGTGGCGCTGGCCACGGCGGCCCTGTACCGCCCGTTCACGGCCGAGCCCGCGGCGAACCCGGACGCCGGGGACCCGGCCCCGCCCGAGCGCCGGGCGGGCGACCACGGCGGCGCCGACGTGCTGCCCGCACTCGCGGCCCGGATCCTGGGCGCGCCGGTGACGGTGGTGACGGGGGAGGGGCGGCCGCAGATGTTCCTCCCGCACGGCGCCGACCCGGCGACGGCCGACCCGGCTTCGGGCCCGGTGCTCTTCGCCGCGGACGGCTTCTTCTCCGCCGCGCTGACGCCCGGCACGGTACCGCCTTTCACCACCGCGCTGCCCGCCCCGCCGACCACCACGACCGCGACCACCAAGGGTACGGAGACCGCCCCGAAGCCGCCCGCCCACCGCAGCCACGCCACCCCGCCCTGGCTGCCGCCCGCCGACACCACCGGCCCGCGCTACCGCCTGAACCGCGACGGCGTCCTCACCGCACCCGACGGCGCCACCTACACCCAGGGCGCCCCGGCGGGCCGGGGCAACGGCTTCTTCGGCGCGCTCTCCACGGCCCTTCGCCACGCGGCCGAGCAGCCCGGCCGCGACCCGCGGGCGGCGGCCCGGCTCCGGATCCGCGCCGCGGCGTCGCCCGCCCAGCTGATGCGGCTGAACGGGCTCCCCGGCGAACGGGCGGAACGCGACACCTTGTTCTCGCCCCCGGCGCCCGGAGACCGTAAGGGCACCCCCGCCCCGAGCCAGGACGCTCTCGACGGCCGGCTGCGCCGCCACCTGACCAACGCCCCCTGGGGCCCGGACGCCGACCGTGCGGTGGCCGAGTGGGCCGCGAAGGCGACCGGCTCCACCGTCACCCTGATCGAGGAGAACGGCACCGCCCACACCTATGCCGGTCCCTCCGCCGACACGCCGGTCCTCCGACTCCGACGCCGGGGCGGGGACTTCGTACCGCTGCTCCTCCGGACGCCGGCCCCGGCGCCCGCACCGAAGGCCTCGGCCCCGGAGCCGAAGACGCCGGAGCCGAAGGCGCCGGAGACGGCCGTCACCGGCGAGGGTCCCGGGCTGCCGGGCGAGGAAGTGGCGTACGAACTCAGCACGCTGTCCGGCGCGGAGCCCCAGCCGCAGCCCCACGACACCACCGACCCCGACAGCGATTCCGACTCCGACTCCGAGGAGGACGAGAACGGCACCCTGATCTGGGCCGACCCCGAGTGGCTGACGGCCGTGTTCGGCCCGCAGTGGAGCAGGGCCCCCCGCGCCCGGCTCCGGGAGACCTCCGAAGCCCTCTACGAGCTGGTCGAGGAGGCGGCGGCCGGCCGGCCGACCCGCGACGGGCTGGCCGACCTCGTGCGACACGTCCTGCACCTGCCGACCCGGGCCCGGGTGAGCAACCAGGACGTCCTGGATCTGGGAGCGCTGGCGCTGGAGGCGTCCTCGGACGACCTGGCGAGCGCCGAGGACCTCGCCCTGTACTTCGTCGACCGGCAGATCGAGACCCGGCGGGACGCCCTCGCCGAGGAGACCCTGCTGCGTACGGCGGACGGTACTCCGGCGGGACGGAACTTCACCGGGTCGGACCGTGGCCTTCCGGCGCCGGATTCCTACTTCGCCGAGCGGTCCGGGCGCGCGGCCGAGCAGAACCCGGCCTGGCGGAATCCGTACCTGTTCGTGGCCGGGACGGCGGAGGGCGGCGGCGTCCAGATCGTCACGCCGTGGCGTACCTTCGTGGTCCGCGACGCCGAGGAGATGGCCCGGATCATCTCGTACGACTCGCGGCGGCCGGGCGGCGCGGACATCGTCCTCGCCCTGCCCCCGGCGTTCGCCGCACAGGTCGCGAACCTGGTCGCCGGCACGACGGCCCGCCCGGTCTGGTACCCGCTGGGACCGGCCGAGGTCGCCACCCACCCCACCACCGGAGCCGCCCACCTCGTGGTGCACCGCAGGGCCGGAGAGACCGGGCCGGACTGGACCACGCCTCCACCGCCGCAGGAGCCCGGCCTGCCCGGCGCCCGCGACGACAGCGACAGCGACGACGGCCGTGGCAGCGACGCCCGGAGCGACAGCGGCTCCACCAGCGACGGCGACGCGGAGTTCGACCGGCTCGCCGACCAGGCCCAGCACGAGCACCGGATCGACGCCCTGCGCCCCCGCCCTCTGAGCACTCGCGACTACCAGGTCATCGACGACAGCGGTACCGGAGTGCTGTTCACCGAGCCCGGGCCCCGGACCGTCGGCCCGGTGACCGTCGGCGAAGTCCGTACGGAGGAGAGGGCCGAGGGCCCCGCGCTGGTCCTGCCCCACCACACGCCGGAGACCGTCACCGCCGCCGACCGGCCGCCGCTGCACATCTCCGCGGACCGGACGGTCGCGCTGCACTCGGCCGGGGACGACACCACCGGCCGGGGCCGCCAGGTGTACGCCACCCGGGCGGCGATCGAGCGTTCTTCGGCCCGGCTGGCCGCCGCCGGAGCCGGAGTACGGCTGGAGGCCGACCCTTCGGTACGTGTGATGCTCGACCAGGAGGACGGCACGTCCGGCGAACCGCTGTTCCGGGTGGAGCCCCGGTTCCTCACCGCTTCCGGCGCCTCCGAGCACGCCTTCACCCGCGACTTCGCCCGGATGGTCGCCGGAACGGATGCCGCGCCGCTCTCCCATCTCGCCTTCCGCGGTCCCGACGGCACGGTGGCCACGGCCCCGGTCAACGGACTGCACGGCCGGGAGGTCACCGGTACCCACCACCTGGCCCAGGCACTGACGGAGGTCGCCGACGGCACCCGTACCGTCACCGACGTCACCCCGGACTGGGCCGTCCGGCAGACAGGCCGGGACCCGCGCTTCACCGGCGGAGTCGTCGGCGCGCCCACCCCGGGCGAGGCGTACGGCCAGGCCCTCAGCCACACTCAGGACAACGCGCTGCGCGGGCCGCTGACCCGGGCCGCCGCCCGTGCCGGGGTCAACGAGTTCGCCTGGGCGGAGGTCGGCGAGGGCTATCTGATCCAGTCGGTCAGCACCACCAACGACGGCGGCGCCCAGCTCTTCACGCACAACCACGCCAAGCCCGGCGACCCGGTCGGCCCGCACGCCCCGTACCACTTCGCGCAGGTGGTGCTGTCCAGCGAGGACGGCACCCACCAGATCACCCTGGAGAACGCGACCCACTCCCGCACCGAGGTCCCGGCGGACCAGCTCGACGCGGTCGTCGACGACAACCTCGACCGCTACGACGAGGACCAGCTGAACGGACTGGCACGGGAGACGGACGACCGCGCCGAGGCGGCCCGGCGCGACGGAGCGGACCCGGCGGAGATCGCCCGGCTGGAAGGTTTCGCGCGCGCGGCCCGAGCACTGGCGGCCGTCCACGAGGCCGAGCACGTCCGCTGGTACTTCACCGAGGACCGCCCCGAACACGCCCTGGCCCAGCGTGAGGTGGACCAGGCCCGTGCCCGCGCCCGGGACGCCGTACGGTCGGCCGCACCGGTCCTGCACGACCAGGACCAGTGGTACTTCCGGGCCTACAGCAAGCGCCCCGGCGAGTCGGCTCACGCCGTCAACGCGGCGCTGCTGTCGGACCGTTCACCCGCCGTGTCCAACCCGCTCACCACCGTCGCGCTGCACGGCCACGCGCTGCGCCCGGACCGGCGGACCGTACGCTTCGCCGAGCAGCAGCACACCCTGTCGCCGGACGCGGACGAGAACCTGGACGCCCTGGCCCTGTACCTGGCCCGCACCGGCCTGTGGAACAGCGCCAACGGCCTGCCCCTGCCCACGGTCACCGTCACCGGACACGGCAACCGCTCCCGGACCAGCGGTCAGAAGCGGGCCGACGCGGTCGGCAGGGCGCTCGGGGACCGGCTGGCCCGGCTGCTGAGGACGTTCCAGGAGGGCGCCCCCGGCCCGCACGTCCGGCTCTCCGACTTCACGCTCACCCTGGACGCCCAGCGGGTCCGCCGCGCCACCGACCCGGACCGGGGACGGGTGGTGACCGTCGACATCGACGACCACCGGCAGACGTCCCCACCGGCGTCCGGCCGCCCCGCACCCGCCGGGGAGCCGCTCCGTACCGAGCCGCCCGCCCTGCCCCGCCCGGCCGGCGGACCCGCCCCGGAGGTGTCGCCGTCCGTCGGTACGGACCCGGCCACCACCGGGTCCCGCACCTCCTCCGCCGACCGGGACCCGTCCCGTCCGGGCCGCCGGTCCGCGACACCCAGCCCCGACCGTGGCGCACCGGTGCCCGCGTGGGTCCGGGCCCGCATCCGGTACGCCGAGGAGTCCGTCGCCTTCGAGCGCCGCTTGGCCGAACACCTCGCCGAGAACGAGGCGGTGACCGAGGAATTCCGGAAGATGGCGCGCGCCGCGTGGGACCGGGTGCGGCAGCAGTACCCACCGCGCGTCCTCGCCACCTTCGGCAGCGACAACCCGAGCATGCCCGGGACGGTCGGAACCAGCAGGCCCGCCCTCCAGCAGGTGCTGCGGACCGGCAACCTGAGGGAGCTGGTGACCTTCCTGTTCCAGGGCATCTCCAGCGACCTGGTGCCGGAGACGCTGGGTGGCAGGGAGGAACCGAACCCGGAGATCGAACAGGAGCGGCCCAGCCGCCGCCAGGCGGAAGGCCGTGCCGAACTGGAGCGGCTGGCCGCACAGTTGAACCTGGACGACAGCCTCTCCGCGGCGGAGAAGCAGGCTGCGCTCGCCCGGGCCACCCGGGAGCACACGGTCCAGGCCGACCCCGACGACGTACGACCGCCGCTGAGCCGGGCCGAGCGCCCCTTCGCGGTGAACGAGCTCGGGCTCACCTGGATGCCCGCGTCCTCCGTGTACGACCTCGCGATGAGCTCCGGCCTCCAAGGGACGTCCGAGGACTCGGGCGGCCTGGTCCTGACCGGTACCGCAGGATCGACCTACCGCTTCCTGGTGCACGCCGCCCGGATGCGGGACCAGTGGGGCCTCGACCTCGACCTCGGGCTGATCCGGGCCGGGATGATCGCCATGTCGCTGTCGGCGGGCCACCACTCGTTCCACGAGGTGATGCGCGGTGCCCAGTTGGCGCTGGACTCCCTGCCCGGCCACGATCCGGCACTGGACTACCAGGACAACTGGGGCCGTTACTGGAACGTCCACCCGCTCACCGAGCAGGAGCTGCGCGAACACGTCGCCCGCGACGGCCGCTTCCCCGACGAGCACGCCCAGGAGGTGCTGGACGCCGAAAGGCCGGCCCCTGCTCCGGCTCCGGCGGTCAACTCCGCCCCGCCGCAAGCCCGGACGGTGCCGTCCGGGCCGCTCTCGGAGCTGGCGGAACGGCTCCCGGACCTGCCGGCGGCCGACCGTGCGGAGCGGCTCGCGCTGCTGTCGGCGGCCGAACGCGAGCAGCTGGCCACCCGGCCCGGCCTGGCGGCGGCGCTGCGCTCGAAGCTGAGCGATCGCGAGTTCGCCGAAACCGTGGCCCACCTGCTCGTCACGGTGGCACCCGGGGCCGACCAGCCCGTCTCCGCCGGACGTGAGGCGCGGGCGCGGATCACGGCCATGCTGCGCGATCCCGCCGTGGCGACCCGGCTGCTGGAACGGGGGGCCAGGGTCCTGGTGGTCCCGAGGAACGAGGCCCTGACCACGCTCGGCCCGTTCCGCGACCTCGCGGGCCGAGAACTCTCCACGACGGACCGGCGCACCTGGGACACCGCACGGGGCCTCGGCCGGCTGAACACCGGCATCACCGAGGAGAACCTGCTCGGAGAGACCACCGGCGTACCCGGTGCGCAGGGCTACGCCGACGGATACTCCACCACCACCCACGAGTTCGCGCACGCCATCCACCGGTACGGGCTGAGCGACGCCGACCGGCGGACCATCGCGGCCGCCTACCGCGACAAGCTCAGCCCGCCCGCCGGCCAGGACCCGGCCGACGTGGAGTGGCCGGACGGCCCCCGCCGGAGCGCGAAGGACGGACAGCCGGTCGACAACTACGCCTCCAGGGACGAGTTCGAGTACTTCGCCCAGGCCGTCAACGCCTACCTGGGCACGAACACCGGCCACGACCCGTTCACCGGCCGGCCCCGGAACAACGGCCCGTCCTGGGTGCGGGAGAACGAACCCGCCCTGCTGCCCCTGCTGGAACGGCTCTTCGGGACCACCCCGGACCAGGACGGCCCCGGCCCGGCCAACCCGGTCCGGGCGGTCCGCGCCGAGAACGAGATGTACGAGGGTTTCCGCGCGGTGTGGGACCGGGCGGAGGGCGTCCACCGGGCGCAGCCGCACCCGCGGGTGTCCGCCGCCCCTCAGCTGCGCCACCCCGCCCCGGCCACGGACGAGAACGGTGAAGCCCCGCTGCCCCCGCCGCCGGGCGACCACCGCGGCGGCTGGGCCGAGTTCCCCGCCGACCTGACGGCAGAGCTGGACCGGCTCCTCACCGGCAACCCCGGGGCCGAGGCGTTGTCCCAGTTCCGGTTCACCGAGGAGAGCGACAGCGACGGTGACAGCGTCGAAAGCGATCCGGCGGACGACCCCCGCACCTGGGCCGGGCTGCTCTTCGGGCCCGCCTCCCGGAACGAGTACGAGGCCGAGGCGCTGCTCGACACCGCGCGTGCCGTGCGGGATTTGGCCAACCGGGGGACCACAGCCGCAGAAGCGGCCACCGACGTCCTGGCCGGGCTGCGGGAGCTGGCCCGTCAGGTACTCGGCCTCGCCGACCAGGCCCAGGTCGGTGCGCGGGACCTGATGCTGCTGGGTTCCCTGGCACTCAGCGCCGACCCCGGCCAACTGGCCGACGCCGACGCCCTGGGCCAACTCCTGACGTACCAGGACAGCGCGCTCGGCGAGCGGACCAGGCTCGGTCCCGGACGGGGTGCCGGACGTGACTGGAGCGGCACCGGCGGCCTGACGCCCCCGCTCGACACCTACGCGGCCCAGGACGTGGACGGCACGCCGGCCGTCTGGCCCGCACCCTGGCCGGACGCGTACGTGGTGCTCGCCCAGTCCGCCGGGGACGCCGGGGACGCCGTGCGCCTGCACACACCGGACGGAGTCCTGCGGATCGAGGACACGGCGGAGCTGGCCCGGCTGATCGCCCGCGACCCGTACCGGCCGGCCGGCGACGACATCGTGCTCGCCTTCGCCCACGGCGACATCGAGACGGTCGCCCGTCAGGTGGCGGACCTCACCGGCAACCGGGTCTGGTACTCGGAGCTGGGCCCCAGGGTTGCCACCGACTGGCGTACCGGCGCCGAACACCTCATGACAGGTCCGGCGCCGGACGGCGGGGCGCATGCCTGGATGTCGCTGCGCCCGGGGCAGGGCCCGGTGCCCGGCGGACGGACCACCGGCACACCCGCAGCGGACCCGTACCCCTCGGACGGGACGGCGTCCGACATCGAGGCGCGCCGCGCCCACCCGATGACCACCCGTGAGTACGGCTTCGTGGACGGCCACGGGGACGGCGAACTCTTCCGCAACCCCGGTGACTTCGAGGACGTCTGGACAGCTCCCCGGTCCCTCGCCGCGACCACCGACGCGCCCAGTCTCCTGCTCGCCACCCAGGCCTGGGACGTGGAGCGGGCGGACGGCCACCCGGCCGTCCGGATCTCAGCCGACCGCACCCTCGCCGTCCAGAACGAGCACGGGAGCCAGCAGGTCTACGCCACGCGGAAGGCCGTCGCCGACTCCGACGCCAAGCTGACCCGGGCGGGGCTGGCCGTACGGCTGGGACTCGACGAGGAGCGGAGCATCGTGCTGCCCACCCCGGACGGCGGCAGCAACCGGCTGTTCCGGGTGACCCCGGTCTTCACCAACCGGGCCGGTGCATCCACCGAAGAGGTCTGCCGGGACTTCGCCATCATGCTCGCCGGTGACGGCCGCCCCTCCCACCTGGTCTTCCGGGACCCGGAGGACGGGTCCAGGGTCACCGCACCCGCCAACGCCTCCGACGGGGCCGAGGTCACCGGTACGCACCACCTGGCCGAGGCGCTCGGCCAGGTCGCCGACGGCATCCTGCGGCCCGGCTCCGCCGACCCCGGCTGGGCCGCCGCACTGGTGCGCCGCGACGAGCGGCCCACCGGCGGGGACGGCACCGGACCGCTGCCCGCCGCCGCGTACGGCAGCGCGCTCAGCCTGGAGCGGCCGGACGATCCCCGGCGTACCGCCCTGACGGAGGCGGCCCGCCGGATCGGCGTCAACGAGTTCGCCTGGGCCGACGTCGGTGAGGGCTACCTCGTCCAGTCCGTCGCGGCGCCCGGCGAGGACGGCCCGAGCCTGGAGACCAACTACGCCAAGCCCTCTTCGGAGTCCGGCGAGTCCTACTTCGGCTACCACTTCATCACCGTGCTGCTCGCCAGCGAGGACGGCACCCACCAGGTCTCCCTGGAGAACCACGCCCGTGCCGCCGCCCGGGAGGACCGGCTGCGCGGGATGGTGCGCGCCAACCTCGAAGCCGCCGGCCTGGACGACCTGCGGGGCCAGGCCGACGACCTGCGCCGGGAGCTCGCCCGGCTGGAGGAGAGTGGTGACGGCGCGGCCCTCAAGGAGGTACGCGGCCACCTCGACCTGACGATCCTCCTGATCCGGGCGACGCTGGCCCGGCAGGAAGTGCTGGACGCCCCCACCGGATCCCCCGAACGGGCAGCGGCGCAGCGCGTGTTCAACGGCGTCGTCACCGCCGCGTCCCGGCACCTGGAGCGCCTGGAGTCGACCGTCCCCGGCAAGCGGCTCTGGTACATGCGGATGTTCACCCGGCGTCCGGGCGAGTCGGCCCACGACGTCAACGCCAGTCTTCTGGAGGACGGCGCGGCCGAGGCCAACCCGCTCACCGTGGTCGTCCTGCACGGGCAGGAGGAGCGTCCGCAGACCGTGCACTTCGAGCCCGGCACCGAGCGGACGCCCGACGGCGCGCTCAACGCGATCCGCCACGTCGCCGCCCGGGTGGCCCGGACCGGGCTGTGGAACATCGCCAACCACCTGCCGCTGCCCCGGGTCGACCTGGTCGGCGGCCGGACGTCACGGCTGGGCCGGGACATCGGCCGGGCCCGTGCCGACGCCGTCGCCGCCACGTTCCGGCAGGAGCTGGCCACCGCGCTCCGGACCCTCCAGGACAGCATTCCCGGGCCGCACCTGAGCGCCGACCGGTTCACCGTCGAGGCCGATTCCGTACGGGTCGAGAAGACCAGCGCCCGGGGCGGCACCGTGGAGATCACCGTCGACGACGGGCGCGGCGGCCCACGGCAGGTCGCTCTCCGCGGCCTGCGCGGCGGTTCGCCCGACGACGGCCTCGACCCCCTCGCCGAGCAATGGCCGATCGGCCGCCCGGTCACCCTGATGCGCCCCCGCTTCGGCGGCCCGCCCCCGGTCCCGGCCCTCCCGGCGGCCGGGACGCCCGACGACGGCCCGGCCACCGGGAAGGGCAAGGATCCCGAACCGCGCCCGCGCCACTGGTTCGCCTACACCCGGTACACCGCGTCCCGGGCGGAGCCGCTGCGTTACGAGGTCGCCGACACCGGCCACCTGCGGCTGTCCGACGGGCAGGAGATCCCGCCCACCGGCTGGACGAGGTTCGGCGACGACTTCGTCCACTCCGCGACGGGAGCGCTGCTGCGCGGTGACAACGGCTGGCTCGGCCGGGTCGCCAACCTCGACACCCTCGTACCGGCACTAACCGGACTCGACCCGGACGCCGCGCCGTACCGGATCACGGCCGACGCCTCGTACCTTCACCTTGTCCCGGAGTACGGCGCCGCCGGTACCGCACTGAGCGTCCCCCTGACCCTGGGCCCGGCGGACGGCGAGGCGGGGCCCTCGCACGCGGCGTACTCCACCGGAACGGCCGGCCCGACCGCCTCCGGCCCGACCGCCTCCGGCTCGTCCGCCTCCGGCCTTACCGCCGAAACAGCCTCGCCGGGAGGCCGGACGGCGTCCACCACCGCCGCCGAACAGGGCGCCGCGTGGGAGGCCCACGGCCGGGCGCTGCACGGGCTCGGCGCGGCTGTCACCCGCGCCGCCGAGACCGGCCGGACGGGCCCCGAGGGCTGGTCCGAGGTCGACGCCGCGCGCGCGTCGGTGGAGCGGGCCGAGGAGCGGCTGTGGGCGCTCGGCGTGGCGCCGGAAGCGCTGGCCGACGCCCGGACCGTGGACCCCGGTGTGCCCGCCACCGCACCGGACTCCACCACCGCACCCCGCGGACCCGCCCCCGCCGTTCCCCTGGACGCCGAGCAGCGGCGCTGGATCGCCGACCGGGTCACCGAGGCCGACCTGCCGCCCGTGCCGGAGGAACCGGACGGCGCGGAGACCGTGACCTCGGCCGACCTGCGCGCGGCGGGCGTCACCCTCTCCCCGGGGCTGCACGCCGAGATGGCCCTCCTCGGCGACCGGCTCCCCGCCGGCAGGCTCAGCGCGCCTGACCTCGCCCGGGTACGGCTCACCCGTCCCGGTGACACCGGCGGGACGGCGTACACGGTGGCCGCCGAGGTGACGCGCCGCCTCTGGGACGCGGCCTACGCCGAGGTCCGGGACGCAGCCGCCGAGGGCCGGGACGACACGGAGACCGTCCGCGCCTGGTCGGCCGCCGTCGCCTTGGTGCTGCCGCCCGAACCGCACCCGGTACTCGCCGATTCCCGGTACGCCGGTGAGGTCTTCCGCGAGGCGGTGCGCCGGGTCGCCGGTCATCTGCTGGCGGCGGAAGGCGGTGCCGAGGGCGTACGGGCTTCCGCCGCGGAGCTGGCCGACACCCTGCGTACCGGACTCGGCCTGGCACCGCGCTGGACCGTGCCCACGGCAGGTGAAGCCGCGCCGGGACGGCCCGCGCTCCAGTCCCGGCCGGGTGGCGACATGCCGGATCTGGACATGCCCGACCTGGACTTCGGCCAGGGGCAGGGCGAATTCGTGGACGTGGACATGGATCTGGACCTGGGCGGTCTCGATCTGCCCGGTGCCTTCCCCTCCGCCCTGGACAGCCTCGACCTGGATGCCTTGGACGCCCTGGGAGGCATGGACGCCCTGGGCGACCTGGGCGACCTCCCCGACTTCGACTTCACCTTCGGCACGCCCGCGCCCGTACCCGTCGGCCCAGGCGCGGACGGCGGGCACCCCGTGTACGCCGTGCCCGCCGCTCCGCCCGCCCGGCCGCTCACCACGCTGCCCGCGCTGACCCTCGTACCGTTCGCGCCGCAGGCCACCGGAACCGCCGACAGCGCCGCGCGCGAGGTGGAGCGGCTGGCCCACCAGGTCGCCCGGACCGCGCTGCGCAACCGGCGCAACCGGGTACCGCTGCCCAGGATCGACATCGCCGGATACGGCGCCGACGCGCGCGGTGCCGGGACCGCGCGCGACCGGGACCAGGCCGCCCAGGCACAGGGTGACCTGCGGGCGCAGACGGCCCGCGACCTGTTCGTCCGCCATCTCGACCACGCCCTGCGCACGCTTCAGGCGAACCCGCCCGTCGGGGCCACGCCGCTGCGGCCGCAGGACTTCACCATCACCGCGCGGGGCCGGAGCCGGGTGCCGGGCCAGGCTGCCATCGTGGCCCTGGCCGGGCAGATCGGCCGGGAGGGGCTGGGCCGCCAGGCCACCATCGGCGTCACCTCACCGCGTCACGCCGCCGCTCTGGACGCCTTGGACGCGCTGCGCCGCACCGACCCGGCCCTGCGCTCCGGCCCTCTGGACGTGGACGCTCTCGCCCGCCGGATCTGGCACCTGGCCCCGTCCGTGCTCGTCGACCCGGAAATGCGGCGCGACCTGTACACGCTGACCGGCCGGGCCCTCGCCGCCGGCCGGGCCACCGGCCTGGCCGCGCTCACGGCCTTCCACCTGGAGGAGCAGGGCCTGCTCGCGGACGACCGGGCCCGGCACGTGACGGCCGGCGGCAACCGGGTGCCCGGCCTGAACTGGACCGGCACCGGGACCGCCGAGCTCGACACCCTCTTCGTGGACCGGCTCACCACCGGCCCCACGGGCGCACCCGCGCCCACCGGGAACGCGGACATCGCACCGTGGCCGTGGGACCCGGCCCCGTACCCGGTGCTGGCGGACGGCAGCCACGACCGGGTGACGGCCCAACTGCCGGACGGCACCACCTGGGAGCTGGACGCCGACGAGTTCGCCGAGCTGGTCGCCGCCGACCTGACCCGCCACCCGCTGCCCGAGCACGCCCCGATCGTGCTGGCCGTGCCGTCGGCCGGCGACCGCTACCTGGAACTGCCCCGCAAACTCGCCGAGCGCACCGGCCGCACCGTCTGGGTCCACAGCGGCCTGGCCCAGCGCAACCCCGACCCGACCGCGACGAACACCGTCGCCGTGCTCCACCGGGACGGCCTGCCGGACGGCACCTGGCTCCCGGTCCGCCCCGGCCTGGCGCCGGACCCCGACGACGACGCCCCGGCCTGGCACCGAGAGGTGCTGACCCAGCCCATCGTCAGCTCCCGGACCGGCGAACAGACCGGGCGCAGCTTCCACCAGCCCGCCGAACTCGTCGGGGAGCGCGAGAGCTACCGCGACCTCGACCACATGTCCTTCTACGTCCACTGGGACGCCGCGACCAACACGTACTCCGGCAAGCTGCCGATGCGGGACCCCGGACCGGCGGACAAGGCGTACCGGCTGGCGGGCCACGGGCTGCCGGGCGGGCTGTCCCTGCCGCTGGCCGACGGCTCCAGCCGGACCGTGGACCGGGACGAGGCGGCCGGGTGGCTGCGGCGGCGCAGGAGCCTGGCGAGCCTGCCGCAGGACCACTGGGTCGACCTGGTGATCTGCCACTCCGGGGCCCCAGGACGAGGCTCCGCGCAGGACGTCTCCCAGCTCGACGGCGTCCTGCCCGCGCCCTTCACCGCCGATCCGCTCGCCGACGACGCCCTCTCCCTCGGCCAGCACCTGGCCAACCGGCTGCGGCGCACCACCCGGCTGTCGTACTCCTCCCAGGGCGTGGTCAGGTTCGGCGACGGCCCGGTGCGGGTGCTGGCCACCGATGCCCAGGGCCGTCCCTGGTGGTGGGAGACCAGCCGTCCGGAACCGGACGACGCGGAACTCGACCGGCTGGCGCAGCAGGCCGGATTCCAGGGCGGGCCGTCCCCGCGCGTCCGCTCCGAACTGCTGCGCGTGGTCCGCGCGTTGAAGCTGGTCGTCGGCCCCGACGTGCAGGTGGCCGACGACTTCCCGGCGCTGGTCGCCGGGGCCGCCGCGGTCGTCAACATGTGGTTCGCCGACCCGGAACTCCAGCCCACCGGCCCGTTCTGGCCGCAGCTGCTCAGCCAGGTGATCGCGGCGCACCCCCTCGCGGCGAGCGGCGTGGACGGGGACGTCACCCGACAGGTGCTGGCCGAGGCGGCGAAGGAGTGGCGGAACTCGGAAGGCGCGCTGCCGGTGAGCAGCTTCGTACCGCTCCCGCAGCTGCGTACGGCGGCGGCCTGGCTCTCCGACCCGGCGGCGGTGGACCGGGCGGCCGTCGACGCGCTCCGGCTGGCCGACCCCGCAGACGCACCCGCGCACCGGACCCGGATGTTCTGGGCGAGGGTCCGCGCCGAGGAGACGCTGCCCGGCCCCGGACCCGCCGCCGACGCGCTGACCGTACGAGCCCTCCGCCTCGACCAGGACGCCCAGCTGGACGACGCCCTGCGCGACCGGGCCCGCGCCCTGCTCACCCGGGGCTTCGCGACGGGCCGGAACATGGCCGACCCGGACGTGGTGGGCGCGTACGCGGTCGAGGCGGCCGGTGCCCTCGCGGCGCCCGCGCTGCTCACCACCGCGGGCGCGGCGTTCGGCTCCGGCCGGGACTGGCGCGGCCTCGCGACCCTGCTGCCCCGGCTGGACAGCTTCCGGGTCGCGGACACGACGGTGGACGCGCCGTGGGCCGGACAGGACACGGACGGCAAGGACCGGCCGGTGCCGTACGCCGTACGGGCCTCGGTGGACCTGGAGGACAGCGGCCACGTCCAGGTGACCGTGGGCGCGGCCACCTACCGGCTGTCGGCCGCCGAGTTCGCCGAACTGCTGTCCGCCGACACCGACTTGCGGGGGATCCAGTCCTCCGCGCCGGTCCTGTTGCTGCTCGACGGGCTCAGCGGCCCCACCTCGGAAGTCGCCGAGACCGTCGCTCGCAGGCTCGCCCGGCCCGTGTGGTGGAGCACCTCCCCGGTCGAGCTGTCCGCTCCGGACACCGCCGAGGGCGAACTCCCGGTGCTGGCGCCCGACCTCTCCACGCTGTCCCAGCCCAGCGCCACGGACTGGCGGTTCACCGCCCCTGCCGCCCCCGACCTGGGTGCCCGGGCTGTGCCGGCCACACCGGCGCCGGGCCCCGGCGCGCCGACACCGGCCACCAACAGCGACCCGGCCGCCGAGGCCTCCCGGATCGACGACCCGGCCGCCGCTCCCTCCCGGAACCCGCGCAGCTCCGTCGGCGACCCCATGGAAGGCGTCGAGTCCACCTTTATGCCGACGGCCCCCGTGCTCCCCCTCGCCCCCGCCTCGGTGAAGGCCCCGCAACCGCTGCCGTCCCGGACCCTCGTGGCGTACGGGCGGGACGAGACCGGCCCCTCGGCGCAGGGAGACCGGACCCTGGAACTGCTCGCCGCCCAGGTGGCGGCCACCGGTCTGCGCAACCGGCGGGCGGGCGCGTCCCTGCCTCGTGTGGAGGTCACCGGCTACGGCGCCGACATCCGCCCCGACCGTGCGTCGACCGGTTCGCCCGCCAGGCGGCGCGCCACCACCGCGCGCCACCGCTTCACCCGGCTGCTGGCGGCCGAACTGGAGCGGCTGCAGCGGGATCTGCCGGCCGACGCGCCCCGCCTGACCGCGCAGGAATTCGCCATCGTCGTCAAGGCCATGGCCCGCGTGCCCGCCGACTGGGTGGGCACCGGTGCTCTCACCCGGGTGACCCGTGCCGAGCTGGGCCGCCAGGCCACCATCGCACTCCACCAGCCGCCGGACGCCGTGGCGGTGCAGAAGCTCGACTCCCTGCGCCGCCGTGACCGTGCGCTGCGGGAGCGACCGCTCGACGTGGACGCCATCGCCCGCCGCGTGCTGCACCTGGACCCCGGCGCCACCGTCCAGCAGGACGCCAGGCAGGAGTTGTTCGGCCTGGTGAGCCGGGCCGCGGCAGCAGGCCGGGCGACCGGCCTCCCGGCGCTGGCCGCGTACCACCTGTCCGAGCTGGGCGTGACCGCGCCGGGCCGCGCCCAGCACTTCACCGTGGGCGGCAGCCGGGTGCCGGGGCTCAACTGGGGTACGAGCGACGTCATCGGACTCGACACCACCCAGGGCGACCTGCTGGAGGCCGACCCGGCCGGAGGTTACGACGTCGTCAGCACCTCACCGACCCCTTGGCCGAGCTCCACGGCCCCGTACGTGGTGGCCGCGGAAGGCGGCCCCGACCGGCTGGACGCACGGCTCCCGGACGGCACCGTAAGGGAGTTGGGCGTCGAGGAGTTCGTGGAGCTGGTGGCGGCCGACCTGGACCGCGAGGGGCTGCCGCCCGGCACACCTCTCGTGCTCGCCGTACCGTTCGCCGCCGACGGCTACCTCGACCTGCCCCGCAGGCTCGCCGACCGTACGGGCCGGACGGTATGGGCGCACAGCGGCCGGGTCACCGTCGAGTCCGCTCCCGGGGAGGCGAGCACCATCGATGTCGTCCGCGCCCCGAAGGCCCCCCGGGGCGACTGGATCGCGAGCGCCCCGGGGCTCGCGCCGGACACCGACGACGACGTGCCCGGCTGGCACCACGAGGTGGTGAGCCGGGCCCTCGTCAGCGCGCTGAGCGGCCGCCAGATCGGCCGGGCCTCCCACCATCCCGCCGAGTTCGCCCGGGACTTCGAGGACGACGACCGCCACCTGGACCGGATGTCGACCTTCGTCCACGACCACCCGGCCACCGACCGCACCTCCGGCGAGTACGACCTGCCCCGGCCGGGTCCCGAGGACCGCGCGTACCGGCTCGACATGCACGGCTCACCCGGCAGCCTGACGCTGGCCCTGCGCGACGGCACCACCCGGGACATCGACGAGCGGGAGGCCGGACCGTGGCTGCGCCGCCGCAAGAGCCTGACGACGCTGCCCGAGGACCACTGGATCGACCTCGTCGTCTGCTGGAGCGGAGCGCCGCGCGACAGCGCCGTACCGAAGCCGGGCACCGCCTCCGACGCGTACGGCGGCCCTTTCGTGGCCGACCCGCTGGCCACCGTCTCGATGGGCCAGCACGTGGCCAACACCACCGGGCGGACGGTACGCCTCGCCTACGGCCCCCAGGGCACCCGGCGGAGCAACGGCCGCTACCGGCGGACCTTGTTCGCCGACGCCCAGGGGCGCCGCCGGGCCTGGGCCCTGGCCCGGCCCGAACCGGACGAGGACGGGCTGGACCGGCTGGCGGAGGTGGCCGGGGTGAGCTCCGGCGACGGCGAGGTGTCGGACGAGATGCGTACGGCGACGCTGCGCCTGGTGCGGGCGCTGCGGATCACGCTGGGTCATGACATCGACGACGACCCGGGCTTCGGCGACCTGCTGCGCGGTGCGGCGGCGGTGGACCAGCTGTGGCGCAGCGACGCCGACTTCGAGGAGGCCGGGCCGTTCACGCTGGACCTGCTCCACCGGGTCGTCGCCGCGCATCCGGAGGCCGCCGCCGGGGTGGACCGGCAGACCACCCGCCGGGTGCTGGCCGCCGCCGCGGAGCACTGGGCCCGGTACCCCGGCGACGGGCTGGTCAGCTTTGTCGACCTGCCCGCAGTGGAGGCCGCCGCCCAGTGGCTGGCCGACGGGGATGTGGAGGACGAGGCCGCCGCCGTGCTGCGCATCCGCACCGACGAGGTGGGTGAGGCGGAGATGTCCCGGATGTTCTGGGCGCGGGTCAAGGCCGAGGAAACGCTGCCGGGAACCGGCCCGGAGGCGCGGGAGTTCGCCGCCCGGGTCCTCCACCAGGAGCCGGACCCGAGCGCCGCTCACGCCCACCGGACCGAGGCACTCGACGTGCTCACCCGGGCCTTCGCGGTGGGCCGGGAGGCGTCCGATCCCGACAACGCGGCGGCCTACGCCCTGAAGGAGGCCGGTGCGTACGACGACACCGCACTCGACACGGTGCAGGGCGCGTCGGACGGCACCGGCCGCGACTACACGGATGGGCCGTCGCAGGACGTGGACCTGGCCCGGTTCCGTACCCCCACCGGACTGCGGGACGCGCCCTGGGCGCAGGGCAAGGACCGTCCCGTCCCCTACCTGGTGCGGGCCGACGCCGACGCGGACGACCCGCACCTTGTCGAGGTGTCCTGGAACGGCGACACGTACGAGGCGACCGCCGACGAGTTCACCGAACTCCTGGCCGCCGATCCGGCGCTGGCCCGTACCGAGCTGACCGTGCCGGTCGTCCTCGCGCTCCCCGGCCCGGCCGCCGGCCTCGCGGACCGCATCGCCCGCAGGCTGGGCCGCACCATATGGTGGACCGGCTTCCCGGCCGACCTCTCCGGCACCGATGACACCGGGGACCCGGTGCTCACCCTGCACCCGGCGGCCGACGGTACGGCTCCAGGGGCCGACCCCTGGCACCGGGCCCGCCCGCCACACCCCGCCTCGCCCGAGGCCGCCCCGCGCCCGGTCCCGGCGCCACTGCCCCGCTCCAGGCCGAGCGACGACGACCGCACCAAGGCATCCGCCCCGGCTCCCTGATAACCGAACCTGATTCCTGCCCCAACCACGCACCCCCAGTGAACGAGGACACGATGAGTGAGCCCGGCGCCCAGCCCGCCACCTCCCCCCTGGACCCCGCACCGCCGGAGGAGTTCGTCGAGGCCGCCCGGCTCGCGCCCGACCACTGGCTCTACCTGACCGACCCCGCCTGGCGCGGCGAGGGCCCGCCGCCGGAGTGGGCCGTCATCGGCCAGTGGCGCTCGGACCACGTGGGCGAGATCGTCGAGTGGGAGGACAACCCGGACTACCGCCCGTCACCGGAGGCGATGGGGTGGCCCGAACCCGCCGACGAGGTGGACCGCGCCGTACAGCTCGCCACCACCGGATACGGCCCCGCCGAGGACGTCACCGCCGCACTGGCCGAGGCCGAGGTCGCGGTACCGGTCACCGCGGACGGGGAACCGGTGAGCGCTTCGGCACCCGACGGCACGGCGGTGGTCCCGGTCTACACCTCCCCGCGCTACCTCCGCGGCCTCGGGCAACTGGCGTCCGTGACGCTGCCGCTCAAGGAGTTGCTCGCCCGCATCCCCGCCGGACACAGCCTCTGCCTCAACAGCTCGGCCCCGGTCAGCATGGTGCTGACGACGGAAGGGCTCGCGGAGGTGCTGGCGGAAGCGGCGGAGGCGACCGCTGCCACGCCCTAGCCGCGATGATTCATGGGAGCGTCCGACCTACCCGGCCTCCCGCCTCGGCCCCTTCGCCTCCGGGACCAACGCCGTCCGCCTCACGAAGGCCGCCGCCGGGATCAGCTGGAACCGGCCGCTGGCATCGACGTGTCCAAGGCGACCGAGACGGCCAGCAGGCCCAGCGCCGTTCCCATCAGGTAGCGCTGCACCGTGAGCCAGGACGGTCGGCGGGCCAGGAAGACGGCGATGGAGCCGGCCGCCAGGACGATGCTCAGGTTGACCGTGAGGGCCACCGCGATCTGGACCGAGCCGAGCACGAACCCCTGGAGCAGCACATGCCCCGAGTCCAGGTCGATGAACTGCGGGATGAGCGACAGGTACATGATGGCGATCTTCGGGTTGAGCAGATTCGTCATCAGGCCCATCGTGAACAGCCTGCGTGGTGAGTCGTGCGGCATGTCCTGCGGAGCGAAGACGGAGACGCCTCCGGGCCTCAGGGCCGTCCAGGCGAGGTAGGCCAGGTACGCCGCGCCGGCCAGCTTCACCGCGATGTACAGCTCCGGCACCGCGACGAAGACCACCGACAGGCCGAGGTTCGTCGCCAGCAGGTAGACCAGGAAGCCCACCGCGACACCGCCGAGCGAGACCACTCCGGCGCGCCGGCCCTGCGTGATGCTCCGGGAGACGAGGTAGATCATGTTCGGGCCGGGCGTGAGCACCATGCCCAGGGCCACCATCGCGACCCCTAGTACGCCGGTCGGTTCGACCATCGCTCCGCGCCGCCTTCTGTTCCGTAGGGCCTCCTGCGCAGCCCTGCACCGTGGCCAGGCGAGTGTAAAGTCAGGCCATTTCTCGGTGCAATAGGAGATATTGAAGTCGGTGCAATGCTGTGCTTGGATGCCGCGAAGTGCATCGAAGAGAGATGCGTACGGGAGGTGCGGTCCGTGACGGACTACCGGAGCGTCGCCGACGCGGTCGGCGAAGAGATCAGAGCAGGCCGGCTCAAGCCAGGTGAACGGCTGCCCACCCAGAGGGAGTTCGCCCGGCAGTACGGCATCGCCAACTCCACCGCCACCCGCGTCTATCAGGAGCTCGCGCGCCGAGGTCTCACCGAAGGCCACGTGGGCCGAGGGACCTTCGTGCGCGACGCCTCAGCGCAGGCGGCCGCCGCGCCCGCGCTCTCCGAACCCGCCGGCAGCCGGGTCGACCTGGAGCTGAACCATCCGGTGGTGCCCGAGCAGGCCGAATTGCTCGCCGCCGGGCTGGAGAAGCTGCTGCGACCCGGCCGGCTGGAGCCGGTCCTGCGTCCGGTCGGTGCGGCTGGTACGCCTGCCGCGCGGGAGGCCGCGGCGGATCTGCTCGTACGAGGTGGCTGGCGTCCCGATCCGGCGCGGATCCTGTTCGCCGGGAGCGGCCGGCAGGCGATCTCGGCGGTCGTCGCCGCGGTGACCCGGCCGGGCGCGCGGCTGGGCGTCGAGGAGTTGACGTACCCGGTGCTCAAGGCGATCGCCACCCGGCTCGGTGTCACCCTCGTGCCGCTCGCCGTGGACGAGGCCGGGCTGATCCCCGAGGCGGTGGAGGAGGCGCACCGGGCCGGGCCGCTGCACGCCGTCTACGTACAGCCCGTCCTGCACAATCCGTTGTCGCTGACCATGCCCGCGGACCGGCTGGACCGGTTGGCCGATGTGCTGCTGACGTGCGGGATCCATGCGATCGAGGACGCCGTCTGGGCCTTCCTCCGGGACGATCTGCCGCCTCTCGCCTCACGGGCGCCGGAGCGGACGGTCCTCGTCGACAGTCTGTCCAAGCGGCTGTCCCCGGGGCTGTCCCTCGGCTTCGCGGTGGCCCCGGCCGCCGTGTCGTCCGGCGTCGCGGCCGCGCTGCGTTCGGGCGGCTGGACGCCCATGGGTTTCCCGCTGGCGGCGATGGGCCGGTGGCAGGTGGACGGGACCGTGGAAACTCTCGTACGGGCCAAGCAGCGCCAGGCCGTTCAGCGGCAGGAGATCGCGCGGCACCACCTCGGCGACTTCGTCACGCGCTCCGCGCCGGAGTCGTACTACCGCTGGTGGGAGCTGCCGCGTCCGTGGCGTGCCGACACCTTCGTCGCCGCCGCCGCGCGCCACGGCATCGCGGTCACTCCCGCCGCCGCGTTCTCCGTCGGCCGCCACGGTGGCTCGCACGCGATCCGCCTCGGCCTCGCCTCACCCACCGAGGAGACCCTCTCCCGAGCCCTCGCGACCCTCGCCGACCTCGCCAGGTCCGCCCCGGACGACCTCGCCCAGGACTGAGACGAGGGACGCCGTCCACCTCGAACCTGTCAGAACGGTTGTCTGCTGCGGGAGTTGACCTCGGCGAGCTGCGCGCTCAGCAGTGGAGGCCGTCGTCGCGCCGGGCGCCTTCTCAGCGGCAGAGCAGCGGCAAGGTGATGAACCCCGACGCAGTGCCGCGGCCAGGTGGAGGGCGGGGTGGCGCAGGCGCTCGGCGCGACGCTCTTCGAGAACGTACAACTGGACGAGCGCGGCGAGGTGACCACGGCCGCGTTCCGCCGCTACCGGCTTCCGCGGTAGGCCGATGTGCCGCGCACCGAGGTGCACTTCGTGGAGACCTCGGACGCGATCGGCCCGCTCGGCGCGAAGTCGATGAGCGAGAGCCCGTTCAACCCGGTCGCTCCGGCCTTCGCCGACGCGCTGCGCGACGCCACGGGCATCAGGTTCACCGAACTGCCGCTGACCCGCGACCGGGTGTGGCAGGCGCTGGACGCGGCCGGAAGGGGATGACGACCGCTTCCGGAGGGCGGTACGCCGACGGGTCGGCCGGGACGCGCGCTCCTGGCAGGTCCGGCGTCGCGAAGCGGGGCGGAAGGTCGGGTGTGAGGAGTGATCGTGCCTGGGCCATGGGTCCCACCTGCCTCGCCGGAGGAGTCCGGACGGGCTCCTACCAGTGATTCGGAGCCGTACGGAAAGGGGATTGGCCGCCTCCGCGCAAGTCTCCCGGCCGGCTACCGCTCCTGCCTTCCGGGCCCGGCCTCCCGACCCGCCTCACCCCACGTCGAGGACCTTGCCCATCAGCCGGGTCAAGGTCCGGCGCTCGGCCGCCGTGAGCGCGCCGAAGGCCCGGTCCAGCAGGTGCGGCACTCCGCTCTCCGCTCCTCCAGGACCGGCCCGGCCTCCGGCGTCAGCGTCACCGCGTAGGCCCGGCGGTCCCGAGGATGACGCTCACGGCGGACGAGACCGGAGTCCTCCAGTCCGTCGATGCACCCCACCATCACGCTGCGGTCGATCCGCAACTGCTCGCTCAGCTCCTGCTGCGAACAGGGCCCCACATCGCTCAGCATCTTCAGCACGAGGTGCTGCGTCATTGTGAGCCGCCGGCCGGCCAACTCCTCGTCGAGCGCGCGGGTCACCAAGGCCGTCGCCCGGCACAGCGCGATGTCGGGCCGCTCCTGCGTCAGCTTGGCGAAGTACCGGTCACGTCCGCCGGCCTCCGGCTCCCGGCTGGAGTGCACAGACTGTTGTGGTCGATGCGTTGAGTGCCTGTCGACCGAAGACGCCGCCTCCGCTCCGCCGCGGCCCTTCCGGAAGGGCGGCGCAGGGTGCCGTTCAAGCCACCTGTACGTTTAGCTTAGGCTTGCCTAACTCTTACTCGCTCGTCCAACCATGAGGAACACCCATGCTCGGCTTCACCCGCGTGCGTCGTCACACCCTCGCCGCTTCGGCCACCGCCGTCGCTCTCGCCGTCGTCCTGGCCGGCTGCTCCTCGGACGGTGACAGCGGCAAGGACGCGGGAAAGAGCGGCGGCGCCTTCCCCGTCTCGATCAAGAGCTCGCTCGGCACCGCGAAGATCGACGAGAAGCCGCAGCGCATCGTCACGCTCGGCCAGGGTTCCGCCGAGACCGCGATAGCCCTCGGCCAGACCCCGGTCGGCATCGAGAGCTACCCGTGGGGCAGCGACAAGTCCGGCTACCTGCCGTGGATCAACGAGGCCGTGAAGAAGTCCGGCGACAAGCCGCCGAAGCAGTTCGCGGGCGGCGAGGAGATCGACTTCGAGGCCATCACCGAGCTGGAGCCGGACGTCATCCTGGCCCCGTGGTCGGGCATCACGCAGAAGCAGTACGACGTCCTCAAGGACATCGCTCCCACGGTCGCCTACCCGGACCAGGCGTGGAGCACCGACTGGGACCAGCAGATCGACATCATCGGCAAGGCGCTCGGCCGGACGAAGGACACCGACGCCCTCAAGACGAAGATCGAGAAGCAGCTCGCCGACGCCGCGGCCACCCGGCCGAACTACAAGGACGTCACCTTCTCCTACATCTACAACTCCGGCCCCGGCACACTCGGCGTCTTCAAGCCGGAGGAGCAGCGCGTCGCGATGGTCTCCTCGCTCGGCCTGAAGGTCGATCCCGTGGTCAACGGCTTCAAGGAGACGCCCGGCACCGACTCGGCCCTCATCGGCCTGGAGAACGCCGAGAAGCTGAAGGACAGCGACCTGGTCTTCACGTTCTACACGGACGCGAAGAACCGCAAGGAGATCGAGGGCCAGAAGCTGTACGGCGCGATCCCCGCGATCAAGAAGGGCGCCGTCGTCGCGAGCAACGACAACTCCTTCGTCACCGCCTCCTCGATCATCAACCCGCTGACCGTGCCGTGGACGATCGAGCGCTACCTGCCGATCATCGACGAGGCCGTCAAGAAGGCCGGCAAGTAACCCCGGCCGGGTATCCGAACCGCCGAAGCCACCAGGCACACTTCACTCCCATGGCAACCACCACGGTCGCACCGCCGAGCGGCGCCGGTACCTCGCGTACCGGCGCCGCTCGGACGGCGTTCCTCCTGCTCGCGGCGGTCGCGGCGCTGGCGGTCGCGCTCTGCGCGAGCGTCATGTTCGGCAGCCGCTCCACCTCGTTCGGCGATGTCCTCGGCGTCCTCGGCAAAACCGCCGACGCCAACGTCACCGCCATCATCGAGAGCCGCTATCCGCGCACCGCACTCGGCGTCCTCGCCGGACTCTGCCTCGCGGTCGCCGGAACGCTCATGCAAGGCGTCTCGCGCAATCCGCTCGCCGAACCGGGCCTCCTCGGCATCAACGCCGGCGCCTCCGCGAGCATCGTGGCCGCGACCGCCTGGTTCGGTGCCTCCGGAGCCACCGACACCATGTGGTGGGCGCTGCCGGGAGCGCTGATCGCCGGAGTGCTCGTCCATGTCATCGGCTCCGCCGGTACGGGGACGAGCGTGGTGCGCCTGGTACTCGCCGGAGCCGTACTCACCGCCGTACTCATGGCGTTCATCCAGGCGGTGACCCTCAGCAAGCCGCAGGTGTTCGACAGCTACCGCTACTGGGTCGTCGGCGCGCTCGGCGGCCGGGACTTCGACGTGTTCTGGTCCGTCCTGCCGTTCGCTGCCGTCGGCTTCCTCCTCGCGCTGGCCCTCGGCCCCGGCCTCAACGCCCTGGCCCTCGGCGACGCGACCGCCGTGGCCCTCGGCTCGCACCCGGCGCGCACCCGGGCCGGCGGGCTGCTCGCGGCCACGCTGCTCAGCGCCGCCGCGACCGCCGCCGTCGGCCCGATCGCCTTCGTCGGCCTCGCCGTACCGCACGTCGTACGGGCCCTGGTCGGTGTCGACTTCCGGGTCCAGATCCTCTTCTCCGCGCTGCTCGGCCCGAGCCTGCTGCTCCTCGCGGACGTGGTCGGCCGGACCGTCATGCGGCCGACCGAACTCATGGTCGGCGTCGTCACCGCGTTCATCGGCGCACCCGCGCTGCTCATCGCCGTACGCAGGATGCGGGGCACGACGTGACCGTCACCGAACCTCTTCGCGCGCCCGCCAAGGCCCCGCGCGGCTACCTCGTCCTTGGCCGCACGGTGGCGCTACCGATGCGCCGCGCCTCCGTCCTCGCCGGCGCCGGGCTCCTCGTCCTCCTCCTCGCCGCCGCCGTGGCCACGCTCACCTGGGGACGCCTCGGCCTCGACCTCGCCGACCTGCCCGCGGCCCTCCTCGGAGACGCGGAAGGCAAGGACCGCTTCGTCTTCAACCGGCTGCGCGGCCCTCGCCTCACCGTCGCCATCGGCGTCGGCGCGGCGCTCGGTCTCTCCGGCGCGCTCTTCCAGTCCGTCACCCGCAACCCGCTCGGCAGCCCGGACGTCATCGGCCTCTCCGCCGGCGCCGGCGCGGGCGCCGCGATCTGCGCGCTGATGTTCCCCGACACCGTGCCGGTCGCCGTCGGCGCGCTCCTCGGCGCGGTCGCCGCGATGGCCCTCGTGTACGTCTCCACCGGCACCGGCTTCCGCAACCCGGCGCGGCTCGTCATCGCCGGTATCGGAGTCGCCGCGATGGGCGCCGCCGTCACGCAGTACGTCGTCTACGCGCTGGAACGCGACAAGGCCTCCGTTCTCACCGCCTACGTCAACGGCAGCCTCACCGCCCGCTCCTGGACCGACGCCACCACCATCTGGCTGGTCCTCCTCGCCGTCGCCCCGCTGACCGCGCTGATCTCCCGGCGGCTCGACATCGGCGAGATGGGCGACGACATCGCCGAGGGACTCGGCTCCGAGCCGAGGAAGGCCAAGACGCTCGCCGTGGTCCTCGCCATCGCGCTCTCGGCGGCCGCCGTCAGCGTCTCCGGACCCATCGCCTTCATCGCCTTGACGGCTCCGCAGATCGCCCGGCGCCTGACCCGCGGATCGGGCCCTCACCTGCTGCTCTCCGGCCTCACCGGCGGCCTGCTGCTGGTGGTCGCCGACCTCTGCGCCCAGCAGTCGCCGCTCTTCGAGGACCTGCCGGTCGGGATCTACACCATGGCCATCGGCGGCGCGTACCTCGGCCATCTGCTGATACGCGAGTGGCGCCGGGGTGTGCTGTGACAGCGCGGCCCTCGCCGCGCCGAGAAGGCGCCGGAGACGGTGACGACTGGTCACGTACAGGTTCGTCGGCCATACTGCCCGCCGTGGAGCAGAGCATAGATTCGAACAAGAAGCCCGAGTTCGCCGCAGGCACCGACCCGGCGTTCATCCCTCTCCCCGGTCTGCCGACGCCCGTCGCGGCCCGGAAGACCGAACCGGAATCGGAGGCCGAACCGGAGACGGCACCGGAGACCGACGACGCGCCCGAGGCAGCCGTGGAGGTTCCGAAGGCCGAGACCGACGCCGAAGGCGAAGCGGAAGCGGCCGAGGACGGTCCGGTCTTCGAGATCAGCGACCGGCGCGGCTCGATCCGGGTGGCCCGGGAAGGCGTCCGGTTCACGCTGGACGACCAGGAGGCCGACTTCGACTGGGCCGAGATCGGCGCGGTGGAGATGCACCCGGCCCGCTTCGGCCGCCGGTTCACCGTGACCGTGCACCTGTCGACCCGGCGCTGGTTCAACGCCGAGGTCGAGGCGGCGAGCCGGACGCAGCTCAAGGAGTGGCCGGCCGAGCTGGACACCGTCCTGGACGCCTACTTCGAGGAGTCCTGACCGGGCTGCCACGCACCGGACACCAATCCCGGGGCGCCGGGTGGTGTGCCGGGGCGGGCGGCGCCGGATGGTGTCCGGGGCCGGGTGGCGTCCGAGGGTGTCCGTAGTCGGGCGGCGCCGGTGCGCGATTCCGTACGGATCGGCGTCGGCCGTCACTCGCCGCGCGCGGAGTCCTTGCGGGCCCGGACGCGCTTCACGACCCACCAGGCCAGCGCCAGCACGGCCAGCCCGAGCACGACCTTGGACAGGATCCCGACGTACGTCCCGACCACGTCCCAGCTGTCGCCGAGCCAGTAACCGGCCAGCACCAGCACGGTGTTCCACACCAGGCTGCCCACGGTCGTCAGCGCGACGAACTTCGGCAGCGGCATGCGCTCCACACCCGCGGGCACCGAGATCAGGCTCCGGAAGACCGGCACCATCCGGCCCAGCAGGACCGCCTTGGTGCCGTGCCGCGCGAACCACTCCTCCGTACGCTCCAGGTCCGACGCCTTGACCAGCGGCAGCTTGGCCCACAGCGCGTGCATCCGCTCCCGCCCGAACACGGCTCCGAGCCCGTACAGCGCCACCGCGCCGACGACCGAGCCGAGCGTCGTCCAGAACAGCGCGGAGGCCAGGCTGAGCACGCCCTGCGCCGCCGCGAACCCGGTCAGCGGCAGGATGACCTCGCTCGGCAGCGGCGGGAACAGGTTCTCCAGAGCGATGGCGAGACCGGCACCCGGCCCGCCGAGCGTTTCGACCAGCCCGGTGGCCCAGCCCGCGATCCCGCCCTGCGGCTCCTCGGCAGCGACTGACAGTGCGAGGTGCATGAAGGCTCTCCGGCGTGGGGGTGTCGGGTGAGTGGAGGGGAGATGACCGCCTCCCGCCGCCCATCCTCTCTCAGGCCTGGTCCGCACAGTCGGCCGGGTCAGGTGACGAGGAGCGTCCGGGCGGGGCCGCGTGCCGCCGCACGGGCGATCGCCGGCGCTGTACGGGGTCGTACGCGGGGTGTACCGGGGTGCGGGGCCGGTCGCCGGGCGGCTGTGCGACGCTTGCGGCGGTCCGGCCACCGCGACCGCGTTCCCGGGAAGCGCGGAGCCCGGCACCGGACGGTGAGGAGACGCACGTGGCCAGGGACGCCCGGTGGGACGCGCTGCTGGAACTGGTCGGCAAGCACGGCAGGGTGGAGGTCGAGGAGGCGGCGGCCGCGCTCGCCGTATCGGCCGCGACCATCCGCCGCGACCTGGACCAGCTCGCCGAACAGCACCTGCTCACCCGCACCCGGGGCGGAGCGGTCGCGCACGGCGTCTCGTACGAGTTGGCGCTCCGCTACAAGACCGGCCGCCACGCTCCGGAGAAGCAGGCCATCGGCCGCGCGGTCTCCGGCCTGGTCGCCGTCGGCGAGGTGGTCGGCCTGACCGGCGGTACGACGGTGACCGAGGTGGCCCGCGCGCTGGCGGTCCGGCCCGACATCGTCGGCGAGACCACGGTGGCGGGCGGACAGCCGACGCTCACCGTCGTGACCAACGCGCTCAACATCGCGAGCGAGCTGGCGATCCGGCCGCAGATCAAGATGGTCGTCACCGGCGGTGTGGCCCGGCCGCAGTCGTACGAACTGACCGGTCCGCTCGCCGTCGGCGTGATGAACGAGATCACGCTCGACGTCGCCGTCCTCGGAGTCAACGCCATCGACCTGGAGCGCGGTGCCTACGTCCACCACGAGGGCGAGGCCAGCGTCAACCGGCTCCTCGCGGAGCGGGCGCAGCGGGTGGTGGTCGCCGCCGACTCCTCGAAGATCGGCAGGCGGGCCTTCGCCCGGGTCTGCGATCTCGGCCTGGTCGACGTGCTGGTCACCGACGCGCACATCACGGCGGAGGCGAAGGACCGGTTCGGTGAGGCGGGCGTCCAGGTCATCACGGTGTGAGGGCCCGGTGCGGTGTGACAGCTCGGTGTGAGTGACTCGATCCGGCCCTTCGCCGTGTCGTTGGTACGCCGAACGGGTGAGGGACGAGAGGATTGGCCGATGAACAGTGAGTGCAGCCGGCGCGCATGCGACCGGCTTGACGACGGGGTGGCCGTGTGAGCAGGTACGACAGATATGACGCCACCGACGAACAGTGGGAGGGGCTCGCCCAGGTCGTACCGCTGCGCGGCCGCGACGAGTGGCCGTCCCGCATCGACCACCGCACGGTTCCGGACGAGCGGGTGGCCGAGCAGCGCCGCCTGGTCGTGCTGCGGGTGCAGGTCTTCGCGGACGCGCGCGAGGTCGCGGAGTACCTGGTCGCCCAGGTGCCGGTGCTGCTCGACCTGACGGCCGCGGAGACGGATGTGGCCAAGCGGATTCTCGACTTCAGCAGTGGCGTGGTCTTCGGGCTCGGCAGCGGGATGCACCGCGTCGACCGGAACGTCTTCCTGCTGGCTCCGGAGGGCATGGAGGTCGAAGGGGTCACTCCGGCGGGGCTCGCGCAGTCGTAGTCCTCCTCTCCGTCCGCTCCTCCTCGTCCCGTCGGGCTCGCCGCCGGACGCCTCTCGTGGGGCGTCCGGGGCGGCGGCGTCCTGCGCGGCGGTGGTAGACCTGGGGCCGTGACTGAACTCGATGTGGCAGAACTCCAGCGGCGGCTGGCCGCGTTCGCGGCGGCTCGGGACTGGGAGCAATACCACACCCCGAAGAACCTGGTGGCCGCGCTCAGCGTCGAGGCCTCCGAACTGGTCGAGATCTTCCAGTGGCTGACGCCCGAACAGTCCGCCCGGATCATGGACGAGCCCGAAGCGGCGCACCGCGTGAGGGACGAGGTGGCCGATGTCCTCGCCTATCTCCTCCAGTTCTGCGAGGTGCTCGGCATCGATCCGCTGGAGGCGCTGGCGGCCAAGATGGACCGGAACGAGCGGCGCTTCCCCGTCCCGAGCCCTCCGGAACACCAGGATCGTCACTCTTCGGAGTGATCGAGTTATCCACAATCGATTTTGTGTCCACAGATTTCCGATTTCCTCTGGCCTTACGGTGCCATTTACCTCACTGTGGGTAATGAATGAGGTGAGCGGTTTTCGTGATGACGGGGGAAACGCATGGAAGCGGAGCGACTCATCGAGACCGGCCGGCGGGCCTTGGCGGAGAGCCGGGGCGCGCTGGAGGTGATGGCGGAGGCCTGGCAGGCGCAGGCCCTCGCGCGGACGGTCGGCAACAGGCTGGCCCTGTTCGGCCCGTTGGAGTTACGGGGCGAGGCGCGGGCCCTCGGTGAGATCGACGGCGGCTGCGCGGCGCCGGACCACCCGGCGGCCCTCGGACGGGGCGCACGCGCGGCTCAGCTCACCGGGATCGCCGATGTGCGGACGGCCTTGACGGGTCTGGCGCTGCTTCTCGGCGAGGCCGGGATCGCGCTGGTCTCGGTGGCCTGCGACACGGGCGAGGACGGGCTCTACTGGCAGTGCATCGAGGCCATGGACGCCGCCGATGAGTCGCTGGACCGCGTGCACGGGCTGCTGAGACGGCTGGCCGAGCGGGAGCGGGAGCGTGATGGCCCCTACGGCGGGATACGCGGCCCCGCTCCCTCGGCGGCGGGGCCCTGAGGAAGAGGAGCTGCCGAAGGGGCAGGATGGGTGCATGGATCTTCGAATCTTCACCGAGCCCCAGCAAGGGGCCGACTACGACACCCTGCTCACCGTCGCCAAGGCTACCGAGGACCTCGGCTTCGACGCCTTCTACCGCTCCGACCACTACCTCCGCATGGGCTCGGGCGACGGCCTGCCCGGCCCGACCGACGCCTGGATCACGCTGGCCGGCCTCGCCCGCGAGACCCGGCGGATCCGGCTCGGCACGCTGATGACGGCAGGCACGTTCCGGCTTCCCGGTGTGCTCGCCATCCAGGTGGCGCAGGTCGACCAGATGTCCGGCGGCCGGGTCGAACTGGGCCTGGGCGCGGGCTGGTTCGAGGAGGAGCACAAGGCATACGGCATCCCGTTCCCGAAGGAGAAGTTCGGCCGGCTGGAGGAGCAACTGGCGATCGTCACCGGCCTGTGGGCGACGGAGGTCGGCAAGACCTTCAGCTACGACGGCACCTATTACCAGCTCACCGACTCGCCCGCGCTGCCGAAGCCGGCCCAGGCCAAGGTGCCCGTCCTGATCGGCGGCCACGGCGCGACCCGCACCCCGCGCCTCGCCGCGCAGTACGCGGACGAGTTCAACATCCCCTTCGCCTCGCTGGAGGACAGCGAGAAGCAGTTCGGCCGGGTCAAGGCCGCGGCGAAGGCGATCGGTCGCGACCCGGACGACCTGGTGTACTCCAACGCGCTGATCGTCTGCACCGGCAAGGACGACGCGGAGGTGGCCCGGCGGGCGGCGGCCATCGGCCGGGACGTGGAGGAGCTCAAAGCCAACGGGCTGGCGGGTTCGCCCGCCGAGGTGGTCGACAAGATCGGCCGGTACGCGGCGATCGGCTCGTCCCGGATCTACCTCCAGGTCCTCGACCTGGACGACCTGGACCACCTGGAGCTGATCTCCTCGCAGATCCAGTCCCAGCTGAACTGACGCCGCGTCCGGCCCCTGGCAGGGGCGGAGAGGAGATGCCATGAGCTCCGGCCGTACGCTCGCCGAAGCGCTGGCGGAAGGGCCCGTCCTGCTGGACGGCGGCCTCTCCAACCAGCTGGAGGCGCAGGGGTGCGACCTCTCCGACGCACTCTGGTCGGCCCGGCTGCTGGCCGACGCGCCGGAGCAGGTCGAGGCCGCCCACCTGGCGTATCTGCGTGCCGGAGCGCAGGTCCTCATCACCGCCAGCTACCAGGCCACGTTCGAAGGGTTCGGGCGCCACGGGATCGGCCCGGAACGGACCGAGGTGCTGCTCGGCCGCAGTGTGGAGCTGGCCCGGCAGGCGGCCGGCGCGGCCCGCCGGGCCGATGCCGGGCGGGAGGTCTGGGTCGCCGCATCGGTCGGTCCGTACGGGGCGATGCTCGCGGACGGCAGTGAGTACCGCGGGCGGTACGGGCTGACCGTCGCGGAGCTGGAGCGCTTCCACCGGCCCCGGGTGGCGGCGCTCGCCGCGGCGGGGCCCGACGTCCTGGCGGTGGAGACGGTGCCGGATCTGGACGAGGCCGAGGCGGTGGTGCGGGTGGCGGAGGAGACCGGGCTGCCTCTCTGGCTCTCGTACAGCGTGGCAGGCGGCCGGACGCGGGCCGGGCAGCCGTTGGCGGAGGCGTTCGCGGTGGCCGCCGGGCGGGAGGCGGTGGTGGCTGTCGGGGTCAACTGCTGCGATCCGGCAGAGGCGGAGGAGGCGGTGCGGCTGGCGGCGGAGGTCACGGGCAAGCCGGCCGTGGTCTACCCGAACAGCGGAGAGGGCTGGGACGCGGAAGGCAGGAGGTGGACCGGACGGTCCACGTTCGACCCGGAGCGGGTGCGGGGCTGGACGGAGGCCGGGGCGCGGCTGGTCGGCGGTTGCTGCCGGGTCGGGCCTGAGCGGATCAAGGAGCTGGCGGCGCTGCTGGAGCGCTGAGCCGGGAAGGCGGCAGCGGGAGCACCGAAAATGCCTGGTGAGGGACAGGAGGCGAGGACCATACTCGGACAGGTGTTCCTGACGATCAGTACGACCGGCACCCCTGAACGCCCCGCCACGGACCTCGGCTTCCTGCTGCACAAGCATCCCGACCGGGCGCAGGCGTTCTCCACCTCGCACGGCACCGCGCACGTCTTCTATCCCGAGGCGTCCGCCGAGCGCTGCACGGCCGCACTCCTGCTGGAGGTGGATCCGGTGGCGCTGGTGCGGCGCGGCAAGGGCAAGGGCCGGGGCGGTGCGCCCGACGCGGCGCTCGCGCAGTACGTCAACGACCGTCCCTACGCGGCTTCCTCACTCCTCTCCGTCGCTCTCGCCGCCGTCTTCAAGTCCGCGCTGGCCGGTGTCTGCCGCGCCCTGCCCGAGCGGGCCGAGGCGCCGCTGCCGCTGCGGATCGAGGTGCCCGCGCTGCCGGCCCGGGGCGGTGCGGAGCTGGTGCGCAAGCTGTTCGCGCCGCTCGGCTGGGAGCGGATCGAGGTGGCGGAGGTGGCGCTGGACGAGCGGTTCCCGGCGTGGGGTGCCTCGCGTTACGTACGGCTGGTGGTGGAAGGGGAGTTGCGGCTGGCCGACGCGCTGCGTCAGCTCTACGTCCTGCTGCCGGTGCTCGACGACGCCAAGCACTACTGGGTCGCGCCCGACGAGGTGGACAAGCTGCTGCGGGCCGGTGAGGGCTGGCTGGCCGACCACCCCGAGCGCTCCCTCATCACCCGCCGCTACCTCTCCCACCGCTGGGGCCTGACCCGCCAGGCCGATCAGGCCCTGGAGCTGGTCCGGCTCGCGGAGTCGGACGACCTGGAGGTGGAGAGCGTCGACAACGCGGTGGACGAGAGCACCGACACCGAGGAGAAGCCGGTCCCGCTCGCCGAGCACCGGCGCACCGCGATCCTCGAAGCGCTGCGCGGAGCCGGTGTGCACCGGGTGCTCGACCTGGGCTGCGGCCAGGGCCAGTTGGTGCAGGCGCTCCTCAAGGACGTGCGGTTCACCGAGATCGTCGGCGTCGACGTGTCGATGCGCGCTCTCACCATCGCCTCGCGGAGGCTGAAGCTGGACCGGATGGGAGAGCGGCAGGCGGACCGGGTCACGCTCCGGCAGGGCTCTCTCACCTATACGGACAAGCAGCTCAAGGGGTATGACGCCGCCGTGCTCAGCGAGGTCATCGAGCACCTCGATCTGGACCGGCTGCCCGCGCTGGAGTACGCGGTCTTCGGTTCGGCGCGGCCGGGCACGGTGCTCGTGACCACGCCGAACGTGGAGTACAACGTCCGCTGGGAGACGCTCCCGGCTGGGCACGTGCGCCACGGGGACCACCGCTTCGAGTGGACCAGGGCCGAGTTCCGCCAGTGGGCGGAGAAGGTGGCCGAGCGCCATGGATACACCGTCGCGCACCTGCCGGTCGGCCCGGATGACCCCGAGGTCGGCCCGCCCACTCAGCTCGCTGTCTTCACGCTGACCGAAGCCACGACCGACAAGCACACCAACGAGAAGAAGGAGGCGAAAGCCGCATGACGAACGACGACAGCACGAGCACCGACACCAGCACCACCGGCACCGCCTCCCGCACCCTGCCCGTGACCGACCTCTCCCTCGTCGTCCTCATCGGCGCCAGCGGATCCGGCAAGTCCACCTTCGCCCGCAAGCACTTCAAGCCCACCGAGATCGTCTCCTCGGACTTCTGCCGCGGCCTGGTCGCCGACGACGAGAACGACCAGAGCGCCAGCCGCGACGCCTTCGACGTGCTGCACTACATCGCCGGCAAGCGCCTGGAGGCCGGACGGCTCACCGTCGTCGACGCCACCAGCGTCCAGTCCGAGAGCCGCAAGCAGCTCGTCCAGCTGGCCAGGAAGTACGACGTCCTGCCCATCGCCATCGTCCTCGACCTCCCCGAAGAGGTCTGCCTCCGGCGCAACGCGGCCCGTCCCGACCGCGCCGACATGCCCCGCCATGTCGTCCAGCGCCACCGCCGTGAGCTGCGCCGCTCGCTGCGCGGCCTGGAGCGCGAGGGCTTCCGCAAGGTGCACATCCTGCGCACCGAGGAGGAGGCCGAGACCGCCGAAGTCGTCCTGGAGCGCCGCTACAACGACCTGCGCCACGTCACCGGCCCGTTCGACATCATCGGAGACGTCCACGGCTGCCGCTCCGAGCTGGACACCCTGCTCGGCAAGCTCGGTTACGTGGACGGCGCCCACCCCGAAGGGCGTACGGCCGTCTTCGTCGGCGACCTCGTCGACCGGGGCCCGGACAGCCCCGGTGTGCTGCGCCGCGTCATGTCCATGGTGGCGTCGGGCAACGCGCTCTGCGTGCCGGGCAACCACGAGAACAAGCTCGGCCGCTATCTCGCCGGCCGCAAGGTCCAGCAGACCCACGGCCTCGCCGAGACCGTCGAGCAGCTGGAGCGCGAGGACGCCGGGCACCCCGAGTTCCGGCAGCAGGTACGGGAGTTCATCGACGGCCTGGTCAGCCACTACGTGCTGGACGGCGGCAGCCTGGTGGTCTGCCACGCCGGACTGCCGGAGAAGTACCACGGCCGCAACTCGGGCCGGGTCCGTTCGCACGCGCTGTACGGGGACACCACCGGCGAGACCGACGAGTTCGGCCTGCCCGTGCGCTATCCGTGGGCCGAGGACTACCGGGGCCGCGCCGCCGTGGTCTACGGCCACACCCCGGTGCCCACCACCTCCTGGATCAACAACACCATCTGCCTGGACACCGGCGTGGTCTTCGGCGGGAAGATGACCGCGCTGCGCTGGCCGGAGCGCGAACTCGTCGACGTACCGGCGGAGAAGGTCTGGTACGAGCCCACCAGGCCGCTGACCACCGAGGCGCCCGGAGGCCGGGAAGGCAGGCCGCTGGACCTGGCCGATGTGCAGGGCCGGCGGACCGTGGAGACCCGGCACATGGGCCGGATCGCCGTGCGCGAGGAGAACGCGGCCGCCGCGCTCGAAGTGATGAGCCGGTTCGCCGTCGACCCGCAGCTCCTCGCCTACCTCCCGCCCACCATGGCGCCCACCGCCACCTCCCGCCAGGACGGCTTCCTGGAGCACCCGGCCGAGGCGTTCGCGCAGTACCGCGAGGACGGCGTGGAGCGGGTCGTGTGCGAGGAGAAGCACATGGGCTCCCGGGCCGTCGCTCTGGTCTGCAAGGACGCGGCCGCCGCCACCGCGCGCTTCGGCACGGACGGCCCGACCGGCGCGCTCCACACCCGCACCGGCCGCCCGTTCCTCGACGACCGGGCCCTGACCGAGGTGATCCTCGGCCGGCTCCGCACGGCCGTCACCGCGGCCGGGCTCTGGGAGGAGTGGGACACCGACTGGGTGCTGCTCGACGCCGAGCTGATGCCGTGGTCGCTCAAGGCCGGCGGACTGCTGCGCTCGCAGTACGCGGCGGTCGGCGCGGCCTCCGGTGCGGTCTTCCCGTCCGCGCTCGCCGCGCTGGAGAGCGCCGCCGCCCGTGGTGTCGACGTCGGCGACCTCTCCGTACGGCAGCAGGGCCGGGCGACGGACGCGGCCGCGTTCACCGAGGCGTACCGGCGCTACTGCTGGACCACGGAAGGGCTGGACGGCGTGCGGCTGGCCCCGTTCCAGATCCTCGCCGTCCAGGGCCGCTCGCTCGCCGCCGTTCCGCACGACGAGCAGCTGGCCTGGCTGGACCGACTCGTCGAGCACGACCCGACCGGGCTGCTCCAGGTCACCCGCCGGCTCGTCGTGGACCCCGCCGACGAGGCGTCCGTCCGCGCCGGCACCGACTGGTGGCTGGAGATGACCGGAGGCGGCGGCGAAGGCATGGTCGTCAAGCCGCTCGGCGCGCTCGTCCGGGACGCCAAGGGCCGCCTGGTCCAGCCCGGCATCAAGGTGCGTGGCCGGGAGTATCTGCGCATCATCTACGGCCCCGAGTACACCCGCCCGGAGAATCTGGAGCGCCTGCGCTCCCGCTTCCTCGGCCACAAGCGCTCGCTCGCGCTGCGGGAGTACGCGCTCGGCCTGGAGGCGCTGGACCGGCTGGCGGAGGGCGAGCCGCTCTGGCGGGTCCATGAGGCGGTCTTCGCCGTCCTGGCCCTGGAGTCGGAGCCGGTGGACCCCCGGCTCTGAGAGCGGGCCAAGCCGTGGGCGATTCGCGGGGTGAACGGCGCTCCGCCCGGTGAGGATGAAGACATGGGATTCCACGTCGACTCCGAAGCCGGGCGGCTGCGCCGCGTCATACTGCACCGTCCCGATCTGGAACTGAAGCGCCTGACCCCCCGCAACAAGGACGCGCTCCTCTTCGACGACGTGCTCTGGGTCCGCCGGGCCCGGCAGGAGCACGACGGGTTCGCCGACGTCCTGCGCGACCGAGGAGTGGAGGTGCACCTCTTCGGCGACCTCCTCCAGGAGTCCCTGGACATCCCGGTCGCGCGGCGGCTCGTGCTCGACCGGGTCTTCGACGAGAAGGAGTACGGGCCGCTCGCCACCGAGCACCTGCGCGCGGCCTTCGAGGAGCTGCCGTCGGCCGAGCTGGCGGAGGCGCTGGTCGGCGGGATGACCAAGCGCGAGTTCCTGGAGCGGCACAGCGAGCCGACCTCCGTCCGCTTCCATGTGATGGACCTGGACGACTTCCTGCTCGGCCCGCTGCCCAACCACCTCTTCACCCGGGACACCTCCGCCTGGATCTACGACGGCGTCTCCATCAACGCGATGCGCTGGCCGGCACGGCAGCGTGAGACCGTCCACTTCGAGGCGATCTACCGCCACCATCCGCTCTTCACCGGCCCGGAGGCGGGCGTCTTCCACCACTGGTCGGAGGGACAGGACGACTATCCGTCCACGATCGAGGGCGGTGACGTGCTGGTGATCGGGCAGGGCGCGGTCCTAATCGGGATGAGCGAGCGCACCACTCCGCAGGCGGTGGAGATGCTGGCCCGTGGCCTCTTCGACGCCGGTTCCGCGCGGACGATTGTGGCACTGGACATGCCGAAGGCCCGCGCGTTCATGCACCTGGACACGGTGATGACGATGGTCGACGGCGACACGTTCACGCAGTACGCCGGGCTCGGCATGCTCCGCTCGTACACGATCGAGCCGGGCAGCGGACCGCGCGAGCTGAAGGTGACCGACCATCCGCCCGAGCACATGCACCGGGCCATCGCCGCCGCCCTCGGCCTCGACTCGATCCGGGTGCTCACCGCGACGCAGGACGTGCACGCGGCGGAGCGCGAGCAGTGGGACGACGGCTGCAACGTGCTCGCGGTCGAGCCGGGCGTCGTCGTGGCGTACGAGCGGAACGCGACCACCAACACCTATCTGCGCAAGCAGGGCATCGAGGTCATCGAGATCCGGGGCAGCGAGCTGGGCCGGGGGAGGGGCGGGCCGCGCTGCATGAGCTGTCCGGTGGTGCGGGATCCTGTGTAGAACCGGCGCTTTCACCTCATCCTGCGGATAACCAGTACTTTTACCTCATGGGACCGGTGAATTTCGGACCGGCGATTTCCGGACCAAGGGGCTGTATAGGAATGCGGGGACTCGTATAGACTTCCAGGACTGCCTGCCGGCCCCGGCAAGATCCCCGTCCCACCCTGGAGCAGTCATCATGGCCATCGACCTCATCGGCCGCCCCTTCCTCAAGGAGCTGGACTTCACCTCCGAGGAGATCCTCGGCCTGGTCGCGCTGGCCGGTGAGCTGAAGTCGGCCAAGAAGGCCGGGGCCGAGGTCCCGCGGCTGCGCGGCAAGAACATCGCGCTGATCTTCGAGAAGACCTCGACCCGTACGCGCTGCGCGTTCGAGGTCGCCGCCGCCGACCAGGGCGCCTTCACCACCTACCTGGACCCCTCGGGCTCCCAGATGGGCCACAAGGAGTCGGTGAAGGACACCGCGCGCGTGCTCGGCCGGATGTTCGACGGGATCGAGTACCGGGGCGACAGCCAGCAGGTGGTCGAGGAGCTGGCCGCGTACGGCGGTGTCCCGGTCTTCAACGGGCTCACCGACGACTGGCACCCCACGCAGATGCTCGCCGACGTGCTGACCATGACCGAGCACAGCGACAAGCCCGTCCCGGAGCTGGCCTTCGCCTACCTCGGCGACGCCCGCTTCAACATGGGCAACTCCTACCTGATCACCGGCGCCCTGCTCGGCCTGGACATCCGGATCGTCGCGCCCGAGATGTACTGGCCGGCCCCGTCCGTCGTGGACCAGGCCGAGAAGCTCGCCGTGATCAGCGGCGCGAAGATCACGCTCACCGCCGATGTCACCGAAGGTGTCCGCGGCGCCGACTTCGTCGCCACGGACGTGTGGGTGTCGATGGGCGAGCCCAAGGAGGTCTGGGACGAGCGGATCGCCGCGCTCGCGCCGTACGCCGTGACGATGGACGTCCTGTTGGCCACCGGCAACCCGGACGTGAAGTTCCTGCACTGCCTGCCCGCCTTCCACGACCTCGGCACCCAGGTCGGCCGGGACGTCCACGCCGCCCACGGCCTCACCGAGCTGGAAGTCACCGACGAGGTCTTCGAGTCGGCCCACTCGGTCGTCTTCGACCAGGCCGAGAACCGGATGCACACGATCAAGGCAATCCTGGTGGCGACGCTGGCCGGCGCGTAGCCGCCTCGGAGATCAGGGGATTCGCATGGCCATTCGCCCGATTGGGTGAACATGCGTGCTGGTGGCTACGATGTCGGCTCTTGGTGGGGTTCGGACCCGGGGAGACCCCCGCAGGGTCGAACCCCATACCTGTGCCGCCGCGCGCCGGCGCACGGACCGTCCCCCCACTGCACCACCAGAGATGAGAACGTCCCGCATGAGCACCGGTCTGCCGCGATCCGGCACCCCGAAGCCCGCCGGCCCCTACCTGTCCGGCCTGCGCCGCAAGAGCCCCGAGCAGCTCATCGCCGAATCCGGCGGCGACCTGGAGGGCCACGGCCTCAAGCGGACGATGGGCCTCTTCCAGCTCGTCTGCTTCGGCGTCGGGGCCATCGTCGGCACCGGCATCTTCGTCGGCCTCTCCGACACCGTCGCCGAGGCCGGACCCGCCGTCGTCATCTCGTTCGTCCTGGCCGCGATCACCTGCATCTTCACCGCCTTCTCCTTCGCGGAGCTGGGCAGCGCGATCCCGGTCTCCGGCAGCTCGTACTCCTTCGCGTACGCGGCCCTCGGCGAGCGCACGGCGTTCCTCGTCGGCTGGTGCCTGATGCTGGAGTACGGCGTCTCGGTCTCCGCGGTCGCGGTGGGCTGGAGCCAGTACGTCAACGAGCTGCTGAACAGCCTGATCGGGTGGGAGCTGCCGGCCGCCGTCTCGGCCGGACCCGGTGACGGCGGTGTGATCAACCTTCCGGCGGTCGTCGTGATCGCCATGGCCGCCACGCTGCTGGTGCGCGGCGTCCGGGAGAGCGCGGGCGCGACCGCCGCCATGGCGGTCCTGAAGATCGGCATCCTGCTGGCGTTCTGCGCGATCGCGTTCAGCGCGTTCCAGGACGACAACCTCGTGCCGTTCGCCGGTCACGGGCTCGGCGGGATCACGGCCGGCGCCTCGCTGGCGTTCTTCTCGTACATCGGGTTCGACGCGATCACCACCGCCGGCGAAGAGGTCAAGAACCCCCGCCGCAACATTCCGATCGCCATCCTGATCTGCATCGGCGTCGTCACGCTGCTCTACTGCGCGGTGGCGCTCTCGGCCATCGGCGCGCTGGGCGCGGACGCCGTCTCCGACAAGCCCGCGGCCCTCTCGCTGGTCGTCAACCAGGTCACCGACTCCGCGGTCGGCGGCGGCATCATCGCCTTCGGCGCGGTCGTCGCCATCGCCTCCGTGGTGCTCGCCGTGATGTACGGACAGACCCGCATCCTGATGTCGATGTCCCGCGACGGGCTGATCCCGCGCGTCTTCGAGCGCGTCTCGCCCAAGACCCACACGCCGGTCGCCAATACCTGGATCGTGGCCTGCGTCTTCGCCGTACCGGCCGCCTTCGCCTCGCTGGACGTCGTCGTCAACCTGACGACCATCGGCACGCTCGCCACCATGGTCGCGGTCAATGTGGCGGTCGTGGTGCTCCGCCGCCGCCACCCCGAGCTGGAGCGCACCTTCCGGGTGCCGCTGTACCCGGTGAGCCCGGTGCTCGGCGTCGTGTTCTGCCTGTATCTGATGTACGGGACCGGCTGGACGACCTGGCTCCAGTTCGCGGTCTTCCTCGCCGCCGGATCGCTGCTCTACGCCGGTTACGGCCGTAAGCGCTCCCGGCTGGTCAGCTCTCCGGCGACGGACCCGGCTGGGACGGAATCGCCGGAAGCGTGAACCAGACGGCCTTGCCGTGCTCCGTCGTGCGGTGACCGCAGGCGGAGCTGAGGGTCCGGATCAGCAGCAGGCCGCGGCCGTGCTCCTGCCAGGGGTCGACCTCGAAGCCGGGCTGCGGCCGGGACAGGTCGCCGGGCGGAGCCGGGTCGTGGTCGTGCACCTCGACCTGGCAGCCGGTCGGCAGCAGCTCCACGACCAGCTCGATCGGCTCGCTGCTCACCGTGTGCTCGACCGCGTTGGCCACCAGCTCGGCCGTGAGCAGCTCGGCGGTGTCGCTGTCCGCCGGTGCGTGGATGTCCGACAGGGCGGTACGGACGAGAGCGCGGGCGATCGGCACGGCTGCCGTGGAGTGCGGCAGGGCGATGCGCCAGGAGGCGGGAACAGGGACATCGGGCGGCACGGCGGGGTTCCGTTCGGGAGCGGGACTTCCTTGTAGCGGGACTTCTCGACTCATCGGGTCTCTCGACTCGTCATCGGGGTCTCTCGACCCGGCATCGGACTTTCCCGACTCGGCGTCGGGGCATCTCGACTCACTCGACTCATCGGCATCGCGTATCGAGACTTCCTGGGGTCAACCTTACGAACCGCACGGCCCTGGCCATAGAGGCGGTCGGCCGGTGCAAACAGGACTTTCGCCACAACAGTCTCACGGTCGGCGTATCGCGACCTCGTGACGACAGTCACGTACGGGTGATAACTTCGGTGGTGGAACGCGACCCGCGCACGGTCGGCAACCCGCCCGAATGCTGAAGGGAACCCCTTCATGAGCTCGTTTCCCAGCTCCGCCCCGCGCGTGGAGGAGTGGCGCCACCTCCGGATCACCCGGGACGACGGTGTGGTGACCGTCACACTGGACCGGCCCGAGAAACTCAACGCCCTCACTTTCGGCGCCTACGCCGATCTGCGCGACCTCCTCGCCGAGCTGACCCGGGAACGCTCCGCGCGCTGCCTCGTCCTCGCCGGCGAAGGACGCGGCTTCTGCTCCGGCGGTGACGTGGACGAGATCATCGGTGCCACCCTCGCCATGGACACCGCCGCCATCCTGGAGTTCAACCGGATGACCGGCCAGGTCGTACGGGCCCTGCGCGAGTGCCCCTTTCCGGTCGTCGCCGCCGTCCACGGGGTCGCCGCCGGAGCCGGAGCCGTGCTGGCCCTCGCCGCCGACTTCCGGGTCGCCGACCCCTCCGCCCGCTTCGCCTTCCTCTTCACCCGGGTCGGCCTCTCCGGCGGCGACATGGGCGCGGCCTACCTCCTGCCGCGCGTCGTCGGCCTCGGCCACGCCACCCGGCTGCTGATGCTCGGCGACACCGTCCGGGCACCCGAGGCCGAGCGGATCGGCCTGATCAGCGAACTGGCCGAGGAGGGCCAGGCCGACGCCCGCGCCACCGAGCTGGCCCGCCGCCTCGCCGACGGCCCCGCGCTCGCCCTCGCCCAGACCAAGGCGCTGCTCACCGCCGAGCTGGACATGCCGCTCGCCGCCTCCGTCGAGCTGGACGCCAACACGCAGGCGCTCCTGATGCACGGCGAGGACTACGCGGAGTTCCACGCCGCCTTCACCGAGAAGCGGCCGCCGAAGTGGCAGGGGAGGTAGCGGCCGTGCCGACCCCCGTACGGCGCATCGCGGTCATCGGCGGCGGCCCCGGCGGCCTCTACGCCGCCGCTCTCCTCAAGCGGCTCGACCCGGCCCGCACGATCACCGTCTACGAGCGCAACGCCTCCGACGACACCTTCGGCTTCGGTGTCGTCCTCTCCGACGAGACCCTCGGCGGCATCGAGCACGCCGACCCGGAGGTCTACCGCGCACTCAGCCGCGAATTCGTCCGCTGGGACACCATCGACATCGTCCACCGCGGCCGCGTCCACACCTCCGGTGGCCACGGCTTCGCCGCTCTCGGCCGCCGCCGCCTCCTGGAGATCCTCCACGAGCGCTGCACCGCTCTCGGCATCGACCTCCGCTTCGGCGCCGAGGCGCCGCCCGCCGCCGAGCTGGCCGCCGGCCACGACCTGGTCATCGCCGCCGACGGCGTGCACAGCGCCACCCGCCAGGCGCACGCGGACGCTTACCGCCCGTCCCTCACCGAGCACCGCAACCGTTACATCTGGCTCGCCGCCGACTTCGCGCTCGACGCCTTCCGCTTCGAGATCGCCGAAACCCCGTACGGCGTCATGCAGCTGCACGGCTATCCGTACGCCGCCGACGCCTCCACCGTCATCGTCGAGATGCGCGAGGAGGTGTGGCGCGCCGCCGGACTCGACACCTGCGACGGGGCCGAATCCACCGCCCGCTGCGCCAAGTTCTTCACCGAGGCCCTGGACGGCCGTCCGCTGCGCTCCAACCGGTCCAGCTGGCTCACCTTCCGTACGGTCACCAACTCCCGGTGGTCGCACGGGAACACGGTCCTCATCGGCGACGCCGCCCACACCGCGCACTTCTCCATCGGCTCCGGCACCAAGCTCGCCGTCGAGGACGCCCTCGCGCTCGCCACCTCCATCGCGGAACAGCCGGACCTGGCCTCCGCGTTGACGGCGTACGAGGCCGAGCGCCGCCCGGTCGTCGCCTCCACGCAGCGGGCGGCGGCGGCCAGTCTGCGCTGGTTCGAGGAGCTGGCGACCTATGTGGACCAGCCGCCCCGCAGCTTCGCCTTCAACCTGCTCACCCGCAGCCGCCGGGTCACCCACGACAACCTGCGGCTGCGCGACGCCTCCTTCACCGCCGCCGTGGAGAAGGAGTTCGGCTGCCCGCCCGCCACGCCGCCGATGTTCACTCCGCTCCGGCTGCGCGGCCTCGAACTGCGCAACCGCGTCGTCGTCTCACCGATGGACATGTACTCGGCCACCGACGGGCTCCCCGGCGACTTCCATCTCGTCCACCTCGGCGCCCGCGCGCTCGGCGGCGCCGGACTGACCATGACCGAGATGGTCTGCGTCAGCCCCGAAGGCCGCATCACGCCCGGCTGCACGGGCCTGTGGACCGACCAACAGGCCACCGCCTGGCGCCGGATCACCGACTTCGTCCACACCTCGGCACCTGGCGCCGCCATCGGCGTCCAGCTCGGCCACTCGGGCCGCAAGGGCTCCACCAAGCTGATGTGGGAAGGCATCGACCAGCCCTTGGAGGCCGGCAACTGGCCGCTGACCGCCGCCTCCCCGCTCCCGTACCGGCCAGGCGTCAACCAGATCCCGCAGGAGCTGGACGCCGCCGGACTCGCCGCCGTACGCGAGCAGTTCGTCCAGGCGGCCCGCCGCGCGGCCACCGCCGGCTTCGACCTCCTGGAACTCCACTGCGCGCACGGCTACTTGCTCTCCGGCTTCCTCTCGTCGCTCACCAACCACCGCACCGACGCCTACGGCGGCCCGCCGGCGAACCGGCTCCGCTTCCCGCTCGAAGTCTTCGACGCCGTCCGCGGAGTCTGGCCGCGGGAACGCCCGATGACCGTCCGGATCTCCGCCACCGACTGGGCCGACGGCGGCACCGAGGCGGAGGACGCCGTCGAGATCGCCCGCGCCTTCGCCGCCCACGGGGCCGACGCCATCGACGTCTCCACCGGCCAGGTGGTGCCCGAGGAGCGCCCTGAGTTCGGCCGCTCCTACCAGACTCCGTACGCGGACCGGATCCGCAACACCGTGGACGTCCCGGTCATCGCGGTCGGCGCCATCTCCTCCTGGGACGACGTCAACTCCCTCCTCCTGGCGGGCCGAGCCGACCTCTGCGCCCTGGCCCGCCCGCACCTCTACGACCCGAACTGGACCCTCCACGCGGCGGCCGAACAGGGCTACACCGGACCGGCCGCGCCTTGGCCGCTCCCGTACGGCGCCGGCAGCCGACCGCCGCCGACGGGCCGCACGGACGGGCCGAAGCCCCGGCTTACTCTGGGGTGAGGTAGTGCGTCGAGTGCTGACAAGTCACTTCTGCTGCACGGGAATCCGAGTAAAATTGGTCTCCTACTCGGGGGAGAACGCATGTCTGAATTACTGGCAGCCGCCGCTGTCATCGCACCGTTCGTGAGCACCGCGGCGGCATCCATGGCGGGAGCCGTCGTCGACTCGGCGCGGGACCGCCTGGCGGACAGCGCGGTGGAAGGCGGACGGAGGCTGCTGGGCGCGGTGCTCCGCCGGCATGACGACGACCTGGACCGCGCCGAGGAGGACGTCGACGCGGTCAGCGCCATCGAGCAACTGTCGGACCAGCAGCGGCACATCCTGGAGAACGCCATCGGAGTATGGCTGGCCGCCGGCGGAGAGCTGGATGCCCGGTCCCTGTCCCGCTCCATCGAGGACGCCGACCGCGCACACCGGGGCGGCGACCTGACACACGTGACGTCGTACGGGCCCAACTCCCCGGCGATCGGCAGGATCGACACGGCGACCTTCACCTTCCACCGCGACCCGGGCGGCGAAGCAGGTTGACCGGCGAGCCGTCGGCGCCGGGCGACACCATCACTCATGGACCCAACTCACCGGCGATCGGCTTCGTCGGCAAGCTGTTCCTGAGCGTGTTCTTCGGAGACTCCGCCGACATCACCGACCGGGCCAAAGGCTGGAGCGTCTGGAACTGGCCGCCGTTCCTGCTGGTCGTCTCGCTCGGCGCCTACGCGCTGATCGCGGCCCCCGACGGACCGGCACGCCAGTTCCTCTGGGTCCACCTCGCCCTCGGCACCGCGGTCGCTCTGGCGCTGATCCGGCTGGTCCTGCCGGCGCGAGGCACCCGCGCACCCTGGCGTGTCCTGATGTCGGCGGCGGCCGTGATCTGCTCCTGCGCCGGCGCGGTCGGTATGGATCACCTGGCGGACCACGGTGAGATCGACGTCACCGGCCGGAGCCGCATCAGCGGCGAAACCGTCACCAACGGCTCCCAGTTGCGGCTCGTGGTCGACAGCCCGGCCGACCGCGCACGGCTGCGGCTGACGCTCACCATCCGGGACGCCGCCAAGGCCGCACAGTTCTGCGCACCGGAGACCCGCTACTCCGCTCAGCTGCTGGGCAACACCAGTACGCGTGTCGACGATGTGCGCAGCGGCCAGACGGTCGCGTTCCCGCTGGGCGGACTGCAAGGAGCGATCGACGTGGAGATCACTCTGCTGACCGAAGAAGGATGCCGGATGAACCTGTCCGTCGCGGACGCCGTACTGCACGACTGAGAGGAAACTGTGGCTCCCACCTCGGAGACCGGGCTCCTGCCCGCCCGGCTGTTCGGCATCGTCGCCACGCTGGTCCTGCTGGCGGGCCTCGCCGCGTGCTCCTCCCCGGAGGAGCCGGAGCGCGAGTTCCTCGGCGTGAAGCGCATCACGGTCGCCATGCACAACGACCTGCCCGGCCTGTCGTACTCCGCGAACTACGACCGTTCCGGCCTGGACTTCATCATGCTCCAGCACATCCAGGAGGAGATCGACGTCGACTTCAGCGAGCCCGTCGACGTCTCCTCGGGCGACCGGGTCACCCAACTCATCGAGCGCAAGGCCGACATGACGATCGCGTCGTTCTCCATCACCGCCGAGCGGATGGACGAGATCGATTTCGTCGGCCCCTATCTCAAGACCCGGCAGGGCTTCCTCGTCGGCCCGGAGAGCGCCGGCGTGAAGCTGCTGGCCGATCTGCGCGGCAGCCAGATCTGCACCTGGCAGGGCACCACCTCGGTCGAATCCCTGGAAGGCATCAAGGAGACCGTCGGCGCCGATCCGGTCACCCTGACCGATGCGTCGGACTGCATCGAGCAGCTCATCGCCGGCCAGGTGAAGGCCGTCTCCACCGACCAGGCCATCCTCTACGGCTTCGCGCGGCAGTACGAGAAGGAGGGCCTGCGCGTGGTGCCGGACGTGACGATAGGAGCCCCGCAGCACTACGGCATCGGATTGCCGAAGGGACACGCCGAGGACTGCCGCAGGCTCGCGTCCTGGCTGAAGAAGCATGTGGGGACCAGCAGTTGGATCAGGGACGTCGAGACGTCCCTGCCGACCCTCATCAAGGACGATCCGGGCTGGATCAGCAGCTACAAGCCGAGCGCCGCCGAGATCGAGGCCCGGTCGTGCCGGGACAGCATCAGCCCCTGATGTCGTGCCCGGCACGGTGTCAGCCCTGACACCGTGCCGGGACAGCATCAGTCCCTGACCCGCACGAACCGCTCTCCCGCGTCCCGCAGCCGCTCGTGCAGCTTGCCGAAGACCTCAGCCGAGCGCCCGCCCGGCCACCCCTTCGGCAGCAACTCATCCGGCAACCCCGGATCTGCGTAAGGCAGTTGGCGCCAGGAGTCCAGAGCCAGCAGGTAGTCGCGGTAGGCCTCCTGCGGGCGCGGGCCCTCCTCGGCCGGCGGGGCCGCCTCCCACTCGCGGAGCACCGGTTCGTGCAGGTCCAGGAAGTCCCGGTGCAGCCGGGCCACCGCGTCCAGGTCCCACCAGCGGGCCACCGACGCGCGGGTCGCGGCGAAGCCGAGGTGGTCGCCGCGGAACAGGTCGACGTACGAAGCGAGTTCGAGCCGCTCCAAGGTATGCCGGGTCTCCGCGTAGAGGCCGGCCGGAGCGATCCACACGCCGGGCGCCGCCGTGCCGAAGCCGAGGCGGGCCAGCCGGGAGCGGAGCAGGTGGCGCTTGGCGCGCTCGGCCTCGGGGACGGAGAAGACCGCGAGGACCCAGCCGTCGGCCAGCCGGTGCGAGGGACGGCCGTAGATGCGGCCGTCGCCGTCGTCGAGCAGTTGGCGCGCGTCGGGCGACAACGCGTATCCGGCCGAGCCGTCCGCCGCCCGCGCTGCGACCAGCAGTCCGCGCCGCTTCAGACGTGAGACACAGGAGCGTACGGAAGGAGCGTCGACGCCCACGGCGTGCAGCAGGCGGATCAGCTCCGCCACGGCGAACGGTGAGCCGTCCGCCGGACGGCCGTAGGCGCCGTAGAGCGTGATGATCAGGGAACGGGGGGTGCGCAGCTCGGCCACGTGATCACTCTAGGCGGAGTCCTCGCGGAGGAGGAACCGCTGGAGTTTGCCGGTCGCTGTGCGGGGGAGCGAGGGGCGGAAGGAGAAGGCGCGCGGGCATTTGTGCGGGGCCAGGTTGGCCTTCATATGGGCACGCAGCGAGTCGGCCGTCTGCTCCGAGCCCTCCGTCAGCACCACGTGCGCCACCACGATCTCGCCGCGCAGCTCGTCCGCCCGGCCCACCACGGCCGCCTCCGCGACCTCCGGATGGCGTAGCAGGGCGTCCTCCACCTCGGGGCCGGCGATGTTGTAGCCGGAGGAGATGATCATGTCGTCGGCGCGGGCCACGTAACGGAAGTAGCCGTCCGGTTCGCGGACGAACGTGTCGCCGGTCAGGTTCCAGCCGTGCCGGACGTACTCCGTCTGGCGCGGGTCGGCGAGGTAGCGGCAGCCGACCGGGCCGCGTACGGCGAGCAGGCCCGGTTCGCCGTCCGGCAGCTCCTCGCCGTGCTCGTCGACCACCTTGGCCTGCCAGCCCGGCACCGGGACGCCTACGGTGCCGGGCCGGACGGCGTCGTCGGCGGCGGAGATGAAGATGTGCAGCAGCTCGGTGGCGCCGATGCCGTTGATGATGCGCAGGCCCGTCGCCTCGAACCAGGCCTGCCAGGTCGCGGCCGGCAGGTTCTCGCCGGCCGACACACAGCGGCGCAGCGCCGAGAGGTCGTGGCCGTCCAGCTGGCCGAGCATCGTGCGGTACGCGGTCGGCGCGGTGAAGAGGACCGAGACCCGGTGGCGGGCCAGCGCCGGCAGCAGGTGGTGCGGCCCGGCCTGCTCCAGCAGCAGCGCCGAGGCCCCGGCGCGCAGCGGGAAGACCAGCAGGCCGCCGAGGCCGAAGGTGAAGCCGAGCGGCGGGCTGCCCGCGAACACGTCGTCGGCCAGCGGCCGCAGCACCTGGCGGGAGAAGGTGTCGGCGATGGCGAGCAGGTCCCGGTGGAGGTGCATACAGCCCTTGGGCCGTCCGGTGGTTCCCGAGGTGAAGGCGATCAGCGCGACCTCGTCGGCGGCCGTGTCGACCGCGTGGTACGGGCCGGAGCCGGCGTGCGCGGCGGCCAGCCGGGTCAGGTCGCCGGAGCCGTCACCGCCGTACAGCGTGGTCAGCAGTCCCTTCACGTCCGCCTCGGCCAGATCCTCCGCCGACCGCGCGTCGCAGAGCGCGTGGCTCACCCGGGCGAGTGAGCAGATGGTGGCCAGCTCGGCCGACCGCGCCTGCGCCAGTACGGTCACCGCCACCGCGCCGGCCTTCATGACGGCGAGCCAGCAGGCGGCCAGCCACGGTGTGGTGGGCCCGCGCAGCAGCACCCGGTTGCCCGGCACCACGGCCAGGTCCTCGGTGAGCACATGCGCGATGCGGTCGACCGTGGCGCTCAGCTCGCCGTAGCTCCAGACGGTTCCGTCGCCGGAGCGCAGCGCGGGACGGTCCGGGCCCCGCTCCTCGACCGTGCGGTCCAGCAGCTCGTACCCGCAGTTCAGCCGGTCGGGGTAGCGCAGCTCCGGATCGTCCAGGAGGAGCTCCGGCCACTGTTCCGGCGGCGGCAGATGGTCGCGCGTGAACGTGTCGGTGTGCGCGCCGGGGACGCGTACGGACGCGTCGGCGGCGGCTGCGGGCGTGTTCGGCGAGGAATTCGGCTCCATGAAGGATCGCCCCCTTGTCGCCTCTGGAGCGTATCGTTCGGGTGACGGTAGTCAACGGTCCGCGATAAGACAGTGACGCGATCGGGCAGTGACGCGGCAGGACAGTGACGCGACAAGACGCGACAAGAGAGGCGCCGCCATGACGGCATTCTCCCTCGAACCGGAACAGACCGCCTGGTGCGAGGAGCTGCGCACCCTCGCCGAGCGGCAACTGCGCCCGCTGGCGGAGAAGGGAGAGCCCGGGCGCGTCAACCGGCCACTGCTGGCGGCCCTCGGTGAGCTGGGTTTGCTGGAGCGGATGTTCTCCTCCGGCGCGCTGGACCTGTGCCTGCTGCGCGAGTCCCTGGCCCGTGGCTGCACCGAGGCCGAGACCGCGCTCGCCCTCCAAGGCCTCGGTACCACCCCCGTCATCCGCGCCGGCACGCCCGCCCACCGCGAGCGCTGGCTGCCCGGAGTCCGGGCCGGCCGGACCGTCGCGGCGTTCGCGCTGAGCGAGCCGGGCGCCGGCTCCGACGCCGGAGCCCTGTCCCTGGCCGCCGAACCCACCTCCGACGGCTGGCGGCTCACCGGCGAGAAGTGCTGGATCTCCAACGCCCCGGAGGCCGACTTCGCCACCGTCTTCGCCCGCACCACACCCGGCGCCGGCTCACGCGGCATCACCGCCTTCCTGGTCCCCGCCGACCGCCCCGGTCTCTCCGGCCAGCCCCTCGACATGCTCTCTCCGCACCCCATCGGCACCCTGGAGTTCGACGGCGTACCGGTCACCGCCGACGACGTCCTCGGCGAGCCCGACCGCGGCTTCCGGGTCGCGATGGACACCCTCAACCTCTTCCGGCCCAGCGTCGGCGCCTTCGCCGTCGGGATGGCCCGCGCCGCGCTCGACGCCACCGTGGCCCACACCGCCCGCCGCACCGCGTTCGGCGGCCCGCTCAGCGAACTCCAGGCCGTCTCCCACCAGGTCGCCGAGATGGCCACCCGCGCCGAGGCCGCCCGCCTCCTGGTGTACGCGGCGGCAGCGGCGTACGACGCCGGTGAGAGCGGTGTGCCGCGCCGCGCGGCCATGGCCAAGCTGTACGCCACGGAGACCGCGCAGTACGTGGTCGACACCGCCGTCCAACTGCACGGCGCCCGGGCCCTGCGCCGCGGCCATCTGCTCGAACACCTCTACCGCGAGGTCCGCGCGCCGCGGATCTACGAAGGCGCCAGCGAGGTCCAGCGCGCCATCATCGCCAAGGAGATGTACGCGTCCGCCGCCGAGCAGACCGCCACCGCCGCCGCCGAAGAGACCCAGGAGCCGTCCGTATGAGCCCGTCCCACCGGATCAACCCGGCCGAACTCTCGCCGCCCACCGGCTTCTCGCACGCCGTCGTCGCCACCGGCGGCCATCTGGTCTTCCTGGCCGGGCAGACCGCGCTCGACCCGGACGGCAAGGTCGTCGGCGCCACCCTGCCCGAACAGTTCGCCACCGCGCTCACCAACCTGCTCACCGCTCTGCACGCGGCCGGCGGCGCTCCGGCCGACCTGGCGCGCGTCACGGTGTACGCCACCGATGTGGCCGACTACCGGTCGCACGCCGCCGAACTCGGCCGGATCTGGCGCCGGCTGGCCGGTCGTGACTACCCGGCGATGGCGGTCATCGGCGTGGCGAGGCTCTGGGACGAGCAGGCGATGGTGGAGATCGACGGGATCGCCGTGCTGCCCTGAGCAGGCCGGCGGTTCCGGCGCGCGCCGTATGCGTACGGAGAACCCGAAACGCACCCCCCCCGTAAAGAATTCGTCAAGAGAGTCGCGTTAGGCTCTCGGGGTGCGGCACCACATGGAACACCTTCACCTGCGTTCACAGCGGCCCCCGCGTCCCCAGTTGACGCTTTCTCGGGCCCGTCGCGCGCCTCAGCGTGCCGGATCGCGCGCGGCGTGCCGGTCCGATGAATCCACCGGGGCGATATATCTGTATTTGGTGCCCTCTATCTCGGTTGTCTCGCCGCTCGACCCGGACGCCACGCTGTGATCGGGCTCATCATCGGCCACTTCGTGCTGGCCGCCTTCGCGGGTCCGCTGGTCCACCGGCTCGGCAGGCGCGCCTTCCTCGTGCTGGCACTGCCTCCCGTCGCCGCCACCGTCTGGGCGTTCACCCAGTGGAGCACCGCCGCCTCCGGTGAGGCCGTCACCTGGTCCTGGCGGTGGATTCCGGACTACGACGTCTCGCTCGACCTCCGCCTGGACGCGCTCTCCGAGCTGATGGTCCTGATGGCCGCCGGAGTCGGCGCCCTCGTCCTGATCTACTGCGCCTCCTACTTCCGCGACGACACCCCGCAGCTGGGCCGGTTCGCCGGGAACCTGCTGGCCTTCGCGGGAGCGATGCTCGCGCTGGTCCTCGCCGACGACCTGATCACGCTCTACGTGTTCTGGGAGCTGACCACGGTCTTCTCCTTCCTGCTGATCGGCCACGGCAGCGAACACCGCCACAGCAGGCGCTCCGCGCTCCAGGCGCTCACGGTCACCACGCTCGGCGGCCTCGCCATGCTGGTCGGCTTCCTGATCGTCGGTCACGCCGCCGGTACGTACCAGATCTCCGCGATCGTCGCCGATCCGCCGGAGACGACGCTCGCCATCTCCGTCGCGCTCGTGCTGATCCTGTCCGGCGCGCTGTCGAAGTCCGCGATCTGGCCGTTCTCCATGTGGCTGCCGAACGCCATGGCCGCGCCGACGCCGGTCAGCGCCTATCTGCACGCCGCCGCGATGGTCAAGGCCGGTGTCTACCTGGTCGCCCGGCTCTCGCCGGCCTTCGCCGACGTGCCCGTCTGGAAGCCCGTCATCCTGGTGCTCGGCGGCGCGACCATGCTGCTCGGCGGCTGGCGTGCGCTGCGCCTCAACGACCTGAAGCTCGTCCTCGCCTACGGGACCGTCAGCCAGCTCGGCTTCCTCACCCTGCTCGCCGGGACCGGCAACCGGGACGCGGCCCTCGCCGCCGTCGCGATGATCCTCGGCCACGCGCTGTTCAAGGCGCCGCTCTTCCTCGTGACCGGCATCGTCGACCACTCCACCGGCACTCGCGACCTGCGGAAACTCTCCGGAGTCGGCCGCTCCCTGCCGTACGTCGCCGTCGTCGCCGGCCTCGCCGCCGCCTCCATGGCCGCGCTGCCGCCGCTCCTCGGCTTCGCCGCCAAGGAGGCCGCGTTCGAGGCGCTGCTGCACGGCTCGGCCGCCGACCGCTGGGCGCTGGCCGTCGTCGTGCTGGGCTCGGCGCTGACGACCGCGTACACCTTGCGCTTCGTCTGGGGCGCCTTCGCGCGCAAGCCCGGCGTGCCCGACACTCCCGTACACCGCGTCGGCTGGGCCTTCCTCGCGCCGCCGGCCCTGCTCGCCGTCCTCGGCCTGGTGCTCGGCCCCGGCGTCGGCCTGACCGACCGGCTGTTCAGCGCCTACGCCGACACCTATCCGGTCCCCGCCGAGCCCTACCACCTGGCGCTCTGGCACGGGTTCGGCATCGCGCTGCTCCTGTCCGCCGTCGCCTGGGCGGCCGGTACGGGCCTCTTCCTCGCGCGGAACACCGTCACCAAGGTCTCCCGACGCATCGCCTGGCCCACCGCCGACAGCGTCTTCGGTCATCTGCTGCTGGGTCAGGAACGGTTCGCGCTCCAGGTCACCGGCTTCATCCAGCGCGGTTCGCTCTCGGTCTACCTGGCGACCACGCTGCTTGTCATGGCCGGCGGACAGCTCGCCGTACTCGTCACCGACCAGCCCTGGGAGGCCGCTCCGGCCCCACGGATCTGGGACAACCCGCTCCAGGGCGGCGTGGCCGTGCTCACCTGCATCGCGGCGCTGCTCTGCCTGACCGTACGTCGCCGTATGAAGGCGGTCGTCCTCAGCGGCCTGATCGGTTACGGCACCGCCCTGCTCTTCGTCGTCCAGGGCGCGCCGGACCTGGCGCTCACCCAGTTCTGCGTCGAGACCGTGGCGATGATCGTCTTCGTGCTGGTGCTGCGCCGGATGCCGGTCCACTTCGAGGAGACCGTCTCGCCGTGGCGGCGCGCGATCCGCATCCCGGTGGCCCTCCTCGCGGCCGGCACCATCGGCGTCGCCGTCTGGGTCGCCGCCGCCGCGCGGACCGCCGAACCCGCGGGCGCCGCCATGGTCGAGGAGGTCGCCGACCACGGGTACAAGGACGTCGTCGCCACGATCCTCGTCGACCTGCGTGCCTGGGACACCATGGGCGAGTCCGCGGTGCTGGCGGCCGCCGCCATCGGTGTCACCAGCCTCATCTACCTGCACCGCCGCAGCGACGGTCCGATGCTCCCGGACGAGCTGAAGGGCCGTACCGCGTGGTCGATCGCGGCCCAGCACACCGCGCGGCTGCCGCAGGGCGACGAGGTGGCGCCCGAGCGCGGCTGGCTGGCCGCCGGCTCCACGCTCGCACCCGAGCACCGCTCGATCGTCTTCGAAGTGGTGGCCCGGCTGCTCTTCCACCCGATCCTGATCCTCTCGGTCTACCTGCTGTTCTGCGCCGAGAACATGCCCGGCGGCGGCTTCGTCGCAGGCCTCGTCGCCGGAGTCGCCCTCATCACCCGCTACCTGGCCGGCGGCCGGTTCGAACTGGCCCAGGCCGCGCCCCTGCAACCGGGTCTTTTCACCGGCCTCGGCCTCTTCATCTCCACCGGTGTCGGCCTGCTCGGCCTGATCGACGGCACCGTGCTGCACGCCTTCACCTACCACGGGCACCTGCCGGTCTTCGGCGACTTCCACATGAGTACGCCGATCCTCTTCGACTTCGGCGTGTACCTGCTGGTCCTCGGCGTCGTCCTGGACATCGTCCGGGCCCTCGGCGCCAAGATCGACCGCCAGATCGAACGGGCCGCAGGCGCCCTCACCGCCTCCAACAGCACGACGGCGGAAGGGAACTCCCGATGACCGTCAGCGCCTCACTCCTCGTCACGGCCGTGGTGCTCTGCGCCGTCGGCGCCCTCCTCATGCTGACCCGGCCGCTGACCCGCATCCTGCTCGGTGCCGTCATCATGAGCAACGGCGTCAACCTGCTGATCCTCGCCTCGACCGGCACCGCCGGCGCCGCACCCCTCCTCTACGGCGTCGACCTGCGCCGGGTCACCGACCCGCTGCCGCAGGCCATCGCGCTGACCGCCATCGTCATCACGCTCGGCACCACCGCGTTCCTGCTCGCCATGGCCTACCGCAGCCACCAGATCACCGGCACCGACGAGGTGCACGACGACCTGGAGGACCGCCGTATCGTGCTCCGCGTCGAAGTGTTCTCCGAGCGGGCCCAGCTGCGCGAGGAGTTCCGCTCGGGCGCCGAACCGACGCCGGACGAGCGCGAACGCTACCGCGAGGAGCGCCGCAAACTCCGCGACCGGCTGCGCGCCGACCGGGCCCGCCAGGCCCGCGGCCGTGACGCCTCGGGCGACCTCTGGCACGACGTCATCGGCGCCGACCCCGAGGACTACGAACGCGACGGCGACGCCAAGGCCGACGAACGCTACCCCCGAGACGAAAGAGGAGCCGCCGGATGAACGCGCTCGTCCCGCTGCCGGTGCTCCTGCCGCTTGCCGCCACCGGACTCAGCCTCACCTTCGGCACCCGGCTGCAGCGCTTCCAGCGTTTCATCAGCGTCGCCGTACTCACCGCCGTCCTGGCGCTGTCGATCATCCTGATGATCGCCGCCGACCGCCAGGGCCCGCTCTCCGTCCACCTCGGCGACTTCGCCCCGCCGCTCGGCATCACCCTGGTCGCCGACCGGCTCTCCGGGCTGATGCTCACCGTCTCCTCGGCCGTCACGCTCTGCGTGCTGATCTACTCCATCGGACAGGGCATGACCGACCGGGACAAGGAGACCCCGGTGGCGGTCTTCCACCCGGCCTATCTGATCCTTGTCGCCGGAGTCTCCTGCACCTTCCTCGCGGGCGACCTCGTCAACCTCTTCGTCAGCTTCGAGATCATGCTGGTGGCCAGCTTCGTCCTGCTGACCCTCGGCGGCACCGGGCCCCGGATGCGGGCCGGCTCCACCTACGTGATCATCTCGTTGTTCTCGTCCATGATCTTCCTCATCGCCATCGCCATGACGTACGCGGCCCTCGGCACCGTCAACTTCGCGCAGCTCGCCGAGCGGCTGCCCGGGCTTCCGCTCGGTGTGCAGACGCTGATCCAGGCGATGCTGATCACCGTCTTCGCCATCAAGGCCGCCGTCTTCCCGGTCGCCGCCTGGCTTCCGGACTCCTACCCGACGGCGCCCGCACCCGTCACCGCCGTCTTCGCCGGACTGCTCACCAAGGTCGGCGTCTACTGCATGATGCGGACCGAGACCCTCCTCTTCCCGGGCAACCGGATCGGCGACCTGCTGATGGCCGTGGCGCTGGCCTCGATGCTCATCGGCATCCTCGGCGCGGTCGCGCAGACCGACCTCAAACGGCTGCTCTCCTTCACGCTGATCAGCCATATCGGCTTCATGGTCTTCGGGATCGGACTCGCCACCCGCGAGGCGTACGGCGGCGCCATCGTCTACGTCGTCCACCACATCACCGTCCAGACCACGCTGTTCCTGGTCGCCGGACTGATCGAACGCCGAGGCGGCACCACCGAGCTGACCCGGCTCGGCGGCCTCGCCAAGGCCGCGCCGATACTGGCCCTCCTCTTCTTCGTCCCGGCGATGAACCTGGCGGGCATCCCACCGCTCTCCGGCTTCATCGGCAAGCTCGGACTGATGCGGGCCGGCGTCGCCGACGGCTCCACCTGGGCCTGGATCCTGGTCGCGGGCTCGGTGGTCACCAGCCTGCTGACGCTGTACGTCACCGCCAAGGTGTGGAACCTGGCGTTCTGGCGGGCGGCCCCGCCCGGACAGGCCGAGGCGGGCACGGTCCTGGAGTCCGGCGACGACAGCGACGACGACACCGACGAAGGACCCGACGGCGTCCCCGGCACCGGTGACGAGGGCATCGAGCCCGTGCACCGTCCGGCCGGTCAGACCGTCGCGGCGACGCTGCACGGACGGGCCGTCACCACCACCAGCCGGCTGCCCCGGCCCATGATGGCGGCGACCGCCGCGACCATCGCGCTGGCGCTCTCCTTCACGGTGTTCGCCGGACCGCTCACCGCCTTCACCGACCGCTCGGCCGTCGAACTGCTGAAGCGCACGCCCTACATCGAGGAGGTGCTGGGCAAGTGAGCCGTTTCCTGCGGTTCTCGTACCGCGACGCCGACCTGCCGCCGATGAGCTGCAAGATCGGCCGGCGCGGACGGGTGCTGGACCTGCCGCTGATCGCCTGGCTCACCCTCATCTGGGTGCTGCTCTGGTCCACCTTCAACCTGGCCAACATCATCACCGGCGTCATCGTGGCCAGCGCCGTCTGCCTGGCCTTCCCGCTGCCGCCGGTCGACCTGGGCCTCCGGCTCCACCCGTGGGGCATCATCCGGCTCGCCGGCTATCTGCTCTACGACATGTACACCTCGGGTGTGCGGGTCACCCGGCAGATCTTCAGCTCCACACCGCACCAGGCCGCCGTCATCGGCGTACCGCTGCGCTGCCGCGGCGACCTGATGCTCGCCGCCGTCGCGGTGGCCGTCTCCAACGTGCCCGGCGGCTCCGTCATCGAGGTGCGCCGGGCCACGGCCACCGTCTTCCTGCACGTCCTGGACGCGGACCGGCCCGAGGAGCTCGAAGCCGCCAGGAACCAGGTCTGGCGGCTGGAGGAACTGACCGTACGGGCCTTCGGCACCCGCGACGAGATCGCCCGCGTCGCCGAACCGCCCCCACCACCGCAGCTCGCCGCCGGAAGGCCCGCACCATGAGCGTCTTCGAACAGATCGACCGGATCCTGCTGACCGCCGCCATCGTCCTGGTCCTGGTGGCAGGTCTCCTGCTGCTGGTCCGGATCTGGCGCGGCCCGTCCATGCTCGACCGGGCGATCTCGCTCGACGTGATCGCCGCGCTGATCATCGCCGGCCTCGGCGCCAAGTCCGCCGTCGCGCTGGACTCGTTCTACTTCCCGATCATGATGGTGCTCGCCTTCCTGGGCTTCACCGGATCGGTGGGCATCGCCCGCTTCATCGCCGTACGCGACCGGCCCGCCGTCACGGTGCCGTCCCGGGCATCGGGTGCGGACTCCGACGAGACCAAGGAGGGCCCGCAGTGAACGTCTGGCTCCAGATCCTCGACACGGCCGGGGCCCTGCTGGTCGTCCTCGGCGCCGCGATCTGCCTGCTCGGAGTGATCGGCATGCTCCGGCTGCCCGACGTCCTCTCCCGCAGCCACGCCGCGACCAAGCCCCAGACCCTCGGCATCATTCTGGTCCTGGCCGGGGTCGCGCTGCGGCTGCGCACCGGCATGGACCTCGCCACGCTCGCGCTCATCGGCTTCTTCCAGATGCTCACCGGCCCGGTCGCCTCGCACCTGGTCGCCCGCTCCGCGTACCGCACCGGACAGGTCCAGCACGAGGAACTGCTCTTCGACGAGCTGGACGAGCAGCTCACGGACGGCAGACAGCCTCCCGGCCCGGCCTGACCGAGCGTCCCTCGGCCGGCATGATCACGGAACTGTTCCGGCCCGGTCAATCGCGCCCCGGCCCCGGTGTCCGCATGCCATGATGCGGGCAATGCCGGACGCTGGGGGGCGTATGGGAAGCACGGGCACAGTGCTGCGCGAACTGCGCGGCGCACAGAAGAGCGCCAAGGGCGTCTCGCTCTACTCGCGGTACGTGAACCGCCCGGCCGGGCGGGTGCTCGCGGCGGGCGCGTACCGGGCCGGACTGACGCCCAATCAAGTGACGCTGATCAGCGCGCTGTTCACCTACGCGGCGCTGGCGGCGGTCGCGCTCGTCGAACCGTCCTGGACGCTGGCGCTGCTGGTCTACGCGGCGCTCGCCGTCGGCTTCGCCTTCGACTCCGCCGACGGCCAGCTCGCGCGGCTCACCGGCCGCGGCGGCCCCGACGGCGAGTGGCTGGACCACGTCGTTGACTGCGGCAAGCTGGTCCTCGTCCACACCGCCGTACTGATCTCCTTCTACCGCTTCGGCGAACTGCCTTCCGACGCGTGGCTGCTGCTGCCGCTCGGCTTCCAACTGGCCGCCGTGGTGACCTTCTGCGCCGGACTGCTGCGCGAAAAACTCGGCAAGACGGCGGTGGCCGGAGCACCGGCGGCTGTGGCAGCCGCTCCCGTTTCGCAGGTGCGGGCGGTCGCGCTGCTGCCCGCCGACTACGGCGTGTTCTGCCTGGTCTTCCTGCTGCTCGGCGCACCCGGCGCCTTCCGGGCCGGGTACGCCGTGCTCGCGGTGGTCCACACGCTCTTCCTGGCGGCCTTCCTCACCAAGTGGTTCAGGGAGCTGAGAGCACTCCGTCCCGGCTGACGAGCACGTCCAGCGCCCGGCGCAGCTGGGTGCTGGACGTGTGCACGGTGTACGGGAAGTAGACGACCTCCACGCCGACCTCGGCGAAGTCGCGCTCCAGCTTCTTCCCCTTCTCCGTGCCGCGCCAGTCGTCGCCCTTGAAGATCACGTCGAACCGGACCTGTTGCCAGGTCTGGACCTTGTCCGGCACGGTCTCCACGAAGGCGGCGTCGACGAACCGCACACTGCGGACGATCTCCAGCCGTTCGCGCAACGGGATGACGGGCGTGTGACCCTTGGCGAGGGCGGCCATCTCGTCCGAGACGACCCCCGCGACCAGGTAGTCGCACTGACTGCGGGCATGCCGCAGGATGTTGAGGTGTCCCACATGGAACAGGTCGTACACCCCGGGCGCGTACCCCACCCTGTGCTGCACCATCCGTATCTCTCCCCCCACGGTCGATCTGATCCGGTGATGTGCCAACGACCTTACTGTGAAGAACACTTGTGCAGGCCGTGAACGGATAAGCTCGACGGGGGCCGTTCCCGCAGGGAGCGGCGGCTGTTGTGGGGGGAAGGCGATCGTCCGATGTCCGATGTCGAACGGCACAGGCCGTTTCTGAACCGCCGCCTTCTGGTGGTCTCGACGAACTACGCACCAGAGGTCACGGGCATCGGCCCGTACGCCACGCAACTCGCCGAGCACTGGGCGCAGTCCGGCGCCCGGGTGCGGGCGCTCACCGGGATGCCGCACTATCCGTCCTGGCAGCTGGACGAGGCGTACCGGAGCGTGTGGCGGACGGTCGAGATACGCGGCGGCGTCGGCGTGCACCGGCGCAGACACCTTGTGCCGTCCCGTCAGACCGCTGTGCGAAGAGCCGCGTTCGAGGCCTCCGTCCTCGCCACCGGACTGTTCGCGCCACCGCCGGGCCGGCCGGACGCCGTGATCGCGCAGATGCCCAGCCTCGCCGGCGGCGTCATCGGCGCCCGCCTCGCCCGCCGCCACCGCGTCCCGTACGTCCCCGTCATCCAGGACCTGATGGGCGCGGCCGCCGCGCAGAGCGGCATACGCGGCGGCGGCAGAGCGGCCAAGGCCGCCGCGGCGGCCGAGCGGTACGCACTGAGCGGCGCGGCCCTCGTCGGCGTCATCCACGAGAGCTTCGTCCCCGGCGTCACCGCTCTCGGCGTCGACCCCGGCCGCATCCGGATCGTCCCCAACTGGACCCATGTGGACGGCCCCACCGCCGACCGCGCCGCCACCCGCGCCCGGCTCGGCTGGGACCCGGCCACTCCGGTCCTCCTCCACTCCGGCAACATGGGCCTCAAACAGGGCCTGGAGGTCCTCGTCGACACCGCCCGCCTCGCGCCCGACGTCCGGATCGTCCTGATGGGCGACGGCAACCAGCGCGACGTCTTGCGCGCCCGCGCCGAAGGCCTGCCCAACGTGGACTTCCTGGAGCCCGCCGGAGCCGGTGAGTTCACCGACATCCTGGCGGCCGCCGATGTCCTCGCGGTCACCCAGCGGGCCTCCGTCCTCGACATGAGCGTCCCGTCCAAGCTCACCTCGTACTTCACCTCCGGACGCCCGGTCGTCGCCTCCGTCGCCGACGAGGGCGGCACCGCCGACGAGGTGCGCCGCTCCGGCGCCGGCGTGCTCGTCGCGCCGGAGGACCCGGCCGCGCTGCTGGAGGCCGTACGGAAGCTGGCCGCCGACCCGGCCGCCGCCGACGCCCTCGGCGCCGAGGGCCCGGCGTACGTGGCACGCCACCTGAGCCGGGAGGCGGGCCTGGCCCGCTTCGACGACCTGCTCACCGAGGCCTTGCGGGACGGACGAGGGAGCGAGAGCCGATGACCCCTGTGAACCGGGTCCTGGACGACCAGGACGAACCGGCGCTGTTGCGCGACCAGTTCCGCCAACTCCTGCGCTACCGAACTCTGCTGGCGGCCGGCGTCGTCATCGGCCTGCTCGGCGGCGGCTACCTCGCGCTGAGCGGCGAGGACACCTACACCGCCACCGGCGAGGTGCTGGTCCGCTCCGCCATCTCCGACCCCTTCGCCAGCGGCGCCACCGCCGACAAGGGCATCAACATCGGCTCCGAGCGCCAGACCGCCGTCAGTGACACCGTCGGCACCCTGGCCGCCGGCACGCTGCTCAAGAAGGGCGACGACGTCGCGGCCCGCGACCTGCTGGCCGGACTCCAGGTCACCAACCCGCCCAACACCCTCACCCTCCGCTTCGCCTACACCGGCGCCACCCCCGAGCAGTCCCGGGCCCGCGCCGAAGCCCTCGCCAACGCCTATCTGGCCCACCGCAAGGCGCGCACCGAGGAGAGCATCGAGAACATGGCGGGCGGCTACCGCGCGCAGCTCAAACCGCTGGAGGAGAAGCGCGACCAGCTGGAGGAGACCGGCACCGGCGCGGCCGACGACGTCACCAGCGCCCGGGCCAACATCATCGTCTCCATCTCCGAGCTCAGCCGCAAGATCTCCGAGCTCAAGGCCCTGGACACCACACCCGGCTACCTCAACAAGAAGCCCGTCGCCCCCACCGAGCCCACCGGCGCCGGCCTGCCGCTGCTCCTCGGCCTCGGCGGTGTCGTCGGCCTCGCGCTGGGCCTGCTGCTCTCCTGGGTGCGGCTCGTCTTCGACCCCGCCGTACGCTCCAACCGCGAGCTGGTCCGCTCGCTCGGCGGCCCGCTGCTCGGCACCCTGCCCCGCGAACGCGCAGCCGCCGGTACGGTGCTGGCGATCGGCCGCAGCGGCTCCCGGCTCGCCGAGGAGTACCGCGCGGTCGCCTTCCGGCTCGCCTACGACCCGTCCTTCGCCGAGAGCCGCCGCCTGCTGGTCACCGCACCGCGCGGCGACAACGAGGAGGCCACGGCGGCCGCCGCCAACCTGGCCGCCGCCTTCGCCGAGATGGGCCGGGACGTCCTGCTGGTCGAGGCCGACCTCCGTACGCCGTCCCTCGCCCGCGCGCTGGGCTCCGCCGCGCACGAGGTCCGCCCGCCGCGCTGGGCCGCCGAGGAAGGCGACGGCAGCTGGCCCACCGGCGGCCGCTCCAACGTCGACGTCCCCGGCTCCGGCGCCTTCGCCCTGATCCCCGGCGACGCCGTCGACAACGTGCCGCGCGCCCTCACCTCCGCCCCGGTCGGCCGGATCGTCGCCGAGGCCGACCGTCCCGGCAGCGTCGTCATCGTCCTCGCGCCTCCCGTCCTCTCCTACGCGGACGCCGTCGCGCTGGTGGACCGGGTGGAAGGCGTGATGATCGTCTGCGACCCGCGCGAGGTGCACCGCAGCGACCTGGAGCGCATCCGCGAGATCATCGGCGCCTCCGGCGGCTCCGTCCTCGGCGCCCTGCTCCACCCGAGCCGGCGGCGGCTCAGCCGCTCCGAGCGCCGCCCGAAGTCCGCCCGCCGCCGCACCGGTGGCGACGGACCCGCTCCCACCGCCGAGCCGGACGGACCCGAGATCACCGGCGATCCCACCGAGACCCTCGGCCTCCGCTCCCTGACCCTGCCGACGGCGCGGCGGTGAGAGCCCGCACCGCCGTCCTCTGCTCGGTCGCGGACCAAGGCGTGGCGGCGCTCACCAACATCCTGGTGCTTCTTGCGGCCGCCCGGCTCTCCACCGTCGCCGACTTCGCCCGCTTCTCCGCGGTCTACCTGGTCTTCACGGTGCTGCTCGGCGTCTCGGGCGCGTACACCGGACAGCCGCTGGTCCTCAAGCGCGGCGGCGGCGAGGAGACCCGCGGCGCCTGCCGCTCCGCCGTCGCCTTCACCGTGCTCGCCGCCGGCGCGCTCGGCGCGCTCCTGGCCGCCGTCTGCTTCCTCGTCCCCGGCGACACCGCGCGGGCGCTGCTGATGCTCGGCCTGGTGCTGCCGGTGGTGCTCGGCCAGGACGCCGTACGGTACGCCTTCTCCACCCTCCAGCAGCCCCATCTCGCTTTGCTCTGTGACCTGTTGCGGCTGGCGTGCGTCCTCGGAGCGCTCGGCACCCAGGTGTACGGTGCGTCTCCGGCGCGCCTGATCGGGCTCTGGGGCCTCTCCGCGCTGCCCGCGCTGCTGCTCTCCGCCGCGCTGCTCCACCGCGCCACCGCCGGGACGCCGCTCGTGGTGCGGCCGATGCTCCGGCGCGGCTACCTCGGCCAGCGGTTCACCGTCGAGTTCGGCGTGGGCAACGCGACCAGCCAGCTCTCCGTCCTCGGCCTCGGCGCCGTCGGCAACCCGCTCTTGGTCGGCGCCCTACGCGGCGCCACCACGCTGTTCGGTCCGCTGAACGTGCTGTTCACCTCCGCCACCTCCTTCGGCCCGCCGCTGCTCGGCCGCATCACCGACGAGCGGAGCCGCGTCCGGGCCACCGCCGCGCTCGCCGCCGTCCTCGCCACGATCGCCGGCCTCTGGGCCACCGTCCTGGCCCTGCTCCCGGACAGCGCCGGACGCCAACTCCTCGGCGACACCTGGACCGTGGCCGCCGGGCTGCTGCCCGCCACCGGCAGCCAGTACGCGGCGATGGCCGCCGGCACCTGCGGGCTGCTGGCCCTGCGGATGCTCGACCCGCGCACCACGCTCGCCATCCAGGTGGTCTTCTCGCTCATCACCGTGGCGTTCTTCACCGGCGGTTACGTCGTCGGAGGCGTCCTCGGAGCCGCCTGGGGCCTCTTCCTCGGCTCGCTCTGCAAGGCCGCCGCCACCTGGATCGGAGTGGCCCGGCTGCGCCGCCGCCGTACCTCCGGGCCCGGCCACGACCTCAGCGCCGCCGTCCTGCCCGCCGCTCCATGAAGGTGCTGATCGCCAGCAGACAGAGCGCGGCGATGGCCAGCTTCCCGGCCGCCTGGAGGAGCGGGCCGCGCAACAGGATGAAGGTGTAGCCGGCGAGCAGCGGCGCGGCGACGGCCAGCACGCTTCCCGGGCCGGGACCCGCACGCGTGACGGCCCGGGCATAGCGGCGGTCGGTGCGGGACGACGCGTAACCGATCAGCGCCAGGCCGCCGATCATGCCGGTCGCGCCGAAGTCGACCCAGAACTCGGTCCACATCGGCGCCGAGAGGTTGGTCATCCGCAGCCCCATCCACTGCCCGACCCGGACCCCGGTGTCCTCCGGCTTTCCGCTCCACACCGAGCGCGGCACGAAGAACAGCGCACAGCCCGTCAGTTGACGGCCGTAGGTGTGGCCGCGGGTGTCGACCCACGAGACGGTGTTGGCGAACATCACCATCTGGTCGTAGTCCTTGGTCACCAGCGGCTCGAAGACCGAGGCCGACTGCGCGGTCCGCTGGTCGGCCTCGTCGTCGTACCGGAACTTGTCCGCGTACGGGAACACCACCAGGGCTCCGACCACTCCGGTCGCCAGCACCGTGCGGTAGATCGCCGCACTGCTCGGGAACGCGGTGAAGACGAACGCCATCAGCACCGTCAGGAACCAGTAACGCGCGTTGGAGATCGGGTTGTTCACGACCAGGTTCAGCGCCATCAGCGCCACCCACACCAGCACCGTCGACGGAGTGCGCCGAGCCCGGTAGGAGGTGGCCAGGCGGCGCGTGTAGAAGAGCAGCGCCAGCAGCGCCGGAACCTGGCCGAAGCCCTTGACGAACGCCGAGCCCACATTGGAGCCCTCCGTGACCACCCCGCTCGCCGCGACGGACTCGGTGATCTCCTGCCGGCTGGAGAAGAAGACCGCGGGCCCGCCCAGCTTCAGCACGTAGAACGCGCTCGCCGCGAACGCCAGCACCACCAGCAGCCGCAGCCGCACCGGATGCGCCAGCGCCGGCCCGCCGCCCGAACCTCTCGCGGAAGGCGTACGGCGGCGCATCGGCCGCCGCGAGGCCAGCAGCGCTCCCAGGTCGTACGCGGCACAGCCGACCAGCACCATCGCGATGGCCGTGACCAGGTCCTGGCGCGGCCCCACCATCGGCGTCGGCGTCTGCCCGATCACCACCTGCGCGAACGGCGCCACGCCCATCGCGATGTACACGAACATCCAGAAGACGCCCTGGAGCAGCCGCCGTTGGGTGGAGAGGATCGTCGTCGCCAGCCGGGCTCCCGCATAGCAGGTCAGCACCAGCTGGAGCCAGTACGCCGTGTCCCGCACGCCGCTGCCGGGCTGGGCCGCGATCACCGCGGGCAGGAAGCAGACCAGGCCCAGGATGAGCGGCACGGACACCGCCCGCGACAGCATCGACCAGGCGATCGTCCGATCGGGCGGCTCCGGAGGACCGCCCATGGCCCTGGGCCGCTCCGGCCGCAGCCCGGCCGCGTCGACGGCCTTCTCGGCGGCCGGTCCGTCTGCCGACGAGTGCGCCGACGTGTGCACCGACGTCATGCGCCCCCCGTTCAGTGAACCGCTGAACACTCTAACGAATCGCCCCACTTGAGGGAGGTGCGATGACTACTCTGTGAATCATTGACCGCAGTTGAGGGGAACTCTGGTGAAAATCCTGCATGTTGTCACGCTCCATACGCCGGACCACGCCTTCGGCGGTCCGACCCGGGTGGCGTTCAACCTGTCCAAGGTCCAGCGCGCCCACGGCGACGACGCCCGCGTCATGGCGCTCGGCGACGGCTTCCCCGGCGGCGAACTCCCCAGCCACGTAGAAGGAGTTCCGGTCCACCTCTTCCAGGCCCGGCACCTGCTCCCGATGTTCGAGGTCAGCGGCATCACCTCCGCCGCGCTGCTGCGCACCGCACGCCGCATGATGCGCGGCACCGACCTCGTCCACGTCCACCTGATGCGCGACCTGGTGACCCTGCCCGCCGCGCTCCTCGCGCTCGCGACCCGTACGCCGCTGGTCGTCCAGACCCACGGCATGATCGACCCCACCGAGAAGAAGGTCGCCCAGCTCACCGACGTCCTCGGCGTCCGCAAGGTGCTGCGCGAGGCCGACGCGGTCCTGCACCTCACCGAGATGGAGCGGGTCGACGTGAACGCCGTCGCCGCGCCCGTCCCGCTCACCCGTACCGTCCGGCTGGTCAACGGCGTACGCCCGCAGGAGCGCAAGCCCGCCCGCGAACCCGGCCGCCCGCCCACCATCCTCTATCTCGCCCGCATCCAGGAGCGCAAGCGGCCCGAGGACTTCGTCTCCGCGATGCCGCACGTCCTCGCCCGCCACCCGGACGCCCGCTTCGTGCTGGCCGGCCCGGACACCGGCGCGCTGACAGAAACCCTGGCGCTCGCCGAGAAGTTGGGCGTTACGGACTCGCTCGACCACCGCGGCCCGCTGGAGCACGACGAGGTGCTCGCCGCCGACCGCGAGGCCGATGTCTATGTGCTGCCCGCGATCGAGGAGCCGTTCCCGGTCTCCGTGCTGGAGGCGATGTCGGTCGGCACGCCGGTCGTCATCACGCGCACCTGCGGCCAGGCCCCCGATGTCGCGCAGGCCGGTTCGGGCCGGGTCATCGACAGCCGGGTCGGCGAGGACGCGGCCAACGCCCGCAAGGTCGCCGACGCGATCCTGGAGCTGCTGGAGCCGGAGGCCGCCGAGCAGGCCGGCAAGGCCGCCTGGGAGCTGGTCAACGACCAGTTCACCATCGAGGCCGTCACCGCCACCCTCCGGCGGACCTACGAGGACGTGGTCCGCCGGAGGCGAGGGTGAGGCCGAGCCGTCAACGTACGGGCTTCTCGCGGGACTTCAGCGCGATCTGCCAGCGGTAGAAGCTCATCGCCAGCGCGAAGTCGAACCCGGCGCGGCCGTCCAGGAAGCCGCGCCGGTAGAGGTACATGTACGCGAACGACACCACCGGCTTGAACGGCGCCTTGTGGAACAACTGCCCCTGGCGTGACTTGACCTGGCGCACCTGCTCCTTCACCTGAGGATGGTGCTCCAGCCACGCCTCCCAGTCCGAGTACCGGTTGTGGCGCTCGAACCAGGCGGTGACCGGGTCGAGGTCCTGGTGCTCGATCGGATGCTCCAGCGTTCCCACCGTCGCCGCGACCGGCTGGTAGTGGCCCTCCACCTCACCGATGCCCGGCGCGTCCAGGTCGCCGACCTCCGGATAGAAGGAGCGGGTGCGGTCGGTCAACGACCGCTTGCGGATGGTGTATCCGTGCCGCAGCCGCTTGCCCGAGAACCAGTACCCGAGCGGAATGTCGTACGCGGCGGGCTTCGGCGCCGACGGATCCCGGAAGGTCTCCCGCAGCTCGGCCAGCAGCCCCGGGCTGAGCCGCTCGTCGCCGTCGAGCAGCAGGATCCAGTCCAGGTCGGTACGGACGTTCTCCAGGCACCACTGCTTCTTCCGCGGATGGCCCCCGTCCCAGGTGTACGTGACCACCTCGGCCCCGCACTCCTCGGCGATCTTCACCGTGTCGTCGGTGCTGTGCGAGTCCACCACGACGACCGCCTCGAAGTGGCCGAGCACCGACTTCACCGCCTCGGCGATGTTGAGGCCCTCGTTCTTCGTGGGGATCGCCACGGCTATCGGCAGCTTGGTCGTACCAGCGGTCATCCCTTGGCTCCTTCGGCCAGCCAGGCGTAGCAGCCTGTGGAGGTGAACGTGCGGGCGGACTCCGGGATCGTGATCCTCCGGGACTTGCCGGTGTCGGAGGTGCCGGAGGCCAGCTCCTTGCCGCCCGCTCCTTCGATGTGCCAGGAGCAGTTCGTGGTGGGCGAGGCGGAGCGGTAGACGCCGGGCCGCAGCGTCCTGCCGGTGTGGCTGCCGTCGGCGTAGGCGTACGCGGCCTCGTCGACCAGGTCCTGGTGTTGCGGGCAGAGGCCCGCCACCGCGGCCGGCGCGTCGGAGATCTCCCGGGCCGCGATCGCGCCCACGGCGGTGTCCCGGTCCACCTTGACCAGATAGCGCAGCTTGTCGCAGGTCTCCTGGCCGGTCTGGAGCACGGCGGCCGGGTCCATGCCCTTCGGCACCCGGTCCTCCAGGTACTCCTTCTGCTTCTTGGTGAAGGTGCCGGTGGCCGGCGTGATCTCGTCGGACGGCGTCTTCGGGCCCTCGGCGGTCGCGTCGGGCGCGGTGACCTCCGGTTCCTCGGCGGCGGGCGCGGTGGGCGCCGCGGGAGCGGTGGGCGTGGCGGGCGGTGTGGACGTGGTGGCGGTGGAGCCGGGGACGGCGGGCCCGGAGGCCGCGGGGCGCTGGGCGCCCGCGGCCTCCGGCCCGTTCCCGTCCGCGGACGAGCCGCAGGCGGCCAGCGCCGCCACCGTCATCACGACGGCGGCGCCGGCCAGGAACGGATTCCGCATGGATCAGCCATTCCTCAGTGCGTAGTGGGCGCTGACCTGGAAAGCGGTCAGCGCGGTCGGGTAGACGGCGGTCTCGTCGATCTGACCGGCGAAGAAGTTGCTGGTGGGACGGTTCGGCCAGCCGAACAGGTCGTCCCCGCCGACCCGCCAGTAACCCGGGGTCGTCTCGTTGTTGGAGACCAGGATGTTCGACGCGCGGAGCTGTCCGTCGACGTAGAGCGACATGCCCTGGCCCAGAGGACCCTGCGTGGCGACGACGTGGTGCCACTGGCCGTCATTGTACGCGGCCGAGGTGGCGACCGTCCGGGCGGAGCCGCTGTAGACGCCGAACACGAGCCGCCCGTCGTTGCGCATGTAGATGTGCTTGTCGTCCCGGGTGCTGTTCTGCTGGGTCATGTTCCCGAAGCCGATGATCTTCCCGCCGCGGGTGGTGGTGGTCTTGACCCAGGTCTCCAGGGTGAACCGCGCCGGCGCCGGGTGGAGCCGGTTGCTGTAGGCGTACTGGGTGGTCCCGTTGAGCCCGATCGCGGTGGACGGTCCGGTGACGGCCGCCGGGGTCTGGCGGTAGGCCGGGGCGTTGCGCAGGAACCCGTTGTTGAGGCTGCCGCTGCTGTCGTGCGCGAAGGTGGCGCCGGCCTCGTCGTAGCGCCAGTAGAGCGTGGCTCCGTCGGACTTGACGCGGGCCGGGTACGCCTCGGTGGTGGTGGTCACGGTGGCGGACTGGGCCGGCGACTTGGTGCTGGTGTTGGTGCCGTCGCTCGCGGTGATCCGGTACGAGTAGGTCTGGCCGGCCACCACGTCGGTGTCGGTCCAGGTCAGCTGCGGCCGGTTCCAGAAGACCGAGTAGCCGGTCGTGGTGTGGATCGGCGTGTTGGACCCGTCCTTGTAGATCCGGTAGGTCAGCTCACCGTCGTCGGTGTCGAAGCTGGTCTGCCAGTTGACGTCGACCTGGCCCGGAGTCAGCGTGGACAGGCTGACGTTGGGCACCCACGGCGCACCGGTGTCCGGGCCGTCCGCGAACCGGGTCAGCCCCTGCTGCGGCGCGCTGTTGACGGTGGTGAACTCGCCGCCGACCCACAGGTAGTGGCGGCCGCCCTTCCCGGTCTGCGTCATCACCCGCGGACCGACCGGCTCGCCGATGCCGTCGTTGGTGTCCGGGAACCACGGCAGCAGCTTCGGGTCGTCGACCGACTGGGCCAGCAGGTGCTTGCGCGGCTGGTCCGGGAAGCCGCCCATGGAGGCGCAGTCGTGGGCGTGGCTGCCGCTGTAGAGGACGCCGGAGTAGACCTCCACGGCCTGGGTGGCGCCGAGGCAGGTGTCACGCCAGCGCTGCTGGAAGTTGCTCAGGTTCAGCGCGATCCGGCCGTCGAACACTCCGCCGCCGCTGCCCTCGTTGGCGGTGTAGAAGCCGGTGGCGTCGGTGGTGATGTCCTGGACGGTGGACTTCTCGTGGATGAACCCCGGGTAGCTCTTGGTGAGCTGTCCGGTGGTGGCGTCGACCACGGCCAGCGCGTGCGTGTCGGTGCCGTTGATTCGGAAGAAGTCCCCGCCGAGCAGCACGTTCTGGCCGTCCGGGGTCACCTCGATCGCACGGGACGTCTCGTCCGCGTCGGCCGTGAACGGCAGGAGCGAGGCCCCGGCCGTGGAGACGGCCGCGAAATGGCTCCTGGTCTGTCCGCCGACGGTGGTGAAGTCTCCGGCCAGATAGACCGTGTCCGACGTGACGGCGAGCCCTCGCACCGTGGCCGAGACACCGATCTTGAAGTTGTTGCGGACGGTGCAGGTCGCGGTGTCGACGGCCGCGATGTTGCTGACCCCGACCCCGTTCACCGCCCCGAACTGGCCGCCCGCGTACAGCGTTTCGCCGTCCGGGGAGAGCGCCAGCGAGCGGACGGTCGCGGTCCCGGAGGAGACCGTGAACGACAGCGAGCAGTCGGTGGGCGTCCCGGTCGCCGCATCGAAGGCGGCGAAGTTCACCGCGGGCTGTTCACTCGTGCCGGGCGCGGCCTTGGGCGGCCGCAGGGTGGAGAAGGTGCCGCCCGCGTAGACCACGCCGTTGCCGGCCGCCATGGCCCAGACGATGCCGTTGGTCTGCCAGGTGGAGAGGTCGTCCGCGGTGAGGGCCACCGGCGGGGTCAGTGCGGCTGCCGGTGAACCCCCGGCCGCCGTGGCGGTCAGGGCTCCGGTCAGCAGGCAGAGTGCGGCGGAAGCGGCCCGCAGACGGCCGCGCCCTCCGAATCTATGCCCCGTACTTCCGTTCATCATTCAGCTCCGAAGGTGAGAACGAGCTGCGGCCTGGAGGCCGCCGATCCTGCCTCGCCCGACCAGATGCGCGGACTGTCCGTCCCGCTGCTGGTCAGGGCGAGTGAGTAGGCGGAGCCGAGGGCTCCGCCCAGTGCCGGCGCGGTGAGCTCCACCGAGTGGTCGGTGGAGACGGCGGTTGCGCCGGTGATGCCGCCCAGCACGGACGCGGAGAGCGCCGGCCGGGAGTTGTAGGTGACCGCCGACTCGGTCCAGGCGCCGGTGACCGGCACCACGGTGTGACTGTCGGTGGAGCCCGCCGTCGGATCCGACGAGGTACGGAACTGGAGGCGGGCCCTCTTGAGGACCTGCCCGGCCGGGGCGGCGGGCAGGGTGAAGCGCAGATGGCTCAGATAGGGCGTGGAGCCCCGCGAGGCCAGCTGCTGGTCGTTGTAGTTCGTGTTGGCCGCCACTGCGTCGACGTACGCGTCCTCGTCGGCCTGGAGGCTCACCGTGGTGTCGCCGGGCGGCGCGGGCGTCTGCGCCGGCTGGTGGTGGGCGGCGACCTGGGCGGCGGTGAGGACGCCGCCGCGCCTGCGGATCGCGGCCCGGACCCCGGTACGTTCCCGGAGCCCCGGCCCCCTCATCTGTCCACCCGAACGGCGGCCCCGGTCAGCTGGTCCGAGAGCAGCCGGATGTCCGCGTCGACCATGATCCGGGCCAGCTCGCGGGACTTGACCTCGGGCTTCCAGCCCAGCAGCTCCTCCGCCTTGGACGCGTCACCGATCAACGCGTCGACCTCGCTGGGCCGTTCGTACTTCGGGTCGTACCGCACATGCTCGGCCCAGTCGAGGCCCGCGTGCTCGAAGGCGAACTCCAGGAACTGCCGGACGCTGACGCCTTCACCGGTCGCCACCACATAGTCGTCCGGCGTGTCGCACTGGAGCATCCGCCACATGGCGTCCACGTACTCCGGCGCGTACCCCCAGTCCCGCACCGCGTCCAGGTTGCCCAGGTGCAGCCGGTCCTGGAGCCCGGCCTTGATCCGGGCCACGCCACGGGTGATCTTCCGGGTCACGAAGGTCTCACCGCGGCGCGGCGACTCATGGTTGAAGAGGATCCCGTTGACGGCGAACATGTCGTACGCCTCGCGGTAGTTGACCGTGGCCCAGTACGAGTAGACCTTCGCCACGCTGTACGGGCTGCGCGGGTGGAACGGGGTCTTCTCGTTCTGCGGCGGCGGGCTGGCGCCGAACATCTCGGAGGACGAGGCCTGGTAGATCCGGGTCTGGACACCGCTGGCCCGGACCGCCTCCAGCAGGCGGATCGTGCCGAGGCCGGTGACGTCACCGGTGTAGAGCGGGGCGTCGAAGGAGACCCGCACATGGGACTGCGCGCCGAGGTTGTAGACCTCGTCGGGCTGGATGTCGCGCAACAGGTTCACCAGCGCCACACCGTCGGTGAGGTCCGCGTGGTGCAGGACGAAGGAGCGCTCCGGCTCCTCCGGACCCTGGTAGATGTGGTCGATCCGCTCGGTGTTGAAGCTCGACGAGCGGCGTATCAGGCCATGGACCGTGTACCCCTTGTCGAGCAGCAACTCCGCCAGGTACGAGCCGTCCTGGCCGGTCACTCCCGTGATGAGCGCGGTCTTCGCCACGATTCCCCCTTCTCTGCTGTCCGTCTGTGCGACGAACACGTCACCGACATATCGGAATTGGAGCGTTCTGCGGCAAAACATCTCCGCAGTCCCTTACTGCTGGCACAATCCGAGCCATGACGACCGAACTCCCCGTCCCACCCCAGGAAGCCGCCCGTCCTCTACTGCGCCCGGGCTCCCGCATATTCGTCGCGGGCCACCGCGGACTGGTCGGCTCGGCGGTGGCCCGCCGCCTCGCCGACGACGGCCACGAGGTCCTCACCCGCGGCCGCGACCTCCTCGACCTGCGCGACGCGGCGCGGACCGAGACGTATCTGCGGGACATCCGCCCGGACGCCGTGGTGCTGGCCGCCGCCAAGGTGGGCGGGATCATGGCCAACAGCACCTATCCGGTGCAGTTCCTGGAGGACAACCTGCGCATCCAGCTCAGCGTGATCGCCGGAGCGCACGCGGCGGGCACCGAGCGGCTGCTCTTCCTCGGTTCGTCCTGCATCTACCCCCGCCTCGCCCCGCAGCCGATCCGCGAGGAGTCGCTCCTCACCGGCGAGCTGGAGCCCACCAACGAGGCGTACGCGCTGGCCAAGATCGCCGGAATCGTCCAGACCCAGTCCTACCGCCGGCAGTACGGCGCCTCCTACATCAGCGCCATGCCCACCAATCTCTACGGGCCCGGCGACAACTTCGACCTGGAGACCTCGCACGTCCTGCCCGCGCTGATCCGCCGCTTCCACGAGGCCCAGCGCGACGGAGCGGAGGAGATCACCCTCTGGGGCTCCGGCTCGCCGCGCCGTGAGTTCCTCCATGTCGACGACCTGGCCGCCGCCTGCGTCACCCTGCTGGAGGCGTACGACGGTGACGGGCCGGTCAACATCGGCTGCGGCGAGGACCTGACCATCCGCGAACTCGCCGAGATCGTAGCGGAGGTGACGGGCTATCAGGGCCGGATCGGCTGGGACACGTCGAAGCCCGACGGGACCCCGCGCAAGCTCCTCGACGTCTCCCGCCTGACCTCTCTCGGCTTCACGCCGCAGATCCCGCTCCGTGACGGCATCGCCCGCACCTACGCCTGGTGGCTCGGCCAACTCGCGCCCGTAGCCTGACCGTGCGCCACCGCGCGCACTCGGCGCGCGGTGGCGCACCGGAACTCCTCGCATCGACCGTCCGCCGTTCTCAGTAGGCCCCGCGGCCGTCGGTGACAGCGCGCACCGTACGGGCGAGGAGCCCCATGTCCGTGGCCACCGACCAGTTGTCGACGTACCAGAGGTCCAGCGCGACCGTCTCCTGCCAGGACAGGTCCGAGCGCCCGCTGACCTGCCACAGCCCGGTCAGCCCCGGTTTCACGGCGAGCCTGCGTCCCTCCCGCTCGTCGTACCGCGAGACCTCCTCCGGCAGCGGAGGCCGCGGCCCCACCAACGACATCTGACCCAGCAACACATTGAACAGCTGCGGCAGTTCGTCGATCGAGGAGCGGCGCAGCGCGCGTCCCACCGGAGTCACCCGCGGATCCTGGCGCATCTTGAAGAGCGGCCCGTCCACCTCGTTGTCCTCGGCGAGCTGCGCCCTGCGAGCCTCCGCGTCCGCCACCATCGTGCGGAACTTCCACATGGTGAACGGCCGGTTGTGGAGCCCCTGCCTGACCTGCCGGTGGAAGACCGGACCGCGCGAGGAGAGCCGCACGCACAACGCCACCGCGAGCAGCAGCGGCGCGAGCACCAGCAGGCCGAACAGGGCGCCGCCACGGTCGAGCGCGGCCTTGAGGACGCCCTGCGGGCCTCCGCGCAGCGGCGGCGCGATGTGCAGCAGCGTGAGCCCGGCCGCCGCCACCGGGCGGACCCGGGACGCCGCGATGCCGGAGAGCTCGGAGACCACGCACAGGGCCACGCCCGCGTCGTGCAGCCCCCAGCCCAGCCGCCGCAGCCGGTCACCGGTCAGCTGGGGCCCGGGAGCCACCAGCACCAGGTCCGCCTCGTGCGCGTAGGCCCCGCCGAGCACCGTCGTCACGTCGTCGTCCGCCGGGCTGGAGCCGAGCCGCCCCGGCACCGGCACACCTTCGTGCGCCGGCCGGTCCGGTCCGACCGGAATCGCGGCGACCAGCCGGTAGGCGTGGTCCGTACGGGTGCCGAGCAGCTCGGCCGCGTGCTCCAGGCCCGCCGCCTCACCCACCAAAAGCACCCGGCGCGGCGCCCGTTGTCCCCGCCGCGTACTCCGCAGCCCCGCCACGGCGGTGGTCACCAGCAGCCCCGGCGCCACGGCCACGACGGCCGTCGCCGGGTCGACGGAGCCCCCCGCCGCCGCGTGCAGGACGGCCAGCACTCCGAGGAGCACCAGCCAGTCACCGAGCGCGCCGAACGCACCGCCCGGCTCGCCGTGCACCGGGTCGGCGTACCGTCCGCGCGCACCGCGCAATCCGGTCCACAGCAGACCCGCGACCGTGGCGGCGAGCCACGGTCGCGGCTGCTCGCCCAGGTGCAGCACCAGCCAGGCCGGCCCGGTCAACGCCATCAGGTCGGTCAGCGCGCCGAGCGGCGGCCGGTGGACCGGCCTTCGCCGGACCGGAGCCCGGCCTGTCCGGTCGCGCTCCGCCGTCGGGGCGCGCCACAGCTGCTCCAGCGCCGCCGTACGATTCCGGGAGGCGGCGGTGCGGGGACGCGGCGCGCCCCGGAGCCCCACCGGCCCGGATATGTCGGTCTCAGGTATTTCGACATGCCCCATGAACCCCCCAGTCACAGTCGCACCCCCACAAACGCGACGCATCCGTCGATCCCATGGACTGACGGATGCGCCCTCGCTCGGTGCACGATATCCACACACGTGCCATTTCGCTGGAGTTCCCGTGAAGTTCAGACGGCTCGGTCCAGACTCCCGCGATCCGGTGCAACCGGCTGATCTCGCCTGTGAGGGGCGGTTGTTGGCAGATCAACAGGTCGGCAAGCGCTTGTCGAGAGGGAATGACGCCACCCGTCGGCGGAACGGTTCACTCCGGCGCACGCCGGAGTGAAAGCACGAACCCCCTGGCGGCGACCTGCGCTACCAGGGGGTTCACGGTCCGTGGGTGCGCCCCTGGGGCGGTAGGGGCCGCCCACGGGGTCAGGTGAGCCCGGCCGTACGCCTCCTGGCCCGGCGGTGGATCAGCAGTCCGCCGCCAAGGAGCGCTGCGGCAAGGAGAGTTACCGAGATCACACTGATCCCGGTCGCCGCGAGGCTGCCGCCGGACGTCGTCTCCGTACCGGAATTCCCTCCCACACCGCCACCGACCGTGGAGCCTGCACCGCCGACGGCCGAGCCGGCCGAACCGGAGGAGCCGCCGGAGGAGCCGGACGCGCCGCCGCTGCCGGACGCACCTGTCGCGCCGTCACCACCGCCGGTGCTGGCGCCGGTTGAGGTGTCACCAGAACCTCCGCCGCTGTCACCGCCGTTGGCCCCGCCGCCCTGCCCACCGTTGTTCCCGCCACCGTCCGCGCCGCCCGTGGCATCCGTGACCGTCAGCGTGATGGGGGCCGTACGCGTGGTGCCGACGTCGTTGCGGAACTCGGCGCGGTAGCGGTAGCCGTCCTGCGCGGTCTTCGCGGTGAACGTCAGCACGGGCTCGGTGGCCCCGTCGAGCGCCTGCCAGGTCTGCGAGCCGTCGGTGCTCACCTCCCAGCGGACCGAGGGCTCCGGTGTGCCTTCCGCCGCCCGGTTCGCCGGACCCTGGTTCCCGAAGGTCACCGGTATCCGCACGTCCTGCCTACGATCGCCGCTCGACCGGTGGTCGGCCCGGGTGAAATGATGTTGAGGCTGTCAACAAAGTGGCGCAGGAGGACCGGCCGAAGCGATCACATTCAGCCGAACTCGACCGGCGGAAAGGCCTGTTCCGTCCAGATGGTCTTGCCGGCCGGCGTATAGCGCGTCCCCCACCGCTGGACGAGCTGCGCGACGATGAAGAGGCCGCGCCCGCCTTCGTCGTCCTCCGCGCTGTGGCGCAGATGCGGTGAGGTGTGGCCGGTGTCCGCGACCTCGCAGAGCAGCGTGCGGTCCCGGATGAGGCGCAGCCGCAGCGGCCCGCCGCCGTACCGGACCGCGTTGGTGACCAGCTCGCTGACGACCAGTTCGGTGGCGAAGGACAGCTCCTCAAGTCCCCAGACGGTGAGTTGACGGGTCGCCAGCTCGCGGGCCCGGCCCACCGTCACCGCCTCCGCCGGCAGCTCCCACTCGGCGACCTGGCCCTCGTCCAGCTGGCGGGTCCTGGCCAGCAGGAGCGCGGTGTCGTCGGCGGTCGTGGCGTCCGGTACCAGCGTGGCGACGGCCCGGTCGCACAACTCCTCCAGCGAGGCCGCCGGATCGGCGAGCACCCGGCCCAGCGCTTCGAGGCCCTGGTCGATGTCGTGGTCGCGGGCCTCCACCAGACCGTCCGTGAACAGTGCCAGCAGGCTCCCCACCGGCAGCTCGATCTCCATGGACTCGAACGGCAGACCGCCCAGGCCCAGCGGCGGCCCGGCCGGCAGATCCGGGAAGGTGACGTGGCCGTCGGGATGCACCACCGCCGGCGGCAGATGTCCGGCCCGGGCCATGACGCACTGCCGCGAGACCGGGTCGTACACCGCGTACAGGCAGGTCGCGCCCGTCGTCAGTTCGTCGTACGCGTCCGCGGCCACGCCGTCCCGGGCGCCCGGCCGCTCGTCCAGCGGCTGCCCGACCAGGTCGTCCAGCCGGGTCAGCAGCTCGTCCGGAGCCATGTCCAGCTGCGCGAAGGCCCGCACGCTCGTCCGCAGCCGGCCCATGGTGGCGGCCGCCTGGAGCCCGTGGCCGACCACGTCCCCGACCACGAGCCCGATCCGGGTCCCGGAGAGCGGGATCACGTCGAACCAGTCACCGCCCACCCCCGTGACATCGTCCGACGGCAGATAGCGGTGCGCGATCTCGACGGCGGACTGCGGCGGCACATGGTGCGGCAGCAGCTGGCGCTGGAGGGCCAGAGAGGCGGAGCGCTCGCGGGTGAAGCGGCGCGCGTTGTCGATGCAGACGGCCGCACGCGCCGCCAGCTCGTCCGCCAGCGCGACCTCACCGTTGTCGAAGGTGTTGGCCGGACCGTGGGCGACCATGCGGCCGGACGTCTCGGGCCGCGTACTCCGTACGAAGGTGACGAGCCCCAGCACGCTGCCGCCGACCCGCAACGGCACGACCAGCGTGTTGTCGTCCAGCACCAGACCGCCGGAGGCCAGCGAGCGGTCCTGCGGCGAGCCCGGCGGATAGGCGACCGGCGGATAGCGGTTGGCCGGACTTCCCGGAGCGCCCGGATACAGCGGCTCGCCCGGATCGGCCATCCCCGGGTCCACGGAGTGCTCGCCGACCCGCAGAAGGTCCATCGCCGCCGAACTCCCGGTCGCCGGAAGCTCCCCGCTCATCACCGTCACCCGCGCGATGTCGACCCGTACGACGTCGGCGAACTCCGGCACCGTCACCTCGGCGATCTCCTCGGCGGTGGTGACCACGTCCAGGACCGTGCCGATCCGGCGGCCGACCTCCACCAGCAGGGCCAGGCGCTGCTGGGCGCGCTGGCGGTCGGAGATGTCGAAGGCGTCCTCGCAGACCCCGAAGACATGTCCTTGGGCGTCCTCCAGCCGGTAGTAGGAGCACGACCACAGGTGCTGGGTGCCGGGGTCGCTCGGCGGGATGCCCTGGAAGTGCAGGTCCAGGATGGGTTCGCCGGTGTCGATCACGTGGTGCATCACCGCGTCGAGCGTCTGCGGATACCCCGGCGTGACGAACCGGCCACCGGAGTACAGCTCGTCGGCCCGCATCCCGCGGTACTCGGCGAGCGGCTTGCCGATCTCCCGCTCGTAGGCGGTGTTGCTCCAGGTCAGCCGGAGGTCGGTGTCGTAGATCGCCAGGCCGACCGGCGACTGCGTCGCGAGCCCTTGGAGCAGCGCGAGCCGGGACTCCCACTGCCGCAGCTCGCCGAGCTCGGCCGCGACCAGCACGCGTCCCGGCGCCTGAGGGCCCACGGCGCCGTCGCCGGCGAGCGGGCACAGGGCGGTCGCCACCAGCAGCTCCCGGCCGTCGCGGTGGCGCGCGAGGCGGATCTCGTTGCCGGGAGGCGGGCCGGCCGAAGCGAGTGCCGGGTCCGGGCCGGGGCCGTTCGGAGTGCCTGCCGTGTCCGGGACTGCCGGGACGGGACCCTCCGCCGGGAACGGAGACAGGAACGCGGTCAGCGGCCGGCCCACCGCCTCCCGCGCGCTGTAGCCGAGCAGCTCCGTGGCGGCCGGGCTCCACCCGACCACCGTGTCCCGGCCGTCCAGAACCACCGTGGCCGCCCTGGCGATGTCCAGGGGGCCGCGGAAGTCGGCGGCATCCGCCGCTCTGGTCGCGCTCACCGCGCCACACCGGCCTGGTCCATGGTCTTCAGAATCCGCCCTGGCCACGGCGGGCACAACTGCGGTACGCCCGCGCCACAGCCGATCGGGTCGGATGCCTGCGGCCGCCGGTGCGCTCAGCGCACGCCGGCGGGCCGGAACTGGACGCTGATCCGCGGACCCGCCGCACGTGCCGTCTTCGGGATCGCGTGCTCCCAGGTGCGCTGGCAGCTGCCGCCCATGACGATCAGGTCGCCGTGGCCGAGCGATCGGCGTACGGGCACCGGGCCCGGCCTGCGGGGCCGCAGCGCCAGATGGCGCGGCGCTCCGAGCGAGAGGATCGCCACCATGGTGTCCTCGGTGGAGCCTCGGCCGATCGTGTCACCGTGCCAGGCGACCCCGTCCCGCCCGTCCCGGTAGTAGCAGAGCCCCGCCGTGGTGAACGGCTCGACGAGTTCGGCCGCGTAGTGCGCGCTCAGCGCCGTACGGGCCGTCTCCAGCGCCGGATGCGGCAGCGGGTCGTCCCCGCCGAAGAACGCCAGCAGGCGCGGGACCGCCACCACGCGCTCGTACATCACCCGCTGCTCCGCCCGCCAGGCCACACCACCGGCCAGCGTCTCGAACAGCGCGTCGGCGCCTTGGAGCCACTGTGGGAGTACGTCGATCCAGGCGCCGTGGCCGAGCTGCTCGCGGCGCAGCCCGGTCAGCGGGCGGACGGCGATGTCGGTCCCCTGGTCGAAGAGCGAGGACTGGAGGTGTACGGCCATGGCACGAGCCTAACGCTATTCGTACGGGTGTGCGAATAGCGTTCCACGGGAGCGTCTCAGCTCTCCTTGATCAGGTCGGCGCACTTCTCGCCGATCATCATCGTCGTGATGCACGGATTGGCCGTGGTCAGCACCGGCATCACCGACGCGTCCGCCACCCGCAGCCCGGTGACGCCCTTGACCCGCAGCTGCGGGTCGAGCGGCGATTCCGGGTCGTCCACCGGGCCCATCCGGACCGTGCCGGCCGGGTGGTAGACGGTGTTGTGCGTCTCGCGGATGTAGTCGAACAGCTCCGCGTCCGTCGTCGCGCCCGGTCCCGGAGCCAGCTCGGTCCCCGCCCACGCGGCCATCGGCGGCTTCGCCACGATCTCCCGCGCGAGGCGGAGTCCGTACGTCATCACCCGTACGTCGTGCTCGTCCGTGAAGTAGCGCGGATCGACCCGCGGCTTGTCCCGGAAGTCCCGGGTGCGGAGGCGGACCGTGCCGCGGGAGCGGGCCCGGGTGACGTTCGGAGTGAGGCAGAACGCGTTCTCCGACGTCGGATAGCCGCGCCGGTAGGTGTTCAGGTCGAACGGCACCGAGCCGTAGTGGAACATCAGGTCCGGCCGGTCCAGGCCCGGTTCCGTGTCGGCGAAGATCCCGATCTCCCACCACTGGGTGGAGGTGGTGACCATGGGCTGCCTCGCCTCCCACATGATCACTCCCTCCGGATGGTCCTGGAGGTGCGAGCCGACGCCGGGCGAGTCCACCCGCACCTCGATCCCGGTCTCCCGCAGATGGCCGGCCGGGCCGATCCCGGAGAGCATCAGCAGCTTCGGCGAGTCGATCGCGCCGCAGGCGACGACCACCTCGCGCCGCGCGTGCACTCGGCCGCTGTGGACGGTGTCCGGCTCCAGGTACTCCACGCCGGTGCACCGCTTGCCGTTCGCGCCGTTCGCGCCGTTCTCACCGGTCTCGCCGTCGAACAGCAGCCGTCTCGCCTGGAGCCCGGTCCGCAGCTCCAGGTTGGGCCGCTTCCCGAGGATCGGATGCAGGTACGAGACGGAGGCCGAGGAGCGCGTGCCGTCCTCGCGGGCGTTGATCTGGAACCAGTGCGCGCCGCGCACGACGGTGGTGCCGGTGTTGAACGGCGTGGTCGGGATGCCCGCCTCGGCGCACGCCTCCAGCAGCGCCGTACCGCACGGGTCGTCGGCCGGGACCGTGCGGAGCGTGACCGGGCCGGAGCGGCCGTGGTGGTCGCCGGGCGCGTCGTTGGTCTCCAGCCGCTGGTAGAGCGGGAAGCAGTCCGCCGCGCTCCACCCGGCGCAGCCCAGCGCGCCCCACTCGTCGAGATCCTCGGCCGGAGCCCAGAAGGCGATGCACGAGTTGTGCGAGGAGCAGCCGCCGAGCACCTTGGCGCGGGCGTGGCGCATGAAGCTGTTGCCGTTCTCCTGCGGCTCCACCGGATAGTCCCAGTCGTATCCGGACTCCAGCAGCGCCATCCACCTCTCCAGCCGCAGGATGCTGTCGTCGCCGACGTCCGAGGGGCCCGCCTCCAGGACGCAGACGGTGACGGAGGGGTCTTCGGTGAGCCGGGCGGCGACGACGGCACCTGCCGTACCGCCGCCGACCACGACGTAGTCGTACGTGGACACAGGGCTCTCTTCGGGCATCGCGTCTCCAGAGCTCAAGAGTTCTGCGGCGGAACGGTCGGGTCCTCGGCCTCGAAGCGGTGTTCGGCGAGCACCCCCGTACGGTGCCGCTGGACGAACCAGTAGTAGGCGAAGCCGCCGAGCGCGACGACGCCGATGAAGAGGAACGCGCCCCACCGCAGGTACCAGTGCTGCGGACCCGTCGCGTTGTAGACCTCGGCGCGCGGCCAGGCGAGGTTGAGCGACATCGCCGTGCCCCAGAGAACGGCGAGCACGTTGACCGGCAGCCCCCACCGGCCCAGCGAGAACCCGCCCTCGCGCGGCTGCCAGGTGCCACGCAGCCGGCGCAGCAGCATGGGCACGGTGACCATCAGATAGGCCACGTAGATCATGATGATCGCGATGCTGGTGATCACCGAGAAGATCTGCGGCTGGTTGATGTTCACCACCAGGATCACCACGCCGACCACGCCGATCAGCACGGCGGGCACCACGGGCGTCCTGAACCGTGGGCTGACCCTGGCCAGCTTCGAGCCGGCGGGCAGGTTGTTGTCCCGGGCCATGGCGAACATCAGCCGGATCCCGGCCGCCTGCACGGCCAGCACGCAGACGGTGATCGCGACGACCACCGACCAGAGGAAGATCTCCCCGATGGTCTCGCCGAGCGTGGCCAGCACCACGTACTGCAGTCCGCCCGTGGACAGCTCCTCGGCCTTCAGGTCCGGCACCGAGAGCAGCGCGAAGAGCAGGATGAACGCGCCGATCAGGAACGACGCGATGAGCGCGCGCAGGATGGCGCGCGGCGCGTTGCGGCCCGGGTTGTGCGACTCCTCGCCGAGCGAGGAGGCGGTGTCGAAGCCGTACATGACGTACGCGGAGGCCAGCGACGCGGTGAGGAACGCGCCGAAGTAGCCGAGCGACTGGCCGCTGCCGAGGCCGTACGTCTCCGTCAACGCGGTGCTGGGGCCACGGGTGATGTGCGCGCCGAGGAAGATGATCAGCGCGACGGCGGCGATCAGCTCGATGAAGACGCCGGCGGAGTTGATCCGGGCCATCAGCCTGACGCCGAACGCGTTCACCAGTGTGGAGAAGAGGATGAGGACCGTGCCGAGCAGGACCGCGTTGGCCGCCTGGTCGTTCCGGCCGCTGCCGTCGCCGACGAACTGGAACCAGCCGTCGATCTGCGGCAGCGTGATCTGGTAGGCCAGCGCCACCGCCGAGAGCGTGACCATGGTGGCCGTCATCATCATCCAGCCGCCGAGCCAGCCCACATGCGGGCCGCCCATCTTCTTGGCCCAGTTGTAGATGGAACCGGCCACCGGATAGCGGGCCGCCAGCTCGCAGAAGCACAGCGCCACCATCAGCTGTCCGCAGAAGACCATCGGCCAGGACCACCAGTAGGCGGGACCGCCGAAGCTGACGCCGAAGTAGAACAGCTGGAAGGTGCCGGTCAGGATCGAGATGTAGCTGATCCCGGCGGCGAAGGTGTGGAAGTTGCCGAGCGTGCGCTTGAGTTCGGGCTTGTAGCCCAGCTCACCCAGCGCGGCGTCGTCGTGGCTGCTGTCCGCCGACCGGTCCTCGGGTCCCCTGGTCCGGCTCACTCGAACCACCGCTGCGGAGTCGCGGCGACATTGCGCCAGATGTGCTTGGCCTCCTGGTACTCGGCGAGACCCGCCGGACCCAGCTCGCGGCCGAAGCCGGACTGCTTCATGCCGCCCCACTCCGCCTGCGGTACGTAAGGATGGAAGTCGTTGATCCATACGGTCCCGGCGCGCAGCCGCGAGGCCACCCGGTGAGCCCGCCCGGCGTCCTGCGTCCAGACCCCGCCCGCCAGCCCGTACACCGTGTCGTTGGCGAGCCGCACCGCCTCGTCCTCGTCCCGGAACCGCTCCACCGTGAGCACCGGCCCGAACGACTCGTCCCGCACCACGGACATGGACGACGTGCACTCGTCCAGCACGGTCGGCGGATAGTAGAAGCCGTCGGCCAGCGCCGGATCGTCGGGCCGTGCGCCGCCGCAGCGCAGTACGGCGCCTTCGGCGATGCCCTCCGCCACGTACGCCTCGACCTTGTCCCGGTGCGCGGCGGAGATCAGCGGCCCGCTGCGGGCCTCCTCGTCGAAGGGGCCGCCGAGCCTGATCCGGCGGGCCCGCGCCACCAGCTCGTCCACGAACCGGTCGTGCAGCTCGTCCTGCACGAGGAGCCGCGCCCCGGCCGAGCAGACCTGGCCGGAGTGGAGGAAGACCGCCATCAGCCCGTAGTCGACGGCGGTCTCGAAGTCGGCGTCGGCGAAGACGATGTTCGGGTTCTTGCCGCCCAGCTCCAGGGCCACCTTCTTCACGGTCGGCGCGGCGGCCGCCATGATGGCCCGCCCGGTCACCAGCCCGCCGGTGAACGACACCATGTCCACCCGCGGGTCCTCGGTCAGCGGCGCGCCCACGGCCGAGCCCGCTCCGAGCACCAGATTGGCGACCCCTTCCGGCAGCTCGGCCTCGACGAGCAGTCCCATGAGCAGGACGGCGGTGTGCGGCGTCAGCTCACTCGGTTTGAGGACGAACGTGTTGCCGGCCGCCAGCGCGGGCGCGACCTTCCACGCGGTCTGGAGCAGCGGATAGTTCCACGGGGTGATGAGCGCGCAGACGCCGACCGGTTCGTGCGTGATCCGGCTGTCGACGTCCGCGAGCCCGGTGTCGACGACCCGGTCGGTGGAGCCGGCGGCGACGAGGTTGCCGAAGTACCGGAAGCAGTTGGCGATATCGGCCATGTCGTACGCGCTCTCCACCAGCCGCTTGCCGGTGTCCAGCGACTCCGCCCGCGCGAAGATGCTCTTGTCGCGCTCCAGCAGCTCCGCGACCCGCAGCAGCAGCCGCCCGCGCTCGGCGGCCGGCGTCCGGGGCCAGGGCCCGTCGTCGAAGGCGGCCCGCGCGGCGGCGACGGCGGCCTCGGCGTCCTTGCGCCCGCCCTCGTCGACGGTGGCGACCAGCGTGCCGTCGGCCGGGCAGCGGATCTCGCGCGTGCCCGCGTCGGCGGCGGCGGTCCACCGGCCGCCGATGAACAGCTCCGGCATGGGCTCCTCCTGTACGGGTTCCTGTTGCGGGGTGCCTGTGCGGGCCGCCGGGCTTCGGCGGCCTTGTCCGGCGGCTTCCGGGGCTTCGACGGTTCCGGTGGCCGTCCGTGGCTCCTCCAGGACCGACAGTAAGGCGGCTCGGACGGACCCGCAGCGCGGACGCGGCCTCGGTGCGCGCCGTGCCGGTGGTGTTACGCCGAAGGGGTGCCCGGGTCCGCCGGCGCGCCCCGGGCCGCCGTTCCGCGCGGTCCTCGCACGACCGTTCGTCCAGTTGGTGACCGCCGTTGTGCGGAGAGTCAACTTCCGGTCAATCTCTGCACCAAGTGTCCCGTCCCCGCCCTGCACCCCACCGTTGGTGTGGCATGTTTTCGTGCGCAAAGGCAGTCGCGCGACGTCACTCTTGGAGTGCCACCATGGCCCAGCAGCACCGTGCCCAGTTCACGCGTCAGGAGCTGATCCACTCCGCGGCGGAGGTCTTCCACGGCGCCGGATACGCGGATTCCTCGATCACCGCCATCAGCTCGCGCGCGGCGGTGAGCAACGGCGCGCTGCACTTCCACTTCCGCAACAAGCGCGCGCTCGGCGAAGCGGTCGAGGCCGCGGCGGCGCAGCGGCTGCTCTACCTCACCGGTCCGGTGCCGCTGCGCCACCCGGACCCGGTGGGCCACCTCGTCGACACCTCCGAGGCGCTGGCCCGGGAGCTGCTGCGCGATGTGGTCCTGCGGGCCGGCTTCAGCCTCGCGGACGACGCCGGCTGGCGCGGCGCGGTGGACCTGTGGGAGCAGTGGCACGACTGGGTCCATCTGATGCTGACCGTGGCACGGGACCAGGGTTCGCTGGCGCCGGACGTCGATCTGGCCGACGCGGTCTCGGCCATCACCGCCGTCATGGCCGGGTTCGCGACGCTCTCCCGCCGGAAGCGGCAGAGCGACCTCTCGGCGAGCGTCGTCCCGGGGTTCTGGCGGCTGATGCTGCCCCGGCTCACCGGTGACGGAGGCGAGCTGCCGGCCGCCGACGGCCCCGCGCCCGCTCTCTGGCAGACCGAGCGGTGCCCGGACGACTGCTGGGAGCTGGAGGACTGCAGAGTGGCGTGACCGCCTCGTTTGTGCGCCGCTTGTGCGTCCTTTGAACGCCCGGGTCCACGCTGGTGGCCGGTGGGCCGCGACGGGCGGCGCGCGCGTGCGGCGGGGAGTCGTGGTCATGAGCGAGTGGTTCCGCAGGTTCGGCGGCCCGGGCGGCCAGGTCCGCCCCGAACTCCGGGCGCCCCGGCTGTACTGCTTCCCGCATGCCGGAGGCGCGGCCAGCACCTTCGTCCCGCTGGCCCGGGAGCTGACGCCGGAACTCGACGTCCTGGCCGCCCAGTACCCCGGCCGCCAGGACCGCCGCCGGGAGGCGCCCTTCGCCGACATCGCCCTGCTCGCCGAGGCGCTCGCCGACCACGTCCCCGTAGCGGACGGGACGCCGTACGCCTTCTTCGGCCACAGCATGGGCGCGGTCCTCGCCTACGAGGTGGCCCGGGTCCTCCAGCGGCGCCGGGTGACCGGGCCCGCGGCGCTCGTCCTCTCCGGCCGCCGCGCGCCGACCCCCGAGCCCAGCTCGCACGACCGGCTGCGCACGGACGCGGACATCCTGCGCGCGGTCCGCGAACTCGGCGGCACCACACCGCAGTTGCTGCACGACCCCGAGCTGCGCGAGATGGTCATGCCCGCACTGCGCGCCGACTACCGCGCGATCGGCTCGTACACCTGGCAGCCCGGCCCGCCGCTCGCCGTCCCCTTCACCGTCCTCGTCGGCGACCGGGACCCGGTGGCGAGCGTCGCCGAGGCGCGGGCCTGGCAGCACGTCACCACGGCACCGGCCCGGACCCATGTCTTCGACGGCGGCCACTTCTTCCTCGACGCGCACCTCCCGCGCGTGGCCCGGACGGTCCTGGACGCGCTCGGCCACCTCATGCCCGTGTCCGCGGCGAGGTGACGGCCGGAGAGTGAGCGGGACCCGGGCGGTCGGGATGTCCGGTCACGGTGGTGGGCCGCGACGCACACACGTGCGTCGCGGCCCGCCGTCGTTTCCCCGCCCTCTTCTCATGACCTGACGAGGAGTCATATGACGTGCTGGGAAGATGTGTTCATCGTCGCCGCCGGTCCGCAGCTCCTCCGCTCCCCGGCCCCCGCGAGCGGTATCGACCTCGTCGTCCACGCGCGGAGCGGGCGCGCGGACCGCGTACGGCCACGGCACGAGGACTGTCGTGCGACCACGGTACGGGTGTTCCGGGAGGCGGACGGCGGGCTCGCCGCGCTGCATGTGGCGGCGCGGTATCTGTCCGCGTCCCAGGGGCCCGGTGCGGCTCTGGTCACCGTGGATCGTGGGAGCGCCGCCCAGGCCTCCGCCGCCGGTGCGGTGGTCGCCAGAGGCGGCGAAGGGGCCGGAGCGGCCCGGGTCCTGGCGACCGTGTTCCTCGGCGGGCCGCCCGAAGGCGCTCTCTTCCGCGGTGACCTGGCCTGGCGGGAGCCGGCCGCCCGCCGTCCCGGCTTCTCCAGGACCCTGGTCGCCCGCCGCCGGAGGGCCGGGCGGTCGCCGCAGACCGAACGGCTGCCGCCGCTCGGCGGGCCGGAGCGTGAGGCGGTGGCGCGGGCCGTGGACGAGGCCGGGGCGTGTATGGCCGATGTCGCGCGGGTCGTCCGCACGCCCGACCAGCTGACCGCGCTCGCCGATCTGCTCGACCGGGGCAAGGAGGCCGGAGCGCCGCTGGTGGTGCTGGCCGGAGCCGGCCGCGGACCGGACTTCGGCTGCGCGGTGCTGAAGCCGCTCTGAGACCTCTCGTACACGGCAACGGGCCGGGCACCGCTCACGCGGTGCCCGGCCCGTTGCCGTGCTCAGGTCACGCGGGCGCGGCCGGGAACCAGCCGCGGTCCACGAAGAAGGAGACGTACCGGGCGAACAGTTCGGGCGTCATCTCCGGGCAGGCGACCCCGGTTCCGGCCAGCGCCGTCTCGGTGCCGGTGGTGTCGAAGCGCGGGTAGAACCGGTGGCTGTCGGTCGCCAGCACCTGGAAGGCGTCGAGCAGCGGGTTCATCGCGTTGTCGGTGTCCGACGCCACCCGTGCGTACCAGTCGTCCCAGCTCAGCTCGGCCAGCCCGTACCCCGCCGAGCGGAAGTGCTCGACGCACGCGGCGAACTCCAGGCTGCTCGGGTTGGACAGGTGGTACGTCCCGCCCGCAGCCCGCTCCTGCCGGGACATCGTGAGGACCGCCTCGCTGACGTAGTCGACCGGCACCGGGTGCACCGCCGCCGACAGACCCTCGGGCACCGCGCCGGCCTGGAGCAGCCCCTTGAGGCTCAGCCACACGAAGTCCTGCGTCTGGCAGGCGCCGTTGACCCGGTCGCCGGAGACGACGTCCACGCGGTACACACTGACCGGCAGCCCGCGCTCCCTGGCCAGCCCGATCATCTGCTCCGCCACCCACTTGCTCTGCACATAACCGGTCGGCAGCTCCCGCGCCGGACCCGTCGGGTCGTCCTCCCGCAGCGGCACGCCTTCGCTCAGCGCCTTCGGGAAGACGCCTACGGTGGAGACGTGGTGGACCGGGACGGTACGGTGCCGGGCCGCCAGCCGCAGGACCTCCTCGGTCCCGTCGACGTTGGTGGACTTCAGCTCCGTGTACGGGCGCAGCCAGTGCACATGGGCCCCCGCGTGGTACACCGCGTCGGCCGTGCGGGCCAGGTGCTCGTACGTCTCCTCCTCCAGGCCCAGACGCGGCCGGGAGAGGTCGCCCACCAGGACGGTGAGGCGTGCCGGGTCGACCTCGTCCGCGAGGCCGTACCACTCCAGGTTGGCCCGGAGCCGCTCGCGTGCGTCCGCCTCGTCGGCGCCGCGCACCAGGCAGTGCACCTGCGCCCGGGTCCCGCGCACCAGGTCCCGGAGGAGGAAGGCCCCGAGGAACCCGGTGGCGCCGGTCAGCAGCACCGCCCCGGGATCGACGGCCACCCGGCTGACCTCGGCCGCCGGCCGGATGTCCTCGGCCAGCCGCACCTCGGCCTCCAGGTCGACGGTCTGCCGTGCCGCGCCGCCCGAGGAGCCCGGCCCGTGCAGCGCGGTCTCCAGCAGGTGATCGGCGAGCGCCCGCGGGTTCGGATGGTCGAAGACCAGGCCGCTCGGCAACTGGGCGCCGACCAGGGCCGCGAGCCGGTTCCGCAGCTCGACGGAGGTCAGCGAGTCGAGGCCGAGATCGCCGAAGGCCTGCTCGGGCGCGAGTGCGCTCCCGGTGGCGTCGGCGTGCCCGAGCACTCCGGCGACCTCGGCCCGCACGAGCGCGAGCACATGCGCCTCGCGCTCCTCCTCGTCCAGGCCGGTGAGCTGGTCGGCGAGGGAGAGGGCGGCGGCCGAGTTCACCGCCGTACGCCGCTGAGGCGTGCGGAGCAGTCCGGTCATCACGACCGGGACCTGAGCGGCGTTCTCGCGCAGGGCCTCGCGGTCGACCGGAGTGGCGACGACGGCCGCGGTGCCGAGCGTGAGAGCGGTGTCCAGGAGAGCGGGGCCGGTGCTCTCCGCGATGGCCAGGAGGCCGGAACGCGCGATGCGCCGGAAGTCGGCCTCCTCCATGTGCCCGCTCATCCCGGTGCTCTGCGACCACAGGCCCCAGGCGACGGAGGTGGCGGCCAGGCCTTGAGCGGCCCGGTGCTGGGCGAGGCCGTCGAGGAAGGCGTTCGCGGCCGCGTAGTTGGCCTGACCAGGACCGCCGACCACGGCGGCGACGGACGAGAAGAGCACGAACGCCGACAGGTCCAGGTCCCGGGTGAGCTCGTGCAGGTTCCACGCCGCGTCCACCTTCGGACGCAGTACGGCGGCGAGCCGCTCCGGCGTCAGCGCCGAGACGAGCCCGTCGTCCACGACACCGGCCGTGTGCACGACGCCGGTGAGCGGACGGTCGGCGGGCAGGCTCGCGACCAGTGCCGCGAGCGCGTCGCGGTCGGCGGCGTCGCCTGCCACCACCGCGGCCTCGGCGCCGAGTTCGGCCAGCTGCCGGACGAGCTCCTCGGCGCCGGGAGCGTCGGGACCACGGCGGCTGAGGAGGACGAACCTGGTCACGCCGTGCTCGGCGGCCAGGTGGCGGGCGAAGAGCCCGCCCAGGGAGCCGGTGCCGCCGGTGATGAGGACGGTGCCGTGAGGGTTCCAGGTGTTGGTGGTGGGCTTGGGCTCTGCCGGGTTGGCTTCCGCCGGGCCAGGCCCCGCCTCCGCCGGCCTCAGCCGAGGAACGGAGATCCGGCCCGCCCGCAGCGCCGCCTGCGGTTCGCCGGAGGCGAGGATCCGCGACAGCGCCCGCTGCCACTCGGGCGTGCCCACCGCGTCCCCGGCGGCGGTGTCGATCACCGTGATCCGGCCGGGCGCCTCCGACTGGGCCGAGCGCAGCAGGCCCCACAGAGCGGCCGCCGCCGGGTCCGGTGCCGTGGACTCCTCGGTCGCTACGGCGCCTCGGGTGAGGAACACCAGCCGTGTCCCGGCCAGTTCGTCGTCGGCGAGCCACGCGGTGAGCAGCTCCAGCGCTCCTCGCGTCAGCTCGTGCGCCGCACCGGCCACGTCCTCGCGTCCGGAGGCGTCGCACAGGACGGCCACCGCGTCCGGCCGCCGGCCCGAGCGCACGGCCCGGCGCACCTCGGCCACTCCGTCGAGCGGCTCCGCGTGCGAGGCGTCCGGCCAAGGCCCGCCCACACCGGGCGCCACCTGGCCGAGCGTGGCCCAGGTCGGCTCCTCGTACGGCTCGGCGAGGGTGATCGGCCGCCACGCGACCGTGAAGAGGGAGCCGAGGTGCGCGGCCCGGTCCTGGGCGCCTTCGTCCGGCGTCTCCGGGCCCGCCGCCAGCGCGTCCACCGAGGCGACCGGCTGTCCGGACGCGTCGGCCAGCCACAGCGACAGCTCACCTTCGGCGGACCGGCTCAGCCGCACCCGAAGCGCCTCGGCCTCCGTCGCGTACAGCCGTACGCCATGCCACCGCGAGGTCCGCGCACCTGCCACGGCTCCCGGTACGTCGTCGAACCGGGCCGGCTGCAGCGCCGCGTCGAGCAGCACCGGATGCAGCCCGAAGCCCTTTGCCCCACCAGTTTCCTGATCCAGCGCCACCTCCGCGAACAGGTCCGTCCCGCGCCGCCACACCGCTTCCAGCCCGCGCAGCGCGGGAGCGTGGACCAGGCCCGCCGCCTCCAGCGCCGCGTAGCCGTCGGCGATCTCGACCGGCTCCGCACCGGTGGGCGGCCACTGCGTCAGGTCGAAGGGCGCCGCGTGGCCGCCGAAGCTCGCCGTGCCGTGCGCGTGCGCGGTCCACGGCGTGCCGGCGTCGGGCCGGGAGTGGACGGTGAGGCTCCGGCGGCCGTCCGCGTCCTCCGCGCCCACCGCGATCTGGAGCTGGACCGCCTGCTGACCGGACACCGGCAGCGGCGTGGTGACCGTCAACTCGTCCAGGACCGTGCAGCCGGCCTCGTCACCGGCTCGTACCGCGAGCTCCACCAGAGCGGCGGGCGGCAGCACGGCAGAACCCTCCGCGGTGAGCCCGGACGCCCAGGGCAGAGCGGCCGGAGCGAGCCGGCCGCTGAGCAGGAGGCCGCCGCCCGAGGCCGGTTCGACCGCCTGGCCGAGGATCGGATGGCCGCTCGCACCGGCCTCACCGGCCGCCGCACCGCCGGCCCGCTCACCGTCCAGCCAGTACCGCCGCTGCTGGAAGGCGTACGTCGGCAGCTCCACCCGCCGCGCGCCCGACCCCGCGAAGAAGGCCGGCCAGTCCACCGCCACGCCGTGCGCGTGCAGGTGACCCACTCCGCCGACCAGCGACTCCGCCTCCGCGTCGAGCCGGCGCAGCAGCGGCACCACCGTCCGGTCGCCGTCCACCTCCGCGAGGGTCTCTCCGGCCGCGACGCTGAGTGCGCCGCCGGGGCCGATTTCGATGTAGGTGGTGGTGCCGTGGTGGTTGAGGGTGGTGATGGTGTCGGCGAAGCGGACGGTGCCGCGGAGTTGGTCGGCCCAGTA
>NZ_JBEXTJ010000010.1:0-319607 GCF_040614075.1 Streptomyces sp. NPDC006174 | reverse complement strand
GACCCTCGCGCCGGTCCCATCGGAAGATGTGCCAGAGTTGCCACGTCCGGCCTGTGAACACGTACCGTACGGCGGAACAGGCGGCCGCGCGCCGGTGGGCGCGCGACGTCCCCGGGACCGTGAGACTTACTTGGTGCCGGTCTCGCCGTCGGCCTTGCCGTCGCCCTTGGCGTCCTTGGCCGCCGCGTCCTCGGTCTCGGCGGCGTCGTCGGCCGCCTCGTCCTTGCCGAGGTCGATCTTGGCCACACCCGCCTTGCCCGTGTCCGACTCACCGGTCAACGAGGAGGCGTCGTCCGGAACGACCGTGCCGTCCGTGTCCAGCTCCTCGTCGTCGCCGTGCACGATGCGGTTGTACTCCGCGTCGTCCAGGACGGCACCGATCGCGTTCTTCGCGTAGATGGCGTGGACGCCGGGGGCGACCTCGAGGAGCACGGTGTCGTCGTGGACTTCCTTGACGGTCGCGTACATGCCCCCGATCGTCCGGACGCCGGTGCCGGGCTGCATGTCGTTGCGCATCTGCGCGGCCGCCGCCTGCTTCTTCTTGGCGGAGCGGGTCATCAGGAACATGGCCCCGATGAGCACGATGAAGGGGAGGAGAGTCAAGAGATCCACGGGACGGGAATTCCTTCGCACGACCGCGCTGGAATGCGGCCTGTATTTACGGGGGTGGGTACACCGACCCTGTAAGGGCGGCATCGGCGGAGTCTAGATGAGTCCGCATCGTTGGAACAACGCCCAGCATGGCACCGTGGTTCCTGTGTGCGCGAACCTGTGACGCATCACGCCCCGAACAGACCCTGTTGTCCCTTTACGCCGTAGGCCGGCGGCGCCAGTCCCAGATGGGCCCAGGCCGCCGGGGTCGCCACCCGGCCGCGCGGCGTCCTGGCCAGCAGTCCCTCCCGTACGAGGAAGGGCTCGGCGACCTCCTCGACGGTCTCGCGCTCCTCCCCCACCGCGACCGCGAGGGTGGAGAGGCCCACCGGTCCGCCGCCGAAGAGCTTCAGCAGGGCGCCGAGGACCGCGCGGTCCAGCCGGTCGAGTCCGCGGGCGTCGACCTCGTACACCTTGAGCGCCGCGGCGGCGATCTCCCGGTCGATCGTGCCCTCGGCCTTGACCTGGGCGTAGTCCCGGACGCGGCGCAGCAGACGGTTGGCGATACGGGGCGTGCCGCGGGAGCGGCCGGCGATCTCGGCGGCGCCCTCGACGTCGATCTCGACGTCCAGGAGGCGGGCGGAGCGGTGGATGACGCGCTCCAGCTCGGTGGGTGCGTAGAACTCCATGTGGCCGGTGAAGCCGAAGCGGTCGCGCAGCGGCGGCGGCAGGAGTCCGGCCCGCGTGGTGGCGCCGACCAGCGTGAACGGAGGCAGTTCGAGCGGGATCGCGGTGGCGCCGGGGCCCTTGCCGACGATGACGTCGACGCGGAAGTCCTCCATCGCCATGTAGAGCATCTCCTCGGCGGGCCGGGACATGCGGTGGATCTCGTCGAGGAAGAGGACCTCGCCCTCCTGGAGCGAGGAGAGGATCGCCGCGAGGTCGCCGGCGTGCTGGATGGCGGGGCCCGAGGTGATCCGGATCGGGGCGTTCATCTCCGCCGCGATGATCATCGAGAGCGTGGTCTTGCCGAGGCCGGGTGCGCCGGAGAGCAGTACGTGGTCGGCCGTGGCGCCGCGGGCGCGGGCCGCCTTGAGGACCAGGTCGAGCTGCTCGCGGACCTTCTCCTGGCCGACGAACTCCTCCAGGTCCTTGGGGCGCAGGGCCGCCTCGACCGCGGTGTCCTCGCCGTCGAGATGGCCTGCGTCGACCAGCCGGTCGTCGAAGACGGGCCCGGTGGGCTCGTCGGTCTCGGGTCCGGTCTCGTCCCAGTTCATTCAGGGGCCTCTTCGGTGGTTCGGTGCCGGTCAGCGTGCGCGGTTGAGAGTCTGCAGTGCGGCCCGGAGCAGCTGCGGCACCGGGGGTGCGGTGCCTTCGGCCACGGCTGCCTCGGCCTGCGGCGCGACGGCGCTGACGGCCTCGTCGGCCTCGCGGCTCGCGTAGCCGAGGCCGATGAGCGCGGCCTGGAGCTGGTCGCGCCAGCCGGAGGTGACGGGCGTGCCGATGCCCTGCTGGCCGATGTGCGCGCCGACCGGTGCGCCGAGCCGGTCTTTCAGCTCGAGCAGCAGCTTCTGCGCACCCTTCTTGCCGATGCCGGAGACGGCCGTGAGCGCCTTCTCGTCGCCGGTGGAGACCGCGAGGCGCAGCGCGTCCGGGCTGTGGGTGGCGAGCATGGCCTGGGCGAGGCGGGGGCCGACGCCGCTGGCGGTCTGGAGCAGCTCGAAGACCTGGCGCTCGTCGTCGTCGGCGAAGCCGTACAGCGTGAGGGAGTCCTCGCGGACGACGAGCGAGGTGGCGAGCTTGGCCTCCTGGCCGATGCGCAGGTCGGCGAGGGTCTGCGGAGTGCACTGGAGGGCCATGCCGATGCCGCCGACCTCGATGACGGCCGTGGTCGGGGCGAGCGCGGCCACCGGGCCGGAGACGAAGGCGATCATGCGGTGGGGCCTTTCAGCGTGCGGGGGGTGGCTGCTGTACGGGAAGTCCTGGACGCGCCTGCCGTACGGGACGTGCCTGGCGCGCCCGAGGTGCGGAGGGCCGCCACCGCCTGCTGGAGCCTGTTCTGTGCGGGTGCTCGCCAGATGTGGCAGATCGCGAGGGCCAGAGCGTCGGCGGCGTCGGCCGGCTTGGGTGGGGCGTCCAGCCTCAGCAGGCGCGTCACCATGGCTCCGACCTGCGCCTTCTCCGCGCGACCCGATCCGGTGACCGCCGCCTTGACCTCGCTCGGCGTGTGCAGCGCGACCGGGATGCCGCGGCGGGCGGCGCAGAGCATGGCCACCGCGCTGGCCTGGGCCGTGCCCATCACCGTACGGACGTTGTGCTGGGCGAAGACCCGCTCCACCGCCACGTAACCCGGCGAGTGCTCGTCGAGCCACGCCTCTATGCCGCGCTCGATGGCGACGAGCCGGTCGCCGAGCTCCGCGTCGGCCGGAGTGCGCACGACGCCGACGCCGAGCATGGTCAGCGGGCGGCCCGCGACCCCTTCGACCACGCCGACACCGCACCTGGTCAGTCCGGGGTCGACACCCAGAACCCGCATGGAGCCCCCCTGTCCTTGACGCTCACCACGCCCACTCGTTCATCTGTTCCCGCAGGCTATCGGCTCGCACTGACAAACCGTCGGAACCGACAAGTACGACGGGCCGACGGGGTGTGTCCCCGTCGGCCCGTCGTACCGTGCTGTGCCGGCCGCGCCTCAGGCGTCGACCTTCTCCATGACCTCGTCGGAGACGTCGAAGTTGGCGAAGACGTTCTGCACGTCGTCGCTGTCCTCCAGCGCGTCGATGAGCTTGAAGATCTTACGCGCGCCCTCTTCGTCCAGCTCGACCTGCATGGTCGGCAGGAAGTTGGCCTCGGCGGAGTCGTAGTCGATGCCCGCCTCCTGGAGCGCGGTGCGCACCGCGACCATGTCGGTGGCCTCGCTGACCACCTCGAAGGTCTCGCCGAGGTCGTTGACCTCCTCGGCGCCCGCGTCGAGCACCGCGCCGAGGACGTCGTCCTCGCCCAGCTCGCCCTTGGGGACGATCACGACGCCCTTGCGGTTGAAGAGGTACGAGACGGAGCCCGGGTCGGCCATCGAGCCGCCGTTCCGGGTCATCGCGACACGTACGTCGGAGGCGGCGCGGTTCCGGTTGTCGGTGAGGCACTCGATGAGCACCGCGACACCGTTGGGGCCGTAACCCTCGTACATGATCGTCTCGTAGTCGGCGCCGCCCGCTTCGAGACCGCCGCCGCGCTTGACCGCGGAGTCGATGTTCTTGTTCGGGACGGAGCTCTTCTTCGCCTTCTGGATGGCGTCGACGAGCGTCGGGTTGCCATCGGGGTCCACGCCGCCGGAACGCGCCGCTACCTCGATGTTCTTGATCAGCTTCGCGAAGAGCTTGCCGCGCTTGGCGTCAATCACGGCCTTCTTGTGCTTCGTCGTAGCCCATTTAGAGTGGCCGGACATCTGCCTTCTCCTTCGCGTCACCAAAATCGAGTCGAACCCGAGAGATCCTACCGGGGTCCGCTCAGTTCACTGCGCGCACCATGTCCACGAACAGAGCGTGCATGCGATGGTCGCCGGTCAGTTCGGGATGGAACGACGTGGCGAGGACATTTCGCTGCCGTACGGCCACGATGTGGCCGCCGTGCTCGGCGATGACCTCGGCCTCGGCCCCGACGGACTCCACCCAGGGGGCGCGGATGAAGACGCCTTCCACCGGACCGCCGTCGATGCCGTCGACCTCGACCGCGGCCTCGAAGGACTCGTTCTGCCGGCCGAAGGCGTTGCGCCGCACGATCATGTCGATGCCGCCGACGGTCTCCTGGCCCGAGCGCGGGTCGAGGATCTTCTCCGCGAGCAGGATCATCCCGGCGCAGGTGCCGTAGACCGGCATCCCGGCCCGGACCCGCTCGCGCAGCGGCTCCATCATGCCGAAGAGGACCGCCAGCTTGGACATGGTCGTGGACTCGCCGCCGGGGATGACCAGGCCGTCGACCTCGGCGAGCTCCTCGGGACGCCGGACCGGCCTGGCCAGGGCGTCAGCCGAGGCCAGGGCGATCAGGTGCTCCCGTACGTCGCCCTGCAGTGCGAGGACGCCGATCACAGGGGTGTCGCTCATCAGTGGTTACCAGCCGCGGTTGGCGTAGCGCTCGGACTCGGGCAGCGTGTCGCAGTTGATGCCGACCATGGCCTCGCCCAGGTTGCGGGAGGCGTCCGCGATGACCTTCGGGTCGTCGTAGAAGGTGGTGGCCTTCACGATGGCGGCGGCGCGCTTGGCCGGGTCGCCGGACTTGAAGATGCCGGAGCCGACGAAGACGCCCTCGGCACCGAGCTGGCGCATCAGCGCGGCGTCGGCCGGAGTGGCGACACCACCGGCGGAGAAGAGGACGACCGGCAGCTTGCCGAGCTCGGCGACCTCCTTGACCAGCTCGTACGGGGCGCGGAGGTCCTTGGCGGCGGCGTACAGCTCGTTGTTGTCGAAGCCGCGCAGGCGGGCGATCTCGTTCTTGATCTGGCGCAGGTGGCGGACGGCCTCGACGACGTTGCCGGTGCCGGCCTCGCCCTTCGAGCGGATCATCGCCGCGCCCTCGGCGATGCGGCGCAGGGCCTCGCCCAGGTTGGTGGCGCCACAGACGAACGGCGTGGTGAAGGCGAACTTGTCGCTGTGGTTGACCTCGTCGGCCGGGGTCAGGACCTCGGACTCGTCGATGTAGTCGACGCCGAGGGACTGGAGCACCTGGGCCTCGACGAAGTGGCCGATGCGGGACTTGGCCATGACCGGGATGGAGACGGCCCCGATGATCTCCTCGATCATGTTGGGGTCGGACATCCGGGCCACGCCTCCGTCCTTGCGGATGTCGGCCGGGACCCGCTCCAGGGCCATGACGGCCACGGCGCCCGCGTCCTCGGCGATCTTCGCCTGCTCGGCGTCGACGACGTCCATGATCACGCCGCCCTTGAGCTGCTCGGCCATGCCGCGCTTGACGCGGGCGGTGCCGGTGGCGGGGTACTCGGCGGACTGCGGGGTGCTGGGAAGCGTGGACACGGGACCTCACTCGGTGAAAGACGCTGAATTACTGCGTCACCGAGGAAACGCTGTGGGAGCAGTCCACAGCAAGGGCCAATAGGGAGGGCGTGGATCGTTTTCCGCCCAGGACTAGGTTCCTGGGCGGTCCGCCAGAGCCACCGGCGGCGCGTCGTCCATTTCGAAGGCGAGCGGGAACGGGGCGTGTCCGGCCAGGCGGAAGAGTCGTACGGTACGGTGCCGGCGCAGCGCCCGCGCGGCGCGCACGGAGTCGTTGTGGAAGCGCCGGGCCATCGGTACGCGGCGTACGGCGGCGGCCAGTTCGGTGGCCGCGTCCTCGCCGCCGGGCACCTCCTTCACCGCCTCCACCTGGGCCGGTTCGCCGAAGACGGCGCGCAGGGCGGCGCTCAGCTCGCTCTCGGCGACCTCGCGGTGGTCCTCCTCGGCCTGGCGGGCGGCGTGCGCGGCCTCGTACAGGACGATGGAGGCGGCCGGGTCCAGGACGCCGGAGGTGGCCAGCTCCTGGGTGACCGAGGCGCGGCGCAGGAGTTGGGCGTCGAGTGCGGCGCGGGCGGCGTCGATCCGGGAGTGCAGGCGGTCGAGGCGGCCGGCGGTCCAGCTGAGGTAGACGCCGATCGCGATGAGCGCGACGACGATCCAGACGATGAGGGTTACGGTCACGGGCCCACACGCTACCGTCGCCGGGGCCCGGTCCTTTCAACGGGCGGCACCGGCCCCGCCTGCGGCAGGAAGCCCCGGCCGCAGCGGGAAGCCCGCGCCCCTCAGTCCCGCGCCAGCCCGAACCGCGCCCGCAGCCCCGACCGCTCGTCCTCCGCGACCGACGCGGCCCCGTCCGTCACCGTCTCGTACACCGCGAGGATGTCGGCCCCCACCGTCCCCCAGTCGAACCGCCGCACGTGCGCCTCGCCGCGCTCGCGCAGTCCGGCCCGGCGCTCCGGGTCGCCGAGCAGCCGGATCGCGGCGGCGGCCAGCGCGTCGGCGTCCTCGTTGGCGAAGAGGTCGCCCGCCGCACCTTGGTCCAGCACCTGTGCGAAGGCGTCCAGGTCGCTCGCGAGGACCGGCGCACCCGCCGACAGCGCCTCCACCAGGATGATGCCGAAGCTCTCGCCGCCCGTGTTCGGGGCCACGTACACATCGACGCTGCGCAGCAGCCGGGCCTTGTCCTCGTCGCTGACCATGCCGAGGAACTCCACCCGCTCGCGCAGCTCCTTCGGCAGCGATGCCACCGCCTCCTCCTCGTCCCCGCGCCCGGCGACCAGCAGCCGGGTCTCCGGGCGGGCGGCGAGGATGGCGGGCAGCGCCTTCATCAGGACGGGCAGGCCCTTGCGGGGTTCGTCGATGCGGCCGATGAAGCCGAGGGTCTGGCCCTGCCACTCGGCCTTCGGCTCGGCCTCGGCGAAGAAGCCGACGTCGACGCCGTTCGGGATGACCACGGCGTCGCCGCCGAGGTGTTCGACCAGCGTGCGCCGGGCGTACTCGCTCACCGCGATGCGCGCGCTGATCTTCTCCAGCGCGGGCTGGAGGATCGGATACGCGGCGATCATCGCCCGGGAGCGCGGGTTGGAGGTGTGGAAGGTCGCCACGATCGGACCCTGTGCCGACCAGCAGGCGAGCAGACCGAGCGACGGTGAGGTCGGCTCGTGGATGTGGATGACGTCGAAGGTGCCGTCGTGCAGCCAGCGGCGGACCCGCGCGGCCGAGAGGAAGCCGAAGTTGAGCCGGGCGACGGAGCCGTTGTACGGGACCGGGACGGCCCGGCCCGCCGAGACGACGTACGGCGGCAGCGGGGTCTCGTCGTCGGCCGGGGCCAGGACGGAGACGGTGTGGCCGAGGCCGATGAGGTGCTCGGCCAGGTCCCGGATGTGGAACTGGACGCCGCCGGGGACGTCCCAGGAGTACGGGCAGACGATGCCGATCTTCACGTGCGCTCTCCCCGGAGTCCGGTCTTCATGTGCTCGCCGCAGAGTCCGGTCTTCATGTGTTCTCTCCGGAGTCCGGTCCTCACGTGCGCTCCCCGGAATCCGGTCCTCACGTGCGCTCTCCCCGGGGGTCCAGGTCGTCCAGCCAGAGGCGCTGGAGCATGTGCCAGTCCTCCGGATGTTCCGCGATGCCGCCGGCGAAGGCGTCGGCCAGCGCCTGCGTCATGGCGGCGGTCCTCTCGGCGCGGGTGCCTTCCTCCGGCACCTCGACCGCCGGGTGGATGCGCGCGCGCATCACCGGCGTGCCGTCGTACCAGAGGGTCACCGGCATCAGCAGCGCGCCCGTCTGCTGGGCGAGGAGGGCCGGGCCGGCGGGCATCCGGGCGGTGGCGCCGAAGAACGAGACCTCGACGCCGGAGGCGGAGAGGTCCCGGTCGGCGACCAGGCAGACCAGGCCGCCCGCGCGCAGCCGCCGGGCCAGCGTGCCGAAGGCCGCGCCACCGCTGTGCGGCAGCACCTCCATGCCGAGGCCCTCGCGGTAGGCGACGAACCGGTCGTAGAGCGATTCGGGCTTCAGCCGCTCGGCGACGGTGGTGAAGGGGACCTTCTGATCGGTGGTGACCCAGGCGCCGGCCAGGTCCCAGTTGCCGAGATGCGGGAGGGCGACGATCACGCCCTTGCCGGCGTCCAGGCCCTCGGTCAGGTGGTGGACGTCCTGGACGTCGATGCTCGCCTTGATGCGCTCCGGGGACCAGGTCGGCAGCCGGAACGACTCCATCCAGTACCGCATGTACGAGCGCATCCCGGCCTTGGACAACTCGGCCAGCCGCTCCGGGCCCGCGTCCGGGACGACCCGCGCCAGGTTCGACTCCAGGCGCAGCACGCTCTTGCCGCGCCGCTTCCAGACCCGGTCCGCGATCGTACGGAAGAGGGCCTCGGCGGCGGGCTCGGGCAGCTTCTTCACCGCGCCCCAGCCGAGCCCGTACAGACCGTCGGTGATCCGGCCCTTGAGCGCGCTCACCGGTCGGCCGGTCCGCCGGCGACGGCATCGGCCTCGGCGGCTTCCCTGCGTACGGTCACCACGCGCTGGATCAGTGTCACCAGAGAGCCGACGGCGACGATCCACAAGGCGATCGGGAGCAGGATGTCGATGTGCGGGACGCCGAACTTGTGCAGTCCGGCGAGGCCGGCGGCGACCAGCGAGATGACCAGCCGTTCGGCGCGCTCCACCAGCCCGTTCACCGCGACCGGCAGGCCGATCGACTCGCCGCGCGCCTTCGTGTACGAGACCACCTGGCCGCTGGCCAGGCAGAAGATCGCGACGGCACAGAGGATGTTGTCGTCACCGCTGCCCGCGTACCAGAGGGCGAAGCCGGCGAAGATCGCGCCGTCCGCGACCCGGTCCAGCGTCGAGTCGAGGAACGCGCCCCACCGGCTGGAGATCCCGGCCTGCCGGGCCATGTTGCCGTCGACCAGGTCGGAGAAGACGAAGAGCGTGATGACGATGGTGCCCCAGAAGAACTCCCCCATCGGGAAAAAGACCAGCGCACCTGCCATCACTCCGGCCGTGCCGATAAGAGTGACCGCGTCGGGGCTGACCCCGAGGCGGAGCAGCAGGGCGGCGAACGGGGTGAGGACACGCGTGAAAAATGCACGCGCGTACTTGTTCAGCATGGCTTTCCCGAGGGTTCGGCTGGCCGAGCGGCCCCATCGGCCACCGGCTGGCCCATCGTAGTCACGACCGGTGCCCTCCACCGGACGGGCACCCTCCGGCAGCGGTGTCGCGGGCGGCCGGTGCCCGTGCCCGACGTATGGACGCGTCGGCGCCCGGGTGCCAAGCTCGAAGGACCGAGGCCGCCTCGGCGGCTCTCCCCGTACCCGCCGTCCAGCGCGGTCGGCCGCTCCCCTCCCGTACCGCGTGACCCACCGGGAGGCACACCATGGGCGAGAAGACACACGCGCACACCGGGGCCGCCGGAGGAGTACCGGCGGCCGGCCATCCTTCCGCCGTACGGAACGTGGTGCTGGTCGGCCACAGCGGTTCGGGCAAGACCACCTTGGTGGAGGCCCTGGCGCTGACGGCAGGGGCGCTCAACCGGGCGGGCCGGGTCGAGGACGGCGCGACCGTCTCCGACCATGACGAGATCGAGCGGCGGCGGCACCGTTCCGTCCACCTCTCGCCGGTCCCGGTGGCGTGGGACGGCTGCAAGGTCAATCTCCTGGATTCGCCCGGGTACGCCGACTTCGTCGGAGAGCTGCGGGCCGGTCTGCGGGCGGCGGACGCGGCCCTCTTCGTCGTCTCGGCGGCCCAGGAGGCCGAGTCCGTGGCCGCGACCACGCGGGCGGTGTGGGAGGAGTGCGCGCTCGTCGGGATGCCGAGAGCGATCGTCGTCACCCATCTCGACACCGCGCGCACCTCCTTCGCCGAGATGACCCGGATCTGCGCGGAGACCTTCGGCGGCGACGACCCCGATGCCGTACTGCCTCTCTATCTGCCGGTCCTCGGCCCGGAGGCCGCCGACGGGCACGCGCCGCTCACCGGGCTGACCGGGCTGCTCACGCAGCGGATCCTGGACTACTCCTCCGGAGAGCAGGCCGAGCTGCCTCCGGCGCCGGACCAGGAGGAGCCGCTCGCACAGGCCCGTAACCGGCTGATCGAAGGGATCATCGCCGAGAGCGAGGACGAGTCGCTGATGGACCGCTACCTGGACAGCGGAGGCGACGATATCGATGTGTCGACACTGATCGCGGACCTGGAGCGGGCCGTCGCCCGGGGCACCTTCTTTCCGGTGCTCGCCGCCGCCCCGGCCGCCGAGGGCGCCCGGCAGGGCATCGGCACGGTGGAGCTGCTGGAACTGATCACGCGCGGCTTCCCGACCCCGCTGGAGCGCACCCCGCCCACCGTCACCACACCCTCCGGCGCGCCCGGATCCGCCCCGGCCTGCGATCCGGAGGGCCCGCTGCTGGCGGAGGTCGTCAAGACGTCGTCCGACCCGTACGCGGGCCGCATCTCGCTGGTGCGGGTCTTCTCCGGCACGCTGCGGCCCGACGACACCGTGCACCTGTGCGGCCACGGTCTGGACGCGGCGGGCCGGGAGCCGCGCGCCTGTCACGAGGCGGAGGTCCGGGTGACCGCGCTGACCTCGCCGTTCGGCCGGCAGCAGCGTCCGGTGGACCGGTGCGTCGCCGGCGACCTGGTCTGCGTGGCCCGGCTCGGCGAGGCGGAGACCGGCGACACGCTCTCCGCCTCCGGCGACCCGGTCCTCATCGAGCCCTGGTCGACGCCGGACCCGCTGCTGCCGACCGCCGTGCGGGCGCACGGGAAGGCGGACGAGGACAAGCTCTCGCACGCGCTGGCCCGGCTGGTCGCGGAGGACCCGACCCTGCGCCTGGAGCAGAATCCGGACACCCACCAGGTCGTCCTGTGGTGCCTGGGCGAGGCGCACCAGGAGGTCGCGCTGGAGCGGCTGCGCAGCCGGTACGGCGTCCAGGTCGACGCCGAACCGCACCGGGTCGCGCTGCGCGAGACGTTCGGCGGACGGGCGGCCGGACGCGGACGGCATGTCAAACAGTCCGGCGGGCACGGGCAGTTCGCGATCTGCGCGATCGAGGTGGAGCCGCTGCCGGCGGGCAGCGGCATCGAGTTCGTGGACAAGGTGGTCGGCGGCTCGGTGCCACGCCAGTTCATCCCGTCGGTGGAGAAGGGCGTACGGGCCCAGGCCGCCCGGGGCGTCTCCGCCGGTCATCCGCTCGTCGACGTGCGCGTCACGCTGCTCGACGGCAAGGCGCACTCGGTGGACTCCTCCGACGCCGCCTTCCAGACCGCCGGTGCGCTGGCGCTCCGCGAGGCCGCGGCGGACGCCCGTATCCAGCTCCTGGAACCGGTCTGCGAGGTCGCCGTGCTGGTCCCGGACGACTATGTCGGCCCGGTGATGAGCGACCTGTCGGGACGGCGTGGCCGGGTGGTGGGCACCGAGCAGAGTCCGGGCGGACGGACCCTCGTACGGGCGGAGGTGCCGGAGACGGAGATCGGCCGGTACGCGCTCGACCTGCGCTCCCTGACCCATGGCACCGGCCGGTTCGACCGTACGCACGCCCGGTTCGAGGCGATGCCGCCGCAGCTCGCGGAGAAGGTCCGCGCGGAGCGAGGGAACGGATCACCCGGCGCGTGACCGGCGCACTGTCGCAAACAGTCCCCGCGTCCCGGTGGGTGACGGACGGTGCGGGCGTCCGGACGATACGCTGTGGGCGCAGCTCAGAAGGTATGCCGCGTACGGTAGTTGGGCACACCGCAGGAGCAGACCGTGCGGCGAGTGGGGGCGACAGACAGTGGCCAACGACGTATTCGACTTCTCACCCGGGGCCCAGATCCCGATCCAGGGGTCCAGCGGCCAGTCGGTGGCGACCAATGCCCTGGCTTCGGCGGCGTACCGGGACAGCCCGGTGGACGTGATCCTCGACGCCAACAGCGACTGGCACAAGTCGACGGTGAAGCCGGGGGCCTCCAAGCTCTTCAAGTCCGACTACTTCAAGCCGAATCTCGGTGAGGCGTTCTCGCGCGCCGTCCAGGAGCGCATGCTCGGCGGTTCGCGCGCGGCGCTGATCCAGTCCTTCGGCACCGATCCGCAGACGGTGGTGGAGCACTGTCTGTCGGCGACCAACCTGCGTAAGGCGCGCGACACCCGGCTCACGCTGATCACGGCGGTGTTCGGCTTCCTGTTCCTGCCGGGCATGATCGCCTGGGTCATCGCCTTCCGGATCAAGGACGCGCTGGCCAAGTCCAAGGACGCCGCGTTCCGGGCGGTCGGCACGGTGCTGCTCGCCGCGTTCGGGATCGGTGCGCTCATCCTGCTGTGGAAGCTGCCGACGGACGGCTTCTGGCCGCTCTACGTGCGAGGAGCGATCGTCGCGCCGCTGATCGGCTGGTTCCTCGCCAAGCGGGTCGCGGAGACCTCCGCCCAGGACCTGCGGGCCCGCTGGGGCGGGCTGCTGTCCGGCACCGGGGTGATCGCCAAGATCCCGGAGGCGGTGCCGAAGAACCCCAACGAGACCGCGCGTGAGGCGTTGCGCCAGTCACTGGAGAAGCTCTCCGCCGAGCAGCAGTCCAACGCGGTCTTCTACGCCGGTCCCAAGGGCATCCTCGGCATGGGCACCCGGTGGGGCAGCTGGCAGCTGGCCGAGGAGCTGACGCCGAAGGACCCGACGAAGGAGATCCACCAGTTCCGCAGCTGGGACCTGATCCGGATCATCCACGACCAGCTGAAGATGCTGGAGCGCGGCCCGCTGAACACCGGCGGCTTCCCCAAGCCGTCCGTGAAGCACTGGATCGTCTCGCCGATCGGCGAGAACGCCGACTCCGTCTCCCGCCCGGACGGCGAGGACGTGGCGAGCTTCCAGGTGAAGCCGCACGAGATACAGCGGATCTGCAACCACCAGCAGTTCGGCAGCGGTGACCGGCACTACCTGGGCGTGCAGTTCACGCTCTGGGACGGCCAGCTGGTGATCACGATGATGATCACGGTGACCGTGCTCCACGAGACGCTCCGCATCGAGGTCACCGGCCACGCGCTGGGCCCGGTCCACGGGCTCTTCTTCGCCAAGCCGGCGGCCCGCACGAAGACGGTCAACAAGACCATGCGGTTCTGGGAGACCCGGGACATCCAGCTGCCGGTGGTGGAGGCGAGGGAGGTCGTCCGGCTCGCGCTGCGCGCGCCCTTCACCTGGTATCCGCCGGTGCTGGACTACCTGGGCGGGAAGATAGTGCTGCCGGAGCCCTTCGGACTGCGGCACGCGTGGGCGGCCAAGCCGTGGAACCACCGCTTCATGGCGGACGACGCGATGCGGGCGGCGACGCCGGTGCTGCGCGTGGTCCACTCGGCGGCGATGAAGGTCCTCGCGGAGAACGGCGTGGACACCGAGCGCTTCGACAACCGCTCGATGATACTGAGCGGCCTCGTCCAGGACCCGTCCCCGCGCAAGGCGGACGTGTACGACGCGTAGACCGGCGTACGTACGGAAGATCCGTAACCCGGCGTACGTACGGAAGAGGGACCTCAGCGGCACGATCGCCGGGGCCCCTCTTCCGTACCCGCTCGGCTACCCAACCGGCCAGGCGCCCGCCAGCATCGCCCGGGTGTCACCCAGCAGCTGCGGCAGCACCTTGGTGTGGCCTATCACCGGCATGAAGTTGGTGTCCCCGCCCCAGCGCGGCACCAGGTGCTGGTGCAGATGGGCGGCGATCCCGGCGCCGGCGACCGAACCCTGGTTCATCCCGATGTTGAAGCCGTGCGCTCCGGAGGCGGTGCGCAGGGCCGCCATCGCCCGCTTGGTGAAGTCCGCCAGCTCGGCCGTCTCCGGACCGTCCAGCTCCGTGTAGTCGGCGACGTGCCGGTAGGGGACGACCATGAGGTGGCCACCGTTGTACGGATAGAGGTTCAGCACCGCGTAGACATGCTCGCCGCGCGCCACCACGAGGCCGTCCTCGTCGGATTTCGCCGGAATCGAACAGAACGGGCAGCCGTCCTCGGCACCCGTACCGCTCGGCTTGTCCTGGCCCTGGATGTACGCCATCCGATGGGGCGTCCACAGACGCTGAAACGCGTCCGGCGTCCCCACGCCGATCTGCTGCTCCGGCTCACTCGTCATGCCGATCAGCATATTGCGTCACTCCGGCGGAGCGTGTCGCCGGGGCCGCACCGCTTCGCCGCCCGCGATGCTGAGGCGATGAGCGACCGTCCCGCCCACGAGCCACCCGCCCGGCTGACCCGCTGGGAGCAGCGCACGGAGGTCCCGCTCTTCGCCGCGGGGCTGCTCTTCCTGACGGGTTACGCGGTCCGGGTGCTGACGCCGCACGAGGCCGAGCCCTGGAACGGCATCGCGCTGACCCTCGTCTGGTCGACCTGGCTGCTCTTCCTCGTCGACTACGTGGCGCGGCTGCGGCTCAGCGGCCTGGGCTCGCGCTTCCTCCGTGTCCGCTGGCTCGACACCGTGGTCCTGCTGCTGCCGCTGCTGCGCCCGCTGCGGATGGTGCAGGTGTACCAGGCGGTGCAGCGGCGCCACGACCGGCCGCGGCTGAACCTGTACGCGCGCGTGATGGCGTACGCGGGCATGACCGTCGGCCTGCTCGGCTTCGCCGCCGCGCTCGCCGTCTACCACCTGGAGCACACGGCTCCCGGCGCCTCGATCCGTACGTTCGGCGACGCGGTGTGGTGGGCGTGCGCGACGCTCACGACGGTCGGATACGGGGACGCCACACCGGTCACGTTCTGGGGGCGGGTGGTCGCGGCGGGGCTGATGGCGTGTGGGCTGGCGCTGCTGGGCGCGGTGACGGGGTCGTTCTCGTCGTGGCTGATCCAGGTGTTCACGCGCGAGGACGAGAAACGGCCCCCGGAGCGCGGGTAGCGCTCCAAGGGCCGTTCCTGTCGTACGGATCAGACCTGTACGCGGTCCTCGACGGCCTTCGCGATCTTGGCGAGGGCCTCGTCGACCGGGATGCCGTTCTCCTGCGAACCGTCGCGGTAGCGGAAGGAGACGGCGCCGTTGGCCATGTCCTCGTCACCAGCGATGATCATGAACGGAACCTTGGCCTTCTGCTGGTTCCGGATCTTCTTCTGCATCCGGTCGGACGACGCGTCCACGTCCACCCGCAGCCCCTGCTTGCGCGCCTTGGCGGCGAACTCCTGGAGGTACGGGATGTGGGCGTCGCCGATCGGGATGCCGACGGCCTGGACCGGGGCGAGCCAGACCGGGAAGGCGCCCGCGTAGTGTTCCAGGAGCACGGCGAAGAAGCGCTCGATGGAGCCGAACAGAGCGCGGTGGATCATGACCGGGCGCTGCTTGGAGCCGTCGGGGCCGGTGTACTCCAGGTCGAAGCGCTCCGGCAGGTTGAAGTCGAGCTGCACGGTCGACATCTGCCAGGTCCGGCCGATGGCGTCCTTGCACTGCACGGAGATCTTCGGACCGTAGAACGCGGCGCCGCCCGGGTCCGGGACCAGCGGCAGGCCCTGCTTCTCGGCGACCTGGCGGAGCGTCTCGGTGGCCTCTTCCCAGGTCTCGTCGGAGCCGACGTACTTCTCCGGGTCCTTGGTGGAGAGCTCCAGGTAGAAGTCGGTGAGCCCGTAGTCGCGGAGCAGGTTCAGCACGAAGGTGAGCGTGCGGTCGAGCTCCTCCGCCATCTGCTCCTTGGTGCAGTAGATGTGCGCGTCGTCCTGCGTGAAGCCGCGCGAGCGGGTCAGGCCGTGCACGACGCCCGACTTCTCGTACCGGTACACCGTGCCGAACTCGAAGAGGCGCAGCGGCAGTTCGCGGTAGGAGCGGCCGCGCGCGTCGAAGATCAGGTTGTGCATCGGGCAGTTCATCGGCTTGAGGTAGTAGTCCACCCCGTCGTCGAGCTGCATGGGCGGGTACATGCCGTCGGCGTACCAGTCCAGGTGGCCGGACTTCTCGAAGAGCTTGCCCTTGGTGGCGTGCGGGCTGTAGACGAACTCGTAGCCCTCCTCCTCGTGACGGCGGCGCGAGTAGTCCTCCATGGCCCGGCGGATGACGCCGCCCTTGGGGTGGAAGACCGCGAGGCCGGGACCGATCTCGTCGGGGAAGGAGAAGAGGTCCAGCTCGTTGCCGAGCTTGCGGTGGTCGCGCTTGGCGGCCTCCTCCAGGAACTCCAGGTGCGCCTTCAGCTCGTCCTTGGTCGGCCAGGCGGTGCCGTAGATGCGCTGGAGCATCGGGTTCTTCTCGCTGCCGCGCCAGTAGGCCGCGGCGTTGCGCATCAGCTTGAACGCCGGGATGAACCGGGTGGTCGGCAGGTGCGGACCACGGCAGAGGTCCTTCCAGCACAGGTCACCGGTCTTGGCGTCCAGGTTGTCGTAGATGGTCAGCTCGCCGCCGCCCACCTCGACGTCCGCGCCGTCGTCCGAGGAGGCGGAGCCCTTGATACCGATGAGCTCCAGCTTGTACGGCTCGTCCGCCAGCTCCTCGCGCGCGGCCTCGTCGGAGACCACGCGGCGGGAGAACTTCTGGCCCCGCTTCTGGATCTCCTGCATCTTCTTCTCGATGGCCTTGAGGTCCTCGGGCGTGAACGGCTTCTCGACGTCGAAGTCGTAGTAGAAGCCGTCCTTGACCGGCGGGCCGATGCCGAGCTTGGCCTCCGGGAACAGCTCCTGCACGGCCTGGGCCATGACGTGCGCGGTGGAGTGGCGCAGGATGTTCAGACCGTCCTCGGAGGAGATCTCCACCGGCTCGACGCTCTCGCCGTCCTGGAGCTCGTACGAGAGGTCCTTCAGCTCGCCGCCGATGCGCGCGGCGACGACGGTGCGCTGACCGGGGAAGAGCTCGCCGGCCGTCGTGCCCGTCGTCACCACATGCTCTTCCCGCTCGGAATCGCGTTGGATGATCACACGGACGTCTGACACCGGTCTCTCCTGACTGAGGGGGATGCCCAACACTGATGGGTTGGTCACCATGGATCGTACCGAGCCGTACGCCTCCGATGCGAACGTCTTCCCTCTCGTCAGGCTTCCTCCCCCGCGCACGCCTCCTCGAAGAAGTCCACGTTCTCCTGGAGCGACTTCATCAGCCGGTCCCGCTCCGCCTCGTCGACCTGCACGGGCGCCACCTGCGTCGCGCCGGTCAGCCGCCGGAACCCGCCCCGCCGCTCCAGCCGCCCCTCCACCCGCAGCGGCAGCCCGACGAGGTGCGCGTGGCCCGCGATCCGGTACGCCTCCTCGTCCAGCTCCACCCGTACGTGCGCGACCTCCGCACCCGCCAGCACCCGCAGCCGCACGATCCCGGCGCCGCGCGGCCCGGAGCGGCGCAACCGGACCACCGCACCGGTGATCCGGACCGGGACGGCGGGCTCCTCGCGGAGGTAGCGGGCTCCGGCGGAGCGCAGGGCCGGCAGGTCGCCGGGCGAGAACTCGACCGGTGCGGGCCGGGCCGGGCAGCCGTCCGGTACGCCTGTGGCGGGCGACCACCGCACGTCGATCCCGGCTCCTTCGCTGCCACGCACCAGGGTCACCAGCGCCTCGGTCAGCTCGCGGCTGACGCCCGCCGCCACCGCGCTGTCGAAGGCCTCCATCCCGCCGGTGGCCCGCTGGTAGTCCACGGCCTCGCGGGTGGCGTGCAGGGCGTGGCAGAGCTGTACGGCGACGGCGCGCCCGGAGTCGACGGGCACGAACGCGGTGAGCCGGCGGCCGCCCGGCGCGGGCCCGATGAGCGTCCCGACCAGCGCCGTCCGGGCCTTCCTGCGGTGCCGGGCTCCGTGGTAGCCGGCCCGGCCGCGCGCCGCCAGCGCTCCGGCCAGCAGGATCTGCCGGGCCGCCGACCGCAGCTCCTCCGCCTCGGCCCAGCCCGAGGCGCCCGCCGCTCCGGCCGCCGACTCGGGCACCTCGCGCCACCAGCGGACCTCGTCGCTGGGGACGGCGAGGGAGACCAGGATGTCCTGGGCGGACGGCGCGGCGCTGCGGGCGAGCGCGGTGAGCGCCTCGGCGAGCAGGTCCTCGGTGTCGGGGAAGGCGGCGTTCTCCGGGACCAGCAGGCTGGCGCCGGCGGCCGTACCGGGCGGGGACCAGCGGCTGTAGCGGCCGGCCGCTCCGCCGCGCCGCTGCCAGCCGTAGCGGCGCAGGAGCGCGGTGAGCACCGCCGGATCGGGCAGTGGCGTGCCGTCCACGGCCGGGTCGGCGTACTGCCTGCTCACGGCGGGGTGCGACCGGGCGCCGAACAGCTCCGCCGGGCCCGTGGGTTCGTCCATCGACCGGTGCATCAGGGTCTCCCTCCGGCCCCGACCCGGGCCATGATGTCGCAGAGTGCGCGGTCGTCGAAGATCCGTGCGGTCGGGATGCGCACGGTGGTCCGGTACCGGCCCGTCACCGCGTGGCCGGCCAGGTTGGTCCAGTAGCAGCAGTGCCGCAGATCGAGGCTGCCGGGCCCGGCGCGCAGCCACTCGTCCTGGCTGCGCGGCACGATCATCACCACCAGGATCTTGTGCACCGAGACCGGGGTGCGGGCCAGCTTGACGAGGTGGGCGTTGTCGAGCGTGAAGGAGAACGCTCCGCCCGCCGGGTGCGGCGGTATCTGGTAGGTGCACTTGAGCTGCACCTTGATGGTCACCTCGTCGTCGACGGTGTGGGCGGCGGCGCCGTGGCTGACGTGCCAGTCGATGCCGTTGTCGGGGAAGGGCTGGGAGAGCGAACAGCCCGCCGCTGCCGCGACGGCGTGCAGGTAGCCCACCTGGAGGGTCTCCATGCAGGCGGTGGTGGCGAGGGAGCCGCGCAGCGGTGCGTCGTCCCGCTGCTGCACCGGCCCGAACCCTTCGGCGCGGGCAGGCCCTCCTGGATCGGGCTGCGCGAGCGCCATGGCTCCGTAAGCCTTCCGGACGTGCCGTCAGAAGTGAGTCGGATGCGACATCAGAAGTGACGTCGGATGAGGTCGAGGAGCAACTTCCTCGGCTCCTGCCTGTGTTGTCACCGCAGGAGAACGTCCGCAAACGGCGTATCAGGCAAACAGCACGGGTATCACCGATATCGGGCAGAGGAATCACTCCATCTGCCGTGCAGGTGCGAGGAGTTCGGGGATGATGCACTGGTTCGAAGGGCCGTTGGCCGCTTTTGACACGGAGACGACAGGCGTGGACGTCGAGCAGGACCGGATCGTTTCGGCCGCTCTCGTCGCGCAGGACACGACGGGCGGACGCGTCCGCACCACCCGCTGGCTGGTCGATCCGGGGATCCCGGTGCCGGCCGGGGCGACCGAGATCCACGGTCTGACCGACGATCACCTGCAGCGCACCGGCCGTTGGCCCGCGCCGGTGATGGACGAGATCGCCCGTTCGCTGGCCGAGAGTTGCGCTACGGGCCGCCCGCTGGTCGTGATGAACGCACCGTTCGACCTGACTCTGCTGGACCGCGAGCTGAAGCGGCACCGGGCCTCGTCGCTGGCCGGGTACATGGCGGACGTGCCGCTGCGCGTGGTCGACCCCCGGGTACTGGACAAACACCTGGACCGCTACCGCAAGGGCCGCCGCACGCTCACCGATCTCTGCGAGCTGTACGAGGTGCCGCTCGACGGCGCCCACGACGCGGCGGCGGACGCCTCGGCCTCGCTGGAGCTGGTGCGGGCGATATGCCGGCGCTTCTCCTCCCGGCTGGAGCGGCTCTCACCGGCCGAACTCCACACCCTCCAGGCCACCTGGCACGCGGCGCAGGCGCGCGGCCTGGAGGCGTGGTTCACGAAGAGCGGGACACCGGAGGCGGTGGATCCCGCGTGGCCGCTGCGCCCGGAGCTGCCGGCGGCGGCCTGAACAAGCAGAAGCCGGTCCGCCGTGATGCTTGGCGGACCGGCTCTCCCGGTGGGCGATACTGGGTTCGAACCAGTGACCTCTTCGGTGTGAACGAAGCGCTCTCCCACTGAGCTAATCGCCCGGGAACGGGTTGAACCATACAGGGCTCGGCGGGCTTCGTTCAAACCGCTTCCGCGCACGTCTCCACCGGCGCTCACCCCACGTCTCCACCGGCGCTTACTCAGGCGCGGAAACGCGGAAACTGAGTATGCGAGCGCATGTACGAGGCAAAGGGCCGGGGCCACACTCCCGTACATGGAACATGTGCCGCCGCCCGCCGAGGAACTGGCGCTCCTCGACCGAGAACTGGCTCAGCTGGACGCCCGCCGGGCCCAGCTGCTGACCCGCCGCGCCTGGCTGGTCAGCGCGTTGCGGCCGCAGCCGCAGGCGCCGAACGGACCGCGCTGGAGCACACCGCCCGTCGGCCACGGCTGGGCCCCGGGCCAGGCGTGGGGCTCGGTGCCGCGCACCGCGAAGCCATCCGCTCCGCGCAGCGCGCAGAACGTGCTGCTGACGCTGGGCGGGCTGCTGCTGACGGTCGCGGCCGTCGCGTTCACCCTCGTCAGCTGGGGCTCGATGGGCATCGGCGGCCGGTCGGCCGTCCTGGCCCTGGTGACCGTGGCGGCGCTCACCGCTCCGGCCGTCCTGCTGCGCCGGAAGCTGGCGGCCACGGCGGAGGCGCTGGCGGCGCTGGCCCTGGTGCTCACACTGCTGGACGTCTACGCGGTCCACGCGGTGGCGGCGCCGGACGCCGACGGGCTCACCTTCACCGCCGTGGCCTCGGCAGTGCTCGCCGCGCTCTGGGCCGCCTACGGCCTGGCGCTGCGGCAGCTGCACCTGCCGCTGCCCGCGGCCGTGTTCTTCGTCCAGTGGCCGCTGCTGCTGGGTGCCTGGGCCGCCGGTGCTCCGGCGATCGTGGTCGGCTGGGCGCTGCTGGTGACGGCGGTGGTGGACGGGTCGATCGCGCTGTGGGGCAAGGGCCTGGGCGTACGGGTCACGGCGGGCCTCGGTCTGGCGGTGATGGGGTCTGCCGCGCTGCTGACGGGGCTCGGCGAGTCGCTGACGGCCGACGGCCCGCTCGGCGCGGTGCTGCCGGGCGCGCTGCTGCTGACGGCGGCCGTGGCGGCGCTGGCCGGAGCCTGGCGCGCGCCGAACGGCTATGCGCAGACCGGCGGCGTGGTGGCCGGTCTGGCGGCGGTGGCGGCGGTCGGCGGCGTGCTGCGGACGGCGGTGCCGGGCAGCTGGCACGTTCCGGTGTATCTGCTCTGCGGGCTGGCGCTGCTGTCCGTCGTACGGGCCGGGCTGCCGCGGAGCGCGGGGCGCGGCGTGCTGGTGGCGGCGGGCGCGGTGGTGGCCGGTGCGCTGGTGTGGGCGCTGCCGCCGGTCGCGGCGGTGCTGCTGGGCCCGGTCCAGCTGGTCGCCGAGGTGTGGGCGGGTGCGCCGGACGGGTTCCAGGGCGCGCTCGGGGAGTCGATGGGGTGGTCGGAGCTGGTCACGGCTCCGGTGGTGCTCGCGGTGGTGACGGGGCTGCTCGGCGCGGCGTACCGGTGGTGGCCGTCGCCGGTGCGGGCCGCCGCTCCGCCGGCGGCGCCGGGTGCGAAGGTGCGCGGTGCGGCGGGCGCGGGGGCGCTGGCCCTCGGCTGGGGGACGCTGCTGCTGGCGGCGGCGGTGCTGGGCGTGCCGTATCCGGTCGCGGTGGCTCTGGAGACGGTGCTGGTGGCGGGGCTGCTGGTGGTGGCGGTTCGGGGTGCGGAGTGGGGCTCCGGGGACACGGGGACGGCTGAGGGCGATGGTTCCGGTGCCTTCTCCGCCGGTTCGGCGGGGGCCGTGGCCGGGAGCCGGTCCGCTGTGTCGGTGACCGCGTTGGTGGCGGCCCTCGGCGGTGCGGTGGGCGTGGGGCTGCTGGCGCTGGCTTCGGAGGCCGCGACGTACGCGGTGTTCGGGACGCTGGTGGTGCTCCTCGCGGCGGCGGCGGTGCGGACGCGTGCGGTGGTGGAGCAGGCGGTGCTCGCGGTCGCCGCGGTGGTGTGGGGCACGGCGCTGACCGGGTGCGCGGCCGGGTCCCTGGGCCTCGCGCCGCACGAGGCCGCGCCACTGCTGCTCGTGGTGCCGGCGGTGACGGTGCTGCTGGGCGCGCGGCTGCGGCTGCACCCGGTGGCGTTGCCGGTGGAGCTGACCGGCGCGCTGGGTGCGCTGGTGGCCGTCGCGCTTGCGGTGCCGGAGGCGCCGTTCCTGGCCCTGGTGCTCGCGCTGTGCGGGGTGCTGGCGGCGGGAGCGGCGGTGCGCCCGGAGCGGCGGCCGGCGGCCGGGTACCTGGCGGCGGTGCTGTTCGTGGCGGCGACCTGGGTCCGGCTGGCGGCCTCGGAGGTGTCGGCCCCGGAGGCGTACACCCTGCCGGTGACGGTGCCGGCCCTGGTGGTCGGCGTACTGCGGCGGCGCAAGGACCCCGAGGCGTCCTCCTGGACGGCGTACGGGCCGGGGCTCGCGGCCACGCTGCTGCCGAGCCTGGCCGTGGCCTGGACCGACCCCGACTGGCTGCGGCCGCTGCTGCTGGGCCTGGCGGCGCTGGTGATCACGCTGCTCGGGGCGAAGTACCGGCTCCAGGCGCTGCTGACGCTCGGCGGTGCGGTGCTGGCCCTGGTCACGCTGCACGAGCTGGCTCCGTACGTCGTCCAGGTGGCGGGCGCTCTGCCGCGCTGGCTGCCGCCGGCGCTGGCCGGACTGCTGCTGCTGGCCGTGGGCGCCACGTACGAGCAGCGGCTGCGGGACGCGCGAAGGCTGAAGGGCCTGCTCGGCCGGATGCGGTGAGCGGCGCCCGGTCCGGGACCCTGCGGGGTTCCGGACCGGGGGAAACGCAGAGGCCCCGAGACGTGTGAACACGTCTCGGGGCCTCTGTCCGGGTGGGCGATACTGGGTTCGAACCAGTGACCTCTTCGGTGTGAACGAAGCGCTCTCCCACTGAGCTAATCGCCCGGGCGCACCGCAAACATTACCCCATGTCAGCGGTGCTCCCGGACCGTCCCCGGCACCGGTCGCCGGCGGTCCGCGGCCCTACTCGCCGACCGTCCACGGCAAGGCGAAGCCGAACTTCCAGACGTAGATCCCGACCAGCACCGCCATGATCACCAGTCCCACCGTGGTGAGGATGATGTTGCGCCGCCGGACCTTGGGATCCAGCGCCCGCTGCGCGGCCTCGGTCACCTTGCGCTTGGTCCAGCGCAGCACCAGCTGGGCCCAGACGAACTCGGTCGCCCAGATCGCCATACCGCCGAAGATCACCAGCCAGCCGGGTCCCGGCAGCACCAGCATCAGCACACCGGCCACCACGACACCGAGGCCGACGACGAAGACGCCGACCTGCCAGCTCAGGTGCAGCGGCTTCGACGCCTTGATGAAGCCCGGCGCCCGCGATCCCAGCTCGCGTTCCACCTTTTCCACCTTGGTCGTGCCCCCCGGAGCGGGTCCCGGGGACGCCTTCTCGGCAGCCTCGATCCGCTCGTCACTCTCCGCGTTCATGGAGCTCAACCTACCCGACCCGTCGTCGTCACTTGAATGGGCGCATGACTCAAAGTTACACACCGCTGGACGAGGGACCTGAAGCATCACAAATGGGTCAGAGGGGTTTACAACGCCACCGTAGGTGGCATGTCGATTTCGCCGACGTGCGAATCCCCGAGCGCACACTGAGCGAAAGGCCCTGGCGCTTATGAACACCACGGTCAGCTGCGAGCTGCACCTGCGCCTCGTTGTGTCGAGCGAGTCCTCACTGCCTGTTCCCGCGGGCCTGCGGTATGACACGGCCGATCCCTATGCCGTGCACGCCACCTTCCACACCGGAGCGGAGGAGACGGTCGAGTGGGTTTTCGCCCGTGACCTCCTCGCCGAAGGGCTGCACCGGCCCACCGGCACCGGAGACGTCCGCGTCTGGCCATCTCGTAGTCACGGTCAAGGCGTCGTATGCATCGCCCTGAGCTCTCCAGAGGGAGAAGCCCTGCTCGAGGCTCCGGCGCGAGCCCTGGAGTCGTTCCTGAAAAGGACCGATGCCGCGGTTCCGCCCGGCACCGAGCATCGTCACTTCGATCTCGACACGGAGCTCTCCCACATCCTGGCCGAGAGCTGAGCCAGGCCGAGAGCTGCCGACGCCGTCCGACTCGGGGAGACGGCGTCGCGCGGACAACCACATAAGGCAGACACCGGCGCCGTCGCCGCGGAACCCACCGCGGTGACGGCGCCTGTGCGTGCGCCAGAGCCCCGGGAGCGGACCGGCGGGCTTTTCCCTGCTTCCGCTCCCCCGTGGGCCCGCACCGGGCCGTGGGGCGGCCGGGTGAGCCAGTAGAGTCAGCCGCCATCGGCAGGCGCCCGCCCGCCGGAGGCCTGGGAGCGAAGCGTGCTGATCCCTCACGACACCCGGATCGCCCTCGACACGGTGGTCGATCTCGTGAACACCGCACCGGAGAGCGAGCCGCCCGAGAACGGCCCGACGGACGGACTCGTGGACGGCCTGGAGGACGGGCTCGCCGACATCCCGGCGCTGTACGCCTTCGCCGAGCGCCACCACATCAGCGGCGTCGGCACTCTCGGCGAGAGGGACCTCGGTGCCGTACGGGACGTCCGGGGCCGCTTCGCCGAGGTTTTCGCCGCGCCCGACGCCCGTACCGCGGCCGACCTCGTCAACCGGCTCGTGGCCGCGGCAGGAACCACGCCTCAGCTCACCGACCACGACGGCTACGACTGGCATGTGCACTACTTCGCGCCCGACGCCTCCCTTGCCGACCATCTCGCGGCCGACTGCGGCATGGCGCTTGCCTTCATCATCGTGGCCGGCGAACAGGAACGGCTGCGGCGCTGCGAGGCGCCCGACTGCGGGCGCGCCTTCGTCGACCTCTCGCGCAACCGCTCCCGGCGCTACTGCTCCAGCCGCACCTGCGGCAACCGGCTGCACGTCGCCGCGTACCGGGCCCGGCGCCGGGAGGCCGGATCGTGAGGCGAGGTCGTCAGGCCGGGTCATAACAGGAACAGGTCATGCAGCGCCGCCATCAGCAGCAGGCTCCCGATGACCGTCAGGAAGATCATCAGGGGTGGCTGGGAAAGCGCGAAGAGGCAGCCACGGGGCTCTTCGGCGGGGGGTGCGGGGGCTTCGCCCCGGGATGTGTCCACCATCTCGGGGCGATCATGACTCACCGGTGACCCGGTTGGCGATCAACCTTCGCCATTACACCGGGAGTTCACCGTCCCGTGGTCCTCGGAATTCGTTCCGGCGTCCGAGACGCCATCACGCATTCGGGCCGACGCGGCGAAATGCGGCGCCTGCGCGGAGGCTGCGCCTCGCCGGACGCGCAGTGCTCGTCGGACGCGCCGTGCTCGCCGGACGCCGCGCCGCTTCAGATGCCGTGCTTCTTCAGGATCGCCTCGATGTCGCTGAAGTCGTCGGCGGGCGCGGCGGCCTCCTGCTTCTTCTTCGGCTTCGCCGCCGGCGCCGCTGCCGCCGGACGGGCCTGGCTCCCGGCGCCGAGCGAGGGCGCGGAGGCGCCCGGAGCGACGGCCTCGTTACGTTCGGCGGCGCGCGCGGCCCTGCGCTCGGCGCGGGTGGTGCCGCTGCGGCGCTCGATGGCCCGAGTGGTCATGAAGAGCACCCAGGCGAGGCCGAGCACGCCGAAGCCGATCCAGACGCTCGGCTTGAACGCGATGCCCGACACCCACTCGACGACGCCGGTCAGCACGAGCCCGATCGGCACGAGGGAGTAGGCGGCGATCCTGGTCGCGGTCAGGAACCGCTTGCGGTAGGCGGTGACCGCGGCGATGCCCAGGCCCGCCGCCGACGCCGCGGAACAGATGGTCTCGGCAAGCATCGGGGCCTCCAGGCGCAGGGGAAACGTCCCCTCCATCCTGCACCGACGACCGGCGCGGAGGCCACGGCGCCGGTCCACTTCAGGGACATTTCAGGGCCCGGCTCCTCCGCAGGTGCCGGTCACCGCCACCGGTCGCAGGTGCGGATTGGGTGGTCTCCGCGTGGCCTGAAAGACTGGCTCCATGAGCGATTCCACCCCTGCGGCACCGGTCGTCCTCGACGTCTGGTGCGATCTCGAATGTCCTGACTGCCACCGGGCCCTCAGCGATGTGCGCGCCGTGCGCGCCCGGTACGGCGACCGTGTCGAGATCCGGCTGCGCCACTTCCCGCTGGAGAAGCACAAGCACGCCTACGCGGCGGCGCAGGCCGCCGAGGAGGCCGCCGTCCAGGGCCAGGACTGGCCGTACATCGAGGCGCTCCTGTCCAGGACCGAGGAGCTCGGGAAGACCGGTGAGCCGGTACTGCTCGACGTGGCCCGCGAACTGGGCCTGGACGCCGAGGAGTTCGACACCGCGCTCATCGACGGCCGCCATCTGCTCATCGTCGACGCCGACCACGCGGAGGGCAAGGCGATCGGCGTCACCGGCACGCCCACCTATGTCATCGGCGACGAGCGGCTGGACGGCGGGAAGAGCCAGGAAGGGCTGCGCGTGCGGATCGAGGAGATCATCGACCGCCGGCTGGCCGCACAGGCCTGACACGGGGGCACGGACGGCAGCGGCCGCCTACAGCGCCTTGGCCAGGTTGTACCGCGTCGTCGCGTAGCCGAGGGATTCGTACAGCCGCAGTGCCGGCGTGTTGGCGGCGAAGACGTGCAGGCCGAGCCGGTCGTGGCCCCAGGAGCGGGTCTCGTCCTCGGCGAGGAGCATCAGGGCCCGTCCGAAGCCGCGGCCCCGGTGCTCCTCACGCACCTCGACGTCGAAGACGAAGCCGGCGGTCCGGCCGGGCTCCAGCTCCCGCAGGGCCAGCCAGACATGGCCGACCACCGCCCCGCCGTGGACCAGAACCCGGAACCGTACGTTCTCGGTCGCAAGACCGTCCGGAAGGTTCCCGGCATGGTCGGCCTCCGACTTGAGCCGGGCGTGCTCGGGCGGTACACCACGGTCGATCCACTCCTGCGCGTACGACCGGACCGCCTCGCGCAGCCACTCCGCGTACTCCTGCTCGCTCATCGGCCGCGCGGTGAGGCCCTCGGGAAGGGGTACGGGGTCGGGGCCGAGGGTCTTGACCATGTTGCGGCTGCGCTCGGTGTAGCCGAGTGCGGCCGCAAGGCGCCGGGCGGGGTCGTTCTCCGCCGGGACCTCGGTCCGTACGTGGGTGCAGCCCCACCCTCGCAGCACCTCCTCGGCGGCGAGCGCGGCGATGGTGCCCCGGCCGCGCCTGCGCCGCGCCTCGTCGACGGCGAGGGAGCGTACGACTCCGGCGGAGGCGCCGAACGCGTCGTCGGTGCTGATCGACACGGCGCCGACGGGCCGGCCGTTGTCGCACACGTCGTACGTGCGCGCCCGCGCGCCGTTGGCGCCTTGCTGAAGCGGCCCGGACGGCCGGAGTGTCGTGGTCATCAAGGGTTTGTATCCCCTGCACGGCCGCGCGTCACGCGCTTTTCCGGCCCGCCGGAAAGGGCTTGCGGCCGGAAACGGCTTACGGGTCCAGGTCGTTCCCGGCCCGCTCGTCGAAGATCCGCATGGCCTTCGCCGTCACCGGACCGGGCTCCGGCGCCAGCTCACGGTCGTCCACGCGGTGCACGGCCTGGATGTCGCGGAGCGTGGAGGTCAGGAAGATCTCGTCGGCCTCGGCGAGCACCTCCATCGGCAGATCGCTCTCCTCGGCCCCGGTCCACTCCACGGCCAGCGCGCGGGTGATCCCCGCGAGACACCCGGAGGCGACCGGCGGAGTGTGGATGCGGCCGTCCAGCACGACGAACACGTTGGACCCGGTCCCTTCGCAGAGCCGGCCGGCCGTGTTCGGGAACAACGCCTCGGACGCGCCCCGCTCGCGGGCCCGGGCGAGGGCGACGACGTTCTCGGCGTACGAGGTGGTCTTGAGGCCGGTCAGCGCGCCACGCTCGTTACGGGTCCAGGGGACCGTGATCACCGCGGTGGTGTCCGGGCGGCGGCTCACGCCGTCCAGCGCGACGACGAGGCTGGGCCCGGCGGTGCCGCGGTCGGAGCCGAGCGGAGAGAGCCCGCCGGTGTACGTGATCCGCAGCCGTCCGAGCGTGACGGGGTTGGCGTCGATGACCGCCGTCGCGGCGCGCCGGATCTCGTCCAGGTCCGGGTCGGGCAGGCCGAGGCCGCGCGCGGAGCGGGTGAGGCGGTCGAGGTGGCGGGTGAGGGCGAAGGGCTTGCCCTCGCTGGTGCGGACGGTCTCGAAGATGCCGTCGCCCACGGTCAGCCCGTGGTCGAGCACCGACAGCCGGGCATCGTCGGCATCGCGCAGTCCGCCGTTGACCCAAATCCTCATGACGCGGTCCTTCCTGTCTGCCCGAGCCCTGTCTGCTCGAACGTGCCCGACGCTACAGCCAGCAGCCGCGACGCCTTCAGCTCGGTCTCGTCCCACTCGCGCTCCGGGTCGGAGCCCCAGGTGATGCCGGCGCCGGTGCCGAAGCGCAGAAGCGGTACGGAGCCGGTCCGGTCGATCCAGAAGGTCCGTATGCCCACCGCCAGCGAGGCCGTTCGCCGGTCGGCGTCGACCCAGCCGACCGCACCGCAGTACGGCCCGCGCGGCGACTGCTCCAGCTCCTCGATGATCCGCAGCGCGCTGGACTTCGGCGCCCCGGTGACGGAGCCGGGCGGGAACGCCGCTGCCAGCAGCTCCGGCCATCCCGCGCCTTCGGCCAGCTCGCCGCGCACGGTGGAGACGAGGTGGACGAGGCCCGGGTGCTTCTCGACCACGCAGAGGTCGGGGACGGTGATACTGCCGGTCGCACAGACGCGGCCGAGGTCGTTACGGACCAGGTCCACGATCATGACGTTCTCCGCGTGGTCCTTCTCCAGCAGATCGTCCTCGGTCCGCCCGGTCCCCTTGATCGGCCCGGACTCGACGGTCCGCCCGTCCCGGCGCAGGAACAGCTCGGGCGACGCGGTGGCGACCTCCACGCCGTGGTTCGGCAGGCGGATCGTTCCTGCGTACGGTGCCGGGTTGCCGCGTGCGAGCAGGGCCGTCAGGGCGTCCACGTCGGCCCGGCCGGGCCCGGCCTCGGGCAGCGGTGCGGAGAGGACCCGGCAGAGGTTGGCCTGGTAGACCTCGCCCGCCGCGATGTATTCACGGATCCGCCGCACGCCCGCCGTGTAGGCGTCACGGTCCAGCGAGCTCGTCCACTCCTCGGCCGCGGGCCCGCGCCAGGCTCCGGGCACGGGAGCGGGCACCTCCTCCTTGCGTACGGAGGAGAAGCGGGCGCAGACCGTACGGCCCTCGAAATCGGAACAGATCGCCCAGAACCCGGACGAGTCGAGAGCGGCGGGATCGTGGGTCACATCCTGGAGACCGGAGGCGACGAGGCCGCCGAAGCGGGCCATGGGAGCGAGGGGGAACACTCTGCCGAGTCTAGAACCGCCCGCGATGACCTGCGCCGGGGCGACGGTACGGCGGCGCTACGGCGACCATCTGCGCAAACGCGTTTTTGTACTGGCCCGGGAATCCGCTAGAGTTCAACACGTCGCCGGGACGCGCAAGCGGACCGGGAAAGACAAGCGGACGTAGCTCAGTTGGTAGAGCGCAACCTTGCCAAGGTTGAGGTCGCCAGTTCGAACCTGGTCGTCCGCTCGCAGAAGGTGGGGATTCTTCCCGAACCCCCGCCCCTGGTGGAGTGGCCGAGAGGCGAGGCAACGGCCTGCAAAGCCGTCTACACGGGTTCAAATCCCGTCTCCACCTCCAAGGACGATTAGCTCAGCGGGAGAGCGCTTCCCTGACACGGAAGAGGTCACTGGTTCAATCCCAGTATCGTCCACTGGTCCGCAAGGATCACCGGTCCGTAAGGATCACCCGCGCGATTAGCTCAGCGGGAGAGCGCTTCCCTGACACGGAAGAGGTCACTGGTTCAATCCCAGTATCGCGCACGCAGTACACGCAGGTTTTGCCTCGCGCGATTAGCTCAGCGGGAGAGCGCTTCCCTGACACGGAAGAGGTCACTGGTTCAATCCCAGTATCGCGCACCACCGAGAACCCCCGGTCGTTTCGACGACCGGGGGTTCTTTCGTCGTACCTTCGTGATGGTCAGGACGAGAAGAGCATCCGGCCGAAGCCCTTCTGGCGGCGGTGGCCGTAGTGCCCGCCGTGCTGCTGGCCGTACTGCGGGGCGCCCCAGGCGGGAGCGTGGGCCGGCGGAGCCGCCTGCGGGTAGGTCTGGGGGGCGGGCGGCGGGGGCGGGGCCTGCTGGGCCCACTGCGACTCCAGGCGGGTCAGCGACTCCAGCTCGCCGTAGTCCAGGAATATCCCCCGGCAACCGCTGCACTGCTCGATCTGGACACCGTTGCGGTTGTACGTCTGCATCTGCGCGTGACACTTGGGACACTGCATCATCGGCTCGGCTCCTCGCCCTCGTTGTGCCGCCGCCGGAAAGCCCGCCCGGCCGCGGTCCGTTCAGCCTACGATGCGGGCCCATCCGCCAACTCGGGCGGGGATGTAGCGATTCGGGCACAGGAATCGATCATCAGCTGTTCCATCTCGTCCGGCTCCCGGCCCTCCGCCGCGCACTTGGCGAGCGCGACGGCCGCCGTCTGGACCGTCAGCGCACGGGCCGGGACGTCCAGTTGCGGCCAGGGGTCTTTGGCGGCGGGCACGGCGGGTCCCCCGGCGGACCGGTAGGCGTCCAGGAACAGCAGCCAGTCCTCCGGGGCCAGCACCCCGGCCGCGTACCAGGCGGCGGGCCGGGCAAGGTCCCACGCCGGGTCGCCCAGCCCGGCGTCATCCACATCGATGAGCAACCAGGGCCCGTCCGGGGCGGGATGGCGTACGAGCTGTCCCAGGTGCAGGTCCCCGTGGCAGAGGAAGCCCGACCGCGCGGCCGGCGGCGCGGCCTCACCCCGCGCCCAGGCCGGCAGGGCGTGCCAGGCGGCCTGTACGGAGAGGACCGCGTCGGCACCGGGCAGTGCGGCAAGCATCCGCGCGACCGCACGGGCCGCCTTGACCGGGCCGCGCATCGGCGGGGTCGGGAGCGGGAGCGGAGAAACGGTTCGGTGGAGGCGGGCGAGCAGGACGGCGGCTTCGGCCCAGGGAGCCGCGTCGGGGTCCCGGGGGTCGACGGGGGCGCCGTACGGCCAGAAGGTGACGGGACGAGGTACGGGCCCCGTCGTATCGACCGGGCCCGAGGTGGTGAGCGGCGGAAGGAGGATGCCGGCCAGCTGTGGCGCCGAGGCCAGGGCGAGGCGGGCTGCCAGGGCGTCGCGGTCGATGTCGACGGCGTGAGCCTTGGCCACGACCGGACCACTACGGACCACGGTGCCGTCCGGCCGATCGGCCAGGAGCTGGGGCGGTGCGCAGGCGCAGGGAGTGCCGGGCGGGTGGTGGCGCCGGAGGCGGTGGGCGAGGATGCCGAGCTCACGGATGACGGGTTCACGGGCCACGGAGTCGGCGGCGGTGGCAGAGTCGGGGATGGAGCGCTGGGGAACGGCGGTCAAGGCACGGCCTGGTCCGGCAGCGGACGCATCGGTAGTGACGCAGTCGGGGGCGGTGGTCTCGGCGGCGGCTGGTCCGGGAGCGGCCGGCACGACGGCGGCTGGAGCGGGAGCGGCCGGCACGACGGCGGCTGGAACGGGAGCGGCCGGCGCGGCGGCGGCTGGAAGGGGAGCGGCCGGCACGACGGCGCCGGGCCCGGCACGGGATGCGTCGAGAGCCGCTGGGTCCGGAGGGGCCGGCACGGCAGCCGCTGTCTCCGGGGCGCCGGGCCCGGCGGCCGTTGGATCAGGAATGGTCGGCTCACGGTCGGCTGAGGTTGAGGTGGTACGCAACGGCTCCCCCGGCGACGGGTCGGTCCCGGCCCTGGCACCGGTCCCCGCTGAGCGTACGCCGCAGGCGGGGCGGAGAGCGGTAGAGCCCGCTGGGCGGGGCGCGGGCACAGGCCGCGCCCGGTTCGTACCGGCGTGTCCCCAGTCCACGGAAGCGCCCACGGGGCACCCGGGCACGAGGCGTGCGGGCGCAGGAAGCAACCGCCGGGAGCGCGGGTACGGAAAAGCAGTTACAGGGAGCCCGGGCACGAGGCGTGGGGGCGCAGGAAGCGGCCATGAGGGGCTCGGGCACAACGCGTGCGCGCACAGGGAGTGGGCACGGGTGGCGGCCGTAGGGAACACGGGCGCGGGAAAGTGACCACGGGCAGCCGGTCATCGGGGACGCGGCCACGGGCCAGCCGCTCACCGGTGACCGGTCACCGGAAAGCCCGTCACGGAAACGCGGCCCCAGAAAAACGCCCCACACAGCGCGATGCCCGGTCAGCTCCCCAGCTGACCGGACAAACGCTGCCGTCCGCCGCACCCCCGTCCCCACGGGGCTGTTGGCCTGATGCCTGGGTCCGGACCGCTCTTCCGGACCCCGGGCGCCGCTCAGCGCCCCAGCATCACCGCCACGGACGACGCCTGTGTGACCACCGCGTCCCAGCCGCCGAAGGCGACTGCGAGCAGGGCCGCCAGAGGGAGGACCATGGCCGTCGCCACCAAAGGGTGACGGGTGCCGGACGGGCGGGCGCCGAACGAGGCGTAGGCCTTGCGTCCCTGCGTGCGGATCATGGTCCGCGTTGCCGTGTCCGCCATGGTTCCTCTCCTGACCTGATGGGGAGCGGCGGGCGTGTGACCTCGGGGGACGAGTGCTGCGCCCGCCGCTTGACCTCAACATTAGGTAACCGGCGAGCACGGGGCGTCATGCCCGCGTACCGAATACCGGGCCTCCCGGAGGATGAGCCGTCGACGGTCGGCGTACTCCCCTGGGTGGAGACGGTCCGCCCGGCCTTGGGGTCATCCCGGAGGGGTCACAGGGGGGCCACCACCCCTGGGAAGGGCTCCCAGGGGTGACTTCACTCACTCGATCCACCCTCCGTAGGAGGGTGGGATGCGCTGCGCGGCGGCCTACGAGGAACGTCACCGCGTACGTCCGGGTGGTCTCCGCGCTCTCCTCGGCCGGCTCGTCCCGGCCACCGTGGCTCGAACCAACGGCCCTTGTTCGAAGGCCCTTTGCCGCACCGTACGGGCCGACGGGCCCGGAACCGCCGCTCCCTGACCGCTCTTCACCTCTCCCGCCCGGCACGGACAATCGAAAGCCCGGCGAGGGCGCGGCCTCTGAGCGCGCCGGGCGCGGGGTACGTAAGCTGTGCCTCGTCAGGCGGACCAGGCAGCGGGGATGGGCAGACGATGGCGATGATGCGGCTCCGGCGCGAGGACCCGCGTCTCGTCGGCTCGTTCCGGCTGCACCGGCGGCTCGGCGCGGGCGGGATGGGCGTGGTCTACCTGGGCTCCGACCGGCGGGGTCAGCGGGTGGCGCTCAAGGTGATCCGGCCCGACCTGGCGGAGGACCAGGAGTTCCGTTCGCGGTTCGCGCGTGAGGTGTCCGCCGCGCGGCGGATCCGGGGCGGCTGTACGGCCCGGCTCGTCGCCGCCGACCTGGAGGCGGACCGCCCGTGGTTCGCGACGCAGTACGTCCCCGGCCCGTCCCTGCACGACAAGGTCGCCGAGGAAGGCCCGCTGGCCGCGGCGGAGGTCGCCTCGATCGGCGCGGCGCTCTCCGAGGGCCTGGTCGCGGTGCACGAGGCCGGTGTGGTCCACCGGGACCTGAAGCCGTCGAACATCCTCCTCTCCCCCAAGGGCCCGCGCATCATCGACTTCGGCATCGCCTGGGCGACCGGGGCCAGCACGCTGACCCATGTCGGTACGGCGGTGGGGTCGCCGGGCTTCCTCGCGCCCGAGCAGGTCCGGGGTGCGGCGGTGACGCCCGCGACGGACGTCTTCTCGCTCGGCGCGACCCTGGCGTACGCGGCGATGGCCGACTCCCCTTTCGGGCACGGTAGTTCCGAGGTGATGCTCTACCGCGTGGTGCACGAGGAGGCGCAGCTCCACGGGGTGCACGACGCGCTGGCGCCGCTGATCCGCGCCTGCCTGGCGAAGGACCCGGAGGAGCGGCCGAGCACGCTCCAACTCTCCATGCGGCTCAAGGAGATCGCGGCCCGCGAGGCGCAGGGCCTGCACGAGAGCCGGCCGCCCGCCCAGCGCTCCGCGCCGGACACGGACCGGCCCACCGGCCGGCTCGATGGCCCGTACACCGAGCAGCACACCCGCCGCGCGGAGGGCCCGTCCTCGGCCGGCCGCCCGCAGCAGGGCCGGCGTCCCGCGCCTTCGCGTTCGGGGTCCGGAGGCGCGCCGCGCACCGGTGGGTCCCGGCCGCAGCAGCGGGCGCCGCGCTCCACCACGGGGTCCGGTAAGCGGCCTGGCGCGACGAACGGCAGGCCGGGGACGCGTCCCGGGGCCCGTTCGACCTCGGCGGGACGGCGTCCGGCCAACCCCAAGCTGCTGCGCCAGCGGCTGGTGGTGTTCGTGGTGGTGACGTTGCTGGTGGCGCTGGGGATCGCGGCGGCGCAAGGGTGCCAGGGGCCGGCGCGCGGGCTGGGCGGGAGCGAGCGGCCGAAGCAGCCGAACCAGGTCTCGCAGACGCAGGAGCAGGTGCGGGCCGAGCAGTCGCGTTGAGTACGTCCCGGCGGCTGGGCCCGTCTCAGCTCTCCGGGCGGCCCGTCGCCACCGCGTAGAAGGCGACCGCCGCCGCCGCGCCGACGTTCAGCGAGTCGACGCCGTGCGCCATCGGGATGCGGACCCACTCGTCGGCGGCCATCAGCGCCTTCGTGGAGAGCCCTTCCCCTTCCGCGCCCAGCATCAGCGCGACCCGCTCCAGCCGGTGCGGGGCCGCCTCGTCGATGCTGGTGGCCTTGGGATCGGGCGTGAGGGCGAGGAGCCGGAAGCCCGCTTCCCGTACGGTCTCCAGCGTCTTGGGCCAGGCTTCGAGGCGGGCGTACGGGACGGAGAAGACCGCGCCCATGGAGACCTTGACCGAGCGCCGGTAGAGCGGATCGGCGCAGTCCGGGGAGAGCAGGACGGCGTCCATGCCGAGAGCCGCGGCGCTGCGGAAGATCGCGCCGATGTTGGTGTGGTCGTTGACCGACTCCATGACCACCACGCGGCGTGCGGTGGTGAGCAGTTCGTCGGAGTTGGGCAGCGGCTTGCGCTGCATGGAGGCGAGCGCTCCGCGGTGGACGTGGTAGCCGGTGACGCGTTCGGCGAGCTCGGGCGCGACGGCGTACACCGGGGCCGGGACCTCGTCGATGACGTCGCGCATGACGTCGACCCACTTGGCGGAGAGCAGCATCGAGCGCATCTCGTACCCGGCGTGCCGGGCGCGGCGGATGACCTTCTCGCCCTCCGCGATGAAGAGGCCTTCGGCGGGCTCGCGTCGTCGCCGCAGCTCGACATCGGTCAGCCCGATGTAGTCGCTCAGGCGCGGGTCGTCGGGGTCGTCGAGCGTGATGAGATCTGCCACAGGGTGATACTGCCTTGTCCGGTCTGCGGTGCCAACGCCTGGGATGGGATGCGTAACCGCGGGTTACGTGGTGGGGTCCGGCTTCATTCGGCCGACGCGTTGTCGTCCGGCTGCGGCGCGGAGTCCGGGCCGACGGCGACGACCTCGCCGATGACGATCACGGCGGGCGGGCGCACGTCCTCGGCGACCGCGCGGTCGCCGACGTCCGCGAGGGTCGCGTCGACCCGGCGCTGAGCGGCGGTGGTGCCCTCCTGGACGAGAGCGACCGGGGTGGCCGGGTCCTTGCCGTGGGCGATCAGGGCGGCGGCGATGGCGGCGATCTTGTCGACGGCCATCAGCAGCACGAGCGTGCCGCGCAGCCGGGCGATGGCCTCCCAGTCGACCAGCGAGCGCGGGTCCTCGGGCGCGACATGGCCGCTGACCACGGTGAACTCATGGGCGACGCCGCGGTGGGTGACCGGGATGCCGGCCGCTCCGGGGACGGAGATGGTGCTGGAGATGCCGGGGACGACCGTGCACGGGATGCCTTCGGCGGCGAGCGCCTGGGCCTCCTCCATACCGCGGCCGAAGACGAACGGGTCGCCGCCCTTGAGCCGGACCACGGCCTTGCCCGCCTTGGCGTGCTCGATCAGCGCCTGGTTGATCGCCTCCTGAGCCATGAACCGGCCGTACGGGATCTTCGCGGCGTCGATCACCTCGACGTGCGGCGGCAGCTCGTCGAGCAGGTCGCGGGGGCCGAGGCGGTCGGCGATGACCACGTCCGCCTCGGCGAGGAGGCGGCGGCCGCGCACGGTGATCAGGTCCGGGTCGCCGGGGCCGCCGCCGACCAGGGCGACGCCGGGAGCGCGGGTGCGGTGGTGCGGTGCGGCGATGGTGCCGTCGCGCAGGCCCTCGACGATGGCGTCGCGGAGAGCGGCGGAGTGGCGGGGGTCGCGGCCCTGGGGAGTGGCGTTGAGGACGGCGACGGTGATGTTGTCGATGCGGCCGGTGGCCGGGGTCCAGGCGGTGGCGGCCTCGGCGTCGTCGGCTCGTACGCACCAGGTGCGGGTGCGTTCGGCCTCGGCGGAGGCGGCGTCGTTGGCGGCGGTGTCGGAGGAGGCGACGAGGGCGTACCAGGTGTCGGCGAGGTCACCGTCCTGGTAGCGGCGGCGCTCCCAGCGGATCTCGCCGGCGTCCGCCATGGCCTCGACGGAGGCGGTCGCGGACGGAGAGATCAGGGTGATGACGGCACCGGTGGCGATGAGCTGCGGCAGCCTGCGCTGGGCGACCTGGCCACCGCCGATGACGACGGTGCGGCGGCCGTGGAGGCGCAGGCCGACAGGGTACGCGGGGTGATCGTTCTGACCTGCGCGGTCGGCGTGGTCTGCGTGCTCGGCCATGGCGGTGCGGGCTCCTCGTACGGGGTGCTGCGTAGGGGCCGCTGCGGCGGTGGAGCGGCTGTGACGTGCGCAAGTGGGGGCCAGGATACGGGGTGATGCGGGCCCGGGGCGGGGTGGGCGCCTGCGGCGGGCCTGGCCCCTCCCCGCCCCTTCCCGAAACCGGGGCTGTGCCCCGGGCCCCTATGTCCTCAAGCGCCGGAGGGGCTGGGTTTCGGGGCTCCGCCCCGGACCCCGCTCCTCGAACGCCGGAGGGGCTGGAACGGCAAAGCCGGAGGGACGGGGGGAAGGGACTGGGAGGGGCGGAGAGAGGCGAACCCGCGAGGGGTGGGCTACTTCTCCGTCACTCCCGCCGCGTCGAACGTCGCCACCTCGTGCATCGCCCGTGCCGCGCTCTGCACGATCGGGAGCGCCAGCAGCGCGCCCGTGCCTTCGCCGAGGCGGAGGTCCAGGTCGACCAGCGGGCGCAGGCCCAGTTTGTTCAGGGCCGCCACGTGGCCCGGTTCGGCGCTGCGGTGGCCGGCGATGCAGGCCGCGAGGGCCTCGGGAGCGATGGCTCGGGCGACCAGGGCCGCTGCGCCCGCGCTCACGCCGTCCAGGATCACCGGCGTACGCAGAGAGGCTCCGCCGAGGAGGAAACCGGCCATCGCGGCGTGCTCCAGGCCGCCGACCGCCGCGAGCACGCCGATCGGGTCCGACGCGTCCGGCTGGTGGAGGTCGAGGGCTCGGCGTACGACGTCGACCTTGCGGGCGTGCATCTCGTCGTTGATGCCGGTCCCTCGGCCGGTCACCTCGGAGGCGTCGCTCCCGGTGTAGACGCAGATCAGCGCGGCCGACGCGGTGGTGTTGGCGATGCCCATCTCACCGGTGAGCAGCGCCTTGTTGCCCGCCGCCACCAGGTCGCGGGCCGTCTCGATGCCCACCTCGACAGCGGCGAGGACCTCGTCCCGGGTGAGGGCCGGGCCCGTGGTGAAGTCCGACGTGCCCTTGCGTACCTTGCGCGGCAGCAGGCCGGGAGTCGCGGGCAGGTCCGTGGCGACGCCTACGTCGACGACGCAGACCTCCGCGCCGACCTGTGCGGCGAACGCGTTGCAGACGGCTCCGCCGCCGAGGAAGTTCGCCACCATCTGCGCGGTGACCTCCTGCGGCCACGCCGTGACGCCCTGCGCGTGCACTCCGTGGTCACCGGCGAAGATCGCGACGGCCGCGGGCTCCGGGATCGGCGGCGGGCACATCCGGGAGAGGCCGGACAGCTGCGCGGAGATGATCTCCAGCATGCCGAGCGCACCGGCCGGCTTGGTCATCCGCTTCTGCCGCTCCCACGCCTCGCCGAGCGCCTTCGCGTCCAGCGGGCGGATGGCGGAGATGGTCTCCTGGAGCAGGTCGTGCGGCTCCTCGCCGGGCAGCGCGCGTCGGCCGTACGTCTCCTCGTGGACGACCCACGAGAGCGGGCGGCGCTTGGACCAGCCCGCTTGGAGCAGCTCCGGCTCCTCCGGGAACTCGTCGACGTAACCGACACAGAGGTACGCCACGACCTCGAGGTGCTCCGGCAGGCCGAGCGCGCGGACCATCTCGCGCTCGTCGAAGAAGCTGACCCAGCCGACGCCGAGGCCCTCGGCACGGGCCGCCAGCCACAGGTTCTCCACGGCGAGCGCCGAGGAGTACGGGGCCATCTGCGGCTGTGTGTGGCGGCCGAGTGTATGCCGGCCACCACGGGTCGGGTCGGCGGTGACGACGATGTTGACCGGGGTGTCAAGGATCGCCTCGATCTTCAGTTCCTTGAACTGCTTCGCGCGGCCCTTCGGGAGCGACTGGGCGTACGCCTCGCGCTGGCGCTGGGCCAGTTCGTGCATGGAACGGCGCGTCTCCGCGGACCGGATCACCACGAAGTCCCACGGCTGCGAGTGGCCGACGCTCGGCGCGGTGTGCGCGGCCTCCAGCACCCGGAGCAGGACCTCGTGCGGGATCGGGTCGCTGCGGAAGCCGTTGCGGATGTCCCGGCGCTCGCGCATGACCCGGAGCACCGCCTCGCGCTCGGCGTCGTCGTAGCCGGGCGCGGGCGGGGTGAAGGGCTCCTGGGGAGCCACCTCCGCTGCGGGCTGTTCGACCGGCTGCTCGTCCAGCTCCGGTGTCTCGATGACCTCGGGGCCGGTGCCGTCCTCGGCGTCCGCCACGGGCTCGGCGGCCGGCGCCGGCTGTACGGGCTCCGCCGTCGTGGCGGGTTCGGGCGTCTGCTGCGGCGCTGCGGGTTCGGGCTCGACGGGCTCGACGGTTACGGCGGCGGGCTCGGGGACTTCCTCGGCCGCCACGGCCTCGTCGACCGCCGCGGGATCAGCAACGGGAGCGTCCACCAGGACGGGCTGCGGAGCGGACTCGACCGTTACGTCGGCGGGCGCGGCGGGTGCCTCTACCGGAGCCGCGACCGGAATCTTTGCCGGTGCCTCGGCGGGCAGCTCTGCCGGAGCCTCCACCACCGCTTCCACCGGGCCCTCCGGCTGCTCGGCGACGACCGGTTCGGCGGCAATCGGTTCCGGAACGACCGTTTCTGCCGGGGCCATCTGCTCCACCGGCTCGGGCTGGACGAGGACGGGCTCGGGCTGTACGACGACGGGCTCGGGCTGGACGACGACCGGCTCGGGCTCGTTCACGGCCTTCGCCTGGACCGGCTGCTCCATCGGAACCGGAGCGGCCGCCTCAGGCTCCACCGCCGCCTCCAACTGGACCGGCTCGGCGGGAACGACTGCCTCCGGCTGGACCGGCTCGACGGGAGCCTCAGGCTCCACGTGCTCCGGCACGGCCTCCTCGGCCGGGGCCTCCGCCTCCGGCGCGACCGGCTGCTCAGCCTCGACCGGCGCAACCGGCACCGCCGCCTCAGCCACCGCGACCGGCTCCACAACGGGCTGCTCAGCCTCGGCCACCGTCACTGTCTCCACGACCGGCTCGGGCTCGGCCGCCACCTCGGACACCACGGTCGGCTCGGGCTCGACCACGTCCACAGATCCGACCGAAGCCTCAGGCTCCACCACCGCCTCAGCCTCAGCCTCAGCAGGAGCCTCAGCAGGAGCCTCCGGAGGCGGCCCCCACGGCGACGCGCCCTGCGGCGGGATCTCGCCCAGCTGCGGGCCCGGCAGCACCGGGACCTCCTCGGCCGGGGCCTCGAAGTACTCGGGGCCGGTCACCGGCGGGCTCGCGTGGCGGGCCGGAGGTGCGGTCCGCACCGCTCCGGCGGGGCCTCGGTCGGCCAGTGAGCGGACCACACCGCCCCCTTGCGTACCGCCGCCGTACGACGGCCCCTCGGCCGAAACCGGACCCCGGTGCAGAGGGCGGCGGACCGGAGCGGGAGCCTGGACCGCCGCCGGGGTCTGCACGGGCACGGGTGTCTCGGCGGGCGCGGTGGCCGGAGACGGGATCCGTACGCCGTCGAGGTCGACGGAGCCGGTGTCGCGGCCTCCTGACTCGTGGGTGCCGTGCACCGCCTCGGCGGCGGCCGGAGCCTCCTGGCCCTGCGCGGGAACCTGCGGCTGCCGCTGAGCCTGGTACTGCTGTACCGCCTGCTCCGGAGCCGTAACAGAAACCGGAGCCGTAGCAGGAGCAGCGACAGCAGCCGGTGCGGCGGCGGCCTGCGGGGCCGGCTGGGCCTGGGCCGTCTGCTGCGGGTCGCTCCACGCGCCCTGGGAGGTCGGCATCAGCAGGAGGTCGTCGTCCTCGGGTGCGTGCTCGGAGGGGTCGAGGAAGGTGTACGCGTCCGGGGCGGGGATGCCCGGCTGCTCCACCATGCCTGCGTTCTCCGGCAGTCCCTCACCCGGGATCTGGCCGGTGTCAGTCATGCGTACCCCTCGCCCATCGTCAGTGCTCCTTCGGCCCTTCGCCCGGGACGCCGAGACCACGGCACGCCGGTGCTCGTCATGAAGAACGAGCGGGCTCGCCGCGCGGCACGAAACGCCCGCGGACCTCTTCTTATTCTCGCGGCCGTTCGCCGCCGTGGCAGGCAGTTATGCCACGGCTCGCTGTGGACTGCGCCACGTCGCGCGTCCCCCGGTTGGTGCCGTACCACAGAGCGGACCAAAACAGTCCACTTTTCCGGACATTGACGAACGAAGCGACGAACGTCCGGGCGCGGTACAACAATCGGCCAGCCTACCTCCCGTACCGGGCGGAAAGGTCAGGGGGCGACGTCCGAACGCCGTGCGGAGAGAAGGAACACGACGGACCGTTCGCGCTCGGTCCACACCTCGGTGTCCAGGTCGACGGACTGGAGCAGCGAGCACTCGACCGTGTAGCCGTTGCCGGTGAGCGCCGCGCCGAGAGCCTCGGCCTCGTCGCGGGTGGAGGCGTGCGTGACGATGCGTTCCGGGCGCCGGTCCATGACGGCCCGGGCCACCGGTGCGCCGCCGCCGCCGACCCGTACGACATCGGGTTCGGGCAGCCGTTCCAGGACGTGCGGGGCGCGGCCGCAGACGATCTGGAGCGGTACGCCGAAGGCGCGGGCCGCCGCGTCCGTACGGGAGCAGGCGCCCGGGTCGGCGTCGACCGCCAGCACGGCCGCGCCGAAGCGGGCCGCCTCCACCGCCAGGGCGCCGCTGCCGCAGCCGATGTCCCAGACCAGGTCGCCGGTGCGCGGGCCGAGGCGGGCCAGCTGGGCGGCGCGCAGGTTCGGCGACTCGCCCTCGCCGGACTCCTGCATGCGGTCCGCTCCGGCCTCGCGGTAGGCGTCGGCGGGCAGTGCCCAGCCTCGGATGCCTTGCGGGTAGGACGGCTCGCGGCCGGCGAACCAGGCGCCGGTGGCGGTCGTCTCGGAGCTGCCGCCGATGACGATGACGACGTTGGGGTCGCGCCAGGTGTGGTCGGCGGCCTTGTCGGAGGTGAGGACGGTGACGCGTTCGCGGTCGGTGCCGAGCTCCTCGCAGATGACGAAGGTGCGGTGGACGCCTTCGAGGAGGAGGGCCAGTTCGGCGGGGCCCGCGCCCGGTGAGGTGAGGACGGCGACCTTGTGGTGGGCCCGGCAGACGTTGACCGCGCGGCGCAGGGTGCGCGGGTGGGCGACGACGATCTGGGCGTCGTCCCAGGGCATTCCGGCGCGGGCGAAGGCGGTGGCGACGGCGGAGACCGCGGGCACGACTTCGACTTCGAGGCCGTGTTCAGGAGCGCGCAGGGTGCGGACGACGCCGAAGAAGCCGGGGTCGCCGTCGGCGAGGACGACGGCGCTGCCGCGGTGGCCGGCGATGCGGCGGGCGGCCAGGTCGACGCTGCCGAGGCGGACGCGCTCGGCGCCCTTGGGCACTTCGGGCAGGGCGAGGTGGTGGGCGGCGCCCGCGACGAGCGTGGCGGCCGAGAGCGCGGCCGTGGCCGCTCTGGTCAGTGGCGAGCCGTCCCAGCCGATCACCGTGACCCGGTCGGCCATCTTCGTCTGTCTCCTGGGGTGTCGGAGGGAGCGAGGGAACGCCCGTGCGCATGCGGGCAGGGGTGACAGTACCTGGTGCGGACCGGGGCCCGGCCGGTGGCCTCGGGAGGCCCGTACCGGAGGTCCGTCGTGCTCACTTCCAGTCGTTGTACGTGCCGTAGCCGCCGGCGTCGGCCAGCTGCTCGGCGACGCCTTCGAGGTCCTCGGGGAGGAGGCCCCAGACGATCAGGTCGGTACGGATGTCGGTCCAGCCGCCGTCGGTGCCGTTCTCGGTCCGGGTGCGGGCGATGCGGGCGTTGCGCAGGACGCCTTCGCTGATGCAGCCGAGCTTCTGCGCGACCTGCTGGGCGGCGGTGTTGTCGGCGGGAGTGCGCAGTTCGAGGCGTTCGAAGCCCTGGTCTCGGAAGAGCCATTCGGCGACCGCCAGCACGGATTCGGTGGCGTACCCCTCGCCGCGCGCCCAGGGAGCGGTGATGTAGCGGACCTCGGTGGCCAGGGTGCGCCAGTCGGTGTTGAGGAGCTGGACGCTGCCGACGAGCCGCTGGGTGAGGAACTCGGTGACGGCGAGGGCGATGCCGTGGCCCGAGGTGCGTTCCCCGGGGGCGATTCTGCGGACCCAGCGTTCGGCGTCGACCTGGGTGTAGGGGTGCGGTCCGTCGGTCCAGGCGGTGACCGTCTCGTCGTTCATCATCTCGATGTACGCGGGGATGTCGGCCATCTCGAAGGGACGCATCACCAACCTGTCCGTGCTGATGGAGACGGACGGAAAGGTGGTAGTCATGCGCAGCTCCATGCAGAAGACCGGGTAAAAGCGAAGACCGGGTAAAAGCACAGCATGCAGCATCGCGTCCGCGGTGTGCATGGGCGGGTCCGCACGACGGAGCCCCGCGCCTTCGCGGGGAAGGGGCGGGGCTCCGTCGAGCAAGTGCCTGACGGAGGTCAGGACTTGGCGGAGGTCAGGACGCGGCCGGGGCGCCGAAGGAGGCGACGATCGAGCCCTGGTAGGTGTCCTCGATGAACTTCTTGACCTCGTCGGAGTTGAGGAGCTTGGCAAGCTTCTCGACGCGCGGGTCCTTCTCGTTGCCGTCCTTGACCGCCAGGAAGTTGGCGTACGGGTTGCCCTCGGCCTTCTCCACGGCCAGGGAGTCCTTCGCCGGGGAGAGCTTGGCCTCCAGGGCGTAGTTGCCGTTGATGACGGCGGCGTCCACGTCGTTCAGGGCGCGGGGCACGGTGGCGGCCTCCAGCTCCTTGAACTCGAGGCCCTTCTTGTCGGTGATGTCGCTCAGCTTGGCGGCGCTGCCGACGCCGTCCTTGAGCGTGATCAGGCCGTTGTCGGCGAGCAGCTGGAGGGCGCGGCCGCCGTTGGTGGTGTCGTTGGGGATGGCTATGGTCTGGCCGGACTTGATGTCCTTGACGTCCTTGATCTTCTTGGAGTAGAGACCGAGGGGCTCCAGGTGCACGTTGACGACCGGGACGATGGTGGTCTTGTTCTTCGCGTTGAAGTCGTCCAGGTACGGCTTGTGCTGGAAGAAGTTGGCGTCGACCTGGCCGTTCTGGGTGGCGGTGTTCGGCAGGACGTAGTCCGTGAACTCCTTGACCTCCAGCTTGAGGCCCTCCTTCTCCGCCAGGTTCTTCTTGACGAAGTTCAGGATGTCGGCGTGCGGCGTCGGGGACGCGGCGACGACCAGGGCCTTGGAGGTGTCGGCCTTGGCGCCGCTCTCGCTCTTGGAGGCCGGGTCGGAGTCCGTACCGCAGGCGCCGAGGCCCAGGGCGAGGGCGGCGGCGGAGGCGACGGCTGCGGTGATCTTGATGTTCTTGCGCACGAAAAGTGCCTCTTTCTCAGTGGTGGTGGAGCGCCCGGACAAGGAGTTCGGGCTTGATGGGGACGAAAAGTTCAGGGGGCCTCAGGGCCTAGGAGGCGGTGCGGCCGCGGCGGGCCAGCAGTCGCACGATGAGGTCGCCGATCAGCTGGATCACGCTGACCAGCACGATGAGGAGCGCGACGGTGATCAGCATGAACTGGTTGTCGAAGCGCTGGAATCCGTAGGTGACGGCCTTGGAGCCGAGCCCTTCGCCGCCGACCGCACCGGCCATCGCGGAGTAGCCGATGAGCACGATGAGGGTGGTGGTGACACCCGAGACGAGCGAGGGCAGGGCCTGCGGCAGGAGCACCTTGCGGACGATGGTCGGGATGGAGCCGCCCATCGACTGCACGGCCTCGACGAGCCCGTGGTCGACCTCGCGGATCGCCGTCTCGACGAGCCGGGCGAAGAACGGGATGGCGCCGACGGCGAGCGGGACGATCATCGCGGTGGGGCCGATGAAGGTGCCGACGACCCAGGTGGTGAACGGGATCAGCGCGATCAGCAGGATGATGAACGGCAGCGAGCGGCCGATGTTCACGATCACGCCGGTGACCTTGTTCACCGCGGTGTTCTGGAGCAGTCCGCCCTTGTCGGTGAGGACGAGCAGGACGCCGAGCGGCAGTCCGCCGACGACGGTGACCAGTGCGGACCAGAGCACCATGTAGAGGGTGTCGAAGGTGCCCTGGGTCAGCAGGGGCTGCATTTCGGACCAGGTCACTTGACGGCCTCCTTGGTGATCGCGGCGGGCGCCTGCTCAGGGACGGTCGCGGCGGCGCGGGCCCGGGGGCCGTTCTCGTCCTCGACGACCTCGGCCTGGAGTCCCTGCTCGCGCAGGAAGCCGATCGGGACGACGTTCTCCTCGAACCGGCCGGGCAGCTCGATGCGCATCCGGCCGATCTGCTTGCCGCCGACGGTGTCCATCGCGGCGCCCAGGATCGAGATGTCGATGTTGTACGTACGGGAGAGCTGCGAGATCACCGGCTGGCTCGCGGCCTCGCCGTGGAAGGTGACGTCCACGACCGTACGGTCGGGTCCGGAGGCACTGCCGCCGACCGGGAACAGCTCGCTCGCCAGCTCGGAGCCGGGGGTGGCGAGCAGTCCGCCGACCGTGCCGGACTCCACGATCCGGCCGCGCTGCATGAGGGCGGCGGAGTCGCAGATCGTCTTGACGACGTCCATCTCGTGGGTGATCAGCAGGATGGTCAGGCCGAGCTGCTGGTTGAGGTCGCGCAGCAGCTGGAGGATGGAGCGGGTGGTCTCGGGGTCGAGGGCGGAGGTCGCCTCGTCCGAGAGCAGCACCTTCGGGTCGCCGGCCAGGGCGCGGGCGATGCCGACGCGCTGCTTCTGGCCGCCGGAGAGCTGCTTGGGATAGGACTTCGCCTTGTCGGAGAGGCCGACCAGGTCGAGGAGCTCCTTCGCCTTACGGGTGCGCTCCTGTCCGGAGACGCCGAGGATCTCCAGCGGGAGCTCCACGTTGTCCAGGACGGTCCGTGAGTCCAGCAGGTTGAAGTGCTGGAAGACCATGCCGATACGGGTACGGGCGGCGCGCAACTCCGCGCTCGCCCGGCGGCCGCGTCCGGCGAGGGCCGTGAGGTCCTGGCCGGCCACGGTGACCGTGCCGGAGGTGGGGCGCTCCAGCAGGTTGACGCAGCGGATGAGGGAGGACTTCCCGGCGCCGCTCTGTCCGATGACGCCGTATATCTCGCCTTCGCGGACGTGGAGGTCGACTCCGTCGAGTGCGGTGACCTCACGGTCGCGCGACTGGTAGACCTTCGTGAGGCCCGTAGTGGTGATCACAGGGGTTTCCGTCACTGTCGAGTGCGCGGCGCGGGTGTCCGCCGGGCACGGGGCAAACGTCTGAAGAGACTGATGCGGGCTGGTCGTCCGGTTCACGTCTCAGCACGGCTGTGTACGGCGGTCGGCCGGGGTGACAGCGCATGCTCGGGCGGCTCGTTCCACAGGGGGCGAACGGCGAGGCTCGGGTCTCGCTTCGGGGCGCGAGGCTCAGGCGGGGGCCCTCAGAAGGCGCGCATTCGACACATACAACGAGCACCGGGCGTACTGATCGCCTCGGTCGCAAGGGTGCGGCTGCTCGTCGTGGTCATGGGCCCAAGTAAAACAGACGTACGCCTCGGCACGAACCTGGCTGTCCGCATTCCGGACAGCCGTGGATGGTCGGCGGCGGCCTGTCGGGCCGACTCGCCGACATACGACAGCAAGGCTCTGACCTGCACTTATAGGGGTTGTCCAGGAGGTCGTACGGCTCCGGTGGCGGTCGTCCGCGAGGCCGGTCCGGGTGGGCGTTGTGGTCAAGGCCACGATCCGCGGCGCCGAGCGGACGCGGGTTGGGGCCGCACGCGGGCGGGTGGTGCGGCCGTAATACCCTCGCTACATGCTTGACGCCCTGACGGTCGCGGTCGCCGTGACCGCGCTCGCCCTCGCCGCCTGGTGCGGACACGCCGCCTACAAGGACCAGCCGACGAAGGACTGGCACTTCATCGGGATGGCCGTCGTGACCGTCCTGGCCTTCGCGCAGCTGGTGGTCGGCATCGTGCAGCTGGCGCGCGGGGAGCGGCCGGAGCAGGGGATGGCGGTGTTCCTCGCCTATCTGATCGGTTCGTTCGCTGCCGTGCCGGCGGCCGGTGTCCTCTCGCTCTCCGAGCGGACCCGCTGGGGCTCGGTGACGGTGGCGGCGGGCGCGGTGGTGCTGGCGGTCCTCGAAGTACGGCTCTACGACATCTGGGGTGGCTGACATGAGGGACACCGGCAAGGTATCCGACGTGAGTGACGCCGACCGCTCCGAGGCGGCCGCGGCGCCGAAGCCGTCCTTCGAGCTGGGCACCGGTCCGGGCCGGGTGCTCGTCTGGTTCTACGGAGTGTTCACGGTCGCGGCGGCCTCGCGCTCGATCGTCGAGGTGGTCCGGGGCTTCGACCGGGCGCCGCTCGCCTACTCGCTCTCGGCCGTGGCCGCCGTCGTCTACGGGTTCATCACGTACTCACTGGTGCGCGGCGGCGAGAAGGCCCGCCGGGCGGCGCTGGCGTGCTGCGCCGCCGAGCTGCTGGGCGTCCTGGTCGTCGGCGCCTGGACGCTGGCCGAGCCGTCCGCCTTCCCGGACTCGACCGTCTGGTCGGACTTCGGGATGGGCTACCTGTTCATCCCGGTGATCCTGCCGGTCACCGGGATGATCTGGCTGCGGCGCGCCCGGAGGGCCTGAAGCCGCCAGAGGTCAGGCGCTGGCCACGAACTCCTGGGCCGCCGCCTCCTTCTCCAGCAGGATGAGCCGGACGCCGTCCGTACCGGTGACGTCGCCGACCTGGGCGTAGCCGGCCCGCCGGTAGAGCCTCAGGTTGCTCTCGCTGCGGTGGCCGGTGTGCAGCCGGAAGCGGGTGGCGGCGCGGTCGGCGGCGAGGGCCGCCTCCACCGCGTTCAGCAGCCGGGTGCCGAGCCCGTGCCCCTGGAGCCTGGGGTGCACACAGAGCCGGCCGATCTGTCCCGTACCGTCCGGGTCGGTGAATCCGTGGACGGAGCCCACGACTTCGTCGCCGAGGCGGGCCACGAAGACCAGGTCGTCGGCCACTTCGCCGCGTACCGCGTCCAGGGTCTGGACCAGCGGGTCGATCCGGTAGTTGTCGTACAGCTCCGCCTCGCGCTGGAAGCAGAGGTACTGGAGCCGGAAGATCTGCTCCGCGTCCTGTGCCGTCGCCGCCGAGATGATCACGCTCATGCCCATGTGTGCACGCCTCCCGCTCACCTGTCCGCCCGGTTGCCTACCGCACCCTTCCCCGCAGTTCAGGGACGGCAACCTCCGCCGCGAGCATTCTGCGCAGACATCCAAGGCAACGGGAACGGATCGGTCCCAAACTCCCCTGTGACATACCCAACTCCCCTGCGATTTCTCGGTACGTCGGGTCGGTGGGCGCCAGCATCGCGTCCAGCAGCCGGGTACAGCGCTCGGGCAGCCGGGCCATCGCGGCGCGGAGCGCCCGGCGTTCGGCGGCTCCGAGCGCGACCCGTTCCGGGGAGCCGGTCGGCGGAGCGGCGGGTTCCGTTTCGGCGTACGGGCGTTCCCGCCGGGCCGCGCGGCGTCCTTTCCGGGCCTCCGCGCGGACGGTGTCGCGCACCCAGCGGGCCGGGTCGCGAGGCGGTCCGGCGGCTACGGGACGTTCCAGGAGCCGCAGCCATACGGTCTGTTCGAGGTCGGCGGGGTCCAGACCGGCGGCGGGCGCCTCCGCTCCCGCCTCGGCCCGCACCAGCGGTTCTAAGCGGAAGACGAGAGCGGTGGCGGTGGCCCGGCCGGGTTCAAGATCGAGAAGCGTCATGCCCCGGCAAACGTGGTGGCGGCCCGCCCGGTTGCCCGGCGCGGACCGCACCACCCGACCGGGGCACGGAGGCCCGGCGGCTGACGCGCGCGCGAACCCTGCCGAGAAGGGCTCGGCGTCCCGGGACAGGCTCAGCGGCCCTTGAAGTCCGCCGCCGCCAGCAGCGCGGTGTCCGGGTGGTCGGAGAAGATGCCGTCGATACCGGTGGCGAAGTACGCGGCGGCGGCGCCGAACACGTCACCGTAGGCGTTGGGGTCGGTTCCGCGCCGGAAGTCGGCGGGCAGGAAGCTGTTCTCGTTGCGCAGCGTGTACGGGTGCAGGAGCAGGCCGCGCGCGTGCGCGTCCTTCACCAGCGTGGTCGGCGTGGTGAGCCGGCCCGCGGCGTCCTTGGGGATGACCAGGTCGAGCGTGGGGCCGATGCCCTGGGCGTAGGAGGCGATCCACTTCAGCCCGGCGGGCTTGACCAGGTCGGCCACCGTGCGCGGGTCGCCGGACTCGACGAAGTCCCACGGACGCGTGGCCGGACCGGAGAGGAGGACGATGCGCGGGGTGTCGACCAGCCGGGCGAGGCGCTGGACCGAGCTCGGCTCGAAGGACTGGAGGATGAGCGGCGCGTTCCTGCGGTCGCGGCGGTGGCGGCGCAGCAGCCGGGCCAGCGGCTCCTCCAGGCCGAGGCCCAGGCTCCGGAAGTACGTGGGGTGCTTGGTCTCCACGTACAGCCAGACGGGCTTTCCGCGCTTGCGGCCCTCCTGGTCGGCCCAGCGCAGGACCTCTTCGAAGGTGGGGACCGTCCAGCGGCCGTCGTAGAGGGTGTTGTCCGGGCGGTTGCCGGGGATGCGCTCGGTGGCGCGCAGGGTCTTGAGCTCGGCGAGGGTGAAGTCCTCGGTGAACCAGCCGGTGTAGGAGACGCCGTCGATGGATTTCGTGGTCCTGCGGCCGGCGAACTCGGGGTGGTCGGCGACGTCCGTGGTGGCGGTGATGTCGTTCTCGTGGCGGCAGACGAGGTGGCCGTCCTTGGTCGGCACGAGGTCCTGCTCGACGATGTGCGCGCCGAGGTCGAGCGCCAGCTGATAGGAGCCGAGCGTGTGCTCGGGCCGGTAGCCGCTGGCTCCGCGGTGGCCGATCACCGTCGGTACGGGCAGGTCCCGCAGCGAACCGTGGCCGTCTCCGTGACCGCCGCGTCCGCGCTCGGCGGCCTGTGCCGTGGAGGCGAGACCGAGGGCCGCCGTTCCGAGTACGGCGGCGCCCAGCAGGGTCCGCCGGCCGGGAGTGCCGGTCACACGCTCCGTCATGAATGCTCCTCGCTCGGTTCTGTCCTGGCCCGGTCGGGCGCGGCCCGATCGTAGGCAGGCGGGCAGGTCAGCGGGGCGGATGTGAGGCGAACATGGCGGAAACACACGTCAACACGGCGTATCCACTCCGTGAACCCGATGTGCGATCAGCGCATACCCGCGAGTATCGTCCTCACCTGCACAGTCCAACACCTCGCACGACCGGACACCACCCCGCACCACACGCCGTACCACCTCACTCGCTTCGGCCGGCCCGGCCACGACACCGGAGGAACCGTTGTCCCGTCAAACGGTCATCAAGGCAGTGCTCGGACCGATTCTGCGCCTGATGTTCCGCCCACAGGTGGAGGGCGCGGAGAACATTCCCGGGACCGGGCCGGTGATCCTCGCGGGCAACCACCTCACGTTCATCGACTCGATGATCATGCCGATCTGCTGCGACCGGCCGGTGTTCTACATCGGCAAGGACGAGTACGTGACCGGCAAGGGGCTCAAGGGCCGGCTGATGGCCTGGTTCTTCACCGGCTGCGGCATGATCCCGGTGGACCGGGACGGCGGCCGTGGCGGGGTCGCGGCGCTGATGACGGGCCGCCGGGTGCTGGAGGAGGGCCAGGCCTTCGCGATCTACCCGGAAGGCACCCGCTCCCCCGACGGCCGGCTCTACCGGGGCCGTACGGGGATCGCGCGGCTGACGCTGATGACGGGCGCACCGGTGGTCCCGTTCGCCATGATCGGCACCGACAAGCTCCAGCCGGGCGGCGCCGGACTGCCTCGGCCGGGCAAGGTCACGGTGCGCTTCGGCGAGCCGATGGAGTTCTCCCGGTACGAGGGCATGGACCGCGACCGCTATGTGCTGCGGGCGGTGACCGACTCGGTGATGTCCGAGGTGATGCGGCTCTCCGGCCAGGAGTACGTGGACATGTACGCGACGAAGGCCAAGGCCGCCTGATCCGGTCGTACGCGGAAGGGCCCGCACCCCGGGACACGGGGTGCGGGCCCTTCCGCGTGACGGCGTACTACGGGTGCTCGATGCCGTCCTCCAGCTTCTGGCCCCGCAGCAGGAACCAGGCGGCGACGGCCGCCGCCAGGAGCACCACCGACCCGACGCCGGCGGCGGACCGCATGCCGTCGACGAACGCCTCCTGGGCCGCCGAGATCAGCGGGCCCGCCTGGGCGGCGGGCAGAGCGGTGGCCGCTTCGACTGCGCCGCCGAGCGACTCGTGGGCCGCCGACTCGACGTCGGCGGGGATGCCGGCCGGGGTCGGGAAGCCGCGGTAGACGCCGGTGACGATGGAGCCGAGCAGAGCGATGCCGAGGGCGGCACCGAGCTCGTACGCCGTCTCCGAGACGGCGGAGGCGGAACCGGCCTGCTCCTGCGGGACGCTGGAGAGGATGACGTCGGCGGTGACGGTGAAGGAGAACCCGGCGCCGACGCCGACGACCAGCAGCATGGAGCCGAGGAGCGGATAGCCGGTGTGCTGGTCGAGCAGGGTCACCGTACCCAGCGCGAGACCGACCGCGCCGAGTCCGCCCGCCACGACCGAGCGCACCGAGAAGCGGCGGGCGGCGAAACCGGCCAGCAGACCGGCGGTCACCGCGCCGATGGCGGCGGGCAGTTCGGCCAGACCCGCCTCCAGCGGTCCTCGGCCCTGGACCAGTTGGAGGAACTGGGAGAGGAAGAAGACCAGGCCCGACAGGCCGAGGATGGTCAGCAGGTCGGCGAGGACCGCACCGGAGAAGCCCCGGTGCTGGAAGAGCCGCATGTCCAGCAGCGGCGCGGGCAGATGGAGCTGCCTGCGGACGAACCAGGTGAGCGCACCGGCACCGAGCGCGGCCGCCACGCCCGGACCCCAGCCCGGCCCGTGCGAGGCCGTCTCCTTGATGGCGTACACGATGCCGATCATGCCGACCAGCGAGAGCCCGACGCTGAGCATGTCCCACGGGCCCGACGCCGGGTTCTTGGACTCCGGGATCAGCTTGATGCCGACGACGACGAGCACGGCCATCACGGGCAGGTTGATCAGGAAGACCGAGCCCCACCAGAAGTGTTCGAGCAGGAACCCGCCGACGACCGGCCCGACCGCCGCGCCCGCCGAGGCCATCGCGCCCCAGATCCCGATGGCGAGGCTGCGCTCGCGCGGGTCGTGGAAGAGGTTGCGGATCAGCGCGAGAGTGGACGGCATCAGCGTGGCGCCGGCGACACCGAGCAGCGCCCGGGCCACGATCATCATCTCGGGAGTGGTCGCGTACGCGTTGAGCACGGAGACCGCGCCGAACGCCACGGCTCCGATCAGCAGCAGCTTCTTGCGGCCGATGCGGTCGCCGAGCGAGCCCATCGAGACGAGCAGACCGGCGATGACGAAGGAGTAGACGTCACCGATCCAGAGCAGCTGGTTGCCGGTGGGAGCGAGGTCCTCGCTGAGGAACGGCGTGGCGAGGCCGAGGACGGTGGCGTCGACGGCCACCAGCAGCACGGCGAGGACGAGCACGGCGAGCGCGATCCACCGCCCGGGGCGGCCAAGGTCGTCCGTGGTCTTCGGGTGCTGGTCGATGCTGGTCACTGCTCCACGCTCCGGCGGGCTCCGCCGAGCAGCAGCTCGACGATCATGTACTGGAAATCCTGTGTGGCGACCCGTCCCACCTGGACGGCCCAGGCGCCGGTGCCGACGAGCCCGTAGAGGGCCTCGGTCAGCCAGGCGGGGGTGAGGTCGATCCTGAATTCGCCGCGTTCCTGGCCACGGCGGAAGAAGGCGGAGACCCGGGCGTCGGCCCGGTCCCAGCCCTCGTTGACCTGGTCGCCCTCGAAGAGCTGGTTCTCCGTGACGAGGAACGAGAGCAGGCCGGCGCTGGGCTCGACGGCCGCGATGAGGCGGCGCAGCGCCTCCTCGGCGGTGCCTTCGTCGAGCCGGGCGGCGTCCAGGGCCGCCTCGAACTCCTGGATGCCGAGATCCTCCAGCGCCTTCACCAGCGCGTCACGTCCGGCGAAGTGGCGGTGGAGGGTGGCGCGGCCGATACCGGCTGCTTTGGCGACCTCGTCCATGGTGGCGGTCGATTTTCGGGTCAGCAGAGCGGCGGCGCTGCGCAGCACCTGCTCACGGTCGAGAGTCATGAGACGAGCTTAGCCCACGTGAGACATCATTGTCTCATCAGTAGGGATGCGGCTGCTCAGGAAGGGTGCGAGGTGCGCCGCGAGGAGCTTGGTGTCCTGCGAGCGGCTGTATGAGGTGGGATCGGCAGGAGGTGAACCCACTCCTTGCCACTCTTAACTTATAGCGGATGGGGGGTCTTGCCGCAAGGCCCCCCGAATGCCGCAGAATCGACGGCCGAAGCCGGGATCGGAAGCGCCGGCTTCGGCAATTCGACGTCGACAAGGGCGGAACAGTGATGATCGACGTGATCGTGGTCGGCGGTGGACCGACCGGCCTCATGCTCGCCTGCGAACTGCGGCTGGCCGGCGTGCGCACCGTGGTGCTGGAGAAGCTGGCCGAGCCGACCCGGGAGAGCCGGGGGCGCGGCCTGCATGTGCGGAGCGTCGAGGTGATGGACCAGCGCGGGCTGCTGGACCGGTTCCTCGCGGAGAGCGAGAGGTTCCAGGTCGGCGGGTTCTTCGGTGGTATCCAGAAGCCGTGGCCGGACCGGCTGGACACGGCCCACCCGTACGGACTCTCCACGCTCCAGCCGGTCACCGAGCGGCTGCTCCGCGAGCGGGCGATCGAGCTGGGCGCCGAGATCCGGCGCGGCTGCGAGGTGGTCGGGGTCAGCCAGGACGATGCCGGTGTGAGTGTCGAGGCGGCGGACGGGACGCGGCTGCGTTCGCGCTACCTCGTCGGGTGCGACGGCGGCCGTGGTGTGGTGCGCAAGGAGGTGGGCGTCGCCTTTCCCGGTGAGCCCGCCACGGTCGAGACGCTGCTCGGCGACATGGAGATGACCGAGGAGCCGGAGGTGGTCGCCGCCGTGGTGGCGGAGGTCCGCAGGACGCAGCTGCGGTTCGGCACCATCCCGAACGGCGACGGGACACACCGCGTCATCGTGCCCGCCGAGCGCGTGTCCGAGGAGCGGGCGGGCGCGCCGACCCTGGAGGAGTTCACGGAGCGGCTGCGGGCGGTCGCGGGCACCGACTTCGGCGTGCACTCGCCGCGCTGGCTCTCCCGCTTCGGCGACGCCACCAGGCAGGCCGAGCAGTACCGGGTCGGCCGGGTGCTGCTGGCCGGTGACGCGGCGCACATCCATCCGCCGACCGGCGGACAAGGGCTCAACCTCGGTGTGCAGGACGCGTTCAACCTCGGCTGGAAACTGGCCGCCGAGGTCAACGGCTGGGCGCCGCAAGGCCTGTTGGACAGCTACCACGCCGAACGCCATCCGGTCGGCACCCGCGTGCTGGACAACACGCGCGCGCAGATCACGCTGCTGGGAACCGACCCGGGAGCGACCGCGCTGCGCGAACTGTTCGCGCGGCTCCTGGACTTCGAGGAGGTGAACACGTACGTGACCGGGATGATCACCGCCGTCGACATCCGCTACGACTTCGGCGAGGGCCACGCACTGCTCGGCAGACGGCTGCCGGACCTGCGGCTGGAGCGCGGCCGCCTCTACGAGCTGATGCACGAGGGCCGCGGCCTGCTGCTCGACCGGACGGGCGGACTGTCGGTGGCGGGCTGGGCGGACCGGGTCGACCACGTGGCCGATGGGACCGAGGCGTTGGACGTGTCCGCCGTCCTGCTGCGGCCGGACGGACATGTGGCCTGGGCCGGTGAGGAGCGTGAGGAGCTGGAGGGCGCGCTGGCGCGGTGGTTCGGAGCACCGGTGCCGACGGGCTGAGCCGGAGCCGTACCTCTCCAAAACGGCGGCCGGCGGCCTGAGCCGACCCTTCACCTCGCAGACAGCAGAACGGACCCGACACCGTGACCCTCACCGCCTTCCACCTCCCCGACCACCTCTCCCCCAAGGCCGACCCGGCCCTCATCGCCGCCGACGAGCGGCACTTCGCCGCCATCACCCGGACCCTGGACGCGTCGATCGCCGAGCTGACCGACCGGCTCGACGCCGAGCGCCGGGCGCCCGGCGGCACCGGCCGTCAGGCGATGGACCGGGACGCCGAGATCCACCGGCTCACCGCTCGCCTGCGCACCCTGCGCCGCTTCGGGCTCGACCTCTGCCTCGGGCGCATGGTCGCCGAGGACGGTTCCGAGCCCGTGTACGTCGGCCGGCTCGGCCTCACCGACAGCGAGGGCCGCCGTCTGCTGGTCGACTGGCGCTCCCCCGCCGCCGAGCCGTTCTTCGGCGCCACGCACGCCAACCCGATGGGCCTGGCGAGCCGCCGCCGGTACCGCTGGGCCGGCGGCCGGATCAGCGACTACTGGGACGAGGTGTTCGCGCCGGACGCCTTCGCCGGACACGCCGCGCTCGACGACCAGTCCGCGTTCATCGCCAGCCTCGGCACCAACCGGTCGGAGCGGATGCGTGATGTGCTCGGCACGATCCAGGCCGACCAGGACGCGATCATCCGCGCGAGTTCGCGAGGCGCGCTGGTGGTGGACGGCGGGCCGGGTACGGGAAAGACGGTCGTCGCGCTGCACCGGTCCGCGTACCTCCTGTACTCCGATCCGCGCCTGGCGCACCGCCGTGGCGGCGTCCTGTTCGTCGGCCCGTCCCGGCCCTACCTCGGGTACGTAGCCGATGTGCTCCCGAGCCTCGGTGAGGAAGGCGTGCAGACCTGCACGCTGCGGGACCTGGTGGAGGAAGGGGCCACGGCCGCCGTCGAGGCCGATCCGGAGGTGGCGCGGCTGAAGGCGTCGGCGGAGCTGGTGCGCGCGGTCGAGACGGCCGTACGGTTCTACGAGGAACCGCCCACCGAGCCCCTGACGGTCACGACTCCCTGGGCCGACCTCCGGCTGACCGCCGCCGACTGGGCCGTGGCGTTCGAGACCGCCGGGCCCGGCGCCGTACACAACGAGGCGCGTGACCAGGTCCGGGAGGAGCTGCTCACGCTCCTGGTGGAGAAGTACGACGGTGAGGAGGTCGCGCCGGAGCTGGTCCGGAAGGCGGTGGGCCAGGACCGGGAGCTGGCCGCCGCGTTCGACCGGGCGTGGCCGCTGCTGGATCCGGCGGAGCTGGTCGGTGATCTCTGGTCGGTCCCGGCCTATCTGCGCATGGCCGCTCCGTGGCTCACGCGGGACGAGGTGCGGCTGTTGCAGCGTGCGGACGCGCAGGCCTGGACGGTCTCCGATCTGCCGGTCCTGGACGCGGCGCGGCAGCGGGTCGGTGACCCGGAGGCGTGGCGGCGCAGGCAGCGGGCGCAGGCGGCCGTGGCCGCCGAGCGCGCGGGCATGGCCCAGGTCATCGACGCGCTCCTCGCGGACGAGACGCTGGCCGACGCCGATGTCGACAGCGAAGGAGCGCTGGTCATGCTGCACGGCCAGGACATGAAGGACACCTTGGTCGACCCCGACGGATCCTCCGGCGCCGAACCGGATCTGCTGGCGGGCCCGTTCGCGCACATCGTCGTGGACGAGGCGCAGGAGCTGACCGACGCCGAGTGGCAGATGCTGCTGGTGCGGTGTCCGTCCCGGAGCTTCACCGTCGTCGGCGACCGCGCGCAGGCCCGGCACGGATTCACCGAGTCGTGGCGCGAGCGCCTGGAGCGGGTCGGGCTGGACCGGGTCGCGCCGGCCTCGCTGACCGTCAACTACCGGACGCCGCAGGAGGTCATGGCGGAGGCCGAGCCGGTGATCCGGGCCGTGCTGCCGGACGCCAATGTGCCGGTCTCGATCCGTTCCGGCGGCCTGCCGGTCGTATTCGGCCGTGTGGCGGATCTCGACGCGGTCCTGGACACCTGGCTCGCCGCGCACACGGACGGGATCGCGTGTGTCATCGGTGATCCGGCGTTCCGGGCGAGGCCGCGCGTACGGTCGCTGACGCCGGAGCTGTCGAAGGGCCTCGAATTCGACCTGGTGGTCCTGGTGGATCCGGAGGCGTTCGGCGCGGGCGTCTCGGGGGCGGTCGACCGGTATGTGGCGATGACGCGGGCGACCCAGGAGCTCGTCGTCCTGGCGGGCTGACGAGCTCCTGAGGCTCAGCGGATCAGTGCCAGGGCAGGGCCGCGCGGTGGCGCCAGTACGACTCCGGCTCCTCCACCAGCGCGTCCAGCCGGTCCCGCTGCTCCTCGTCGAGGTCGACGACGGGTGCGTGCAGGTTGCCGGCGAGCTGCGTGACGGTGGCGGCGCCGGAGAGGACGACCCCGGCCCACGGCTGGTGCAGGACGAACGCCAGCGCCACCGCGTCGCCGCCCACGCCCGCGTCGGCGGCGATCTCGCGGAACACGGCGGGCGCCTCGTCCCCGGCCAGCCGCCCGTTGGCCATGCCTTCCTTGACGATCACGGTGAGTCCGGCGTCATGGGCCTCGGCGAGAGCGGGTGCGGCCGAGGTCTCCAACGCGTTGTAGGTGGCCTGGACCGTACGGAAGAGAGGGTTGCCGTCGACCGTGAGCGCGAGCGCGGCCCGGATGGCGTCGGCCTGTGCGGGGCCGCTGGTGGAGAAGCCGACGGCGACCCCGTCGGCGGCGAGTGCGGCCAGCCGCTCGTGGAGTTCCTTGTCGGCGAGGGCCGGGCTGTCCGGGGTGAGCGAGTGGATCTGGTAGAGGTCGAGCCGGTCGCCGAGGAGTTCGCGGGTCTCGGCGCGCTGGCGCTCGAAGGTGGCGAGGCCGTGGTCCTTGACCTCGTGCGCCTCGGCCTCGGTGCTCCAGTCGGCGGTGTAGGTGTAGCCCCACTTCGAGCCGACGACGAGGTCGGTGAAGGAGGGCCGGGCGTCCAGCCACTCACCGAGGAACTCCTCGGCGCGGCCGTAGGAGCGGGCCGCGTCGACGTACCGGACGCCTTGCGCGTACGCCGCGTCCAGCAGCTCGTGCGTACGGGCGCGCAGATCCTCCACGTCCCGGCCGTCGGGGAAGTCCTGGTCCCGGTGGAGGTTGATGTATCCGGGCCTGCCGACGGCCGCGAGACCCAGTCCGATGTGGGCGGTCGGGGTCGTCGCGGTGGCCAGGGCGGTGAAGGGCATCGCGGGCTCCTCGGGGTCGGTTGCGGATACTCCTACCCCGGTCAACGTAGCCCGCTCCACCTTTCGTACACCTGCGACGACACCGTAGGTACCGCTGCTCGGCCCTCCTGCCGGCTACCGGCGCGCGGCCGCCCAGGCGTTCTGCGCCTCCAGGTCCTTCTTCACCTCGGCGAGCTGAACGGCGACGGCGGAGGGAGCCGTTCCGCCGCGGCTGTTGCGGGAGGCGAGGGCGCCGCGCACGTCGAGGACGGTGCGGACCTCCGGAGTGAGGTGCTCGGAGATCTTCGCGAACTGCTCGTCGGTGAGCTCGTCCAGCTCGATACCGTGCTGCTCGCACTCCCTGACGCAGGCGCCGGCGACCTCGTGCGCGACCCGGAACGGCACGCCCTGCCGCACCAGCCACTCCGCGATGTCGGTGGCGAGCGAGAAGCCGGCCGGGGCCAGCTCTTCCATGCGCTCGCGGTTGACGGTGAGCGTGGCCATCATGCCGGTGAAGGCGGGGAGCAGGACCTCGAGCTGGTCGCAGGAGTCGAAGACGGGCTCCTTGTCCTCCTGGAGGTCGCGGTTGTACGCGAGCGGCAGCGCCTTCAGCGTGGCGAGGAGGCCGGTCAGGTTGCCGATGAGGCGGCCGGACTTGCCTCGGGCCAGCTCCGCGATGTCCGGGTTCTTCTTCTGCGGCATGATCGAGGAGCCGGTGGAGAAGGCGTCGTGGAGCGTGACGAAGGAGAACTCCTTCGTGTTCCAGATGATGACCTCCTCGGCGATCCGGGAGAGGTTGACGCCGATCATCGCGGTGATGAAGGCGAACTCCGCGGCGAAGTCCCGCGAGGCGGTCCCGTCGATGGAGTTGCCGACCGAACCGTGCTCGAAGCCGAGGTCGGCGGCGACCGCCTCCGGGTCCAGGCCGAGCGAGGAGCCGGCGAGCGCGCCGGAGCCGTACGGCGAGACGGCCGTGCGCTCGTCCCACTGGCGCAGCCGCTCGGCGTCCCGGGACAGGGAATGGACGTGGGCGAGCACGTGGTGGGCGAAGAGCACCGGCTGGGCGTGCTGGAGGTGGGTGCGGCCGGGCATCGCCACGTCCGGGTGGGCCTCGGCGAGGCCGACCAGCGCGCCCTGGAGGTCCGCGATGAGGCCGCCGATGATCCGGGCGTGGTCGCGCAGGTACATCCGGAAGAGCGTGGCGATCTGGTCGTTCCGCGACCGGCCGGCCCGCAGCTTGCCGCCGAGGTCGGGGCCGAGGCGCTCCAGGAGGCCGCGCTCCAGCGCGGTGTGGACGTCCTCGTCGGCGATGGTGCCGGTGAAGGAGCCGTCCGCGACATCGGCTTCGAGCCGGTCGAGGCCGTCCTGCATCCGGGTCAGCTCGTCCTCGGTGAGGAGCCCGGCCTTGTTGAGGACGCGGGCGTGGGCGCGGGAGCCGGCGATGTCGTACGGCGCGAGCCGCCAGTCGAAGTGGACGGAGGCCGACAGCTTGGCCAGCGCCTTCGCCGGTCCGTCGGCGAAACGCGCGCCCCAGAGCCGGACGTCACCGTTGTTGCTGCTCACTGCGTGCTCCTCAAGAGGCAAAGGCCAAGGCGTGGGCCAAGGTGCGGATATGCGGCCGCCTCCCTGCCGCGTGCGGACGGGGAGGCGGCTGTAGAACGAGAGAGGGTCAGGCCAGGTCGCGCTTGGCGGCGATCTTCGAGGAGAGGCCGAAGAGCTCGATGAAGCCCTGCGCCTTGGACTGGTCGAAGGTGTCGCCCGAGTCGTAGGTGGCGAGGTTGAAGTCGTACAGCGACTCCTCGGACTTCCGGCCGGTGACGACGGCGCGGCCCGCGTGCAGGGTCATCCGGATGTCACCGGTGACGTGCTGGTTGGCCTCGTTGATGAAGCCGTCCAGCGCCCGCTTCAGCGGCGAGAACCACAGGCCGTCGTAGACCATCTCGCCCCAGCGCTGCTCGACCTGCCGCTTGTAGCGGGCCAGCTCGCGCTCGACGGTGACGTTCTCCAGCTCCTGGTGGGCGGTGATCAGCGCGATCGCGCCGGGCGCCTCGTACACCTCACGGGACTTGATGCCCACGAGCCGGTCCTCGACCATGTCGATCCGGCCGATGCCCTGGGCGCCGGCCCGCTCGTTGAGCTGCTGGATCGCCTGGAGGACGGTGACGGGACGGCCGTCGATGGCGACCGGCACACCTTCCTTGAAGGAGATGACGACCTCGTCGGCCTCGCGCGGGGTGGCGGGGTTGGAGGTGTACTCGTAGATGTCCTCGATCGGCGCGTTCCAGATGTCCTCCAGGAAGCCCGTCTCGACGGCCCGGCCGAAGACGTTCTGGTCGATGGAGTACGGGGACTTCTTGGTGGTCGCGATCGGGAGGTTCTTCTCCTCGCAGAAGGCGATCGCCTTGTCCCGGGTCATCGCGTAGTCGCGGACCGGGGCGATGCACTTCAGGTCGGGGCCGAGCGCGGAGATGCCGGCCTCGAAGCGGACCTGGTCGTTGCCCTTGCCGGTGCAGCCGTGGGCGACGATCCCGGCGTTGTGCTTCTTGGCGGCGGCGACGAGGTGCTTGACGATCGTCGGCCGGGAGAGGGCCGAGACCAGCGGATAGCGGTCCATGTAGAGGGCGTTGGCCTTGATCGCCGGGAGGCAGTACTCCTCGGCGAACTCGTCCTTGGCGTCCGCGACCTCGGCTTCGACGGCACCGCAGGCGAGCGCGCGCTTGCGGATGACGTCCAGGTCCTCGCCGCCCTGGCCGACGTCCACGGCAACGGCGATGACCTCGGCGCCCGTCTCCTCGGCGATCCAGCCGATGGCGACGGAGGTGTCCAGGCCGCCCGAGTAGGCGAGTACGACGCGCTCGGTCACGGGTTTCTCCTTACGGTGCAATCACTGATGGGTATAACTATGCAGTGGTCCGTATGCTTTGTCAAAGCGGCAGGTCAGGTGCGGTGGGAACGGTTGCGCGGACCGTCCGGGCTCATTTGCCGGCGATGCTCCACGTGCCGTCACCGGTCGCGCCGTCATCGAGGGCGGCCCACGCGGTGCCGTCGAGCTCGAAGGCGTCGAGGAGGTATGCGGAGACCGCGTCGGCGACGAGCGCGACGCGGACGGGGTCCTCATCGGTGGTCTCGGCGACCATCTCGCCGGCGACGCCGCCCAGGGTGTGCTCACCCTCGGCGATGGTGAGCAAGGCCTTCGGGGACGGGCTGAGGCGGTAGGCGTCGGTGAACCACTCCGGCCCCCGGGTGGAGAGCTGCGACTGATCCTTACCGCCCGCGACGACCAGGGCCGGGGTGGTCATGGTGGAGTAGTCCGGCCTCATGAACGGAAGGTGCTCGGCGGCGAAAGGAGTGAGCGTGTCGCCGGTTCCGGTCACCGCGATCAGCGCGCCGGCCGAGACCGCGGGATGGGAGAAGTCCTCGCCGGGGACGCCGTCGGCGTCGAGCACCCGCGCGCCGAGGATCGCACCGGCACTCTGGGCGCCCCAGGAGTGGCCGACGACCGCGACCCGCTCACGGTCGACGCGGGCCTCCAGGCCGCCGGCCTGGCGCAGGATGCCGCCGAGGCCGTCGAGGACCGCGTGGAGGTCGGCGATCCGGACGCGCCAGATGGTGGCGAAGCGCGGATCCTCCCACCCGATGCCGTTGCGGCGGGAGTCCAGGTGGGTGGGCTGCACCACGACGAACCCGGCGGCGGCCCACCGGTCGACGAGGGGCTCGTATCCGTCCAGGGACCACGCGTTGCCGTGGGAGAAGACGATGACGGGCAGGTCCTGGCCCGACAGCGGTGCGGTGACCTTCACCTGCAGCTCGACACCGCGACCGGGCGCGGGGACGGCGATGGGCTTGACCGCGACGACCGGCCGGCCGAGGGGACTGGAAGACATGGGGGACCTGCGCTTTCTCCATGGTGGCGCTCTGCCATACTTTGGCGGAGCGTCGTTCCGCCAATTTAGCGGAACATTGTTCCGCGAGCAATGGAGGATGCCGTGCCGGAACCGGTCGGAGTACGCCGAGCACAGGCGCAGCGCACCCGCGGCGGCGTGCTGGCGGCCGCGTCGGCGGTCTTCGTGGACCAGGGAGTCCAGGCCCCTGTCCGCGACATCGCCGAACGCGCCGGTGTGGGCGTGGGCACGATCTACCGGAACTTCCCGACCCGGGCGGACCTCGTCACCGCCGTCTACCGGCACCAGATCGACACCTGCGCCGCCCTCGCGCCCCAGCTCCTGGCGGAATCGGCCTCCCCGTTCACCGCACTCACCCGCTGGGTGGACGCGTTCGTGGAGTTCCTGGTGACCAAGCACGGACTCGGCGCCGCCCTGGGGTCCGATGATCCGGGGCTGGAGAACCTCCACGCCCTCATGCTCGACACCCTGGTCCCGGCCTGCGCGACGCTGCTGGACGCCTGCGCCGCCGCCGACGAGGTGAGCCCCGGCGTCAGCGCCTACCCGCTCATGCGCGCCATCGGGAACCTCTGCATCACCGGACCCGACTACGACCGGGCCGACGCCCAGCGCATGGTCGCGACGCTTCTCGCCGGATGCCGCCGCCCGGCGTAGCGACAGAACCCGGGGCCGGGCCGGTGGCTCGCGGTGCCTCTCGCGGCTTCCGGTCCTTCCCGCGGCTTCCTGCGCCTCTCGCGGAGTGAGCCGCTGGGCCGTACGGAGCAGGTCAGGTGGGGCATCGGCTCCGGCCGCCGTACGGTCCGGAGCATGCGCCGACGACCTCTGCCGACCTTCGCCGTCCTCCTCACCCTGGCCCTGGGCTCCCTCGGGGCCGCTCCCGCCGACAGCCCGCCTCCGCTCCCGTACCGGCTGGCGGACACCGGCGGCGGCTCGCAGCTCATCACCGCCGAGGCTCCGGACACCGCCTCCACCACGGGCACGGTGACCTGGTGGGAGCGGCGCGGGGGCAGGTGGGTGGCGGCGGGGTCGGCGGCCGCGCGGTTCGGGGGCAACGGGCTGGCCGAGGGCGGCAGCCGTGAGCAGGGCACCAGCACCACGCCGACCGGGCTGTACGACCTGCCGTACGCCTTCGGCATCCAGGAGGCCCCGGCCGGGACGAGGTATCCGTACCGGAAGGTCGACGACGACTCCTGGTGGTGCCAGGACAACGCCTCGCGCGCGTACAACCGTTGGGTGGAACCGCGTCCCGCCGACTGCCGGGCCGACGAGGCCGAGCACCTGGTCGCGTACGGGACGCAGTACGCCCACGCGCTGGTCATCGGCTTCAACTACGACCGTCCGGTACGTGACCGGGGCGCCGGGATCTTCCTGCATGTGAACGGGCTCGGGGCGACGGCGGGTTGCGTCTCGGTGCCGGCGGAGGCCATGGCGGAGATCCTGGCCTGGGCGAAGCCGGAGCGGCGGCCGCACATCGCGGTCGGGACCCGCTCGGGCCCGACCGCGATCACGCGGTACTGAACGAGCCACCGAGCGCGCTGCTGAACAGAACGGCTCAGCGGTCGTTCTGAGCGAGCCTCAGGAGATGGTCGGCGAGCGCCTGGCCGCCGTTCGGGTCGCGGCTGATCAGCATCAGCGTGTCGTCGCCCGCGATGGTGCCGAGAATGTCGTGCAGTTCGGCCTGGTCGATGGCCGAGGCGAGGAACTGTGCGGCGCCCGGCGGTGTGCGAAGCACCACCAGGTTGGCCGAGGCTTCCGCCGAGATGAGCAGTTCGGCCGAGAGCCTGCGCATCCGCTCCTCCTTGGCCGAACCGCCCAGCGGCGCCTGCGGGGTGCGGAATCCGCCCTCGCTCGGCACCGCGTAGATCAGTTCGCCGCCGGTGTTGCGGATCTTGACCGCGCCCAGCTCGTCGAGGTCGCGGGAGAGCGTCGCCTGCGTGACGCTCAGCCCGTCGTCGGCGAGGAGCTTGGCCAGCTGGCTCTGCGAGCGGACCGGCTGCCGGTTCAGGATGTCCACGATCCGGCGGTGGCGGGCGGTGCGGGTCTGCGGCACGGACGGTCCGCCGTGCTCGGTTTCCTGCGCCTCGGTCATCGTCGTCGCCTCATTCTCCGGAGACTCATGCTCCGGATCGTCCGTCCCCGTGTGCCGCGTCGAGAGCGCTCGGCAGGATCTCCAGGAGCGCGTCCACCTCCGCGTCACCGATGATCAGCGGCGGCATGAGCCGTACGACATCGGGGGCGGGCGCGTTCACCAGGAGGCCGGCTCCCTGGGCCGCCTGCTGCACCTGCGGTGCGAGGGGTCCGGTGAGCACGATACCCAGCAGCAGGCCGCTGCCGCGGACATGGGAGACCAGCGGGTGTCCGAGCGCCTCCACGCCGTCGCGGATCTTCTCGCCGAGCCGCTTGACCTCGTCGAGCGCGCCGTCGGCCGCGAGGGTGTCCAGGACGGCGAGCCCGGCGGCGCAGGCGACCGGGTTGCCGCCGAAGGTGGTGCCGTGGTGACCCGGCTTCAGCAGGTCGGCCGCCGGTCCGAACGCGACCGTCGCGCCGATCGGCAGACCGCCGCCGAGCCCCTTGGCGAGCGTGACGAGGTCCGGCTCGACGCCTTGGTGGGCCTGGTGCTCGAACCACTGGCCGCAGCGGCCGATCCCGGTCTGCACCTCGTCCAGGACGAGCAGCGTGCCGGTCGCACGGGTGATCTCCCGGGCCGCCTCCAGGTAGCCCTTGGGCGGCACGACCACACCGTTCTCGCCCTGGATCGGCTCGATGATGACCAGCGCGGTGTCGGTGGTGACGGCCGCGCGCAGCGCGTCGACGTCTCCGTGCGGCACATGCGTGACGTCACCGGGCAGCGGGACGAACGGCTCCCGCTTGCCGGGCTGGCCGGTCAGCGCGAGCGCGCCCATGGTCCGGCCGTGGAAGCCGCCGTCGGTGGCGACCATGTGCGTGCGGCCGGTGAGCCGGCCGATCTTGAAGGCGGCTTCGTTGGCCTCGGCGCCGGAGTTGGCGAAGAAGACCCGGCCCGGGCGGCCGAAGAGCTGGAGCAGCCGCTCGGCGAGCGCGACCGGCGGCTCCGCGATGAACAGGTTCGATACGTGGCCGAGCGAGGCGACCTGCGTGGAGACGGCCTCCACGACGGCCGGGTGCGCGTGGCCGAGCGCGTTGACCGCGATGCCGCCGACGAAGTCGAGGTAGCGGGTGCCGTCCTCGGCCCAGACGTACGCGCCTTCGCCGCGGACGAGCGGCAGGCGGGGCGTGCCGTAGTTGTCCATCAGCGCGCCCTGCCAGCGCGAGGTGAGTCCGGTCTCGGCTCCGGTGCCGGTCATGATTCCCCCAGTTCAGGCCCAGTGTGTACGTCGATGGGAGCGTCCGGCACGACCATCGTGCCGACGCCCTCGTCGGTGAAGATCTCCAGCAGGATCGAGTGCTGGACGCGGCCGTCGATGACGCGGGCGGTCTCGACGCCGTTGCGGACGGCGTGCAGACAGCCCTGCATCTTGGGAACCATGCCGCTGGACAGCTCGGGCAGCAGCTTCTCCAGCTGGCTGGCGGTCAGGCGGCTGATCACGTCGTCGCTGTTGGGCCAGTCCTCGTACAGCCCCTCCACGTCCGTGAGGACCATCAGCGTCTCGGCGTTCAGCGCGGCGGCGAGTGCGGCGGCCGCGGTGTCGGCGTTGACGTTGTAGACGTGGTGGTCGTCGGCGGAGCGGGCGATGGAGGAGACGACCGGGATGCGGCCGTCGTCCAGCAGCGCCTGGATGGCTCCGGTGTCGATGGCGGTGATCTCGCCGACCCGGCCGATGTCGACGGACTCGCCGTCGATGGTGGGCCGGTGCTGGATGGCGGTGATGGTGTGGGCGTCCTCGCCGGTCATGCCGACGGCGAGCGGGCCGTGCTGGTTGAGGAGGCCGACCAGTTCGCGCTGGACCTGTCCGGCGAGCACCATCCGTACGACGTCCATGGCCTCGGGGGTGGTGACCCGGAGGCCTGCCTTGAACTCGCTGACCAGGCCCTGCTTGTCGAGCTGGGCGCTGATCTGCGGGCCGCCGCCGTGCACCACGACGGGCTTGAGACCGGCGTGGCGCAGGAAGACGACGTCCTGCGCGAAGGCGGCCTTCAGCTCCTCGTCGATCATGGCGTTGCCGCCGAACTTGATGACGACGGTCTTGCCGTTGTGCCGGGTCAGCCAGGGCAGCGCCTCGATGAGGATCTGCGCCTTCGGGAGTGCGGTGTGCTTCCGCGCGGCGCTCATGAGCTGTACGCGCTGTTCTCGTGGACGTAGTCCGCGGTGAGGTCGTTGGCCCAGATGACGGCGGACTCGGTGCCGGCGGCGAGGTCGGCGGTGATCTTGACCTCCCGGTAGCGCATGTCGACCAGGTCGCGGTCCTCGCCGACACCGCCGTATCTGCAGACCCAGACGTCGTTGATGGCGACGTTGAGCTGGTCCGGCTCGAAGGCCGCCTTCGTCGTGCCGATGGCGGAGAGGACACGGCCCCAGTTGGGGTCCTCGCCGTGGATGGCGCACTTGAGGAGGTTGTTACGGGCGATGGACCGGCCGACCTCGACGGCGTCGTCCTCGCTGGCCGCGTTGATCACCTCGATCCGGATGTCCTTGGAGGCGCCCTCGGCGTCGCCGATGAGCTGCCGCGCGAGGTCGTCGCAGACGGCCCGTACGGCTTCGGCGAACGCGGCCTGGTCCGGAGTGATGCCGCTGGCACCGGAGGCGAGGAGGAGCACGGTGTCGTTGGTGGACATGCAGCCGTCGGAGTCGATCCGGTCGAAGGTGGTGCGGGTCGCGTCGCGGAGGGCGGCGTCCAGCTCCGGTGCGGGCACATCGGCGTCCGTGGTGAGGACGACGAGCATGGTGGCGAGGCCCGGAGCGAGCATGCCGGCGCCCTTGGCCATGCCGCCGACGGTCCAGCCGTCGCCGCCCGCGACGGCCGTCTTGTGGACGGTGTCGGTGGTCTTGATGGCGATGGCGGCCTTCTCACCGCCGTGCTCGCTGAGCGCGGCGGCGGCCTGCTCGATGCCGGGCAGCAGTTTGTCCATGGGGAGCAGGATGCCGATGAGGCCGGTGGAGGCGACGGCGACCTCGCCGGCGCTGTGACCCTCCAGCACCTCGGCGACCTTCTCGGCGGTGGCGTGGGTGTCCTGGAAGCCCTTGGGGCCCGTACAGGCGTTGGCTCCACCGGAGTTGAGGACGACGGCGGTGACCTCGCCGCCCTTGAGTACCTGCTCCGACCAGAGCACCGGCGCGGCCTTGACGCGGTTGGAGGTGAAGACGCCCGCGGCGGCGCGACGGGGCCCGTGGTTGACCACGAGGGCCAGGTCCGGGTTACCGCTGTCCTTGATTCCGGCGGCGATGCCCGCCGCCGAGAACCCTTGTGCTGCCGTGACGCTCACGGTGCAACTCCGATCGTCGTGAGACCTGTGTCCTCGGGGAGCCCGAGGGCGATGTTCATGCTCTGCAGGGCGCCGCCCGCGGTGCCCTTGGCGAGGTTGTCGATGGCGGTGACGACGACGATCCGCCCGGCGGCCTCGTCGTACGCGACCTGGACCTGTACGGCGTTGGAGCCGTACACGGCGGCGGTGGCGGGCCACTGGCCCTCGGGCAGGAGGTCGACGAACGGCTCGTCCGCGAACGCCTTCCCGTACACCGCGCGCAGGGCCTCCGCGCTCACGCCCGGCGTCGCCTTCGCGCTGCACGTGGCGAGGATGCCGCGTGGCATGGGCGCGAGGGTCGGCGTGAAGGAGACGGTGACCGGCTCGCCGGCGGCGGCGCTGAGGTTCTGGATCATCTCGGGCGTGTGGCGGTGACCGCCGCCGACGCCGTACGGGGTCATGTTGCCCATCACCTCGGAGCCGAGCAGATGCGGCTTGACCGCCTTGCCCGCACCCGAGGTGCCCGACGCGGCGACGATGACGGCCTCCGGCTCGGCGATACCGGCCTCGTACGCCGGGAAGAGCGCGAGGGACACAGCGGTCGGGTAGCACCCCGGTACCGCGATCCGCTTCGACCCGGCGAGCGCCTCCCGCCCGCCCGGCAGCTCGGGCAGCCCGTAGGGCCAGGTCCCGGCGTGCGGCGACCCGTAGAACCTCTCCCAGTCACCGGCGTCCTTGAGCCGGAAGTCGGCGCCCATGTCCACCACGAGGACCTCGTCGCCGAGTTGCTCGGCGACGGCCGCGGACTGCCCGTGCGGCAGCGCCAGGAAGACGACGTCGTGCCCGGCGAGGACCTCGGCGGTGGTGGGCTCCAGCACGCGGCCGGCCAGCGGCCGCAGATGCGGCTGGAGCGAGCCGAGCGCCTGCCCGGCGTTGGAGTGGCCGGTGAGCGCACCGATCTCGACGCCGGGGTGCGCCAGCAGAAGGCGGAGCAGCTCACCGCCGGCGTATCCGCTCGCCCCTGCCACCGCTGCGCGTACCACCATCGGAACCCTCCTTGTCGATGGCATGACTATACGCAGTGCTGCACTTTTATGCAATCAGTTCCGACCGGACGCCCGTCCGATCCGGGGCACCGCTCACCGCCGGGACGCACGTGGGGCTACGGAGGCGTCGACCCGCCGTGCTCACGGTCCCACTTCCATCTCCAGAACGCGGAGAGACGGTGGTCGTGCTCGAAGCCGGGGCGGGAGAGCCGGCCCAGCCGTTCGATCGCCTCCCCGGTGCGCGGGTCGTCCCGCCGGAGGAGGCCGCAGGCGGCGTTGAGCCGCGTCCCGAAGTCGTCCTCGTCGAGGAGGAGCACCAGGGCGTCGGCGATCGCCTCGGTAGGGTCCACCGCGCTCTCCGCGACGGCCTCCGCGATGCCGGCACGCACAGCGGCCACCGGGTCCCGGAGCAGCCGGACCACCACGTCGGTGGAGTCGGGGCCGGCGTCGTGCGCCGCGACCAGTGCCCGGCCGGCGGCGGCACGCACATCTCCGTCCCCGTCCCCGGCGAGGCCGAGCAGGGTGGTGCGAGCCGCCGACCCGAGGGGGGCGGAAGGGGTGTCTCCGCCGAGCAGGAGATCGGGAACCCGGGCACGGACCTGCGGGGCCGGGTGGCCGGCGTGCCGCAGGCCCACGGCCTTCGCTTCCCGGTGCTCCGTCTCACCGAGGACCCGGAGCACCTCGCTCAGGACTCCGGGGTCGTCCTCCCCGTCGGCGGCCCACGCCACGAGCAGGTCCGCCGTCTCCCTCTCGTAGGAGTTCCGCCCGCCCCACGGCCACATGAGGTACTGGTGGAGGAAGTCGAGGACGAACCGGCGGCACTCGGGGTCCGGGCTGTGGCGGTGTGCCGTGAGAGCCGACCAGGTCTCCCGGCCGCGGCGTTCGCCGAGGATCCACCGGGCGGACGACCAGTCCGCGTGGTCCGGGTCGCGTCCGGCGACGGCTCTGGTCACGAGCTCGTCCACGGGCGTCAGGATACGGAAGGCCCATTCCAGGTTCGTGAGGATCGAGCCGTGCCCGCAGCGGACCGTGCGGCTGCCGAGCGTCACCTGTGTGACGTGCGTGTACTCGCCGTCCATCACCCGGGTCCGGCACGCGGGGCCGGACCCGCCCGTTCTGTTGCGGAGTTCGCTCTCCGCGCCCCGCTCGTACCAGCGTCGGGCGAGGGCGAGCAGCTCGTTCCTTCCGGCCTCCGGCAGACGCAGCCGGGGCTCCCGGCCCAGCACGGCTTGCGCCAGCGCGGGAGAGCCGCCGTCGACCGCGCGTACCAGCGGAGTCGTTCCGTCCGGCAGCTTCCGGTCCGGGTCCGCGCCACCTTCGACGAGCGCCTCCGCCACGGCCGCGTCATAGGCCGCGATGGCCAGGCACAGCACGGGCAGGCCGTCGTCCGTGACCGTGTCCGGGGCCGCTCCCGCCGCCAGCAGAGCGGTCACGGCTTCCGCGTCCCCTCGCCGCACCGCCGCTACGAGCTGTGCACCGTCCATCTCCGTCTCCCGCCGTTCCCCCGTCCCGACCAGCCACATTCTGCCTCTACGGGCTGGGCGGCCTCCGGTCAGCCGGCGGCGAGGAGGTGGAGCGTGTCGATCACGCGGTTCGAGAAGCCCCACTCGTTGTCGTACCAGGCGACCACCTTGATGTGGCGGCCGTCGACGCGGGTGAGAGCGGAATCGAAGATCGCCGAGGCGGGATTGCCCGTGATGTCGGACGATACGAGCGCGTCGTCCGAGTATTCGAGTACGCCGGCGAGCGGCCCCTGTGCGGCTGCGCTGTAGGCCGCCAGCACCTCCTCTCGCGTCACGTCGCGGGCGACGGTCGTGTTCAGCTCCACGATGGATCCCACCGGGACCGGTACGCGGATCGAGTCGCCCGACAGCTTGCCGTCGAGGTTCGGCAGCACGAGGCCGATCGCCTTGGCGGCACCCGTCGTGGTCGGCACGATGTTGACGGCGGCGGCGCGGGCACGGCGTGCGTCGCGGTGCGGACCGTCCTGGAGGTTCTGCTCCTGCGTGTAGGCGTGCACCGTCGTCATGAAGCCGTGCTCGATGCCGGCGAGATCGTCGAGCACCTTCGCCAGCGGGGCGAGCGCGTTGGTCGTGCACGAGGCGTTCGAGACGATCGTGTGGACGGCGGGGTCGTACGCGTCGGTGTTGACGCCGAACGCGAGGGTGACGTCGGCGCCGTCCGCCGGCGCGCTGACGAGGACCTTCTTCGCGCCCGCGTCCAGGTGGGCGCGGGCGGCCTTGGCCGACGTGAAGCGGCCGGTCGCCTCGAGCACGATGTCGACGCCGAGCTCGGCCCACGGCAGCTGCGCGGGTTCGCGTTCAGCGAGCACGGTGATGCGACGGCCGTCGACGACGAGGGTGTTCCCGTCGACGGCCACCGGGCGTCCGAGCCGACCGGCGGTGCTGTCGTAGGCGAGCAGCCGGGCGAGAGCGGCGGGCTCCGTCAGATCGTTGACAGCGACGATCTCGAGGGCGCTGTCGCGCTCCAGCAGAGCGCGCAGCACGTTGCGTCCGATACGGCCGAATCCGTTGATGGCGATGCGAGTCATGAGTGGTGTCCCTTCGGTTCCCCACCAGGCTCGCTCGCGGCCGACGCCGCTGACAGTGGCGGGATCGCCACGGTTCGAAAGGATCCCGCCATGCCGTGTCCGGCGGGCTATTCGCCGCGCGTGAAGGTGCGGCGGTACTCGCTCGGTGTGGTGCCGAGGATGCGCTGGAAGTGCGAACGCAGGTTCGCGCCGGTGCCGAGACCGATGTCGGCGGCGATCTGCTCGACGCTGCGCTCCGAACGCTCCAGCAGTTCGCGGGCGGCGTCGACGCGGGCGCGCATCACCCACTGCATCGGCGTACAGCCGGTCTCCTCGACGAAGCGCCGGGAGAACGTGCGCGGCGAAACCCCCGCCTGCCGCGCCAGGATGTCGAGGGTGAGGGGCTCGCCGAGCCGGTGCAGCGCCCACTCCCGGGTGACGGCGAACCGCTCGCCGAGCGGTTCGGGGACGCTGCGTGGCACGTACTGGGCCTGGCCGCCACTGCGGTAGGGGGCCGCGACGAGTCTCCGGGCCGCGTGGTTGGACGCGGCCACGCCGAGGTCGCCGCGCAGGATGTGCAGGCACAGGTCGATGCCGGAGGCGGCGCCGGCCGAGGTGAGCACGCTGCCCTCGTCGACGAACAGCACGTTCTCGTCGACCTGGACGAGCGGATGCCTGGCCGCGAGGGCCCGCGTGTAGTGCCAGTGCGTCGTGGCGCGCCTTCCGTCGAGCAGACCCGTGGCGGCGAGCGCGAAGGCGCCCGTCGAGATGGCGGCGAGCCGCGCGCCCCGGTCGTGGGCGGCGGTCAGCGCGTCGACAACGGCCTGCGGCGGGTCCTCGCGGTCCGGGAAGCGGTAGCCGGGGACGAAGACGATGTCGGCCCACTCCAGCGTGTCGAGGCCGTGGGCGACGTGGTAGGACAGGCCGTCACCGCCGGTCACCGGGCCGGGCGCGGCACCGCACACCCGTACCTCGTACGGCATGCTCGCGCGGGTCGTGAAGACCTGTGCGGGAATACCGACGTCGAGAGGCTTCGCGCCTTCGAGCACGAGGACGGCGACGTGATGCAAGGGTGGGGCCGGCACAGGGAGAAGGGTACGCAGGCGTGCGGGTGATCCGGCCGGGGTCGTGCTCTCTTTCTCCCGCGCTCTTCCTCCGGCCCGTACGGCGTCAGCCTAAGGTCCCTGATCGTATGGCTCAACGGCACCCACGGCGCGGGCAGGACGCGACCAGCAGGCTCGCGCAGCAACTGATCGCGTATTCACGGGTGTTCGACGCCGAGAAGGTCGGCGGGACGAACAGCGGGAAGACCGCTGTCGCGGCGGTCAGGGTGAACCGTCGGCGAGGCCTGGCGGCGGTACGCACCCGACGCGCCGGTCATCGACGCGTGGTGACCGGCGCGTGGTGACCGGCGCGTGGTGACCGGCACGTGGTGACCGGCACGTGGTGACCGGCGCGCCAAACGGTTACGGCCGCACGGTGGTTGGCGCTCCTCGCGAGGGCCGGGCGATGTCAGACCCGTGTGCCACGCTCGGCGCATGGGATTCTTCGACGATCTGGTGATGCCCGAGGAGCCGGCCGCGGAGCGGACCGTGCTGATCCGGCTGGGACCGCCCGCGGAGGACGAGGGACGGTACGCACCGCCCGTCGACCGCTTCGCACCGGCGCTGCTGTCCGGAACGGAGGTGGTGGGCGTCGGACCGGAGGCCCGGGTGCTGCTCACGGGATGGTCGGTGTGGCCCCGGTCGGTGACGATGCATCTCGCGGTGTTCCGCAGGACACGTTGGCAGAGCGGGGATACGAACCGGCAGTCGGGACTACGGGTGGGCCTGCGGTTCTCCGACGGCCGCCGGATCACGACCCTGGACACCCCGGAGGCCCGCTACATCCCGGTCACGGGACCGTCGGGGCTGGAGACGATGGCGATGACCCGGCAGGCGGTCGGGCTCATACCGCTGGATCCGGGGACGCACCAGGTCCACCGGTCCCTGTTCAGGACCGCCGTGGATCTGTACGCGGCCGAGCTGCCGCCTTCCGGAGAAGCGGAGCTGGTCGTCGAGTGGCCGGACGAGGGGATGGGTGAGACCCGTACCCCGGTCGACACGGCGGCGATCCGAGCCGCGGCGGAGCGGGCGTTCGAGGTGTGGCCGGAGCTCGAACCGCCGGATCCGGCGGAGCAGCCACGTTCGTTCGCGCTCCTGGAGGTGTCCGGTCCCCCCGGCTTTCTGGCACCGCCGCTGACACCGCATCAGCTGGAGGAGCGGCGGCGCGAGGAGGAGGCCCGCAGTCGTTACCTGCCCCGGGCCGACTGGACGGGCATGGACTACCGGGACTGGGGCGACACCGCTCTGGTCAGGGCTCGGCTGGACGGAGGCGCATCGCCCGACGCCTCTGTACAGGGCGGCGGCACCCGGCCGCTCCACCTGGCGGCGAGCTGGGGGCAGGCCGAGACGGTGGCGGCTCTCCTGGCGCACGGCGCCGAGGCCGACGCGCACGACGCGGAAGGCCATACAGCGCTCTGGTACGCCGCGCGCGCCGTCGACGAGGGCATGGTCCGCGCCCTGCTCGAAGCCGGGGCCGATGTGTGGACACCGCAGGAGGAGCCGTGGTCGCCGGGCCGGCTTCTGCTGACCACACCGCTGGTCCCGCTGGTGGCGGAGCTGCCGGGTGCGGTGCCGCTGCCGGCCGAGGAGACGGCCGCCCTACGGGCTGCGGACGCGCTCATCGCGGCTTTCAGCGAGCGGGGCATGTGGACGGAGGGGCTCGGCATCGCCTTCGTGGCGGGCGTCGGCGAGGACGAGGTGATCCGGCGGCTCGGCGGCGACCCCGCCCGGTGCCCGGCCGTGGACGAGGAGAACATGCCCTTCGATCCCACGGACTACGACGCGTCGCTGCGCCACGTCGGCGTGACGGGCCTGGACGGCTCCCCGGGCGGCTGCGTGATCGTCCAGGACGGGTACCTGCCGAACGACGACGCGCTGCTGCGGGCGGTCTCGGCGGGCACCTCCGCCTACGGCGTGTACTTCAACCCCAAGGGCGGGACGTTCGGCGCCCTGGCCCGGGACGGCTCCATCGTCACCGGCGAAGAGATCGGCCTCTCACCGCAGGCGTCGGATCCGGCGGCCTACTGGACCTTCCGCTTCTGGCAGCGCGGGTCAGGGTTCGCGCACGGCGCCGACGTTCTCGCCTACGCCTGCGCCGCGGCCGGGATGACGGTCGGCGACGGCCGGGCGGTGACGGGCCGCGGCACGCCTCGCCGCTGGGTCCCGCTGCCGGCGGCGCTCCAGAGGTGAGCGCTGCGGCCCTTCTCCTGCCGCCCGCGGCGTCGGCTCCCGGTCCAGCAGCAGCGGAACGGCCAGGACCGGGAGCAGCCAGACGAACACGATGAGGCGGTGGCCGAGCAGCTGGTCCAGATTCGGGTGGCCCGCCTGGTTGAGGATGCCGGCGGCCGCCGCCGCCACCGCGATCGGCAGGACCACCGAACGCCGCCTCAGCAGCGCCCAGGCCGAGAGCGCGAGCAGGACGGGCAGGACCGGATAGGTGGCCTGGCGCCGGAGCCACGCCGTCCAGAAGACCCGTTCCTGAACGAGGAACTCCGGCCAGGGGTCGGGCAGATCGGGACGCCGGTAGTGGTCGGTCAGCAGGTCCTGGGCACTGTCCTGGCCCATGGGCCAGGACAGGAGGTGCGCGCCCGCGTAGACGGCCACGGCCAAGGCCCCGCACAGCACGGCCGCCTGGCCTGTCCGCGCCGACGGCCGCCGGCATCGGCGCAGCCACGCCCTCCGGAGCGCGAATCCGGCCGCCAGAGCGGCCGCCAGGAGCAGCGCCTGCGAGTAGCGCACCAGGAACATCAGGGCCAGGCCGCCCACGACGAGCGCCGCTCCCGCACGGGGACGGTTCAGCGAGAGCAGCGTGCACCCGAGGACGACCGCCGTGCCCAGAGCCAGCGAGAGCCCGTCGCTCAGCGGGTTCATGGCGACCGTGCCGGTGGGCAGCGCGAGGTAGAGCGCCTGACCGGCCAGACCGGCGCGCCGGGACGCGCCCGCGCAGCGCAGGGTGAGCAGGACGCAGACGCTTCCGGCCAGCGCGACGACCAGGCCCGCGAGCCAGAGACCCCACATCGCGCCGAAGACGGTGACGAAGGGGACCAGGAAGAGCGGATACCCCGGGCGGGCCTCGAAGATGGCCATGAAGCGATGGTTCGCGAAAGGCGCGATTGTCCCCGAGGTGTTGCCGTTGCGGGACCAGTGGGCGACCGAGTCGTTCAGCCGGCGCACGCACTGCTCCTCCGACTCTCCGGCGGCCTTCCTGCTGGTCCAGGGGATGGAGTCCAGCGGACCGTGCTGCCCGCTGGCACAGGAGTAGTCGATGGCCCGGCGGCCCGCCTCGGCCTGGCTCTCGCCGCTGAGGGACAGGGCGTAGGAGAGGTAGTTCTTCGTGTCGGGCGAGGCCCTTCCGGTGACGGCTGTCAGCTGGAGGCCGGCGAAGGCCACGGCGATCAGCAGCATCCCGATGAGGCCGAGGTGCTTGGTACTGCGGATGCTTCGCATAGGAGGAACGCTCCCCAGAGGTACGGCGGTTACCTCACCAACGAGAGCACCGCCTCCGGGTGGCGTTCCGGAGCCGGAGCGCTACCGGCCGCGCGGCTTTCCGCGCTTGCCACCCTTGGGAGCGCCCGCGCGGCGGCCGGTGCCGGGCTGCTTGCCGCCTGGGGCGGGCTTGCGGCCGGAACCGGTGCCCGTCGCGGCCCGCTTGGCCTTGGCCTTCTCCTTCGCCGACGGCTGCGGCGGTGTGGCCGCGCGGCCCCGGGTGCTGTTGACCGTGCGGCCCCGGACGATGCCGATGAACTCCTCCACCAGGTCCGGAGTGGGCTCCTCCTGCGGCCACGACAGGGCCACGCGGGACTCGGGGGCCTCCAGGACCGGGCGGTAGGTGAGGTCCTTGCGGTGGTGCAGGCGGGCCAGGGACTGCGGGACCAGGAGGATGCCCACGCCCGCCGCCACCAGCTCGATGGCGTCGGCCGTGGAGGCCGGGCGTTCGATCGCCGGGCGGCCCGGGAGGGTGTCCCAGTCCAGGACGTCGTCGAGCGGATGCAGGACGATCTCGTCCGCCAGATCGGGGAGCGTGACCTCCTCCGCGGCCGTGACGGCGTGGTCCTTGGGGATCACCACGACCGTCGTCTCCGTGTACAGCGGGATCGCGCTGAGGACGTCGCGGTCGACCGGAAGCCGTACGAGCCCCGCCTCCGCGCCGCCGTCCGCCAGCAGCCGCCCGGCCTCGGCCGGAGGGACCTGGACGAGCTCCAGAGGGGTGTCGGGCAGCCGCTCGTGCCAGACCCTCACCCACTTGGTCGGCGTCACACCGGGGACGTACGCGAGCCTGAAAGATGAGGGGGTGTCCGAGCCTGTCACGGGTTCAGGCTACCGGCCGTCCCGCCGTCGGCCGGTCACCGGCCACCGCTCACCCGGCCGGTGGACGGTCACCGGTCGCCGGTCCGTGGTCGGAGGTATGTCCCATCATCGATACCCTGGACCCATGACGTCGCACAAGACCGCCCAGACCATGAAGCCCGCCACCGCGGCGAAGAAGCTGGGTGTGTACCTCCAGGCCACCCCCGCCGAGTTCCAGGAGGGTGCCGTCTCGCGCACCGAGCTCAACGCCCTCCAGACCGACCCGCCCGCGTGGCTGGTCGAGCTGCGCCGTACCGGACCGCACCCGCGTCCCGTGGTCGCCGCGAAGCTCGGCATCTCCATCGCCGGCCTCGCCCGTGGCGGGATCACCGACGCCCTCACCACCGAGCAGGTCGACGCCCTCAAGGACGAGATGCCGGAGTGGCTGCGGAAGGAGCGGGCCACCCAGGCGGAGGTCCGCAAGGAGGCCGCCCGTATCAAGGAGCGCAACGCGGAGCGCGCCGCCCGGTCGAACTGACCGAGGCCCACGGAAGAGACCAGGAAGCCCGGCCGACGCACTGCGTCGGCCGGGCTTCCTGTATGCCGCCGGGCTTGAGGGCCCCGCGTCGGTCAGAGAACGCCGGACTCGGCGATGGTGACCTTGGCGCGGGTGCGGCCGCTGGAGGAGCCGAGCGCCTCGATCTTGCGGACCAGGGCCAGGCTGTCGTCGTCGGCGACCTCGCCGAAGACCACGTGCTTGCCGTCCAGCCACGGGGTGAGGACCGTGGTGATGAAGAACTGCGAGCCGTTGGTGTTCGGCCCGGCGTTGGCCATCGAGAGCAGGCCCACGCGGTCGTGCTTGAGCTGGAAGTTCTCGTCGGCGAACTTCTCGCCGTAGATGCTCTTGCCGCCGGTGCCGTCGCCGCGGGTGAAGTCCCCGCCCTGGAGCATGAAGTCGGTGATGACGCGGTGGAAGGACGAGCCGGCGTAGCCGAAGCCCTTCTCGCCGGTGGCGAGAGCGCGGAAGTTCTCCGCCGTCTTGGGGACGACGTCGTCGAACAGGTTGAACGTGATCCGCCCTGCGGGCGCGTCGTCGATGGTGATGTCGAAGTAGACCTTGGTTGTCATGGTGACATCCTCACATTCCTGGCAACCGCAGGTGAAACCCGGGTTGGGTCGGCGGTGTGGAACGTCGCGTTCCGATCATGCCCGGGCGGCGTCGCCGAGGGCCGTGTACACCGCGTCCACCAGGGCCGTCTTCCGTGGGTCGTCGGCCACGCCGGAGCCCATCCGGTTCATGACATACCCGAGGGCGATTCCGGCTTCCGGGTCGGCCAGACCGCACGAGCCGCCCGCGCCGTCGTGGCCCATCGCCCGCGGATTGGGGCCGTACGAGCCGTTGCGGCCGCTCAGCCAGAGGCCGAGCGCGATCTCCGTCTCGTGGGCGAAGGCGTCGCCGAGGACCAGGTCGCGGCAGGCGCCCTGGCTCTCGCGGACCCGTTCCACGGCCCGCTCGGAGAGGATCCGGTGGCCGCCGAGGCTGCCGCGTCCGGCGAGGATCCCGTAGAGCGCGGCGACCGCGCGGGCGGTGCCGTGGCCGTTGGCGGCTGGGATCTCGGCGGCGCGCCACCCGGGCGTGTTGGCGGCGGCGCGGCCGGTGGGCGGGTTGAGCAGCGAGGCGACGGCGACCGGTTGCATCCGGGCCAGGAGCGCGGCCTGGGCGGCGCGGTCGGCACGTTCCTGGACGAGTTCGGCGAGCCGGTGGGTCTCCTTCTCCGGGAGGCCGAAGGTGAAGTCGATGCCGAGCGGCCCGGTGACCTCCCGCCGCAGGAACTCTCCCGGCAGCACGCCGCTGACCCGGCGGACCACCTCGCCGACGAGGAATCCGTACGAGATCGCGTGGTAGCCGGACCGGCTCCCCGGCTCCCACATGGGCGCGGTGGCGGCGAGCCTCGCGCAGGTCAGCTCCCAGTCGTACAGCTCGTCGAGCGTGTGCGGTGTGCCGACTCCGGCGACGCCGGAGCGGTGCGAGAGGAGGTGCCGTACGAGGACGGACTCCTTGCCGTTCGCCGCGAACTCCGGCCAGTACGTGGCCACCGGGGCGTCCAGGTCGAGCAGGCCGCGGTCGGCCAGGATGTGGGCGCAGAGCGCGGTCGGGCCCTTGCCCGTGGACCAGACGTTGACCAGGGTGTCCCGCTCCCACGGCCGGGTGCGGGCCTCGTCGGCCCAGCCGCCCCAGAGGTCCACCACGGGGACGCCGTCGGCCAGGACCGTGAGCGCCGCGCCCAGTTCGCCACGGGCGGTGAAGTTCTCCGCGAAGGCGGCCCGGACCCCGGCGAAACGGTCGTCGCAGTGGCCGTGGATCTGCGGCATGGCGCTTCCTCCGGTGGGCGGGCAGGTCCGGTGCCTCTGCAACGTACCGACTGGTCGGACCGGTGGGAAGGGAGCGTGCCGCCCCGGAACCGGCGTCAGCGGACGCCGGACTCCAGGCTCAGGCTCCAGCGGCCGGGCGAGCCGGCGAGCGTGATCGTGGAGAGCGGCCGGACGTCCACGTTCCAGTACGCGGTCGGCGGCACGTTCAGCGCGTAGACCAGGGCCGCGCGGATCACGGCGGGTTCGGCGACCGCGACGATGAACCCGTCGCACGCCGGGCGGGTGTCCAGCCAGCCGCCGATCCGCCCGATGAAGGCCAGGAGCGACTCTCCGCCGTGCGGGGAGCTGCCCGGGTCGGCGAGCCAGACGTCGACGGCGACCGGTTCGCGGGCCGCGACCTCGGCCAGGGTCATCCCGCGCCAGCGGCCCATGTCGCAGTCGCGCAGGGCGGGCTGAACCATCGGCGCGTAGCCGAGCGCGTCGCCGGTGGCGCGGCTGCGCGGAGTGGGTGAGCAGTAGCGCAGTTCGGCCGCGCCGAGCGGGACGAGGGTGTGGGCGACGAGCTGCACCTCGTGCCAGCCGGCCTGGTCGAGCGGCCGGTCGTCGTCGAAACGCTCGGCCAGGCGGGGCGAGGTGCGCGCCGCCGCGACCAGGGTGACCCGCTGTGCCATGGCCGGATGCGTCATGGCCGGATCGTGGTGCCGAACGGTTGAACGGTCAAGAGGGCCCTCGGGTGACGCGGACCCCGCCGGTCAGTTTCCGGCCAAGGCCGACAGACCCAGACCTTCGTACGCGGTACGCAGCCGGCGTACGCCCTCCGCGATCTCGGCCGCCCCGGAGACCGCCGCGAAGCTCAGCCGTACGTGGCCGGCCGGCGGCTCGGCGCAGAAGTACGGACTGCCTGCGGCGATGGCGACCGAGGCGCGCAGTGCGGCGGAGGTGAGGGCCGCCTCGTCCGGGCCGGTGCCCGCGCCGGTCGCCGGGAGCCGGAGCCAGAGGCTGCCGCCGCCCGCCGGTACGTGCGGCAGGGCGAAGGCGGGCAGTTCGGAGCGGAGTGCGGCGGCCATCACCGTACGGCGGCTCCGCAGCTCGGCCGCCACCGCGGCCAGGTGGCGGCCCCACGACGGGGAGCCGACGAGTTCGAGCGCGGCCTCCTGGAGCGGCCTCGGTACGAAGAAGCTGTCGACGACCTGGATGGCGCGCAGGCGCTCCAGGACCGGGCCATGGGCGGCCAGCGCGCCGACGCGGAGGCTCGGGGAGGTGACCTTGGTGAGCGAGCAGACGTGGACGACCACGCCGTCGGGGTCGTCGGCGGCCAGGGGTACCGGCAGCGGTCCGGCGTCGTCGTGGACGAGTCGGCGGGCGAAGTCGTCCTCGACCACGAACGCCCCGGCCGCGCGGGCGATGGCCAGGATCTCGGGGCGGCGGGCGGGCGCCAGAGTGGCGCCGGTCGGGTTCTGGAAGAGCGGCTGGGTGACGAAGACCCGGGCCCCGGTGGCACGGAACGCGTCGGCCAGCAGTTCGGGCCGGACCCCGTCCGCGTCCATCGGGACCGGGACCGGGCGCAGGCCCGTGGCGCGGGCGACCGCGAGCATGCCGGGGTAGGTGGGCGACTCGACGAGGACCGGGGCGCCGGGCGGAGCGAGGGCGCGCAGGGCGGTGGCCAGGGCGCTCTGGCCGCCCGCGGTGATCAGGACGTCGGCGCCGGAGACGGCCGGGCCGATCTCGCGGGCGAACCAGGACCGCAGTTCGGGCAGTCCGTCCGTGGGCGGCCGGCCCCAGGCGCCCGGGCGGCGGCCGGCCCGGGCGAGAGCGGCGGAGAGGGCCCGCTCGGGCTGGAGGTCGGCGTGGAGGTAGCCGCCGTTGAACTCGACCGTGCCGGGCGGTGGCGCGGCGAGCGTGGCCAGGACTCCGGAGGCATCGACCGTACGCGGCACGACCTCGGGCCCGCCGTCGCCGCTCAGCGACACCTCCTGCCAGGACGTGTCACCGAGTGCCGGCACCTCGGCACGCGGCTCGGCCCGGAAGGCGCCGGAGCCGGGTCGGGTGGTGACGAGCCCTTCGGCGGCGAGCTGCGCGATGGCGCGGGAGACGGTGACCGGGCTGACCCGGAAGCGTTCGACGAGCGCGCGGCTGGACGGCAGCTTTCCACCTGGTGAGTAGCGGTTGAGTTCCGCTCGGAGGGAGGTGACCAGCTCGGCTACGCTGCTACGCTCTTGCATGAGAGCACAGGATAGCGCTACCGATTCCGTGGCGATAGCGGTCGCCACCGGTACGGAGACGTCACCGACACCCGGCACGCAAGCACCGCCGCACACCGCGCCCGCTCGCCGTGGCACGCTCCTCGCCGCGCTCGGTGTCGTGGCGTTCTCGCTCACCTTCCCCTCCACCGCCTGGGGCCTGCAGAGCTTCGGCCCCTGGTCCCTCGTGGCTCTGCGCTCCACGCTCGCCGCCCTCATCGCCGGCTGCTTCCTGCTGGCCGTCCGGGCACCGGTGCCCGATCGCCGTCACTGGGCCGGGCTCACGGTGGTGGCGGGCGGTGTGGTGGTCGGGTTCCCGCTGCTGACGACCCTGGCGCTGCAGACCTCCACCACCTCGCACGCGGCCGTGGTCGTGGGCCTGCTGCCGCTGACGACCGCGGTGCTCGGGTCGCTCCGTACCGGAGAGCGCCCTTCCCGTACGTTCTGGGTCTCCGCCATCGCCGGAGCCGCCGTCGTCATCGGCTTCACCGTGCAGCAGAGCGGCGGCGCGCTGACCTCGGGCGATCTCTATCTGTTCGGCGCGCTGCTGGTGTGCGCGGCCGGGTACACCGAGGGAGGCAGGCTGGCGCGGGTGATGCCGGGATGGCAGGTGATCGGCTGGGCCTTGATCCTCTGCCTGCCGTTCGCGGTGGCGGGCAGCGCGGTGGCGCTGCCGCTGGAGCCGGTCCACCTCACCGCGCACGGCGTCCTCGGCCTGGTCTGGGTGGCCGCGGGCTCGACCTTCTTCGGGCTGTACGTCTGGTACAAGGGCATGGCCGAAATCGGTGTACTTCGGGCCAGCCAGCTCCAGCTCGCACAGCCGCTCCTCACGCTGGCGTGGTCCGTCCTGCTGCTCGGCGAGAAGGTCTCGGCGGCCGCTCCGCTCGCGGCGGTGGCGGTGCTCGTCTGCATCGCAGCCACTCAGCGGACCGGCCGAGGCCGGAGCCGTCCAGCGGGAGAAGCCAGGACCGTACGGTCATAGACTTGGCGGTACCGACCGCCACCCCGTGAGGAGGTCACCCCCATGGAGGCACACGCGGGCGACCGGCTGCTGATGCACGGCAGGACCGTGGGACAGCACGACCGGGTCGCCGAGATCATCGAGGTCCTCGGGGACGGGGGCGCTCCTCCGTACCGGCTCCGCTTCCCCGACGGCCACGAACACCTGATGTCGCCTGGCCCCGACAGCGTCGTCCAGCACAACGAGGCCCCCAGGGACCGGCCTCAGCAGTAGCAGGACCGGGGCCGGGGTCCGAGCGGCCCCGGCCCCTCCCCTGCTCTGCTCTCCTTCCGGTGCTCAGCGCGGCGCGCGCACCCGGTCCTGGTAGTGGTCGGCCACCACCCGGGCCATCGCGCCGATCCGGTCCGCCGCCACATGCTTGGCGGAGAAGAAGATGTGCCCGCCCACCTCCTCGTGGTCCCGGGCGAGGGTGAGGTGGCGGGAGAGTTCAGCCGGGTCCTGCCAGGCGGCGGGCTGTGCCGGGTCACCGGCCTTGTACAGCGCCTCCCCCACGTACAGCCCCACGCCCGTGCCCCGTACCGTCGCGGCCCACCAGGCCAGCACCTTGGCGTAGTCGGCGGTGGCGAGGCCGATGTGCCAGTAGATCTGCGGGCAGATGTAGTCGATCCAGCCTTCCTCGACCCATTTACGGGTGTCGGCGTGCAGGTCGTCGTACGTCTCCACGCCCGCCCGGGTGTCGGAGCCCAGCGGGTCGGTGGCCTTGTTCCGCCAGACGGCGAAGGGGCTGATGCCGAAGCGGACGCCTTGCCGGACCTCCCGGATCCGCTCGCCCATCTCGCGCACCAGCCGGTCCACGTTGTCGCGGCGCCAGGCGGCCTTGTCCGCGAAGTCGGCTCCGTACCGCTCGTAGGCGGCGTCGTCCTTGAACTCCTGGCCCGCCACCGGATACGGGTAGAAGTAGTCGTCCCAGTGCACCGCGTCGATCTCGTAGCGGCGGACGGCGTCCAGCATGGCGTCCTGGACGAAGCGGCGGACCTCCGGAAGGCCGGGGTTGTAGTAGAGCTTCCCGCCGTACGGCAGGACCCAGTCGGGGTTGCGCCGGGCCGGGTGCGAGGCGGCGAGGCGGGTCGGGTCGGTGTGGTTCGCCACGCGGTACGGGTTGAACCAGGCGTGCAGCTCCAGGCCCCGGTCGTGCGCCTCGCGGACGGCGGTGGCCAGCGGGTCCCAGCCCGGGTCCTTGCCCTGGACGCCGGTGAGGCAGTCGGCCCACGGTTCGTACGGGGAGGGCCACAGGGCGTCGGCGGTGGGACGGACCTGGAGCACCACCGCGTTGAGCCGGCACTCGACCGCGCGGTCCAGGTGCGCGATCAGTTCGGCCTGCTGGGCCGCCGCCGTCAGGCCCTTCTTGGAGGGCCAGTCCAGGTTGGCGACCGTGGCGATCCAGACGCCGCGCAGCTCACCGCGAGCGAGACGGTCCTCGCCGCCTCCCCGTCGCACTGGAGAAGCCACCGCGTCGCCGCCGGTCGTCATCGCCGCCACCAGTCCCGCCGCACTCACCACGAGCGATCTCCGGGTCATTCCTGTACGTCGCATGCGCCACACTCGTCCTTTCACGTCGACCACCACCTTCATCGCTGTACGTAACAGGATCATGCCCGTCCGTAGCCGGATGACCCGCAGGTCACCGAGGCCGGCTCGCGGAGTAACGTCGTGGGGTCGAGGCGGGCACCGGAATCAGACGGGACCCTGCACTGCGGAGAACAGCGAAAGGCACGAGGTGACGGACTCTATGGCCGACATTGCACGCGTCGGGGTGGTGGGCTGTGGCCAGATGGGCGCAGGGATCGCGGAGGTGTGCGCGCGCAGCGGCCTCGAAGTGAAGGTCGCCGAGACCACCGGCGAGGCGCTGGAGATCGGCCGCACCCGGCTGCACAACTCGCTCTCGAAAGCCGCCGAACGCGGCAAGATCACCGAGCAGGAGCGCGACGAGACCCTCGGCCGCCTGAGCTTCACCACCGACCTCGGAGAGTTCGCCGACCGCGACCTCGTCATCGAGGCCGTCGTGGAGAACGAGCAGGTCAAGACGGAGATCTTCCAGGTCCTGGACCAGGTCGTGACCCGGCAGGACGCGATCCTCGCCTCCAACACCTCCTCCATCCCGCTGGTGAAGCTGGCCGTCGCGACCTCGCGGCCGGACCGGGTCATCGGCATCCACTTCTTCAACCCGGCGCCCGTCCAGAAGCTGGTCGAGCTGATCCCGGCGCTGACCACGTCGGACGAGACGATCCAGCGCGCCGAGGCCGTCGTCCAGGACGTGCTCGGCAAGCACCCGATCCGCGCCCAGGACCGGTCCGGCTTCGTCGTCAACGCGCTGCTGATCCCGTACCTGCTCTCCGCGATCCGGATGTTCGAGTCCGGCATCGCGAGCCGCGAGGACATCGACAACGGCATGGAGATGGGCTGCGCCCACCCGATGGGACCGCTGAAGCTCGCGGACCTGATCGGCCTGGACACCGTGGCCTCGGTCGCCGACTCGATGTACGCCGAGTACAAGGAGCCGCTGTACGCCGCTCCCCCGCTGCTCCAGCGCATGGTCGACGCGGGCCGCCTCGGCCGCAAGACCGGGTCGGGCTTCTACCCGTACGCCTGACTCTTCCCGTCGAGGAGCCGGTCCCGGACATCCCGGGGCCGGCTCCTCGTGCGTTCGGAGCCGTTCAGAGCCGCAGGTGGTGCAGCATCAGCAGCGCCGCCGCCATGTTCGCCGCCGGCACCTCGCCGCGGGCGATCATGTCCGGGATGAGCTTCAGCGGTATCCACTCACGGCGTGAGGACTCGAAGGCGTCCTGCGGCGGGCCCGTGTACCGCGCCTCTTCGGCCCAGAAGAGGTGGTGGCGGGCGTCGGTGAGGCCGTTGGCCGGCTCCACGGTGAGCAGCGGGCGCAGCGGTCCTGGGCGCCAGCCGGTCTCCTCCTCCATCTCGCGGGCCGCCGCCGCCGCGATGTCCTCGCCGTCCTCGACGACGCCCGCCGCCAGCTCCCACCCCCAGCTGTCGGTGATGAACCGGTGGCGCCAGAGCAGCAGCACCTCGTCCGCCGCGTTGACGACGGTGGCCGCCGCGACCGGTCGCAGCCGGATGACGAAGTGGTCGAGATGGCTGCCGTCGGGCAGTTCCACATCGGCCAGGTTCACCCGGAACCAACGGTTCTGATACACATTCTGTTCGCTTAAGTTCGTCCACTGCACGGTTCTGCCGCCTTTCGACATGTTGGAGGCAACATGCCAGCAGGGTCGGCCGCGAAGCGGAACGAACGGCGGGTGCGCGGCGGAGCTCACAGAGGCACGCGCAGCGCCCCGCCGATCAGATCGGCCGTCTGCACGGCGTCGGCGCAGCCGCTCTCCGCCAGCTCCCGCCGCACCTGGCGCAGCCGGTCGCGCAGCCGCTGGGACTCCATGCCGCGGGCCCGCTCGGCCATTTCGGCCGCCGTACCGGCCGCTCGGTCCGGCTCGCCCTGGAGCAGCTCGATATGGCTGAGCATCGCGAGCCGGTGCACGCGCCCCCGGTCGTGCGCCGGGGCGCGCACGGCGGAGGCCGCGTGCTCCCGTGCCGCCGGCAGATCCCCGAGGCTGAGCAGCGCCTCCGCCACCTGGACGTCGACCAGGCCCGGCTGGACGTATCCGGTCTCGTCCGGCTCGCGCCCGGTGTGGATCCGGCCCGCCTGGGCCTGCGCCCGCGTGATGCAGGCGCGGGCGCTCGCCGCGTCGCCGAGCTGCGCGTACGCCTTGGCCTGCATGGCGTGCAGGTCGGCGGCGAGCGCCGGAGTGATGTGGTCGCCCGCCGCCCGCAGCGCGGCCTCGGCGAAGGCGATGGAGCGGCGGTGGTCGCCGAGGAAGAGGGACTGCGTGGTCAGCAGCGCGATCACATAGCCGCCGAGCGCCCGGTCGCCGCTGGACTTGGCGAGCCGGAGCGCCTGGTGGAAGTAGCGCTGGGCGAGGCCGTGGGCGTCGGAGTCGTACGCGCAGATGCCGGCCATCGCCACCAGGGCCGCCGTCGCCCGGTGCAGCCGTCGGCCGAGCGCGTCGCTGTGGCCGCCGCGCAGCAGCGGTGCGGCCTCGGCGTTGAGGAAGCGGACGATCCGGGGTCTGGTCGCGATACCGCCCGCCTTGCGGTACATCTGCTCGTAGTGGTCGCGCGCGGACCGGAGCGTCTCTATGTCGGCCGCGCTGACCCGGCCGGGGCCCGGGCGGGAGACGTCGGTGTCCTCCGGCGGGTTCTCCCACTCCCAGACCGGCATCACCGCCGTGGTCCCGGTGACGGTCGGGACGGTGGCGAGGTGCGGGCGCTGCTGGTCGTCCGAGCGCCAGAGCGCCGTGGCCCGGTCGACGAAGCCGGAGAGGGAGGCGCTGTGGGGTGCCGTATCGGTGCCGTAGTCGCCGGGGACGCCCATGCCGATGTCGTCCAGCACCACCGGCCGGCCGAGCCGGCCGCCCAGCACCTCGCAGATCAGGTCCGGCACGTGGCCGCGCGGGCGCTGGCCCTTCAGCCAGCGGGAGACCGCGGTGTGTTCGTACCGCAGGCTCAGGCCACGGGACCGGCCTGCCCGGTTGACATGACCGGCGAGCCCCGCACGGGACATCCCGGCCTCGTCGATCAGGGATTCGAGCAGGACGTTCGGCTCCATGGTCCCCCCAGGTGCGTGTCGCAATGAGCCTAGTCCAGCACGTTTCACACGGGGTGTGAACGGAATGCCCGAACCGTCGGGCCGCGCACTCTGCCGCGCCGGTCCGGGGCTCGGTTGAATGAGCTCCTCGCAAGAGGCGGCCGGGTCGTCGGCTCCCCCTCGTAACGGTTGACGACCCGCACCCGCGTCCGTCCGCACCGCCGGCCTGCCCGACACTCCGTGGCCGTGCGGACGGGCGCCGGATCGCACGACCCACTGCCCAACGACGAAGGAGGGTGGCTGCGGGTCGCGGCCCGGAACCGCGCTTCCTCCCGGTTCCGTGTCCGGTCCGCGCGCGATCTCCCGCCGCCGCGAGAGAAGGAGAAGGGGCGTATCCGGTGGCCGGATACGCCCCTTCTCAACGCCCTGCGGGACTACGCGCCGCGCAGCACCGCGCCCGTGCGCTCGGCGGCCAGGGCCACCGCGCCGTCGCGGGCGGCCGAGGCCTCCTCGACGGTCAGCGTGCGGTCGGCGGCGCGGAAGCGGAGCGCGTACGCCAGGGACTTGTTGCCCTCGCCGATCTGCTCGCCGGTGAAGACGTCGAACAGCCGCAGCGATTCGAGGAGTTCGCCCGCGCCCTCGTGCAGCGCCCGCTCCACGTCGGCGGCCGGGACGTCTCCGGCGACGACGAGCGCGACGTCCTGGGTCGCCACCGGGAAGGTGGAGATGCGAGGCGCCTGGAGCGCTCCGTCGACGGCCCGCTCCAGGACGTCCAGCTCGACCTCGGCGGCGCAGGTGCGCTCGGGCAGGTGGAGCGCCTTGATGACGCGCGGGTGGAGTTCGCCCGCGTGTCCGAAGAGGGTCTCCTCGCCGTTCACGGTGACATACAGCGCGGCGCAGCGGCCCGGGTGCCACGGCGCGTGCTGGTCGGCGCGGACGGTGACCTCCACGCCGGCCTCGGCCGCGATGGACCGGGCGGCCTCGATGGCATCCGCCCAGCTCGCCGGCGTGCCCTTGCCCCACCAGCCGGCCTGCTCGCGGGCGCCCGCGAGGACGACGGCGGCACGGCGCGGCTGACGCGGGAGGGCCGCGTCGAGACCGGCGATCTCCTCGTCGGTGGGCCGGCGGTCGACGGGGAGGCGGACGGCGGGCGTCTCCTGGCCGGTCGATGGGGCCTCCCCTGCTCGAACGGAGCTGAGAGCTTGGGGAAGGAAGACCAGGCCCGTCTCGAAGAGGGCCAGGTCGTGGCTGCCCCGGCCGTCGTTGCGCCGCAGCGCGCCGAGGAGGCCCGGCAGCAGCGTGGTGCGCAGCGCCGGCTCCTCGTCGGAGATCGGGTTGACGAGCTTGACCGTACGGCGGCGGGCGTCGTCCGCCTCCAGGCCGAGCTGGTCGAGGACCGCGTCGCCGATGAACGGGTAGCTCAGCGCCTCGACGTAACCGGCTCCGGCCAGCACCCGGCCGATGCGGCGGTGCAGCCGCTGGCGGTCGGTGAGACCGCGCCCGGAGGGGGGCGTCGGCAGGGTGGAGGGCAGGTTCTCGTAGCCCTCCAGGCGGATGACCTCTTCGGCCAGGTCGTTCGGCTCGCCCAGGTCCGGCCGCCAGGACGGGACGGTGACGATCAGCTCGTCCTGCCCGTAGACGTCGCAGCCGACCTCCTGGAGGCGGCGGACGACGGTCTCACGGCCGTACTCCACACCGGCCACCTTGTCCGGGTGGTTGGCCGGCATCGCGATGGTGCGGGGCGCGTGAGGCGCGGTGATCTCGGTGACCCCGGCCTCGGCGGTGCCGCCCGCGAGGAGGACCAGCAGGTCCACCGTGCGCTGCGCGGCTGCGGCGGCGGCCTGCGGGTCGACGCCGCGCTCGAAACGCTTGGACGCCTCGGAGGACAGCTTGTGGCGGCGCGCGGTGCGGGCGATCGAGATCGCGTCGAAGTGCGCGGCCTCGATGACGACCTCGGTGGTCAGCGCGTGCTCGCCGTCCGCGTCGGCGATCTCGGTGTTGGCACCGCCCATGACGCCCGCGAGGCCGATCGGCCCGCGGTTGTCGGTGATGACCAGGTCCTCGGCGTCCAGGACCCGCACGGTGCCGTCCAGCGTGGTGAGCTTCTCGCCCTGCGTGGCGCGGCGCACGCCGATCGGCCCGTCGACCCGGGTGCGGTCGTAGGCGTGCAGCGGCTGGCCGAGCTCCAGCATCACGTAGTTCGTGATGTCGACGGCCAGCGAGATCGGCCGCATCCCGGCCTTCTGGAGGCGACGCTGCATCCAGATCGGGGAGCGGGCCTCGGGCTGGAGACCGGTGACGGTGCGCGCGGTGAAGCGGTCGCAGCCGATGGGATCGGAGATCTTGACCGGGTAGCCGTACGCGTTGGGCGCGGGCACGTCCAGGAGCGCCGGGTCGCGCAGCGGCAGCCCGTACGCGATGGCGGTCTCACGGGCGACACCGCGCATCGAGAGGCAGTAGCCCCGGTCCGGGGTGACGGCGATGTCGAGGACCTCGTCGACGAGCTGGAGCAGCTCGATCGCGTCGGTGCCGACCTCGTGCTCCGGGGGCAGCACGATGATGCCGTGCGTTCCGTCGTCGCCCATGCCGAGCTCGTCGGTGGAGCAGATCATGCCGTGCGAGGTCTTGCCGTACGTCTTGCGGGCGGCGATCGCGAAGTCGCCGGGCAGGATCGCGCCCGGGAGGACCACGACGACCTTGTCGCCGACCGAGAAGTTACGGGCGCCGCAGACGATCTCCTGCGGTTCGCCGGTTCCGTTGGCGGTGCCGACGTCGACCGTGCAGAAGCGGATGGGCTTCTTGAACCCCTCCAGCTCCTCGATGGTCAGGACCTTGCCGACGACCAGGGGGCCCTTGAGGCCCGCGCCGATCTGCTCGACGGTCTCGACCTCAAGGCCGACGGAGACGAGGTTGGCCTGTACGTCACGGCCGGTCTCCGTCGCCGGCAGGTCGACGTACTCCCGCAGCCAGGAAAGCGGGACGCGCATCAGATCTCCATCCCGAACGGCCGGGTGAACCGGACGTCACCCTCGACCATGTCTCGCATGTCTTCGACGTTGTGGCGGAACATCAGCATCCGTTCGATGCCGAACCCGAAGGCGAATCCGCTGTACTTCTGAGGGTCGACACCGCAGGCGGTGAGCACCTTGGGGTTGACCATGCCGCAGCCGCCGAGCTCGATCCAGCCCTCGCTGCCGCAGGTGCGGCAGGGGCGGTCCGGGTTGCCGACGGACTCGCCGCGGCAGACATAGCAGACCATGTCCATCTCGGCGGACGGCTCGGTGAACGGGAAGAAGTTCGGCCGCAGCCGGGTCTTCATGTCCGGTCCGAAGAGCGCCTGGACCATGTGGTCGAGGGTGCCCTTGAGGTCGGCCATGGTGAGGCCCTCGTCGACGGCGAGCAGCTCGATCTGGTGGAAGACCGGGGTGTGCGTGGCGTCCAGCTCGTCGGTGCGGTAGACCCGGCCGGGACAGACCACGTAGACCGGAGGCTTGCGCTCCAGGAGCGAGCGGGCCTGGACGGGCGAGGTGTGCGTACGCAGGACGACACCGGACTCGTCGCCCTCGGTCGCCTTGCCCTCGGCCGTGGTGCCCTGGACGAAGAAGGTGTCCTGCATCTGGCGGGCCGGGTGGTCGGGCACGAAGTTCAGGGCGTCGAAGTTGAACCACTCCGCCTCGACCTCGGGGCCCTCGGCGATCTCGTAGCCCATGGCCACGAAGACGTCCGCGACGCGCTCCATGATGGTCGTCAGCGGGTGGCGGGCGCCGGCCGGGACGCGGTCGTAGGGCAGCGTGACGTCCACGGCCTCCTCGACGAGCACGCGAGCGTCGCGCTCGGCCTCCAGCTCGGCCTGGCGGGCGGCCAGCGCCTTGGAGACGGCGCCACGGGCCTGGCCCACGCGCTTGCCCGCCTCGGCCTTGGCCTGCGGGGGCAGGGCGCCGATCTCGCGGTTGGCGAGCGACAGGGGCGAGGTACCTCCGGTGTGCGCGGTCTTCGCCTGGGCGAGCGCGTCGAGGTCGCCGGCGGCGGCGAAGGCGGCGAACGCCTCGTCCCGCATGCGCTCGATCTCTTCCGGTTTCAGTGCCTCGACCTCGACTGGGTCGTACGACTTGTTCGGTGCCGACATCTCTTCCCGTGCTTCCGATTGGCTGGTGGCGCGACCCGGCTGGAGACCGCTGGACGCAAAGGTGCCAAAGGTCGAGTCTAAAGGCCGCAGGACGGTCGAGAAGCCCGTGGGCCGCTCAGCCCTCCCGTCGCCCACCACCACCCTGCCTGATTGCTACGCAAACCCCTCTACTTCAGATAGGCGGGCATGCTCACGGGCAGAATAAATCGGAACTCGGCCCCGCCGCCGGGCCCCCGGCCGACGGTGATGGTGCCGCCGTGCGCCTCGACGATGCCCTTGACGATGTAGAGGCCGAGGCCCGTGCCGCCGCGCTTGCTTCCCCGCCAGAAGCGGGTGAAGACACGGCCCATCGACTCCTCGGGGATGCCGGGGCCTTCGTCGCTCACGGTGACAGCCGTTCCCATCTCGTCGTTCGTCCCCGGCGCGGGTGCGGGGGCGATCTCCATGGTGACGGTTCCCTCGCCGTGGCGCACCGCGTTTTCCAGGAGGTTGCCGAGGATCTGGTCGATCTTGTCCGGGTCGGCCCACAGATCCGGCAGCGGGCCCCTGGCCCGGACCCGGAAGCGCTCAGGCGCCTGGCCACCGGCGATGAGGGCCTGGATGTGGCGGGCGACGGCGGCGGAGATGTCGACCGGCTGGCGGCGCAGCTCCAGGCGGCCGGAGTCGATCCGGGAGATGTCGAGCAGCTCGGCGATGAGCCGGGTGACCCGGCCCGCGTCCGCGTCCACGGTCTCCAGCATCAGCCGCTTCTGGTCGTCGGTGAACCGCTCCCACTTCGCCAGCAGCGTGGCGGTGAACCCTTTCACCGAGGTGAGCGGGGAGCGCAGCTCATGGGCGACGGTGGCGATCAGCTCGGCGTGGCTGCGTTCGGTACGCCGGCGGGCCTCGGTGCCGCGCAGCGAGACGACGATCCGGCGCACCGGACCGAGCGGATGCTCGCGTACGTAACGGGCGGAGACCAGCACCTCGCGGCCGCCGGGCAGCAGCAGGTTGCGCTCGGGCTGGCCGTTACGGGTGGCGAGACCGCCGTACGGGTCGGTCAGCGTCCACCAGCGCTTGCCCTTGAGGTCCTCCAGCGGGAGGGCCGCCTCCAGGGGCCGGCCGAGGGCCTCGGCGGCGGAGGTGGCGGTGATGCGGGCGGCGGCGGCGTTGAAGCAGACGACGCGGCCGTTCGCATCGGCGACGACGAGCCCGTCGGGCAGGTCGTCGGGGTCGATGCCGGGGCCGTCCACGCGCGCGGCGGCGGTGTGCGCCGGTCGCGACGAGCTCATGCCGACAGCCATTTTCCCGTATCCCCACCTCTCGAACCGGTGCAGTGGGCCCCCGAGTTCGTCACCCTACTAGTCGTCGGTGAACCCGCGACACCCTGCGGGGGCGCGCGGTGGGCGTGCGCCGGTGGACGTGGAAGCGGAATGGCCGGGACCGATCGGTGACGGACCGTCGGACGGCCTGCGGTTACGCGTCGGGAGTGCGGCGTGGACGCTGCGCGCGGGCGGAGGCGTAGAGGCAGACGGCGGCGGCGGTCGCCAGGTTGAGGCTCTCCGCCTTGCCGTGGATCGGGACGCGGACGACGGCGTCGGCGAGCGCCCGGGTCTCCTCCGGCAGGCCCCACGCCTCGTTGCCGAAGACCCAGGCGGTGGGCCCGCCCATGGTGCCCGCGTCCAGCTCGTCGTCCAGGTCGTCGTCGCCGGCCCCGTCGGCGGCGAGGATGCGCACTCCGGCGTCCCGGAGGCCCTGCACGGCGTGCTCGACGGGGACGCCGACGGCGACGGGCAGGTGGAAGAGCGAACCGACGGACGCCCGTACGGACTTGGGGTTGTAGAGGTCGACGGAGGCGTCGGTCAGCACCACCGCGTCGGCGCCGGCCGCGTCGGCGCAGCGCAGTACCGTACCGGCGTTCCCGGGGTCGCGGACGTTGGCCAGAACGGCCACCAGGGTCGGCTTCGCCTCCAGGATCTCCTGGAACGGCGAGTCCAGGAAGCGGCAGACGCCGATCAGGCCCTGCGGAGTGACCGTCTGCGAGACGTTGGCCAGGACGTCGTCACCGGCCAGGTGGACCCGTGCTCCCGCCGCGTGGGCGGCATCGACGATGTCGGCGTACCGGTCGGCGGCCTCCGGGGTGGCGAACAGTTCGAGGAGCGTCGGCTCGCCGTCGCCACCCCGGTGGGCGGCGGCCTCACGCACGGCCTGGGGCCCCTCGGCGATGAACCTGCGCTCCTTGCCGCGGAAGTTGCGGCGGGCCAGCCGGCGGGCGGCGGCGACGCGCGGGGAGCGCGGGGAGATCAGTTCGGGGGTGCCCATGGTCGGCGGCGAGCCTCTCTGGTGACGGCGGTGAAGTTCAGCGGCAACGCACCGGACCCGCAGACGGCGTGCGCCTGCGGGTCCGGTTCACGTACCTGGAAGGTGGCGCCTGGATCAGGCGGCCTTCGGGGCGTTGACGTCGCTCGGGAGGGCCTTCTGAGCGACCTCGACGAGAGCGGCGAACGCGTTGGCGTCGTTGACCGCGAGCTCGGCCAGGATCTTGCGGTCCACCTCGATGTTGGCGGCCTTCAGACCCTGGATGAGGCGGTTGTACGTCATGCCGTTCTGGCGGGCAGCGGCGTTGATGCGCTGGATCCACAGCTGACGGAAGTCGCCCTTGCGCTTCTTGCGGTCGTTGTAGTTGTAGACCAGGGAGTGGGTGACCTGCTCCTTGGCCTTGCGGTACAGGCGCGAACGCTGCCCGCGGTAGCCCTTGGCCGCCTCGAGGATTGCCCGGCGCTTCTTGTGGGCGTTGACTGCCCGCTTGACGCGTGCCACTAGTTAACTCCTTGTAGCGGGGCCGTGGGTGTCTTCACACGGCCCGGAAACGAATTGGTCCCGGTGTGATCGAGGTCGTGCCCCCGGAGAAGGTCCGGGGGCCGGACCTCACTTGCCGAGAAGCTTCTTGATCTTCTTGGCGTCGGCCGGAGCCACGACGACCGTGCCGGTCAGCGAGCGGGTCTTCTTGGACGACTTGTGCTCGAGAAGGTGGCGCTTGCCGGCCCTCTCACGGAGCACCTTGCCGGAGCCGGTGATCTTGAAGCGCTTGCTGGCACCGCTGTGCGTCTTGTTCTTCGGCATCGCGCCGTTCTCTCCTCGTCAGTGGCGCCCCTCACGGTGCTCGGCACCGGACTGCAGGGGCGTCAGATCTCTATGGGGTTCCGGGGGGACCCGGGGGCGCCTGGATGGCAGCCCCCGAAGGTCACGCCTCGGAAGGTGTCTCGGCCGGAGCCTCGACCGCTTCGGCCGGAGCCTCGGCGGTGTCGCCCTCGGGCGCGGCGTCGGTCGTGCCCTGACGCTCCGCCTTGCGGGCGGCCTGGGCCTCACGGGCCTCGGCCATGGCTTCGGTCTTCTTCTTGTGCGGACCCAGAACCATGATCATGTTCCGGCCGTCCTGCTTCGGGTTGGACTCGATGAAGCCCAGGTCCTCCACGTCCGAAGCGAGACGCTGGAGCAGTCGGAAGCCCAGCTCCGGGCGGGACTGCTCACGACCACGGAACATGATCGTGATCTTGACCTTGTCGCCCTGCTTGAGGAACCGGACGACGTGACCCTTCTTGGTGTCATAGTCGTGCGGGTCGATCTTCGGCCGGAGCTTCATCTCCTTGATGACCGTGTGCGCCTGGTTCTTGCGCGCCTCACGGGCCTTCATGGCCGACTCGTACTTGAACTTCCCGTAGTCCATGAGCTTGCACACGGGCGGACGGGCTGTCGCCGCCACCTCGACCAGGTCGAGGTCATACTCCTGTGCGAGTTCCAGGGCCTTGGCAAGCGGAACAATCCCGACCTGCTCGCCACTGGGACCGACAAGTCGGACCTCGGGAACGCGAATCCGGTCGTTGATGCGGGGCTCGGCGCTGATGGATCCTCCTCGGTAGCACCACGCGACCGCCTGGCGGACAGCCGCGTTACGTGTGTGTCTCAAGACCAACCGAGCCGGAACGGCAAAAATGCCCCGGACGGGACACAGGCGGGGCTCCATGAACTACCGGAGCACCGCCGCGGTCAACCGCGGGGCGCATCGAGCGGCTCCATCGTCCGTACGGAACGATGGGGACCGCCTGACCGGTGACCCGCCATCCGTGAGGACGGTCAGGTGGGAGATCGGAGCCTCCACTTGTGGGCCGGGCACATAGGTGTCCGGCCGGTCGTTACACAAGGTTAGCAGCCCGGTCCCGAGGGCGCTAATCGTGCGTCCTCCGGGCTCCCGGCGGCGGGGCCGCCGATGCCGGGCCTTATCGTGTGGGCATGAGCGACGCGACCCCCACCAGCAGTGAGAACCCCGGCTTCGACGCCATGGCCCGCGACATCGCGGAGGTCCCGGCCGTCGAGGTGATCGTGACGGTCGCCGTCAACCTGATGAGCGCGGCGGCGGTGAAGCTCGGCCTCACGGAGGAGGGCGAGGACCACAAGGACCTGGACGAGGCCCGCAAGCTGGTCCACGCGCTGGCCGGACTGCTGGACGCCTCCACCACGGAGATCAGCACCTTCCACGCCTCACCGCTGCGCGACGGCCTCAAGTCGCTCCAGCTCGCCTTCCGCGAGGCCTCGCTGGTACCGGACGAGCCGGGCCAGGGCCCCGGCGAGAAGTACACGGGCCCGGTCTACGGCTAGACACCTTTTTCCGTACGTACGTGAGCCCGCCTTCCCCTCACCGGGGCGGCGGGTTCACGCGTGTACGGCCTCAGCGGCGGAACAGCGGCTCTCCCGGTGCGTCGGCTCCGGCCGGCAGCAGCGCCAGGTCCAGCCCGCCGACCAGCCGGGCCCGGAGCACCTCGCTGCCGGAGAGCGCCTCGGCCACCCGGCGGGCCGCCTCGGCGGGGACCGCGTCCGGGGCGAGGACCAGAGCGAGGGTGCCATCCGCCCGGCCCGGGCCGAGGTGGGCGCGGAGCACGGCGGGTTCGGCGGCGGCGGCCTCCCGTACGGCCTCGATCACCGCGGGGTCCTGCAGCGGGTCGGTGCTGGTGCGGTTCTCCGCCAGCGCCAGCAGCGCCTGGCCGCTCAGCTCGAAGGCGACGGGCCCGGCGAGGTCCAGCACCACGGTGTCGGCCTTCTCGTGCGCGGCGGCCTGGAGGGCCTGGTGCAGCGGTACGGCGGCGGGGCGGGCCTCGGGGTCCCAGCGGGCCAGCGAGTCGGTCGAGGTGAAGGCGGGCAGCGCGCGCCGGTCGCCGGCCTGGAGCGTGGGCACGGCCATGTCGCTGGTCTTCTCGCGCCGCAGCCCCTTCTCGTCCTCCTCCACCTCACCGAGGACGGCGACCACGGGGACCAGGAGGCGGGCCTCACGGAGCGCCGCCAGGACCGGGCCGACGGCACTCCGGTCACGCGACCAGGCGTCGAGTGCGCTGGTCAGAGCGGGAGAGGCCGAGCCGTCGTCGTCGGAGAAACCGGAGTCCGGGATGTTCTTGAGCGCCACGGGTCGAGGGTAGTGCCTGGAGGCGTGGCCCTTGAGCCTGGGGTTCAGCGGCGGCCCGGGGCGTTGCGGCCGCGCCACAGGATGACGGCCGCCGCCAGCAGGGCCGCGCCGAGGCCGCCGGCAAGCGGGGCAGCCCAGTTGACCGGGTCGTCCGCGGCGGGCGGCGGGGTCGGGCCGGGGCCGAAGTACTTCTTGCGGTGGCCCGCCGTGGCGGCCTGGGCGCTGACGTCACCGGGACGGAGCCGGGAACCCGCCTCGATGGCCTCCGCCGGATCGACGATCCCGTAGCCCCGGGCGTCGTCGCGGCCCTCGGCCGGTGCGTCGCGGGCGGTGTCGGCGAGGAGCTTCTTGATCTGGGCGGGGTCGAGGCCGGGATGGGCGGCGCGGACCAGGGCGACGGCGCCGGAGACGAACGCGGCGGCCGCCGACGTACCCCACTCGATGTAGTAGTGGCCGTCCGGATTGGCGACGACGATGTCCACGCCCGGCGCGCTGACGGTGGCGTACCAGCGGCGGGTGGAGAAGGCGGCGTGAGTGCCGTACTCGTCGACGGCGGCGACCGCGATCACGCCCGGATAGGCGGCCGGGTAGGAGATCCTGTCGCCCTTCTCGCCGCCGTTGCCGGCCGAGGCGACCACGGAGATGCCTTTGGAGAGGGCGTACTGGATGGCGGAGTCCTCGCCCGGGTCCGGATGGGCGGACTCGCTGTCGTCGCCGAGGGAGAGGTTGATGACGTCGGCGCCGTTGTCGGCGGCCCAGCGGATGCCTTGGGCGAGCGCGGTGCCACGGGTCTTGCGGGCCTCGGCGCGGGCCGGGTCCTTGGATTCCAGGATGACGCGGACCGGCAGGATCTTGACCTCGGGTGCGATGCCGAGGACGCCGTCGGTGCGACCGGGACCGTTGCCGTGTCCGGCGATGATGCCGGCCATCGCGGTGCCGTGCAGGGCCCAGGAGGAGTCGCCCTCCGAGGCGCCGAAGCCGACGAGGTCCTTGCCGGGGAGCACCTGGTCCACGAGGTCGGGGTGGGAACCGTCGACGCCGGTGTCCAGGACGGCGACGGTGACGCCCGCGCCCTTCGTCGTCTGCCAGGCGCGGTCGGTGTGCAGGGCGGCGAGGGCCCACTGCTGGTCGCGGATGGCGTCGGCGTGGGCGGGGGCCGCGGGGGTGAGCGTGAGGACGGCGGCGGCGCAGACCGCGGCGAGGACGCAGGGGGGTCGTCGTCGGGTCATGCGGGCGGCTCCACGAGATCGGCGACGGTCGTGCGCAGCCCTCGCTCGACCCGGTCCGCGATGCCCTTCGCCTCGTGGCCGAGGCCGGCCTGGGCGATGTCCGTGGTGGCGGGCGTCCCCGTCGCCGCGTCGGCGGGCTGCGGCTCGGCGACGGTACGCGCGTCGGCGAAGCCGGAGACGGCGAAGACGACGACCGGGATCTCGGTGAGCGGCCGGACGGTCCAGCTGGCGCGCTGCCGGTCGCCGAATCCGGCGGCGATGGTGCCTTCGGGAGCGTACGTACGCGGCATCAGGTCCTTGCGGGCGGCGAGCTTCTGCTCGGCGAACCGGTTGTTCAGGGCCTGCATCCCGGCCGCGTCGGCCTCGGTGACGACCATGCCGACGGTGGTGACGGCGGAGCGGGTCGAGTCGGTGTAGGTGGCCCGCACCATCCGCTCGCAGCCGACGGACCGGAGGGTGGTGCGCAGCAGCGGGTCGAGTCCCTGGGAACAGTCGCTGTCCGGAGCGACGGAGAGCCGGGTCCAGGTGCGGTTCGTGGAGCCGGGCCCGGCTCCGGTGCCCTTGAGGGTGCGAGGGAAGAGCGTGTCGACGGGGACGCTGTGCCAGACGGTACGGCCTTCGGTGTACGCGGTCCGGGTGGGCTCGGCGGAGGAGTCGCCGGTCAGCCAGGCCCCGGTGGCGGCCCCGCCGATCAGCCCGAGCCCGAGGACGACGCAGGCGGCGGCGGTCGCCGTACGCCACCGCTGCAGGGCCGACGGGACGGGCCGGAGCCGGGTGGTGGTCTCCACGGGTGTCTCGGGATAGCCGTAGCGGTCCGGTACGCGGTACGCGGACGGAGGCGGCGGCTGCGGAGCGGCTCCCGGCGCCGGTGTGAGGTCGACGGCCCCTGCCGGCCTGCGCCGGGTGGTGAAGGCGGGCGGCGGACCGGGGTGGGCGGGGTAGGGGGTGGCGGGGGGTGTCCCGGGGGCTGCGGGGGCCGGTGGGGCGGAAGAGGTCCCTGGAGCCTGCGGGGCGTTTGGAGCCTGCTGCGCTTCCGGAGGGCGAGGGGCCGGTGAAGGGCGCGGCGGGACCACCGGAGCCGGTGGGGCCGTCGGGCGCGGTGGCACGGGAGCGCGTTGCGCTTCGGTACTCATCCGGCCCCCTGGTTCACGTCCCCGTACCGACCACGGATCACCGCCACCGCCAGGCGCGTTGGTGCTCGCGTGCCCGTCACTCTACGGGCTGCGGGCGTACGGCGGGGAACGGGACGTCCGGCCTCGGCGGATCTGCACCGAACGTCCCCTACCCAGCCGTAGCGGCTCTCTGGCAAGCTGCGGCCATGACTGCCCGCGCCGCTGACCGGACCCGGTACAACCGGGCCACCGCCCATCTCGACACCCCGCTCGCGATCGTCGATCTGGACGCCTTCGACGACAACGCCGACGATCTGGTGGCCAGAGCGGGCGGGAAACCGATCCGGGTCGCGAGCAAGTCCGTGCGGTGCCGGGCTCTGCTGGAGCGGGTGCTCGCGCGGCCCGGGTTCGCCGGGATCATGTCGTTCACGCTGGCGGAGTCGCTCTGGCTGGCGCGGGCCGGGTTCGACGACGTACTGCTGGCGTATCCGTCCGCCGACCGGGCCGCCTTCGCCGAGCTGGCCGCCGATCCCAAGCTGGCCGCGGCCGTGACGGTGATGGTGGACGACCATGCCCAGCTGGAGCTGATCGACGCCTCCCGGGCCGGCGGGCAGGAGGAGATCCGGGTCTGCCTGGAGCTGGACACCTCGCTCCGGCTGCTGGGCGGCCGGATCAGGATCGGTGCGCTCCGTTCACCGCTCCGCTCCCCCGCCCAACTGGCCGAGCTGGCCCGCTCGGTGGCGCGCAGGCCGGGGTTCCGGCTGGTGGGGCTGATGGCGTACGAGGGTCATGTCGCCGGGGTCGGTGACTCACTGGCGGGACGGCCGCTGCGGTCACGGGCGATCCGGCTGATGCAGGCCACGGCCCGCAAGGAGCTGGCGGCCCGGCGCGCGGAGGTGGTGCGGGCCGTGCGCGCGGTCGCGCCGGAGCTGGAGTTCGTCAACGGCGGCGGCACCGGCAGCGTGCAGCACACGGCGGCCGAGGCCGCGGTGACGGAGATCGCGGCGGGTTCCGGACTGTACGTGCCGCGCCTCTTCGACAACTACACCTCGTTCTCCGCCCGTCCGGCGGCCCTGTTCGCGCAGCCCGTGGTGCGCCGGCCCGGCGTGGGCGTGGTGACGGTGCTCGGCGGCGGCTATCCGGCCTCCGGTGCCGCCGGAGCGGACCGGTCGCCGGTTCCGTACCTGCCGGAGGGGCTGCGCTACGACCCGCAGGAAGGCGCCGGCGAGGTCCAGACGCCGCTGCTCGGCTCGCCTGCCGACGATCTGCTGATCGGTGACAAGGTCTGGTTCCGGCATGCCAAGGCCGGTGAGCTGTGCGAACGGTTCGACGCGCTGCGACTGGTCGAGGGCGACCGGATCACGGCGACCGTTCCGACGTACCGGGGCGAAGGGAAGACCTTCCTCTGAGCTCGGACGCGTAGAAGCTGAGAGGGCTCAGGGGCCGATCGACGCGCCCACGCCGCCGCTCGTCGCACTGTCCCCGATCGGCCGGATGGACCGCGTGATCGTGTCCATCAGCGAGACCGGCAGCTCCGGCCGGTCCGCGTCGAAGGCGAGCCGGACGATCACCGGCGTCTCGCTGCCGACCGTCGACGGGAAGGCCACGGACTGCACCACGCCGCCGGGGCCCTTCCCGGTGGCGACGCGCCAGCGCACCAGGTATCCGGCCCGACCGGCGACCGCCACCGGCTGCGCCTTGAGCACCCGGTGGGACGTGATGCCGCCGTGGGTGCGCCGGCCTAGGACGTCCTCCTCGTAGGCCTTGTCGGCGGCGGTGGTGATGTCGGCCTCCGCGATGGCCTTGGGGTCGGTCCGGCCGGCCCGGGCGGATCGGGTCGAGACCGTGCCTCGGTAGCAGAAGGAGGCGGAGGTGCCGGGACAGTCGTAGGAGACGGCGGTACGGATGGTGGGAGCGTCGTCGGAGGTGTTCTTCGCCTTCTCCCAGCCGTCGGGCACCGCCAGTGTGATGCCGTTGAGCTGGTCGGCCAGGACGCCGGGGTCGCCGTCCTGGCCGGCCTGCGGCGAGGGCGTGGCGGAGGCGGCGGGTGCGGAGGGAACCGGGTCGGAGGCGGTAAGTCCCGGGGCCGCTCGCGTACCGCTGTCGTCGGGGCCCAGCAGCACGGCGGCGGTGACGGCCGCGCCCAGGACCAGCAGGCCGGAGAGCGCGATGGCGAGGACGCGCGTACGGCTGCCGCCTCGCGGGACCGGAGGCGCGGGCGGGACCGGAGGGCCGAACGCCTGAGGCACGTACGGCTGGTGCGCCGGATCGTGCGGTGCGACGGCGGCGGACGGGCGGGTGTGCGCGGTCCAGGCCGTGCCGTCCCACCAGCGGTCGGTGCCGGGTGTCCCGGCGTCCGGGTACCAGCCGGGCGGCGTCGCGAAGCTCATGGAGCCACTCTAGGCGGCGTTCACAACGTGTTCGAAGCGGTTACGGTACGGAGCCCGCCGCGTCCCGGCCGGTGCGGGAGAGCAGGTCGCGGGCCGGTCCGGTCGGACGGTGGCCCGCCGGCCAGACGGCCCGCAGCTGGCGGCGCAGCCGTACGTTCGCGACCGGGATCTTGACCAGGCGGCGGGCCGACAGCTCCTCGCCGAGGGCCAGTTCGCTCAGGACGCACGGCCCGGCACCGCTCTCCGCCGCGCCTTTCACGGCGGTCGTCGAGGAGAGCTCAAGCAGCGGCTGGGCGAGGCCGCCGTGGACGGCGAGAGCGGCGTCCAGGACCTGCCGGGTTCCGGAGCCGCGCTCGCGGAGGATCAGCGGAGTGGCCGCCAGCTCGTCCGGGAGCAGCGGAGTGCGGCGGCGGGCCCAGGCGTGGCTCGGGGCGACCACGACGACCAGGCGGTCGTGGGCGATGACGGTGCCGTCCAGGCCCTCCGGTATCGACAGGCCCTCCACGAAGCCCAGGTCGGCCTCGCCGGTGACCAGGCGGCGGGCCACGTCCGCCGAGTTGCCGACGAGGAGCGAGACGGCGGTGTCCGGGCGCTCGGCGCGCAGCGCGATGAGCCAGCCGGGCAGCAGGTACTCGGCGATCGTCATGCTGGCCGCGACCCGCAGCCGGGAGTCCCGCCGGTCGCGGAGCGCCTGCGCTCCCGCGTCGAACGCCTCGGCGGCCTCCACGACCCGGCGCGCCCAGTCGGTGACGAGCGCGCCCGCGTCGGTGAGCCGGGAGCCGCGCGGTGAGCGGTCGAGCAGGGCCACGCCGAGCTGCCGTTCCATGGAGCGGATGCGGCTGGAGGCGGCGGGCTGGCTGATGCCGACGTCCTTGGCGGCCCGGCCGAGGCTGCCGTGGCGGGCGACGGCGAGCAGCAGTTCCAGCGCGCCGAGGTCGGGAACCCGGTGGGAGAGCGGGGCGCGGTGGGCATGGTCGTCGCTGGGCATAAAGCCAGCTTATGACCTCATAGGAACGGAGTCCCTGGTGGGCGAAGGCAGGTGCGCCAAGAATCGTGGCATGGCCATCTTTCCGCAGACCCGGACCGCCGGACCGCTCCTCCACCGCGACTCGTGGACGGAAACGCGGCCGGTCGTGCGGCGGCTGCCGTCCCTGCGGCACATCGGCCCGAACTGGTACGCGAGCGTCATGGGCACCGCGATCGTGGCGAGCGCCGGAGCGGCGCTCCCGGTGGACGTGCCCGGTCTGCGCGGCGCGTGCACGGTGGTGTGGGCGCTGTCGGCCTTGCTGCTCGCCGCCGTCCTCGCCGCGCGGGCCGGCCACTGGCTCCACCACCGCGACCAGGCCCGCGCACACCTCCTGGACCCGGCCGTCGCGCCGTTCTACGGCTGCCTCTCCATGGCGCTGCTGGCGGTCGGCGGGGCCACGCTGACGGTCGGCGCGGATGTCGTCGGTGTACGGGCGGCGCTGGCGGTGGACGTGGTGCTGTTCGTCGCGGGGACGGTGATCGGTGTGGTGGCCGCCGTCGTGGTCCCGTATCTGATGGTCGTACGCCACCGTCCGGCGCCCGGCGCCGCGTCGCCGGTCTGGCTGCTGCCGCTGGTCGCTCCGATGGTCTCGGCCTCGCAAGGGGCGCTGCTGGTGCCGCACGTGGCGGCCGGACAGGGGCGCGAGGCGCTGCTGCTGGCCTGTTACGCCATGTTCGGGCTCTCCTTGCTGGCCACGCTGGTGGTGCTGCCGCTGGTCTTCTCCCGGCTCGTCCACCACGGTCCGCTGCCGCTCGTGCTGACGCCGACGCTCTTTCTGGTGCTGGGACCGCTGGGCCAGTCGACGACCGCCGTCAACCAGCTGGCCGACGTGGCTCCTGGCGCGGTGGCGGGGCCCTATGCCTCGGCGTTCGGCGCGTTCGCGGTGCTCTATGGAGTGCCGGTGATGGGGTTCGCGCTGTTGTGGCTGGTGCTGGCCGCGGCGATGGTCGTCAGGGCGACGCGTGACGGTATGGGGTTCGCGATGACGTGGTGGGCGTTCACGTTCCCTGTAGGGACGTGTGTGACGGGCGCGGCCGGTCTGGCCCGGCACACCGGTCTGGACGCGCTGACCTGGCTGGCCGTGGCGCTGTACGTGTTCCTGGTGGCGGCGTGGCTGGCCGCCGGTACGCGGACCGTACGCGGGGTGGTCAGCGGAGCGCTGACGGCAGCTCCTGGGCGGCCCGCAGCAGTGACGGCCCGTACCAGGTGAGCAGACGGCCGTCGACGAGGGCGGCGGGCAGGGCGGGGAAGGCCTCGGGGCCGTCGTCGGCGGTGAAGCGGTACGGCTCGTCCGGCAGGACCACCAGCTCGGCGCCGGACGCGTTCAGCTGGTCGAGCGGGATGCGCGGGTAGCGCTCGGCGTGGTCCGCGTACACGTTGCGCACCCCCAGGCGGGCCAGCAGGTCACCGGCGAAGGTGTCGCGGCCGAGCACCATCCAGGGCCTGCGCCAGATCGGCACGACGGCCGGACGCGGGCTCGCGGAGGGCGCGGGCAGCGCGGTCCAGGCCTCCTCGGCCTCGTCGAGCCAGCGTGGGCGGGTCAGGCCGCAGCCGGAGGTGAGGACCCGGTCTAGCTCGGTGAAGGCCTGGTCCAGCGTGCGGATCTCGGTGACGAGGACATCGAGTCCGGCGTCCCGGAGCGCGGCGAGGTCGGGAGCGCGGTTCTCCTCCTCGTTGGCGATCACGAGGTCCGGCGCGAGGGCCGCGATGGCGGCCACGTCCGGGTTCTTCGTACCGCCGATCCTCGCGGCGGTGAGGTCGGCGGGGTGCGTGCACCAGTCGGTGACGCCGACGAGCAGCCCGGGAGCGGTGACGGCGACGGCCTCGGTGAGGGACGGCACCAGGGAGACGACACGCATCGGCACCACCACCACTCCCCCGGCTCTCAGCGGCGCGAGTCGTACGTCGCGTCGATGTGCTCCGCGACCGCGACCAGCAGGAGCCGGGTGCCGGGCAGGGTGGCGCGCCAGCGGTGCCGTACGCCGCCGGAGAGGAACAGCGTGTCACCGCGCTCCAGCCGGTATGCCTGGCCCTCCGCCTCGACCTCGGCGGCACCTTGGACGACGTACATCAGCTCGTCGTTGCGGTGCTGGAACTCGCGCCCGAGGTCCTGCTCGCCGGTGAACTCCAGGGCGCTGAGCTGGTGGCGGCCGCGCACCACCCGGCGTACGCCGTCGCCTTCCTCACCTCGTACGACATCGACCGCGCGCGCCGAGTCGGCGGCGGCCCGGAGCCGTGAGGTGGTGGTCTCCAGCGCCTCGGCGACCCGGTCGAGGGAGCGGGCGCTGGGGCGGGCGCGCTCGTTCTCGATCTGGCTGAGGAAGGGCACGGAGAGCCCGCTGCGCTCGGCGACCGCGGCCAGCGTGAGGCCCAGGGTGCGGCGCCGACGGCGGACCGCGGCACCGACCCGCGGTGTGTCCTTGTCGTCCATGAACGGCTCCCTCCCGCCTCAGCCATCCTCCCGGCTGCCAGCACCTTACGCACATGGTTGCGCGAGACGTCCGGTTATCGGCCCTCGGACAGCCGGAAGGGGTGGGCCCCGCCCGACGGCGGCACCCACCCCTTCACCTGCGCTTTTCTTGCTCCGGACCCCTACTGAGGCGCCATGGTGTCCGCGATGCCCGGATTTTCGCCCATCCATGCCTTCACGGCTTCCTCCTCATGGCCCGCGCCGCGCTTCTGGATCTCGTTCTCCAGGCCGCCGAGCTGCTTCTCGCTCAGCTCGAAGTCCTTGAACCACTTGGTCAGCTGCGGGTACTGCTTCGGGAACTCCTTGGAGGCGATGGTGTGCAGCCGGTCGCCGTCACCGAACGCCTTCTTCGGGTCCTTGAGCTTGGTCATGCCGTACTCGTTGTACGCCCAGTGCGGGGTCCAGAGGAGGACGGCGACCGGCTCCTTCCTGGCGTACGCGCGCTTCAGCTCGGCGAGCATGCCGGGCGTGGAGGAGTCGACGACCTTGTACTCCTTGTCCAGGCCGTACTGCGGCAGGACGTTCGTCTTGAGGTTCTCCATGGTGGCGGTCCCGGGCTCGATGCCGACGATCCGGCCCTTGAAGTCGCCGCCCTTGCCCTTGAGGTCGTCGAGCGTCTTGACGTCCTTGACGTAGTCGGGAACGGCGACCTCGATGGAGGTCGGTCCGTACCAGGAGCCGAGGTTGCTCAGCTTGTCGCCGTACTTGTCCCAGTAATTCTTCTGGGTGTACGGCAGCCAGCCGTCGAACTGCACGTCGATCTGGCCGCGCGACATGGCGGCGTACATCGGGCCGACCTCGAACTGCTTGAGGTTGATCTTGTAGCCGCGCTCCTCCAGGACCGCCTTCCACAGGTACGTGGCGGCGATGTCCTCCTCCCACGGGAACCAGGCGACCTCGACCGGGCGCTTGCGCTCGTCGTCTCCGCCGGCCGCCTGGGCGTCCTTCGGTGCGGGCGACCACGTGTCGGCGACGCCCGGGTTGTCCTTCAGCCAGGTGCGGACGGCGTCCTGCTCCTTGCCGGAGCCGGCCTTCTGGATCTCGGCCTCAAGGCTGGTGAGCTGCTTCTCGCTCATCTTGAAGTCCTTGAGCCACTTGGCGACCGTGGGGTTCTCCTCGGTGAAGCCCTTGCGCGCCAGAGTGTGGATGCCGTCACCTTTGCCCCAGAGGCCCTTGGGGTCCTTGAGCTTGGTGAGGTCGAAGTCGTTGTACGCCCAGTGCGGCGACCAGAGCGGAACGACGATCGGTTCCTTCTTGGCGTACGCGCGCTTCAGCTCGGCCAGCATGGACGGCGTGGAGCCGTCGATGAGCTTGTACTCCTTGTCCAGGCCGTAGCCCGGCAGCAGCTTGTCCTTGAGCAGGCCCATCTCACCGGCGCTCGGCTCGATGCCGACGATCCGGCCCTTGAACTCGGAGGCCCGTCCCTTCAGGTCCTCCATGGACCGGATGTCCTTCATGTACGCCGGGACCGCGAGCTCCAGCGAGGTCGGCGCGTACCAGGGGCCCATGTCCTCAAGGCGGTCCTGGTACTTCTCCCAGTAGCTGGCGTGGGTGGTCGGGAGCCAGGAGTCGGTCTGGAAGTCGATCTGGCCGTTGGCCATACCGGTGTAGAGCGAACCGGCCTCGTACTGCTTGACGTCGACCTCGTAGCCGCGCTGCTCCAGCATCTCCTTCCAGAGGAAGGTGGAGGCGATGCCCTCGTCCCACGGGATGTAGCCGATGGAGATCTTCTTGCCGTCGCCGACCTGCGCGTCCGCGCCGGAGGCGGTGTTCTTGGCCGAGCCGCCGAAGATGCCCATGCCGCCCGCGACGAGCGCGAGGGCCACGATGCCGGCGACCGCGACGACGGGCTGCGGGCGGTAGGCCCAGATCTTCCAGCCCTCGACCGACGCCTGCGCCTTGGCGGCGGCGCGGCGGCCGAGCGGGGAGACCTCGCGGCCGAGCGCGCCGGTCATCCGGTCCAGGTACATGGCGAGGATGACGATCGAGATGCCCGCCTCGAAGCCGAGGCCGACGTCGATGTTGCCGATGGCGCGGTAGACGGAGCCACCGAGGCCGCCGCCGCCGACCATGCCCGCGATGACGACCATGGACAGGCCCAGCATGATGACCTGGTTGATGCCCGCCATGATCGTGGGCAGCGCGAGCGGCAGCTGGATGCGGAGCAGGGTGTTGCGCGAGGTGGTGCCGAAGGCCTCGGCCGCCTCGACGAGTTCGCCGTCGACCTGGCGGATGCCGAGCTCGGTCATCCGGACGCCCGGAGGCAGCGCGAAGATGATGGTGGCGATGATGCCGGGGACCACGCCGACGCCGAAGAAGATGACACCGGGGATCAGGTAGACCATGGCGGGCATGGTCTGCATGAAGTCCAGGACCGGCCGGACCACCGCGCTGACGGTCTTGGACCGGGAGGCCCAGATGCCGAGCGGTACGGCGATCAGCAGCGTGACCAGGGTCGCGACGAGCACCAGGGTGAGGGTGTCCATCGCCTCGGCCCACAGCTCGACGGAGTCGATGAGGGCGAAGCCGGCGAAGGCCAGGAGCCCGGCCGGCAGACCGCGCAGCCACCAGGCGATGATCGCGACGATGCCGGCGAAGAGGAGCGGGTGCGGTGCGGAGAGGACGGCGGCTATGCCGTCGAACATGGAGCTGACGAGGGAGCTGATGGCGTCGAAGAGCCAGGCGAGGTGGTTCTGGAGCCAGTCGACGGCGGAGTCGACCCATGCGCCGAGAGGGAGCCTAAACACCGGCCACCTTCTTCACGGCATCGTTGTCGGAGAGCGTCCGGTCCGGTGCCACGGAGTCCTTGAGGGCCTCGGTGGGCGTCATCGGGTCGCCGAGGACGGCGAGCAGCCGGGAGCTGGGGACGACGCCGACGAGCTTGCCTTTGGCGTCGGTGACGGCCACCGGGTCCGCGCTCTGCGAGCACGGGGTGAACAGCTCGATGATCGGCGTGGACTCCGTGACCGTGGCGGGGGCCGCGGCGAGGACGTCCTGCGGGGTGCGCAGCTCCGTGCCGTCGGTCGCGGTGGAGCCCATGACGGTGTGCGGTTCGGCCATGATGGCGCCCGCGGTGAGGACCCGGGAGCGGTCGACGTCCTGGGTGAAGGAGGCGACGTAGTCGTTGGCCGGCGTGACGAGGATGTCCTCGGCGGTGCCGAGCTGGACGATCCTGCCGTCGCGCATCACAGCGATCCGGTCGCCGAGGCGCATGGCCTCGTTGAGGTCGTGGGTGATGAAGACGATGGTCTTCTTCAGCCGCTTCTGGAGCTCCAGGAGCTGGTCCTGCATGTCGCGCCGGATCAGCGGGTCGAGCGCGCTGAAGGACTCGTCCATGAGGAGCAGGTCGGCGTCGGTGGCCAGGGCGCGGGCGAGGCCGACGCGCTGCTGCATACCGCCGGAGAGCTCATCGGGCCAGGAGTTCTCCCAGCCGGCGAGGCCGGTCAGCTCCAGCGCCTCGGTGGCACGCCTGATCCGCTCGGAACGAGGTACACCCTGGACCTCAAGGCCGTACGCCGCGTTGTCCAGGACGCTCCGGTGGGGGAAGAGCGCGAAGTGCTGGAAGACCATGCTGATCTTGGAGGAGCGCACACGGCGCAGCTCGCGGGGACTCAGGGCGGTGAGGTCCTGGTCGTCGAAGAGCACGCGTCCGGCGGTGGGTTCGAGCAGCCCGTTGAGCATCCGGAGCAGCGTGGACTTGCCCGAGCCGGACAGGCCCATCACGACGAAGATCTGGCCCGGCTCCACCGTGAAGGAGGCGTCGATCACCGCTGCGGTCGTTCCGTCGGCGCGGAGTTCGTCGCGGTCCGCGCCGCCCTCCAGCTTCCGGACGGCTTCATCGGGTCGTCGGCCGAACACTTTGTACAAGTTCTCGGCTTGCAGCCTGGACACATACACCTCACGGGTTGAACTGAAAAACGGTCTGCCACCCCCGCCGGCAGACCGTGGAGCGGTGCGGTTTCGGCCCGCATGGCACATGCATTAGTTGAAAATGCGACGTGGTTCGCTCCGGTGGCGCGCCTGCCCGTACTTACACAGACCAAACGGAAGTGTGTTCCAGGTCATGACAGGAGTACCCGTCAGTGACCGGGAGCCATCGGCGGCGACTGTCAGTGGCGTGGGGCATCATCGGTTCCGTGACGCGACGCCTGATGCTCCTCGACACCGCTTCTCTCTACTTCCGCGCCTATTTCGGCGTCCCCGACTCGGTGCGCGCACCGGACGGGACCCCGGTCAACGCCGCGCGCGGACTCCTCGACTTCATCGCCCGCCTGGTACAGGACCACCGGCCGGACGAGCTGGTCGCCTGCTGGGACAACGACTGGCGCCCGCAGTGGCGGGTGGACCTGATCCCGACGTACAAGGCGCACCGGGTCGCCGAGGAGACGCCCGCCGGGCAGACCGACGAGGAGGAGATCCCGGACACGCTCTCACCGCAGGTCCCGATCATCGAGGACGTGCTGGCCGCGCTCGGCATCGCCCGGATCGGCGTCACGCCGTACGAGGCGGACGACGTGATCGGTACGCTCACCGCCCGCGCGAGCGGCCCGGTGGACATCGTGACCGGCGACCGCGACCTCTATCAGCTGGTCGACGACGCCCGGCAGGTGCGGGTGCTCTATCCGCTCAAGGGCGTCGGCACGCTCCAGCTGACCGACGAGGCATGGCTCCGCGAGAAGTACGGGGTGGACGGGCCGGGCTATGTGGACCTGGCCCTGCTGCGCGGCGACCCGAGCGACGGCCTCCCGGGCGTGCCCGGCATCGGCGAGAAGACGGCGGCCAAGCTGCTGGACGCGTACGGAGATCTGGCCGGAATCATGGCCGCGGTGGACGACCCGAAGGCGAAGCTCACGCCCTCGCAGCGCAAGCGGCTGGACGAGGCGCGGGACTATGTGGCGGTCGCGCCGAAGGTCGTGCGGGTGGCCCAGGACGTGCCGCTGCCCGACTTCGACCCGGCGCTGCCGCGCGAGCCGCGCGACCCGGCCGCGCTGGAAGCGCTTGCCGAGCAGTGGGGGCTGGGCGGAGCGCTTCAGCGGCTCCTCACCACGCTCCAGGCCTGAGGTGTTAACTTAGGCATACCTAAGTTATCGGGGCCGGAGGTGTCCGGCCCCGAGCGCCGATACGTACGCTGAGCGCATCCGTCCACCGACGAGCGCGCCCGTACGTCACAACCCAGGGAGTACCTCGTGGCAGAGCGGCCGGCCCGGCAAGGACCCAAGGCCCAGGGGGCGCAGGTCGTGCGCACCGAGCAGATCACTCCGCACATGGTGCGCGTGGTCCTCGGCGGCGAGGGGCTCGCCGCCTTCTCCCTGGACGGCTTCACCGACCACTACATCAAGCTGTGCTTCGCGCCGGAGGGCGCCGACTACGCGCACCCGTTCGACATCGCCGCCATCCGTGAGAGCCACCCGCGCGAGCTGTGGCCCACCACGCGTACGTACACGATCCGCTCGTGGGACCCGGTCGCCCGGGAGATGGCCGTCGACTTCGTCGTCCACGGCGACGAGGGCCTCGCGGGCCCGTGGGCGCAGCGCGCCCAGGTCGGCGAGCAGGTCACCTTCCTCGGCCCCGGCGGCGGTTACGGACCGCAGGCCTCGGCCGGCTGGCACCTCCTGGCCGGCGACGAGAGCGCGCTGCCGGCCATCGCCGCCTCGCTGGAGCAGATGCCGGCCGGCGCCTTGGTGCACGCCTTCGTCGAGGTGCCGGACGCCTCCGAGGAGCAGAAGATCGTGACGCCCGACGGCGTGGAGGTCACCTGGCTGCATCGCGGCGACCGGCCCGTCGGCGAGCTGCTGACCGCCGCCGTGAAGGGTCTGGACTTCCCCGAGGGCGAGGTGCAGGCGTTCGTGCACGGCGAGGCGGCCTTCGTGAAGGAGATCCGCCGCTATCTGCGGGTGGAGCGGCAGATCCCGCTCGCCCAGCTGTCGATCTCCGGCTACTGGCGCCTCGGCCAGAACGACGACGCCTGGCGCGCGGTCAAGCGCGAGTGGAACGAGCAGGTGGAGCGCGAGCAGGAGGGTCCGGCAGCGGCCGCGTGAAGCCTTCCGTCAAAACCGCACCGGACCCCGTCCGCCGTCCTCGGCGGGCGGGGTCCGCGCGTGTCCGCGGGGCTGCCCCACCGGTCGCGGTACGACGTCAGGCGTCCGGAGGAGCACCTCCGCCGGCCACCCGCGACTCGTAGCGCTGGACCGAGACGTCCTCATGGGCGAGCCTGCGCAGCGCGCCGAACATGGCCTCGCCCAGCACCGTCCCGACGACGACGCTCTCCACCAGCTCCTCGCGGGCCACCCGGCGCTGGACGTAGTCGAGGTCGGCGCGGGCGACTGACTCGGCCGCGTCGGCGTAGACCTCCAGCAGGTCGACCACGCCGCCGTGCCCGACCCGTCGCAGCGCCGCGATCACCCCGGCCAGCGACTCGGCGGCCGTCGTCCCCTCGCTGACCTGCCAGCCGCGCCGCCCGAGCAGCTCGGCCACATCGTCCCGGGCCCGCTCAAGCTCCGGACCACTCTCGCCCTCCTCCAGCGGCGCGACCCCGTTCGCCGCCGCGCCGAGCACCTTGATCACCGGCTGCGCCGGGTCGTCCGCGGCCTCCAGGACCTCGCCGATGGACGCCAGCGAGAGGCCACCCACCTCCAACAGGACCCGGATCAGGCGCAGGCGACGCTCATGGCCGGGGCCGTAAGCCGCCTGGTTGGGGCTGGTCAGCTCTCCCGGCGGCAGGAGCCGTTCCCGTACGTAGTACTTGATCGTCGGCACCGGCACCCCGGACCTGCGACTCAATTCACCGATGCGCACCGCGTGTTCGCCTTTCCGCCCTTGCCAGATCAGAGCGCCATCATAGATAGTTCCCCTACTGGATAGCGGCAAGTGCCACTATCCATATAGCCATTCCAGGGGGTCTCTCATGCCGTCATGGCGTTCCTGGCATCGTCCGTTAGTCGTCTTCTCCGCCGTGATGGCAATCGGAGCCGTCCTGTCCGCCGTGGGCCTCGTGGTCGACGACCGGGTCCTGGTGGACTCTCCGATCTGGGCGAAGCCGTTCAAGTTCTACCTGTCCTTCACCATCTACGGCCTGACCCTGGCCTGGATGCTCGCGCAGTCGACCTGGGGGCGCAGGACCGGCTGGTGGGCGGGGAACGTGGTCGTCCTCACGAGCCTCGTCGAGATGGCGATCATCACCGGGCAGGTCATCCGCGGGAAGCGGAGCCACTTCAACGGCGAGACACCGTTCGACCAGGCCCTGTTCACGGTGATGGGGATCACGATCATCGTGCTGTGGGCGGCCACCCTGGTGATCGGTCTCCTGCTGCTGCGCACCCGGTTCGCGGACCGGGCGACCGCCTGGGCGATCCGTGGCGGTGTCGTGATCGCGCTGGCGGGTGCGGGGATCGGCTTCCTGATGACGCTGCCCGGCGCGGAGCAGCGGGCCGGCGGCACGCAAAGTGCCGACGTGACCGGAGCCCACTCCGTCGGCGTGCCGGACGGCGGCCCTTCGATGCCGCTGACCGGCTGGTCCACGACCGGCGGCGATCTGCGGATTCCGCACTTCGTGGGCATGCACGCGCTCCAGCTGATCCCACTCTTCCTGATCGCTCTGGTGCTGCTCGCGCCCCGGATCGCCCGGCTGAGCGATGCCGCGCTGCGGCTGCGTCTGGTGCGGGTGGTGACGGCGGGTCACGCGGGCCTGGTCGCGCTGACCACCTGGCAGGCGCTCCGAGGTCAGCCCTTGATCCGCCCGGACGCGGCGACGCTCATCGCCGCCGGCGTCCTTCTGGTGGCGGTGGCCGCCGGGACAGGGGCGGCACTACGGCCGCCGCCCGCGCCCACCCCCGTACAGCAGGAATCCGCACCGTCCTCCCGCAGCAAGGAGTTCACCGCATGACCGGCGCCGGCACCTTCTTCGACCTCACGTTCATCCTGGCCGTCCCGTTCTGGCTGCTGATGATCTTCGCTCCGACCTGGTCCGTCACCACCCGGATCGTCTCGTCACCGCTGACCGCCGTGCCGGTCGCCGTGCTGTACGCCGTCCTCATCGCGCCGGTCTTCCCGGAGGTCTGGGCGACGGTGACCGGGCCCGACCTCACCGGCTTCCAGGAGCTGATGACGCTGCCGAACGGCGCCGCGGCCGTCTGGGCCCATGTGATCGCGTGGGACCTGCTGGTCGGCCAGTGGATGTTCCTCCAGAGCCGGAGGCTCGGGTTCTCCCCCTGGCTGACGGGCCCGCTGCTGGTCCTCGCGATCCTGCTCTCGCCGCTCGCGCTGCTGGTCTTCCTCGGGCTGCGGGCCGTCCGGCGGCCGGCGGACCGGAAGGCGGCTCGGCCGGTCGCGTCGCGCGGCTGAAACGCGCCGCTGCGTCGCGCGGCCGGACGGGACAGGTTCTGGAAAGATCGCGGGCACTGGACCAATCCGCACGGCCGTCGGCTCCGAACCATTCCCGGAAGCGATGACGTCCCGGGAGGAAACCCGCGTGAACCAAGCCGTACAGATGAGCGGGGTGCCCTCGCCGGAGCCTGACCTGCAGGAACTCATGGTGCTGGTCGCGCGCGGGGACCAGGACGCGTTCGCCAGGGTGTACGAAGCGGTCTCCGGGCCCGTGCTCGGCCTCGTACGCAGTGTGCTCCGCGACCCGGCCCAGTCGGAGGAGGTCGCGCAGGAGGTGCTGGTCGAGGTGTGGCGTACCGCGCCACGCTTCCAGGCCTCCCGGGGCAGCGCCATGAACTGGGTGCTGACCCTGGCCCACCACCGGGCCGTCGACCGGGTCCGCTCGGCCGAGGCGTCGGCGGCGCGGGAGCATAAGGCGGCGCTCCTGGACCGGACGCCCGCCTTCGACGTGGTCTCCGAGCAGGTGGAGACCCGGCTGGAAAGAGAGCAGGTACGCCGCTGTCTGCGGACCCTGTCCGAACTCCAGCGGCAGTCCGTCACCCTGGCCTACTACCGGGGCCTGACCTACCGTGAGGTGGCGGAACTCCTCACCGTGCCGCTGGGCACCATCAAGACACGACTCCGCGACGGCCTGATCCGGCTGCGCGACTGCCTGGGGGTGAGCGCATGAGCACGGCCGAACTGCACACGCTGACCGGGGCCTATGCCCTGCATGCGCTGCCGGAGGACGAGCGCCGCGAGTTCGAGCGGCATCTCGGCGACTGCGAGGCCTGCACCCAGGAGGTGCGGGAGCTGTCGGCCACGGCCGCCCGGCTCGGGCTCGCCGTCGCCGAGTCCCCGCCGCGCGAGCTGCGCGAGAGGGTGCTGCGGGAGATCACGACCGTACGGCAGGAGGCGCCGTCGCACGGCAGACCGGGACGTACGAGCGGCAGTGGCCGCACCGGCCGCTGGTCCGGCTACGCGCTGGCCGCCTGCATCGCGGCGGCGGCCGCCTTCGGCGGAGTGGCCGTGTGGCAGAACCAGGTGGCGCAGGACGCCCGCCAGGAGGCGAACCAGGCCACGCGGCAGAGCGAGCAGCTGGCCGAGGTGCTCTCCGCGCCCGACGCGAAGACCACGTCGAGCGATCTGGGCGGCGGCGCACGCGCCACCGTCGTCGTCTCGCAGGACCGGAACCGGGCGGTGATCCTGGCCTCCGGGATGGAGCGGCCGCCGAGCGGCAAGGTCTACCAGCTCTGGTTCAACGACGAGGGCACCATGCGCTCGGCCGGTCTGATGGACCCTTCGGCGAGCGATGACGCGGTGCTGCTGGACGGGCCCGTGGACCGGGCGACAGGCATGGGCATCACGGTCGAACCGGCGGGCGGATCGGCCGAACCGACCTCCGACCCGGTGGCTCTGATGGACTTCCCGGCCGCCTGACCGCTCACCTACCCCTGTCTGCAAGGAGCATGCGTTCCATGAACGTCGCGGTGGTGCTGTTCACCTCCGATCTGCGTCTGCACGACAACCCGGTACTGCGTTCCGCTCTGCGGGACGCGGACCGGGTCGTCCCGCTCTTCGTCCGGGACGACGCCGTCCACCGGGCCGGGTTCGACGCGCCCAACAAGCTCGCCTTCCTCGCGGACTGCCTGGCGGACCTGGACGCCGGGCTGCGGAAGCGGGGCGGCCGGCTCGTCGTCCGTACCGGCTCGGTGGCGAAGGAGGTGCGCCGGCTGGTCGAGGAGACCGGGGCCGGAGCGGTGCACACGGCCGCCGGAGTGAGCGGGTACGCGGCACGGCGTGAGGAGCAGCTGCGTACCGCCCTGGCGGACAGCGGCTGTGAGCTGCGCATCCATGACGCGGTGGTCACCGCGCTCGCTCCGGGCCGGGTGGTCCCGACGGGCAAGGACCACTTCGCGGTGTTCACCCCGTACTTCCGCCGTTGGGAGGCGGCGGGGGTACGGGGTACGGGGCACACTGACGGCGCCCCGCACGGTCCGGCTGCCGGACGGCGAGCTCTCCTCCGACGACCTGCCGGCCCGCGACAAGGTCAAGGACCTCTCGCCCGGTCTCGCGGACGGCGGCGAACAGGCGGGCCGCAAGCTGGTGGCGTCCTGGCTGAGCGGCGACCTGGCCGACTACGCCGACGGCCACGACGACCTCGCCGGCGACGCCACCTCCCGGCTCTCGCCGCACCTCCACTTCGGTACGGTCTCCGCCGCCGAGCTGGTCACCCGAGCCCGGGAGAAGGGCGGTCCGGGCGGCGAGGCGTTCGTCCGGCAGCTGGCCTGGCGCGACTTCCACCACCAGGTGCTGGCGGCCCGCCACGGCGCCTCCTGGTCCGACTACCGGCCGCGCCAGGACCGCTGGCGCTCGGACGAGGACGAGATCACCGCCTGGAAGACCGGGCGCACCGGCTATCCGGTGGTGGACGCGGCGATGCGGCAGCTGGCGCACGAGGGATGGATGCACAACCGGGGCCGGCTGCTGGCCGCGAGCTTCCTCACCAAGACGCTGTACGTGGACTGGCGCGTCGGCGCACGGCACTTCCTGGAGCTGCTGGTGGACGGCGACATCGCCAACAACCAGCTCAACTGGCAGTGGGTCGCCGGAACCGGCACCGACACCCGGCCCAACCGGGTCCTCAACCCGTTGACCCAGGCCAAGCGCTACGACCCGCACGGCGATTACGTACGCCGGTGGGTGCCGGAGCTGGCGGAGGTGAAGGGGGCCGCCGTCCACGAGCCGTGGAAGGTGGACGGGCTGGACTATCCGGAGCCGGTGGTCGATCTGGGCGAGGCGCGGGCGCGGTTCGAGAAGGCGCGCGGCCTGGACTGAGGACCGGTCTGCCGTCGGGGCCCGTACACACCTCGTGCACGGCCCCGGCACGTTTCAGCCGCGCTTGGGCGGTCGCGGGAAGAAGGCGCTGGTGCGGGCCTGGTACTCGGCGTATCCGGGACGGTCGGCCATATGGCGCTCCAGCAGCGCCGCACCGCTCCCCTTGGTCAGCAGGAAGCTCATCACCAGCGGGGCGACGACGGTCGCGGCGGCGGCGCCGGGCGCCTGGCAGACGAAGAGGAACAGGCCCCACCAGACGCAGAAATCGCCGAAGTAGTTCGGGTGCCGGGTCCACGACCACAGCCCTCGGTCCATGATCTTCCCCTTGTTGGCGGGGTCGGCCTTGAACCGGGCCAGCTGATGGTCGCCGACCGCCTCGAAGACCAGCCCGACCGCCCACAGGAGCGCTCCCGTCCAGGCCCACCACACCAGAGGCCCGGTCAGGTAGTGCGCGGCCTGCACCGGCAGCGAGACCAGCCACACCAACGCGCCCTGGAGGAGGTAGACCTTGCGCAGCGCGTAGAGCTGCGGGTTGCCGGGGGCCTTGGCGAGCATCTTCTCGTAGCGCGGGTCCTCGCCGTGGCCGCGTCCGCGCCGCCCGATGTGGACGGCGAGCCGCAGCCCCCAGACCACGGTCAGCACGGTCACGACCAGCCGTCGCGTGTCATCGCCGTCACCGGCCGAGAGGCCGTACGAGACAAGGGCGACGGCGGCGAAGCCGACGCCCCAGGCCACGTCGACGATGCGGTGGACGCCCATCTTCAGCGCGATGGCGAAAGTGACCAGCATGACGGCGAGGGCGGCGCCGGCCGCGCCCGCGAGCCCGCTCGCGAACGCGGACCAGTCGAAGCCGCTCACCGGTCCGCTCCGTTCCACTCACGCCGGGTGGCGGGCATCGCGGCCTTTCCCGCCCGGTCCGGACGTACGCACAGGATCTGGTCGACGCCCATGCGCCGCTCCTCGAACGCGAGCGCGCCGCCGACGAGGTAGAGCCGCCAGACGCGCGCGGTCTCCTCTCCCACCAGGTCCACGAACTCCGGCCACCGCTCCTCCAGCGTCCGCCGCCAGGCGTCCACCGTCAGGACGTAGTGCTCGCGCAGCGCTTCGACGTCCCGCACTTCGAGCCCGGAGCCTTCCAGCAGCCCGACGGTCTCGCCGACCGGCCGCATGTGCATGTCCGGAGCGATGTACGACTCGATGAACGCGCCGCCGCCCGGCGCGTTGGCGCCGCGCGACATCTGCTGGACCAGCACCCGGCCCCGCGGCCGCAGCGAGTCGTGCAGGATCCGGGTGAAGGCCGGGTACTCGGCGTCGCCGACGTGCTCGCCCATCTCGACCGTGGAGACGGCGTCGTACGCGCCCCGGGTCTCCGGCCGCTCCGCGATGTCGCGGTAGTCGATGTTGAGGACCTCCACCAGCTCCTCCAGACCTCGTTCCGCCACCTGCCCGCGTACGTAAGCGGCCTGTTCGGCGGCGAGCGTGACGGCGGTGACCCGGACACCGTGGTGCTGGGCCGCGTGCAGGGTCAGCGAGCCCCAGCCGCAGCCGATGTCCAGCAGGCGGGCGCCCGGGCGCAGTCCGAGCTTGCGGCAGATCAGCTCGAGCTTGTCGCGCTGCGCGTCGGCCGGGCCGTAACCGGATGCGTCGCTGGTCCAGTAGCCGCAGGAGTACGCCATGGTCTCGTCGAGGAGCAGCGCGTAGAAGGCGTTGGACAGGTCGTAGTGGTGGCTGATCGCCGCCCGGTCCCGGGCCTTGCTGTGCAGCGCTCCGCGCAGCCCGGCCCGGGCGGCCGGAACCGGCGGCCGTGGCCCGACGGCGCCGAGGCGCACCGCGGTGCCCGCCGCTCTGAGGCGGTCGGCGAGTCCGGGCGCGGGCGGGGTGAGGCCGCGTTCGCTCACCGCGCGGCGCATGGTGCGCAGCCCGTCGGCGAGGTCGTCGTCGAGGTCGATCTCGCCGGTGATGTACGCCTCGGCCAGGCCGAGTTCGCCCGGCTCCCAGAGCAGGCGGCGCAGCGCGCGCCGGGAGCGTACATGGACCGTGGGGGCGTCCTCGGGTCCGGCCTCGCTGCCGTCCCACATCCGCACGCGGACCGGCAGCCCGCCGCCGAGCAGCCGCTCGGCCAGAGGTTCGAGGCGCTGGGCGGCGCCGGTGGTGGTGCGGCGGACGGCCGGCTTCGCGGGCGGCCGGTCGGCGGTGGTGGTCACGAGGTCTCCTGGTGGGTCGGTTCACGGGTCAGGAGCAGTTGCTGCACATCGAGATAACCGGAGCGGAAGCCCGCCTCCGAGTAGGCCAGGTAGAAGGTCCACATACGGCGGAAGACGGCGTCGAAGCCGAGGGCGTCGACCTCGGCGGAGCGCTCGGTGAACCGTTCGCGCCACAGGCGCAGTGTCTCCGCGTAGTGCGCGCCGAAACCGGTGCGCCGCACGGTCCGCAGCCGGGTGTGCCCGGTGGTGATCCGCTCGATCGCCTCGGTGGAGGGCAGCAGTCCGCCCGGAAAGATGTACTTGTGGATCCAGGTGTACGTGGAGCGGCTGGCGCGCAGCCGGTCGTCCGGCATGGTGATGGCCTGGAGCGCGACCCGGCCGCCGGGCGCGAGCAGCCGGTCCAGGGTCTCGAAGTAGACCGGCCAGAACTCCTCGCCGACCGCCTCGATCATCTCGACGCTGACGATGGCGTCGTACTCGCCGGTGACCTGGCGGTAGTCGCGGAGCCGGACCTCGGCCCGGTCCTCGAACCCGGCCGCGCGGATGCGCGCACGGGCCAGTTCGCGCTGCTCCTCGGAGAGCGTGACGGAGACGACCCGCGCGCCACGGGCGGCCGCGCGGAGCGTTAGTTCGCCCCAGCCGGTGCCGATCTCCAGGAGCCGGGTCCCCTCGCCGACGCCGGCGGCGTCCAGCAGGAGGTCGATCTTGCGGTGCTGGGCTGCGGGCAGCAGCGCGTGCTCTGCGGGGAAGCCGAGGAAGACGGCGGAGGAGTAGGAGAGCGTCTCGTCCAGGAAGAGGGCGAAGAGGTCGTTGGAGAGGTCGTAGTGGTGGCTGATGTTGTCCCGCGAGCCCTCGGGCGTGTTGAGCTGCGCCTCGGGCTTGCGCAGCGCCCAGAGGGAGCGCAGCCGTTGCAGCGGTGCCGGGACGAGTTCGGCCGCGTTGTCCGCGAGGACGGTGAGGACGGCGACGAGGTCGGGCGCGTCCCACTCGCCGGCCATGTAGGACTCGCCGAAGCCGATGAGCCCGTTCGCGCCGATCCGTCCGAAGAAGGCGTCGGGGTCGCGGATGTCCATCAGCGGTCCGCCGAGACCGATGTCCTCCACGCCCGCGAGCCGGGCGCGCAGGGGGAGCTTCACGAGCGCGCGTCGGACGATGCGTTCCGCGACGGCGGTCCGGGCACGGGAGGCGCGGGGCCGCGTGACGATGTCGGGCCAGCGCTCGGGGTCGGCGGCGGTGGGCTGCTGGTCCGCCCGGCCGGCCGGTCCGTGGTCGTGGGCCCTCTGCGCGGGGACGGGTGCTGCCGGGTCGGGGGTCCGGTCTGCCGGCAGCTGTTGGGTGGGCGCGGTCACTGCATGCCTTCCTGTGGGCGGTGGTGCGGGCGGGGCTGCACGGGGAGGCCGCGCAGATAGAGCCGGATGCCGTGCAGCCGGATGGCGAGGGAGACGGCGACGGTGGAGAGCGGGTGGCGCAGCGCGAGGCGGGCCAGCGCCTTCGGTGTGGCCCGGCGGCGGGTGCCTCGTACGGTCGCGGTGAACGGACGCCCGCCTTCGCGCTCCAGATGGACGGTCAGGTCCAGTCGCTCACCGGGTTCCGGCAGCCGCATCCGGTAGCCGCCGTCGACGGCGAAGAACGGCGAGACGTAGAACTCCTTGCCGACCGTGGCCCGGTGCTCGCCGTCCGGGTGCAGCAGATAGCCGTGGCGTTCGCCGTACGTGTTGTGCACCTCGGCCACGACACAGAGCGGCGAGCCGTCGGCGCGGCGGCACCAGTAGACCGTGAGCGGGTTGAAGACGTGGCCGAGGACGCGGGCCTGCGTGAGCATGGTGACGGTGGAGTCGGCGAGGTCCACACCACGGGCTTCGAGAAACCGGCTCAGCCCGGCCCGGATGGTGGGAGCGGTGCCGCCGAAGTGGTCACGAGCCTCGAACCGCGCCAGCGGCCGCAGGACGCGCGGCAGCCGTGGCGGGTCGTCCGGGTCGATGAGCCACAGGTAGGTCCGGTGCCGCAGCGCGTACGTGCTGGGCTTGGTCCGTACGTGCGTGATGGTGCACGGAAACAGAGCGGCCCCGTTCACCACGCCACCCCCAGCGCCGCGGCGGCCTCGACCCCCGAGCGGCAGCCGTCCTCGTGGAAGCCCCAGCCGTGGTACGCCCCGGCGAAGGCGGTGACGGGCCCGGAGAGAGCGGGCAGCCGGGCCTGCGCGGAGACGGACTCGGGCGTGTAGACGGGGTGTTCGTAAACCATGCGGGCGCGTACGGAATCGGGATCGACCCGGTCGGAGCCGTTCAGCGTGACGACGAAGGTCTCGGGCGCGTCGAGCCGCTGGAGCCGGTTCATGTCGTAGCTGACGGTGACCCGGTCGGCGTCGGCGGCGCAGGAGGGCATCAGGTAGTTCCAGGAGGCCCTGGCGCCTCGGCCGCGCGGCAGCAGCGTGGTGTCGGTGTGCAGGAGCGTGGGGTTGCGCGAGTGGGTGAAGGCGCCGAGCGTGGTGCGTTCGGCGTCGGTCGGGTCGGCCAGCAGCCGGAGCGCCTGGTCGGGATGGGTGGCGATGACGACGGCGTCGTACGGAGTGGTGGTGCCGTCCTCGGTGGTGAGCTCGACGCCGTCCGCGTGGCGGGTGATGGCGCGGACCGGGGTGGCGGTGTGGACGGCGGTGAGCTGTTTGACGACGCGTTCGACGTACGCGCGCGAGCCGCCGGTGACGGTCCGCCAGACGGGCGAGTCGCCGATGGTGAGCATGCCGTGGTGGGCCAGGAACGCGAAGAGGTAGCGCGCCGGGTAGCGCAGCGCGGTGACCGGATCGCAGGACCAGACGGCGGAGACCATGGGCGTGAGGAAGTGCGCACGGAAGTACGGCGAGAAGCGGCCGCGCCGGGCGAACTCGCCGAGCGTCATGTCGGTGGCCGGGCTCTCCGGCAGTTCCAGCAGCGCGCGGGCGGCGCGGTGGAAGCGGGTCACCTCGACGAGCATCCGCAGATACGGGCCTCGCACCGCCGAACGCGGCTGGGCGAAGAGGCCGACGGGACCGCGGGCACCTGCGTACTCCAGGCCGCATCCTTCACACCGTACGGACATCGACATCTCGGACTCCTGGGTGGCGACGCCCAGTTCGTCGAAGAGGCGCAGGAGGTGCGGGTAGGTCCGCCGGTTGTGCACGATGAAGCCCGAGTCGACGCGGTGCACCCGGCCGTCGGACGCGCCCAGCTCGTGCGTGTGCGCGTGGCCGCCGACGCGGTCGTCCGCCTCGTACAGCGTGACGTCGTGTGCCTCGCGCAGAACATGAGCGGCGGTCAGTCCCGCCACCCCGCTCCCCACCACGGCTGTCCGCCGCCGCTCCCGTGCCATTCCGGTCTCCCTCCGGCCCTGCCTGCTGCGCTGTTCGGAGCAGTACGGAGACGCTCCTCGGCAGTCCATTCGTCGCAGGTGGCCGGAAGGATTGGTCGATGATCGGAAGTACCTCGAACGAGTGAATGCCGGCTTCGGACCAATCCGCCGGGAGCCTCGCGCCGAATGCCTTATGTGAGAGCAGATCGGAACACCTCGCGGACGGACGGGGCCCTCGGGTCCCGGCGGTCCCGCCCGGCGCGCGCCACGTGCGCCGCGCCCGGCGGCCGCGCCACCGGGCCCGGTGCCCGGTGCGCCGCCCCTTCGCCCGCCGCGCCCCACGTGCACCGGCCGGCGCCGGTCACCGCGGCGGGCGAAGGGGACCGGCGAACCGTCCCGTCGACGGTTCCGGTCTGCGGTGCGGTCGGCGGCGGCAGCGCCGTACGGACGGCCGGGGAGCCGTTCGTGCGGTGCGCCGCCACCGGTCGGGGAGGCCGGGCCGGCCGCAGGAGCGAGGCGGCTCCTGGTCGGACGGCCGGTTCCGGCGCCGGGTCCGTCTCCCGCGGCTGGGAGACGGACCACGGAACGCCGGAGGCCGCCCCGCACCGCCAAGCACCTCCGCCTCTCCCCCTCCCCCACACCTGAGCACCGCCTCTCTCCCCGCTCAGCACCTTCGATCTCCAGGAGACACACCATGAACACCCTTCACTTCCGCCGCACCGCCGTCGCCGTGGCCACCGCCGCCGTACTGCCGCTGGCCCTGACCGCCTGCTCCTCGGGCGACTCCTCCAAGGACTCCGCTTCGGGCTCGACGCCCAGCGCGGCCGCGTCGACGAGCGCCTCGGCGGACGACTCCATGAACATGGACAAGCCGTTCGGTCCGGGCTGTGCGTCGGTGCCGCAGGACGGCGCGGGCTCGTTCGACGGCATGGCGAAGGACCCGGTCGCGACGGCCGCCTCGAACAACCCGGAGCTGTCGACGCTGGTGGCCGCCGTGAAGCAGGCCGGCCTGGTCGACACGCTGAACAGCGCCGAGAACATCACGGTCTTCGCTCCGTCCAACGACGCGTTCGCCAAGATCCCGAAGGCCGACCTGGACGCGCTGCTGGCCAACAAGGCCGAGCTCACCAAGGTCCTCACCTACCACGTGGTGGGCCAGAAGCTGACGCCGCAGCAGCTGGAGAACGGCTCCTTCGACACGCTGGAGAAGAGCAAGCTGACGACGGCCGGCTCGGGCATGGAGTACACCGTGAACGACGCTTCGAAGGTCGTCTGCGGCAACGTCCCGACCGCCAACGCGACGGTGTACATCGTCGACTCGGTCCTGATGCCGCCGAAGTAACCGCAGGGGTATGAGGCAGGGCGGTGGGCCGCGGGAAATCGCGGCCCACCGCCTTTCCGCTGCGCAGGACACCGCCAGGACTACACATAAGGGGCAGATAAGAGCAGAATGGGCATGTAGGTACCCTTCGCCCACTCCGCACGGCGTCGGGGCCCGCAGGACCGAAGGAGACGAAATCTCATGAGCAACGTCTCGGATGCCAGGAGTGATCTCAGGGGTGACATATCCGGCCACCCCGACGCCTCCGAAATGCGCGCGCGGTACGACAGGATGATGGGCGGCCGCGATGTGGCCCTGGTGGACGCGCCGGTGTTCCTCGTCGGCCTCTACTGCGCCGTCTCGCCGTGGGTGCTTCACTTCACGGCCAGTCAGCCCGCCCTGGTGACGCACAACCTCATGATGGGTATCGCGATCGCCGTCCTGGCCCTCGGCTTCACCGCGATGCCCGAGCGGATGTACGGCCTGAGCTGGGCGATGTGCGCGATCGGTGCGTGGATCATCGTGTCGACCTGGGTGGTCGGAAGCAGCCCGGACGCCGGAGTGGTCATCAACAACATCATCGTCGGCGGCCTGACGGTGCTGCTGGGCGCGGTCTGCGCCGGAGCGGCGATGAAGAGCCGCAGCACGTGACCCCATTGGCCTCGCTCGCCGGCCCCGCTCACCCTCATCCCGTCCGCGCCGCTTTTCAGCCCTTCCGGCGTTCGAGGAGCGGGGTCCGGGGCGGAGCCCTGGTTTGGGGAAGGGGCGGGTAGGGGAACAGGCCCGCCGCAGGCGCCCCCACCGCCCCGCACCCGCCCCGCCCCCGTCAGCCGACAGAGCTGTAAGCCACAACCCCCCGCAACACCGCGTCAACCGCCTTCCGAGCATTACGAGCCACAGAACTCGCCCCCGCGCTCCCCTCCCGAGGAGCCGCCGCGGCTACTTGCCCCAGCACGTCGATCACCTGCTTGCACCACCGTACGAAGTCCCCCGCCGGCATCTCCGCCTCGCGCAGCACCTCGTCCAGCGTGCGCCCGGAGGCCCACATGTAGACCGCCCAGGCGAAGCCGAGATCGGGCTCGCGCTGCCCGACCCCTTCCGTCTGGTTGATCTTGAAGTCCTCCTCCAGCGCGTCCAGCCGCCCCCAGATCCGCACCATCTCGCCCATGGCGGTCTTCGCGGGCCCGGCCGGCAGCTTCGGCGCGACCGCGTCATCGGCCTGGCGTGCCTCATACACGAGCGCCGAGACACACGCGGCCAGCTCAGCGGGGCTGAGCCCTTCCCAGACCCCGTCCCGCAGACACTCACTGGCGAGCAGGTCCAGCTCTCCGTACAGCCGGGCCAGCCGCCGGCCGTTCTCCGTGACCTCGTTGCCGCGGAGGTAGTCCATCTCGGTCAGGAGCGCGACGATCCGGTCGAAGGTCCGGGCGATCGTGTTCGTCCGGCCTTCGATCCGCTGCTCCAGCTGCCGCGTGTCCCGCTGCAGCCGGTGGTAGCGCTCGGCCCACCGCGCGTGGTCCTCGCGCTCGTCGCACCCGTGGCACGGGTGGGCGCGCAGCTCGGTCCGCAGCCGGTGGATCTCGCGGTCGTCGGCGGGCGCCCGGCCCTTGCGGTGCCGGTCCGGCACGATGTGCCCGGCCTTCGTCCGCAGCGCGGAGGCCAGATCGCGCCGGGACTGCGGCGAGCGCGGGTTGAACGACTTCGGGACGCGCATCCGGTCCAGCGCTTCCACCGGCACCGGGAAGTCCATCGAGGCCAGCCGCTTGACCTGCCGTTCGGCGGTCAGCACCAGCGGCCTCGGCCCGTCGTGGTGGTCGAACCCGCGGTGCCCGTTGGCCCGCCCGGCGGGCAGCCCCGGATCCAGCACCAGCGCGAGACCCGCGAACTTGCCCGTCGGCACCTGGATGACATCGCCCGGCTTCAGCTTCTCCAGCGAGGAGGCCGCAGCCGCCCGCCGCTGCGCCGCACCCTGCTTGGCGAGCTCCGTCTCCCGGTCCTTGAGGTCGCGGCGCAACCGCGCGTACTCCTCGAAGTCACCGAGGTGGCAGGTCATGCCTTCCTTGTAGCCCTCCAGCCCCTCCTCGTTGCGCTGCACCTGCCGCGAGATCCCGACGACGGACTTGTCCGCCTGGAACTGGGCGAACGAGGTCTCCAACAGCTCCCGCGACCGGTGCCGTCCGAACTGCTGCACCAGGTTGACCGCCATGTTGTACGACGGGCGGAAGCTGGAGCGCAGCGGATACGTACGCGTACCCGCGAGGCCGGCCAGCGCCGTCGGGTCCATGCCGCGCTGCCACAGGACCACCGCGTGGCCCTCGACGTCGATGCCACGGCGTCCGGCGCGGCCGGTGAGCTGCGTGTACTCGCCGGGCGTGATGTCGGCGTGCTGCTCACCGTTCCACTTGACGAGCTTCTCCAGCACCACCGAGCGCGCGGGCATGTTGATGCCGAGCGCCAGGGTCTCGGTGGCGAAGACGGCCTTCACCAGTCCTCGTACGAACAGCTCCTCGACGACCTCCTTGAAGGTCGGCAGCATGCCCGCGTGGTGCGCGGCGATGCCTCGCTCAAGACCTTCGAGCCATTCGTAGTACCCGAGGACATGAAGATCCTCGCCGGGGATGGAGGCGGTCCGCTCCTCGACGATCTCGCGCACCAGCCGGCGCTTGTCCTCGTCGTTGAGCCGGAGACCGGCGTACATGCACTGCTGTACGGCCGCCTCGCAGCCGGCCCGGCTGAAGATGAAGGTGATCGCGGGCAGCAGGCCCTCGTTGTCCAGCCGCTCGATGACCTCCGGCCGGCCGGGCGTCCAGATCCGGCCGCGCTGGCGCCGCTCACGCTCGCGGTCGGCCTCCCGGATCATCTTGCCGCGGCGGCGGTCGCGGGGGTTGTACCCCTGCTGGTTCTCCTGACGGGCGAGGCGGACCAGGTCCGGGTTGACCTCACGGCGTCCGGCGCCGCGGCCGCCGTGGTCGGTGGCCTCCTCGAAGAGGTCGTACATCTTCCGTCCGGCCATGACGTGCTGCCAGAGCGGCACCGGCCGGTGCTCGGAGACGATCACCTCGGTGGAGCCGCGCACGGTGTCCAGCCAGTCGCCGAACTCCTCCGCGTTGGAGACGGTCGCCGACAGCGAGACCAGCGTCACCGACTCCGGGAGGTGGATGATCACTTCCTCCCACACCGCGCCCCTGAAGCGGTCGGAGAGGTAGTGCACCTCGTCCATGACGACGTAACCGAGGCCGGAGAGCGACTGCGAGCCCGCGTACAGCATGTTCCGCAGGACCTCGGTGGTCATCACGACCACCGGCGCATCGGAGTTGACGCTGTTGTCGCCGGTCAGGAGGCCGACCTTGTCCGCGCCGTACCGCTTGGCCAGATCGGCGTACTTCTGGTTGGAGAGCGCCTTGATCGGCGTGGTGTAGAAGCATTTGCGGCCCTGCTCCAGGGCCAGGTGCACGGCGAACTCGCCGACGATCGTCTTGCCGGACCCCGTCGGGGCCGCGACCAGCACCCCCTTGCCCGCCTCAAGGGCCTGGCAGGCCTCGATCTGGAACGGGTCCAGCCCGAACTCGTACATCTCCCGGAAGGGCCCGAGGGCCGTCGCCATCTCGGCCGCACGGGCGCGGGCTGCCTGGTATCGCTCAGCTGGTGAGAGGTCCTCTGTCATCTTGGCTACGAGCCTACCCGTCACCTCCGACAGTCAGCCCGATCTTTGAATCCCCTTGATCCCTCACCGCGCCAGCACCCGCACGGCCCCCGGAACACAGGTGGCGGTGAGCGGCAGAGCGCCCATCGGTTCACCGTCCGCGTACGCCGTGACACCGGCCGCCGCCAGCTCGATCGCGGCGACCCGGTGCACGGTGACGGCCGGATGGCCCAGGTGCGTGCCCTGGTAGACCTTCGGGAACACCTTGAGGAGCGTGGCGCGGGAGCACTCGCCGACCACGGTCACGTCGAAGAGCCCGTCGTCCATCGCGGCCTCGGCGCAGATCCGCATGCCTCCGCCGTACGTCGTCCCGTTGCCCACCGCGATCAGCGTCGCCTCGATCTCGCGGACCTCGCCGCCGTCGAGCCGTATGCGGTACGGGATCGGCTTGAAGGCGGCCAGTTCGGCGAGGACGGCGAGGTGGTACCTGAACCGTCCGCCGACGAAGCGCATCCGATTGCCCCGGTCGTTGACCCGCGAGTCGAACCCGGAGGCGAGCACCGTCCCGAACCACCGCTGACCGACCCGCCCGAGGTCGATGTCCCGGTGACCGTCCTCCTTGAGCATCCGTGCGGCCAGCGCACCGGCGGCGGCCGGGTCACGTATCGGCAGGCCCAGCGCGCGGGCGAAGTCGTTCCCGGTCCCGACGGCGACGACACCGAGCGGCGTGCTCGTCCCCGCGACGGCCTGAAGAGCGAGGGACATCAGCCCGTCCCCGCCCACGGCTATCAGCGCTCCGGTCCCCGCCGCCACGGCCTCGCGCGCCCGGCGCAGGGCATCGTCGGCGTCCTCACCGAGGACCGTACGAACGGAGAATCCGGCACCCCGCAAAGCGGAAGCGGCCGGCTGCGCGGCGTGCGCGCCCCGGCCGCGTCCTGCGGTGGGATTGACGAAGAGGGTGATCTCGCTGGTCACCCGCCGGACCCTACAAGGTCAGGTGATGTCGTCGTAACCGTTGAGCCGGAGCGAACGGGAGCCGTCCGCCTCGCCGGACGCCTGCTCCGGCAGCGCTCTGCGCGGGGCCGCCACGGGCTCGATCCCGCCGACCGGCTCGGGGGTCAGATCCAGCTCGGAGGCCTCGTCGACGCCGAGCTCGGCGTCGGGGTTCTTGCGGTTGCGCCGCCTGTCGTTGAGCAGCGAGAAGCCGACGGCGATGAAGTAGAGCACCGCGAGCGGGCCTGCCAGCAGCAGCATGGAGATGGGCTCGCCGCCGGGGGTGGCGATGGCCGCGAAGGCGGTGAGGCCGACGATCATGCCGCGCCACCAGCCGAGCATCCGCTTGCCGGAGATGACACCCGTCATGTTCAGCAAGATGAGCAGCAGAGGCAGCTCGAAGGCGAGTCCGAAGACGATCACCATGCGGACGAGGAGGTCCAGATAACTGTCGAGCCCGATCTGGTTCTGCACGTCGTCGGGGCTGAACCCGAGCATGATCTCGGCGGTCTGCGGCAGGATCGCGTACGCGAGGTAGCCGCCGGTCAGGAAGAGCGGTGCGCCGACGACGGCGAAGGCGTAGGCGTAACGCTTCTCGCCCTTGTGCAGGCCCGGGGCGACGAAGGCCCACAGCTGGTACAGCCAGACCGGGGTGGCCAGCAGCACACCGGACATCAGCGCGACCTTGAGCGCGTTGGTGAACGGGCCGATGAGGGTGTCGGTCTTCAGCAGCGCGCAGGACTTGCCGTCGACCGTGGTGACGACACCGTTCTTACAGCCGACCGAGTCCTGGATGGGTGCCAGGAGGAACTCGTAGATCTCCTTCTGGTAGAACGCCGCCACGATCATCACGACGACGATCGCCAGCACGGCCTTCAGCAGCCGGTTACGCAGCTCACGCAGGTGATCGAGGAGAGGCATCCGCCCCTCGTCGTCCTTCTCCTGCTTGCGGGCAGACTTGAGCAACCCACTTCCCTCGTCTCGTGCGGCGGCTGTCGGCGGAGCGCGTCAGCGGTCAGGCCTGGGTGGTGGGCTTGGGCTCGTTGACCGGGCGGGAGCTGGTGACGTCACCCGGGGCGGCCTGGATGGTGCGGGCGGTGGTGGACTGCGGCGGGGCCGGGTCCGCGACGGTCTCCGTCGTGGGCGTGGCGGTCGCCGCGTCGTCCTTCTTCATCGCCTTGGCCTCGCTCTTGAGGATGCGGGCCGACTTGCCGAGCGAACGCGCCATGTCGGGAAGCTTCTTGGCACCGAAGAGCAACAGGATGACGGCGATGATCAGAATGATCTCGAGGGGCTTCAGGTTGCCGATCATGTGCGACTTCCTTCTCACTGAGGCGGCTGGAGGGTGGGCTCGCTACCCGGTCGACCGGACATACGTCCGATCGTTGCGCTTGGCAGCGATCGTAACCCGCAGGGGTAAACGCGAGGCAATGCCCGTGCGTACTGCGGCTTGCGGCCCGCACCTCCTGCCTGGGCCGACCCTTGCAGCGTACCCCTCGGTGGAGTGGAACATCAGGCCGCAGGCCCGTCAGCGCAGGCTGTCGCCGGTGGCCGCGAGGCGGGTCGCCGCGCGTTCGAGGTCCTCGGAGGCCTGGTTGATCAGCTCGGTGGTGTCGGCGACCTGACGGCCGAGGCGCTGCGCCTCGACGAAGACCTTGATGCCGAGCACGCCGAGGACGGCGACCCCCAGGAATCCCAGGGCGATGGCGAGCATGGGCCAGAACATGCGGCGGTGCCTCTTCCTACGGAGCGGGGGTTACGGAGTGGCGTGCAGGCGCAGGGTCCGTACGCCGCCGCCGGTGAGCAGTTCGATGATGCGCTCCCCGGCGGGCTTACGGACGGCGGCGGCGCACTCCGGGCAGGTGAAGGTGTAGAAGGTGGTGCGGCTGGTGGCGCCGATCGCCAGCCGCAGCGCTCCGGCCGCGAGCTCGAAGCGCCCGCGGCAGTCGGGACAGGCGGCCCGGAACCGTACGGCGGCAGGCACGGGAACCGGGACCGGACCGGTGCGGACGGCCGTCGCGCCGGTGGCAGCGGGCTGCCCGGTACGAACGGCCGTCGGTCCGGACGGGGCGGCCGGCATGAGGTACGTCGGGTTCATCTCGTCTCCGCTCCGGGCCCGCTCAGACCGCGTCGTAGGCGGCGAGCGCCTCACGGGCCGCCGTCCGGGCGCTCTCGGCGAGCTCCGGCGGAGCGACGATGCGGCCCTCGCCGCCGAGGCGCAGCGCGAGGCGGCGCAGCGAGGCCGGGTCAGGGGTGCGCAGGGTGATGCGGAGTCCGCCGTCGGGCAGCTCCTCGGCGGAGTCGTGCGGGTAGTACTCGGCGACCCAGCGGCCGCCGGTGCCGACCTCGATGACGACCTCGGGATCCTCGGCGGCGGGCTGGACCAGCCCTTCGGAGAGATCCCGCAGCTCCAGCTCGGGCGGTGCGGCGGGGGCGTCGAGGAGGCGGATCTCGGCGACCCGGTCCAGGCGGAAGGTCCGCCGGGCCTCGGAGAGCCGGCACCAGCCCTCCATATAGGTGTGGCCGACGGCGAAGAGCCGGATCGGGTCGACCTCGCGCTCGGTGAGCTCGTCGCGGGCGGGCGAGTAGTAGCGCAGCCAGAGGCGGCGGCGCTCGGAGATGGCCCGGTCGACGTCGGCGAAGACGCCGCCCTCGGACTCGAAGGTGACCGAGAGCCGGGAGCTGGCGGCGCCGGACTCGCCGGCGGCCGTCTCCAGCTTGGCGGTGGCCCGGAGCAGGGCCTCCCGGTCGCTCTCGCGCAGTCCGGGCAGGGTGGCGACGGCGCGCGCGGCGACGAGGAGCGCGGTGGCCTCGTCGGCGGCGAGCCGGAGCGGCTCGGCGACGTCGTCCGGGTTGTGCCACCAGATCCGGTCGCCGTCGGTGTCGATGTCGAGGAGGTCGCCGCCGCGGAAGCTGGTGCCGCACATGGGCAGCACGTCGAGGTCCGAGATCAGCTCGTCCTCGGTAATGCCGAAGGCCCGGGCCACGTCCTGGACGTGGGCGCCGGGGCGCTCGCGGAGGTACGTCACCAGGGAGAGCATCCGGCGGGTCTGGTCGATCGCGTTCGTAGCCATCGCTGGATTCCCCTAGTCCTTGGCCACGGCGCGCAGCCGGTCCACCACATCGGCCCGCAGATCGGCGGGTTCCTCCACGACGACGTCCGGCCCGAACTCGACGAGCCAGGCATCCAGCCCGTGTCCGTACGGAATCTCCAGCTCGTCCCAGCCGTCGCCGCGCTCGTGGACTGATATGGACCGTGAACGCAGCGGGTAGCCGGATCCGGCGCGGAGCCTGATCCGGGCGGTACGGGTGGCGGTCTCACCGGCCCAGCTCTCGACGGTCTCGCGGACCGTGACGACGTCGGGCACCTCGGCGGTGAAGGCCCCGGCGCGGGAGCGGACCGTGCCGGTGATGCGGGAGAGCCGGAAGACGCGTTCGGCGCCGCGGCCCCGGTCCCAGCCGGCGAGGTACCAGTGGCCGCGCCAGCACTCCAGGGTCCAGGGTTCGACCTGGCGCTGGACGGGCGCGGCGGAGTTGGCCTTGCGGTAGTCGAAGGTGACCGGGCGGCGGTCGCGGCAGGCGAGCATCAGGGGTTCGAAGGCCGCCTCGTGGACGGGGATACGGGGTTCGAGGGCGCTGTGCACCTCGTACGCGTCCTCCGCCTCGGGCATGCCGGCCGCGCGGAGCTTCTGCAGGGCACCGCTGGCGGCTCCGGCGAGGCGGGCCTGCTGCCAGACCTTGGCGGCGAGGCCGAGGGCGGCGGCCTCCTCGGCATCCAGGGTGATGGGAGGCAGCCGGTTGCTGTCGCGGCGGGCCAGGTATCCGGTGTCGCCGTCGAGGTTCTCGACGGTCTCGATGACGAGGCCGAGCTCGCGCAGATCGTCCTTGTCGCGCTCGAACATCCGGTTGAAGGAGTCGTCGGAGCCCGCTTCGAGGTAGGCCTCGATGGAGCCGCGCAGCTCGCGCTTGCTGAGCGGGCGCCGGGTCCCCAGCAGGCACAGCGCGAGGTTCATCAACCGCTCGGCCTTGGCAATCGCCATCGACGCCCTTTCTCTTGTGCTCTACGACCGTCGACCGTACCGCCCCGGGGTGTCGGGACCAAAGCGGGACCGTGCACCGGACAGCGGTGAGGGCCCCCACCGAACGGCGGGAGCCCTCACTCGGCGGACCGGATCAGACCGAGACCAGGTCGCAGACGAAGATCAGCGTCTCGCCCGGGGCGATCGCGCCGCCCGCGCCGCGGTCGCCGTAGGCGAGCTTCGCGGGGATGGTCAGCTGGCGGCGGCCGCCGACCTTCATGCCCTGCACACCCTGGTCCCAGCCGGCGATGACCTGCCCGGCGCCGAGGCTGAAGGCCAGCGGCGTACCGCGGTTCCAGGAGGCGTCGAACTCCTCGCCGGTGGAGAAGGCCACGCCCACGTAGTGGACCTTGACCTGGTCGCCGGCCTTGGCGACCGGGCCGTCGCCCTCCCAGATGTCCTTGATCTCCAGGTCGGCCGGCGGCTCGCCACCCGGGAAGTCGATCTCGGGCTTCTCGATGCTCACTGAACTGCTCCTCAAAATGATGAACTGGGCAACCGGGACAGTCTTACACCTTGGCGAGGATGTCCACGGCGAAGACCAGCGTGGAGTTCTTCGGGATCGCCTGCTGCTGCTGGTCGCCGAAGGCCTGGTCCGGCGGGATGACGAGGAGGACCCGGCTGCCGACCTTCTTGTCGATCAGACCGGTCTTGAGTCCCTTGAGGGTGACCTGCGAGAGCGGGAAGGTCTGGGTCTTGCCGGTGGAGTAGGTGTTGTCGAACTCCTTGGCGTCCTTCCAGATCATGCCGACGTAGTTCACCACGACACTGTCGGACTCCTTGACGACCTCGCCGTCGGACTCCAGGACGTAGTTGGAGACGAGCTTCTTCGGCGGGTCGCTCTTCGGGATGGTGACCGTCGGGGCCTTGCCGTCGGTCTTCACGCCGACCTTGGGCAGGTCGGTGTTGTCCTGGGCGACCTCGGTGCCCTTGGCGGAGGCCGGGATCTGGGTGGCTTTCAGGATGTCGACGACGAAGACGAGGGTGGCGTTGGGCTTGATGTCGCCCTGGCCCTGCTCGCCGTAACCGAGCTCCGGCGGGATGACCAGCTGGACACGGCTGCCGACCTTCTGGCCGACGAGGCCCTTGTCCCAGCCCTGGATGACCATGCCCGCGCCCAGCGTCAGGTCGAAGGGCTGCTTGCGGTCGAAGCTGTTGTCGAACGGCTTGTCGGAGTCCCACGACTGACCGAGGTAGTTGACCTGGATCGCGTCGCCGTTCTTGAGCTTCGCACCGTCACCCTCGCTGATGACCTCGGTCTTCAGCTCCTTGGGCGGGTCTCCCTTGCCCTTGGAGAGGGTGGGCTTCTCGCCGAACTTCGCGCCTGCGGTGATCGCGGGCACGCCGTTCTTGGACGAGGCGGAGTCGGAGGCCTTGTCGTCGCTGCCGCAGGCCACTGCCGAAAGCAGCAGGAGGGGGGCGACGAGAAGGCCGGCAATTCGGCGCACTGGTTCCTCAGATCTCAGGGGGCACTGTGGTGTGGATGGTGAACCACTCTAGGGGGTGTCTTGCCGATCAGGTCGGATCAGGGAGCGGGGTCCGGTGCCGTGCATCGCAAGGCGGAGGAGGGAGTCGGATGGGGCCTCCCCTGCTCGAACGGAGTTGAGAGCTTGGGGAAGGAGCCATGGCGAGTGACGACAACGCCGCGAGGTGCGGTGCCAGGGCACGCGAGCCCGGCCTGATCGGCAAGACACCCCCTGGGCCGTGACAGGGCCCCGTACGAGGAACGTACGGGGCCCTGTCACGCCACGGCCTGCCGAGGGGCTGCCCCGGCGCCGCTCACATGCCCGCGATCAGCTTCTCCACGCGCTCGTCCACGGAGCGGAACGGGTCCTTGCAGAGCACCGTGCGCTGCGCCTGGTCGTTGAGCTTGAGGTGGACCCAGTCGACGGTGAAGTCCCGCCGCTGCTCCTGGGCCCGGCGGATGAAGTCGCCGCGCAGCCTCGCCCGGGTGGTCTGCGGGGGCACCGTCTTGCCCTCGAAGATCTTCAGGTCGTTGCAGATGCGGGCGGTCTGGCCCTTCTTCTCCAGGAGATAGAAGAGACCGCGACGGCGGTGGATGTCGTGGTAGGCGAGGTCTATCTGGGCGACCCGCGGGTTCGACATGGTCATGTTGTGCTTGGCCCGGTACCGCTCGATGAGCTTGTACTTCATGACCCAGTCGATCTCGGTGTCGATCCGGTCGAGGTCCTCGGCCTCGATGGCGTCGAGCGTGCGGCCCCACAGCTCCAGGACCTGGTCGACGGTGCCGGTGCGGATGCCCCGGCGCTCGACGAAGTCCACCGCCTTCTCGTAGTACTCCCGCTGGACCTCGATGGCCGAGGCCTCGCGTCCGCTGGCCAGGCGCACCTTGCGCCGGCCGGTGAGGTCGTGGCTGACCTCGCGGATGGCCCGGATCGGGTTCTCCAGGGTCAGGTCGCGCATCACCGTGCCCGCCTCGATCATGCGGAGCACCAGGTCGGTGGCGCCGACCTTGAGCAGCATGGTCGTCTCGGACATGTTCGAGTCACCGACGATGACGTGGAGGCGGCGGTACCGCTCGGCGTCGGCGTGCGGTTCGTCGCGGGTGTTGATGATCGGCCGGGAGCGGGTGGTCGCGGAGCTGACGCCCTCCCAGATGTGCTCGGCGCGCTGGCTGACGCAGTAGACGGCGCCGCGCGGCGTCTGGAGCACTTTGCCCGCACCGCAGATGAGCTGCCGGGTGACGAGGAAGGGGATGAGGATGTCCGCGAGCCGGGAGAATTCTCCGTGCCGGGCGACGAGGTAGTTCTCGTGGCACCCGTAGGAGTTTCCCGCCGAGTCGGTGTTGTTCTTGAAGAGATAGACGTCGCCCGCGATTCCCTCCTCGTGCAGGCGGCGTTCGGCGTCGACGAGCAGGCCTTCGAGAATGCGCTCGCCGGCCTTGTCGTGCGTGACCAGCTCGGTCACGTTGTCGCATTCGGGGGTTGCATATTCCGGATGCGATCCCACGTCGAGGTAGAGGCGGGCGCCGTTCCGCAGAAAGACATTGCTGCTGCGGCCCCATGACACAACACGGCGGAAGAGGTAGCGCGCCACTTCGTCAGGTGACAGTCGGCGCTGTCCCCTGAACGTGCACGTGACGCCGTACTCGTTCTCCAGCCCGAAAATGCGGCGGTCCATGACTGAACATTACGCCTTACGGCCGGTGCTGAAACCGGGTTCGGCAGCACCGTTTCGATCATTTTCCGATCCGGTCACGACGGCGGGGGTGTGCGTGGGAGCTGCGAGGACCCTGCCGGTGGCCAGGAGAACGACGAGCGCGAGCACCCCGCCGACCCCCGCCACGCCGAAGCTCCAGGCGGTGGAGCCGAGCTCGACGGCCGGTCCGGCGACGGCCGTTCCGGCGGCCGCGCCGACGCCGAAGGTGGTCACGAGCCAGGAGAACGCCTCGGTCACCGTGCCACGCGGCGCGTGCCGGTCCACCACGATGAACGAGCAGGCGATGGCCGGCGCGAGGAAGAGTCCGGCCAGCGCGGCGAGAGCGGTCATGACCGGGACCGAGGGCGTGAGCGTCAACGGCAGGTAGCCGAACGCCAGGAGGCCGACGATGACGCGCAGCCGCCGCTCGGGAGCGCCGGACCACTGCCGCGCGCCGTAACCGAGGCCGCCGATCAGCGCGCCGAGGCCGAGCGCGGCCATCAGCCAGCCGTACACCGACTCACGGCCGTGGTCGTCGGCGTAGGCCACACCGGCCACCGTGATCGAGCCGAGCGCGAGGCCGACGAAGAAGAACGCGCCGAGCAGGGCCAGGAGTCCGGGCGAGCGCAGCGCGCCGAGCCAGTGGGCCTCGCGGGGTGCGGAGCGCCAGGTGCGCGAGGGTTCGGAGAGGACGACCGACAGCGCGCCGAGGACGCCGATGGCGTTGATGACGAGCAGCGCGGCGGCCGGCGACCAGAGCGAGACGAGGAGGGTCACCAGGAGTGGCCCGATGGTGAACATGATCTCCTGCGCCACGGCGTCCATCGCGTAGGCCCGGTGCACCTGGTCCTCGCCCTTCAGCACGCTGGGCCACAGGGCCCGCAGGCCGCCTTCCAGCGGCGGTGTGGCGACTCCGGCGACGACGACGGCCGCGTACGCCAGCGGGAGCGAGCCGAGGCCGGAGACCGCCAGCAGGGCCATGCCGAGCGCGGAGAGCACGGCGGCCGGGAACTGGACGCGCGGCTGTCCGTACAGGTCGACGGCCCGGCCGAGCAGCGGCTGCCCGACGGCGGTGGCCAGTCCGTAGGCGGCGGCCAGCGCGCCGGCCAGCGTGTAGCTGCCGCCTTCGGCCCGGGTGAAGAGCACGATCGCGATGTGCGCGGTGCCGTTCGGCAGCCGTCCCACCAGCGTGCCTGTCAGCAGCCGGGCGGCATGCCGCGCCCGGAGGATGTCCAGATATCCCGCGGCCATTCCCGCCCCTCTCCGCCGGACGGCTGCCGCCACCCGAGGTTTTACGTATAACGTCGAGGCTCATACGTACCATGTCCGCAGTCCGCGGGTCCACCTCGCGGCACCACGGAATTATCGCGCACGGAGGCCCGAGTGACCGACTCCCAGCCCGCTCCGCCCCGGCCGACCAGCCGCGACGTGGCCCGTGCGGCGGGCGTCTCGCAGGCGACGGTCTCGCTGGTGCTCGGCGAGAAGTGGCCGGGCCGGGTGTCCGAGGCCACGGCTCAGCGGGTCCGGGACCATGCGGCGGAGCTCGGATACCGGCCCAATCTGGCCGCCCGCAACCTCCGGCTCGGCCGCACCAGGACCGCGCTGCTGGTGGTTCCGGCGCTGACCAACGAATTCTTCGCCCGGGTCTACACCGGGGCCGCTGCCGTCGCCGCCGAGCACGATTTCGGCGTGGTGCTCTATCCGTCGCCGGACGGCACCGGGCCGGCCCGCGCCCCGTTCGCCTCGGCCCGCGCCGCTCTGGACGGCGTGATCGCCTCCTCCATGGCATCCGACGCGCTCAGCGCGCTGCACGGGGCCGACCTGCCGCTGGTGATGCTGGACAGCGACCCGGCCGGGACGGACGCGGCGGCCCACGTGAACCTGGACATCGCCGACGGCATGCGGCAGGTGACGGAGCATCTGCTGGACCTCGGCCACCGCCGTTTCGTGCATCTGGCGTCCGCCGTGGACACCTGGACGTTCGCGGTCCGGGCGCAGGCGCTGCGGGACGCGGTCGGCGCGGTGCCGGACGCCACGGTCCGTACCGTACGGTCCCCGCTCGACGTACGGGCCGGGCGCGAGGCGGCCGAGCAGGCACTGGCGGTCGCCGGGAAGCGGCCGACCGCGGTGGTCTGCGACGACGACATCCTGGCGGCCGGTGCCTGCAAGGCGGCCCGGCGGCTCGGGCTGCGCGTACCGGACGACCTCTCCGTCACCGGCTTCGACGACCTGGCGCTCGCCACCGCCGTGGAACCGGAGCTGACCACCGTGCGACTGCCCGCCGAGCAGGTCGGCGAGCGCGGCATGGCCGCGCTGCTGGCGGCGCTGGAGGGCCGTGAGGCCGATACGGGCAGCCTGCCGGTGAGCCTGGTCGTCCGCGGCTCCACGGCGCCGCCGCCCGCCGCCTCCCACGCATGACGGATGCCCCCGGGCCGGAACCCGGGGGCATCTGGGAGCGTGCCGGCTACTCCTCGGTGGAGTCGGGCGCATTCCCGGTGTCGGTGCCGGGGGTGCGGTTCTCCGGGGCGGCGGTGCCCGGAGTGTCGTTCTCCTCGGTGTCGGACGGCGCGTCCGTCGGGGTGGCACCCGCCGCTTCCGCGTCGAGCAGCCGGGCCAGCTGGCGGCCGACGATCCGCTTGAACTTGCGCTGCTGGGGCCGCGTGCGGTCCAGCACGGCGACTTCGAGGCGCTCGGCGGGAATCTCCCGCTCGCCGCCTCCGGGCTCCCGGGAGAGCGCCTGGACGGCGAGCTTGAGCGCCTCGGCGAGCGTCATGCCGTCGCGGTGGCGCTGGTCCAGGAAGCTGCTGATCTGCTCGGCGTTGCCGCCGACCGCGACCGAGCCGTGCTCGTCCACGATCGAACCGTCGTGCGGCAGCCGGTAGATCTGGTCACCCTCGGGCGCGGACCCGACCTCGGCGACGACCAGCTCCACCTCGTACGGCTTCTCGGCCGCGCTGGAGAAGATGGTGCCGAGCGTCTGCGCGTAGACGTTGGCCAGCCCACGGGCCGTCACATCGTCGCGGTCGTAGGTGTATCCGCGGAGGTCGGCGTAGCGCACGCCGCCGATGCGGAGGTTCTCGTACTCGTTGTACTTGCCGGCGGCGGCGAAGCCGATCCGGTCATAGATCTCGCTGAACTTGTGCAGCGCGCGGGACGGGTTCTCGCCGACGAACACAATGCCGTCGGCATACTGCAGCACAACGAGGCTGCGACCACGGGCGATGCCCTTGCGGGCGTATTCCGCCCGGTCGGCCATGGCCTGCTGGGGTGAGACATAGAACGGCGTCGACACCGGCTATCCGTCCCTTTCTGTCAGTGACGAGTGCATCTCGGAGGGCTCGGAGTCCGGGTCAGAGCAGCGCGGCGCGCGGGCCGTCGGGCTGCTCCAGGCGGCGTTCCAGGATGGAGCGCGCGATGTCGGCGGACTCCTGGTCGCCCAGCCTCCGGAAGCCTTCGTCGGTGATGACGGTGACGATCGGATAGATGCGGCGGGCCACGTCGGGGCCGCCGGTCGCCGAGTCGTCGTCCGCGGCGTCGTACAGCGCCTGCACGACCAGGGTGAGGGCCTGCTCCTCCGTCAGGTCCTCGCGGTAGAGCTTCTTCATGGAACCCCGGGCGAAGATCGATCCGGAGCCGGTGGCGGCGTAGCCGTTCTCCTCGGAGCGGCCGCCGGTGACGTCGTACGAGAAGATGCGGCCCTTCTCGCGGTCTACGTCGTATCCCGCGAAGAGCGGGACCACGGCGAGGCCCTGCATGGCCATGGCCAGGTTGGAGCGGATCATGGTGGAGAGCCGGTTGGCCTTGCCCTCGAGGGAGAGCTGGGCGCCTTCGACCTTCTCGAAGTGCTCCAGCTCCAGCTGGAAGAGCTTGACCATCTCCACGGCCAGTCCGGCGGTGCCGGCGATGCCCACCGCGGAGTACTCGTCGGCCGGGAAGACCTTCTCGATGTCGCGCTGCGCGATCATGTTGCCCATGGTGGCGCGCCGGTCACCGGCGAGGACCACGCCACCGGGGAAGGACGCCGCGACGATGGTCGTCCCGTGCGGCGCCTCGATGGCTCCCTGGAGCGGCGGCAGGCTCCGGTTGCCCGGGAGCATCTCGGGCGACTGGTCGGACAGGAAGTCCATGAACGAGGACGATCCCGGCGTCAGGAAGGCAGCTGGTAGACGCCCGGTGCTACGAGTGTTGGCTTCCACGCGTTTCCCTCCAGGTTTGCGATGGCCCTGCGCAAGAGAGTCAGGATCATCCCCCAACTTGCCGATGGCCGGATTGCAGTTGAAGCAACGTACGCCACGGACCCTACCCGCCCCGGGGCGGTGATCCACATGTTCGGCGGAGGGATCTGCGACGATCCCGCGCTCCCGGACCGGTGGCGCTCCTCCGGTGGGCGAGCGGGGTGACGGCGACCGCCGCGGCGGTCGCCGTCACCCCGTCCCCCCGGTTCGTCACGGTCGCCCGGGACCTACCGGACGTTCACACCCGTGAACTACTGTCCACCCTTTTGAACGAAGGAGCGGACGAAGTCCTCGGCGTTCTCTTCGAGGACGTCGTCGATCTCGTCCAGCACCGAGTCGACATCGTCGCTCAGCTTCTCCTGGCGCTCCGCGAGGTCCTCGGACGCCTGCGCGTCCTGCGCCTGCTCCTCGGCCTCCTCGGTGGAACGCGTCGCCTTCTGCTGTCCGCCGCCGGTGTCCTTGGTCGCCATGTAGCTCACCCCGCTCGGTTCGAAGCAATCGAAGCTCTTGATCAGACCCTACCCACGCGGTCCGACATTTGGCCCGGTAGTTGTGCAACGTCCGGGCCTCGGGTGATTGATTCCCAGCCCGGACACCTTTCAGCCGCCCGAGAGCGTGCGGACCAGCTCCTCCGCCGTACGACAGCGGTCGAGGAGGTCCTTGACGTGCTCCTTGGTGCCCCGCAGCGGCTCCAGGGTGGGCACCCGCTGGAGCGAGTCGCGGTCCGGCAGGTCGAAGATGACCGAGTCCCAGGAGGCGGCCGCCACGTCGTCGGCGTACTGCTCCAGACAGCGGCCCCGGAAATAGGCCCGGGTGTCCTCCGGAGGCTTCGTACGGGCCCTGGTTACGTCGTCCTCGTCCAGCAGCCGCTTCATCCGCCCACGGGCCGCCAGACGGTTGTAGAGGCCCTTGTCGGGCCGTACGTCCGCGTACTGGAGGTCGACCAGATGGAGGCGCGGAGCGTCCCAGTCCAGGGCGTCGCGACGGCGGTAGCCCTCCATGAGCTCCCGCTTGGCGATCCAGTCCAGCTCGCCGGCCAGACTCATCGGATCGGTCTCCAGCCGGTTGAGCGTGTCCTCCCAGCGGGTCAGGATGTCCTTGGTCTGCTCGTCGGCGTCGGTGCCGTACCGCTCGTCGACGTACTTGCGGGCCAGCTCGAAGTACTCCATCTGGAGCTGGACAGCGGTGAGTGTCCGGCCGCTGCGGAGCGTGATCAGCTGCCGCAGGTCCGGATCGTGCGAGACCTGGTGCAGCGTGCGGACGGGCTGGTCGACGGCGAGGTCGACGGTGATGAACGCGTCCTCGATCATGGACAGCACCAGGGACGTGGTGCCGAGCTTCAGATAGGTCGAGATCTCCGAGAGGTTGGCGTCGCCGATGATCACATGGAGCCGGCGGTACTTCTCCGCGTCGGAGTGGGGCTCGTCCCGGGTGTTGATGATGGGGCGCTTGAGCGTGGTCTCCAGGCCGACCTCGACCTCGAAGTAGTCGGCGCGCTGGCTGATCTGGAAGCCGTGCTCGTGGCCGTCCTGGCCGATGCCGACCCGGCCCGCGCCGGTGACGACCTGGCGGGAGACGAAGAACGGCGTCAGATGGCGCACGATGTCCGAGAACGGGGTCTCCCGCTGCATCAGGTAGTTCTCGTGCGTGCCGTAGGAGGCGCCCTTGTTGTCGGTGTTGTTCTTGTAGAGGTGGATCGGCTGGGCGCCGGGGATGGCGGCCGCCCGCTCGGCGGCCTCGGCCATGATCCGTTCGCCGGCCTTGTCCCAGAGCACCGCGTCGAGCGGGTTGGTGATCTCCGGTGAGCTGTATTCGGGGTGCGCGTGGTCGACGTAGAGCCGGGCACCGTTGGTGAGGATCACATTGGCCAGGCCGATGTCCTCGTCGGTGAGCTGGCTGGAGTCGGCGGTCTCACGGGCGAGGTCGAAGCCTCGCGCGTCACGCAGCGGATTCTCCTCCTCGAAGTCCCAGCGGGCGCGGCGCGCCCGGTGCATCGCCGCCGCGTAGGCGTTGACGATCTGGGACGAGGTGAGCATGGCATTGGCGTTCGGGTGGCCGGGGACGGAGATCCCGTACTCCGTCTCGATGCCCATCACTCGCCGTACGGTCATGCGGCCCTCCTTGCCCGGCGTCGGTCCCCTCCGGGAGCGACGCTCAAGTACCGCTGCTTGTCCGGTGCGTATGCGGTGCCCGTCACCGCACTGCGCGACTCGGCGGTACCGCAGAGCCTAGAGCGCCTCTGCGCCGGTGGGGAGATCAATTACGACATTGTTCCGACGTGGCCGGAACGGGGGAAAACGAGCGGCTGCGGATGCCTCTCCAGGCATCCGCAGCCGGTCGGCGTATTACAGGTACTGGCCGGTATTGGCCACCGTGTCGATGGAGCGTCCGGTGTCCGCGCCCTGCTTTCCGGTGACGAGTGTGCGGATGAAGACGATCCGCTCACCCTTCTTACCGGAAATCCTGGCCCAGTCGTCCGGGTTGGTGGTGTTGGGCAGGTCCTCGTTCTCCTTGAACTCGTCCACGCATGCCTGGAGGAGATGGGAGACGCGCAGACCCTTCTGCTGGTGTTCGAGAAATGCCTTGATGGCCATTTTCTTTGCCCGGTCGACGATGTTCTGAATCATCGCGCCGGAGTTGAAGTCCTTGAAGTACAGGACTTCCTTGTCGCCGTTGGCGTACGTGACCTCGAGGAAGCGGTTCTCCTCGGACTCCGTGTACATCCGCTCCACGACCGACTGGATCATGGCGTGGGCGGCGGCCTCGCGCGAGCCGGTGTGCTCGGAGAGGTCGTCCGCGTGCAGCGGGAGCGACGGGGTCAGGTACTTCGCGAAGATGTCCTTCGCGGCCTCGGCGTCCGGACGCTCGATCTTGATCTTCACATCGAGTCGGCCGGGTCGCAGGATGGCGGGGTCGATCATGTCCTCGCGGTTGGAGGCGCCGATGACGATGACGTTCTCCAAACCCTCCACACCGTCGATCTCGGCGAGCAGCTGCGGGACGATGGTGTTCTCCACGTCCGAGCTGACGCCGCTGCCGCGGGTGCGGAAGAGGGATTCCATCTCGTCGAAGAAGACGATGACGGGGGTGCCCTCGCTCGCCTTCTCACGCGCACGCTGGAAGACCAGGCGGATGTGCCGCTCGGTCTCGCCGACGTACTTGTTGAGGAGCTCGGGGCCCTTGATATTGAGGAAGTAGCTCTTCCCCGCGGGCTGCCCGGTCACCTCGGCGACCTTCTTGGCGAGCGAATTGGCGACGGCCTTGGCGATGAGCGTCTTGCCGCAGCCGGGCGGACCGTAGAGCAGGATTCCCTTCGGCGGTCGCAGTTCGTGTTCCTTGAAGAGGTCGGGGTGGAGGTACGGAAGCTCGACCGCGTCGCGGATCAGCTCGATCTGGTCGCCCAGGCCGCCGATCTTGTCGTAGTCGATGTCCGGGACCTCTTCGAGGACGAGCTCCTCGACCTCGCTCTTGGGGACCACCTCGTAGACGTAACCGGACCGGGAGTCCAGCAGCAGGGCGTCACCGGAGCGGATGGTGATGTCCAGCAGCGGCTCGGCGAGCCGCACCACCCTCTCCTCGTCGGTGTGCCCGACCACCAGTGCGCGCTCCCCGTCCTCAAGGATCTCCTTGAGGGTGACGATGTCCCCGGCCCGCTCGAACTCCATGGCCTCGACCACGTTGAGCGCTTCGTTGAGCATGACCTCCTGGCCGCGCCGGAGGTCCTCCAGCTCGACGCTGGGAGACACGTTCACCCGGAGCTTGCGGCCCCCGGTGAAGATGTCGCAGGTGCCGTCCTCGTTGGCCTGAAGGAAGACTCCGAAACCGGCCGGTGGCTGGGCCAGCCGGTCGACCTCCTCCTTGAGGGCCACGATCTGGTCGCGCGCCTCACGGAGCGTGTTGGCGAGCCGCTCGTTCTGAGCGGACACGCCTGCCAGATTCGTCTGCAACTCGACGATCCGCTCTTCGAGAATCCTCGTATGACGCGGAGAGTCGGCGAGCTTACGTCGCAGGACGGCGATTTCCTGCTCGAGATAGGCAACCTGGCCGGCTGGGTCCTCGGACCCGCGCGCGGGCCGGGTGCCGCGGTTGATGTCGTCGTCGTGGGCTGCCACGGTCCTCACCTCCTCCATGGGGAGCTGGACGCTTCCTGACCCTACCTGGGCTGGTGGTGATTGAAACCCCTAGATCACAAAGACTGCGGGGTGTGTCCGATCTTCACCCTTGCGCTCTCCCTCACGTCAAGGGAATACCCACCCTTCGGCATCGGAAAGCCGCCGGTTGTATCGTCGAAGCGTTCAACACCCGTCAGGGCCGGCTCCAATTGGTCCGGATACGCAGGAACGGCAGGACACATGACCGTGCAGCAGGACTCGCCGGGCGACAGTGGCACGCAGGACCTGGAGGTCTGGATCGACCAGGACCTCTGTACGGGCGACGGCATCTGCGTGCAGTACGCCCCGGAGGTCTTCGAGCTGGACATCGACGGCCTGGCGTACGTGAAGAGCGGCGACGACGAGCTCCTCCAGGACCCGGGGGCCACCACTCCGGTTCCGCTGCCGCTCCTCCAGGACGTGGTCGATTCGGCCAAGGAGTGCCCCGGGGACTGCATCCATGTGCGGCGCGTGAAGGACAGCGTCGAGGTGTACGGACCGGACGCGACCTGAGCCGTACGGTCAGACGGCGCGCGCGAGGTCCCCGGAGGTGCGGACGAAGGCGCTGCCCTTCCACCGCCAGGAGGCCTGCTCCACCTGGTCGGGACAGCAGCGGGGCACCTCCAGCGAGGAGTAGCCGAGCAGGGTCGCCGATATGCGCCCCTCGCGTACGGCGAACTCTCCGACGGTCTTCCTGTCGGCGGGGTCCACCAGGGTCGCCACGATCCTCGGTGCGGCCCCGCTTCCCTGTGTCAGGACGTAGACGCCGCTCGGCGGTGTCCCGGAACCCGCGTCGCAGTGGACCACGGCGACGGTCTCCGGCCGCCCGTCGCCGTCGAGGTCTCCGGGCGCCTGCTTGGCCACGGTGGTGCCGGCCCCGCCGCACTCCAGGGGGAAGTCCGCCTTCGCGGGGTCCGGCGCGGCGGCGGGCGTGGTGGTCCGCTGCTCGGAGGCCGTGGCGGTGGCGGTGGCCGTACGGGGCTGGAGCAGCCCGGCCAGGGCGACGACGGCGGCCATGGCCGCGGCCGTGGCGAGCCAGTGCACCGGCTTCGTGGCGGTGTGCGCGAGGTCCGGGAGCGCGGAGGTCTGCACGCGGTGTGTCTCCATGTGGTTCCTGGGAGCCCGGGGCGGGGACGGGCCCGGCCCTGAGGGGTGGCCAGCATCGTGCCACACCTCACACGCCGGGGGAACGGCGGGGTGTGCGCCGGTTTCCGTGCGGGGCGGGTGTCGGCGGCAACAGGAAGGCGCCGCCGCGCCGTTCCCCGGTCGGTCGGGGAACCGCGCGGCGGCGCCGGTTCGTTGGGCGGATCAGCCGCGGTCGGCGGAGCCTCCGCGGCTCTGGCTGCCCGGTCCCTCGTAGTCCTCGCCGTAGGCGCCCTTGGAAGGGCGGCGGCGGCGCAGCGGCGGCTCGACGCCGTCCGCGAGGCGGCGGGCGGTGACCAGGAAGCCGGTGTGGCCGATCATCCGGTGGTCGGGGCGGACGGCCAGGCCCTCGACGTGCCAGTTGCGGATCATCGACTCCCAGGGCTGCGGTTCGGCGAAGCAGCCGATCTCGCGGATGGACTCGACGGTGCGCGAGAGCTGGGTGGTGGTGGCGACGTAGGCGCAGAGGATGCCGCCGGGCACCAGGGCCTTGGAGACGGCCTCCAGGCACTCCCAGGGGGCGAGCATGTCCAGCACGACGCGGTCGACGTCGGTGTCGGAGAGGTTGTCCTGGAGGTCTCCGACGGTCAGCTGCCAGGCCGGGTGCGGCGAGCCGAAGTAGCGCTCGACGTTCTGCTGGGCGATCTCGGCGAAGTCCTCGCGGCGCTCGTAGGAGTGCAGCATGCCCTGCTCACCGATGGCGCGCAGCAGGAAGGTGGAGAGTGACCCGGAGCCGACCCCGGCCTCCACGACGCGGGCGCCGGGGAAGATGTCCGCGAAGGCCAGGATCTGCCCCGCGTCCTTGGGGTAGACCACGGCGGCGCCGCGGGGCATGGAGAGGACGTAGTCGGGGAGCAGGGGGCGCAGCGCGAGGTAGGCGACGTTTCCCGTGGTTCGGACAACACTGCCCTCAGGAGCACCGATCAGCTCGTCGTGCGGGAAAGAACCCTTGTGGGTGTGGAAGTTCTTTCCGGCTTCGAGCGTGAAGGTGTAGTGGCGTCCCTTGGGGTCGGTGAGCTGGACCTGGTCCCCGACCTTGAAGGGCCCACGTCGGCGGGCGGCACCGGTCGGTTCAGACATGTGACCAGCGTACCGGTGTTTCAGGGGCCCTCTTCCGGGGCCCTTCAGGACTCGGGGCGGGCCATGGCCTTGACGAAGGCGCGCTCGACGTCGGCGGTGGAGAGGACTCCGTAGATCTCGCCGGTCTCCTCGATCACCAGGTACTCGGTGGCCGGGGTCGCCTTGAGGCGGTCCAGGAGGGCTTCTCCGGCCAGCTCGGCGGGGACCTTCATGCCGTCGGTGAGGTCCTGGGCGAGGCCGCTGACGGCGACCCAGGGGCGGCGGTGTTCGGGGACGCCGACGATGGCGGCCTCGCGGACGACGCCCTTGGGGTGGCCCTGTCCGTCGACGACGACCAGGGCGCGGGCGCCTGCCTCATTGGCCCGGCGCAGCGCCTCGGAGAGCGGGGTGGCGGACTCGACGGGGACGGCGCGGCGGGTGAGGGTGCGGGCCCGCAGGTCGGGCAGGTGCTCGCGGAGCCGGGCCATGCGCAGGCTGTTGCCGGCGCCGGTCCAGATGATGCCGGCGAGGATCGCGGCGAGCAGGGCGTCCATGACGGTCTCCACACCGCCGATCTTCTCGTTGGCGCTGCCGAGCGTCCCGGTGTGGGTGAGCAGCGGCAGTCCGATGAGGACGGTGACGGCGAGGCCCCGGCCGACCCAGGCGGCGGCGATGGTGCCGCTCATGGGCTTGCCGGTGATCTTCCAGACGATGGCGCGGAGCATCCGGCCGCCGTCGAGCGGCAGACCGGGCAGCAGGTTGAAGGCGGCCACGATGAGGTTGGAGATCATCAGTCCGGCGATCAGGACGCCGGGGACGGTGCCGGGCTCGACGAACCGCATCGCGCCGTAGAAGACGCCGCCGAGGACGAGGGAAAGGAGCGGGCCGACGAAGGCGAGGATGAACTCGCGGCCGGGGGTCTCGGTCTCCTTCTCGATCTCGGAGACGCCGCCGAAGAACTGGAGCTGGATGCGGCGGACCGGCAGCTTGTAGCGCAGCGCGGCGACCGTGTGGGCCAGTTCGTGGACGAGTACGGAGGCGTAGAAGGCGATCGCGAAGAAGAGGGCGACGAGGTAGCGGGCGCCGCCGAGTTCGGGCAGGACCCGGTCGAGCTGGCCGCCGAAGACCCAGGTGATGAGTGCGGCGACGACGAACCAGCTGGGCGCGACGTACACGGGCACACCGAAGGGACGGCCCATGAGCAGGCCGCCGCCCGGATCCGCGGGGCGCTTCGGCTTGCCGCTGCCGGGGGCGGCGGAGGGGTCCGTTCCCCCTGCGCCGGGCTGCGGCCGCCCGCTGTCGCCGCTCTCGTCCACGGGGTCCCTTCGGTTCGGTGTGGCCTGCGCCACGATGATGCTGGGTGCGAGGGTCTGCCGTCGATGGTATGCCGCCGGTTGTCAGTGGCGGGCCGTAGGGTCGTGAGACATGAGCACCGTGCCCCGGCCGCCGCAGCCGCCTTCGTCCCTGTCGCCGTCGCGGGCGAGCGATTTCATGCAGTGCCCTCTGCTCTACCGCTTCCGGGTCATCGACAAACTGCCGGAGAAGCCCAGCGAGGCGGCTACCCGGGGCACGCTGGTCCATGCGGTGCTGGAGCGGCTCTTCGACGCCCCGGCGGCGGACCGTACGGCACCGCGGGCGCGGGCGCTGGTTCCCGGTCAGTGGGACCGGCTGCTGGAGGCGCGGCCGGAGCTCGGCGAGCTGTTCGCACAGGACGCCGAGGGTGAGCGGCTGTCGCGGTGGCTCGGTGAGGCGGAGCGGCTGGTGGAGCGGTGGTTCTCGTTGGAGGACCCGACGCGGCTCGAGCCGGCCGAGCGCGAGCTGTTCGTCGAGACGGAGCTGGAGTCCGGGCTGCGGCTGCGCGGAGTGATCGACCGGATCGATGTGGCGCCGACCGGTGATGTGCGGATCGTCGACTACAAGACCGGGAAGGCGCCGCGGCCGGAGTATGCCGACGGCCCGCTGTTCCAGATGAAGTTCTACGCGCTGGTCATCTGGCGGCTGAAGGGGATCGTGCCGCGCCGGCTCCAGCTGGTCTACCTGGGCAGTGGCGATGTGCTGACGTACGACCCGGTGGTGGCGGATCTGGAGCGGGTCGAGCGGAAGCTGCTCGCGCTCTGGGAGGCGATCGGCCTGGCGACGCGGACCGGCGATTGGCGGCCGCGTCCGACGAAGCTGTGCGGCTGGTGCGACCACCAGGCGGTCTGTCCGGAATTCGGCGGGACTCCCCCGGTCTATCCGCTGTCGATCCGCCCGGCGGAGTCGGACGAGGATGATCAGGGCAGAATGGGACCGGTCCGGGCCGAGGCCGGCCGTGCCGTGGCCCTTGAGGGCCTTTAAGGAGTTCCTGTGGCGATCCGCGTCCTTCTGGTCGACGACCAGCCTCTGCTGCGCACCGGTTTCCGGATGATCCTGGAGGCCGAGGGCGATCTGGCGGTGGTCGGTGAGGCCGGTGACGGTCTGCAGGCCATCGACCAGGTGCGGGCGCTCCAGCCCGATGTGGTGCTGATGGACATCCGGATGCCGCGGATGGACGGCGTGGAGGCGACCCGCCAGATCACCGGCCCCGGCAAGGACGGCCCGGCGAAGGTGCTGGTGCTGACCACGTTCGACCTCGACGAGTACGTGGTGGAGGCGCTGCGCGCCGGCGCGAGCGGGTTCCTGCTGAAGGACGCTCCGGCCAATGAGCTGGTTCAGGCGATCCGGGTGGTCGCGGCGGGCGAGGCGATGCTCGCGCCGAGCATCACGCGCCGGCTGCTCGACAAGTACGCGGACCACCTGCCTTCCGGCGAGGACCCGGTCCCGGACGCGCTGCACATGCTGACGGACCGTGAGGTGGAGGTCCTGAAGCTGGTGGCGCGCGGCCTGTCCAACGCGGAGATCGCGGCGGACCTGTTCGTCAGCGAGACGACGGTCAAGACGCATGTGGGCCATGTGCTGACGAAGCTGGGCCTGCGCGACCGCGTGCAGGCCGCGGTGTACGCGTACGAGAGCGGCCTGGTGCGTCCCGGCGCGCAGTAGCAGCCATCGCGCGAAAGCCGTCCGGCCCGCACCGGTCCTGTTGACAGGAGGTGCGGGCCGGACGGCTTTTGGCGGTGCTCAGGCGTTGGTCTTGTCGAGCTCCCAGAGCTGGAGCTCGGAGGTGGCGCTCACGGAGCGCTCGACGCCGGCGACCCCGCTGCGGGAGGCCACGTACTGCTTGCCCTGCCAGATCGGCAGGACCGGGACGTCGGTGGCGACGATGTCCTGGAGCTTCTCGTACGTCGTGGCGGCGGCGCTGCGGTCGGCCTGGCGGCGCGACTTCGGGATGAGGACGTTCTGCGCTTCCTGCGACCGGTAGGGCGAGTTGAGGAAGTTGTTCTTGTCCAGGAACGGGGCGGTGTAGTTGTCCGGGTCCGGGAAGTCGGGGAACCAGCCCATGCCGTACGCCGCATAGTCGCCGCGCTTCTGCTCCGGCCGGTACTTCGACCACTCCTTGCCCTGGACGTCGACGTCGAAGAGGCCGGAGCCGTTCAGCTGCGCCTGGAGCGCCTTGAACTCCTTGGCGGTGGCGGAGCCGTAGTGGTCGTTGGTGTAGTGCAGGGTGAACTTCACCGGCGTCTTGACATCGGCGTTCTTCAGCGTCTGTGCGGCCTTGGCGGCGCTGGGCTCGCCGTACTTGTTGAAGAAGGCGTTGGTGTGGCCGGTGATGCTGGAGGGGATCAGGGAATAGAGCGGCTCGGCGGTGGTGCCGTAGACCTTGCCGGCGATCTCGCCGCGGTCGATGAGCTGCGCCATGGCCTGCCGTACGGCCTTGTTGACGACCGGGTCCTTGGTGTTGAAGCCGAGGTAGCTGATGGCGAGGCCGGGCATCTCGGTGAGCTCGATGCCCTCCTTCGGCTTCACCAGCATGTCGCGGGCCTGTTCGGGCGACATGGCCCGGGTCATCAGGTGGATCTTCTCCTCCTCCAGCGCCTTGCCCATGGCGTCGGCGTCGGGGAAGAGGTCCATCTCGACCTTGTCGTTGAGGACCTTCAGCTCACCCTTGTACGAGGGGTTCTTGGTGAAGGCGATCCGCGTCACCCGGCCGTCCTCGACCTGCGGCTTCATGGTGTATGGCCCCGAGCCGTCGACCTGGAAGCCGTTGCGCGCCTCCTTCGCCGGGTACTTCCCCTTGGGGACGATGCCGGCGGCGGGCGTGGCGAGCTTGTACGGGAAGGTCGCGTCGGGCGTGTTCAGGTGGAAGACCACCTGGTCCTCGCCCTTGGTCTCGATGGTGTCGATGTTGGCGAGGAGCCCGACCGGTCCGCTGTCGGAGTTGATGTCGATGACCCGCTGGATGGAGTACTTCACATCCTCGGCGGTGACCGGGGTGCCGTCGGCGAACTTCAGGCCCGCGCGCAGGGTGCAGCGGTAGCTCTCGTTCGCGGTGTCCGTGAAGGTGCAGCTCCGGGCGGCCTCGGGCACCGGCTCGCCGCCGCCGTTGGGGACGGTGGTCAGGGTCTGCACGGTCTGCCGCAGGACGTTCCAGACGCCTGCCTCGTACCCGATGGCCGGGTCGAGAGGAGCGGGGTTCTCCTCGGAGGCCACGAGCTGGTCCGTGGTGCCGACGACGATGGCGCCTTCGCCACCGGCGCCGCTGTCCGTGCTGCCGCAGGCGGCGAGCACGGGGGCGAGCAGGCCGACGACGGCCGGCAGCACCAGGGTCTTGCGGTTCATACGGACGGTCTCCCTCATCACGGTGGGTGAGGAATCAAAGTTAGTAGCCGCCGTTGGCCGCTCCGACCGCGCTCGGAGCGGCTTGCCCTCCTCCGCCGTCCGGGACGAGCGATATTTGATCGCCATTCCGGACAGATCATCCGATCATGGCAGGCCGTAGACGTGTTCCAGGTGAGGAAGCTCACCCGTCCGACCTCTTCACACAGAGCACATGTGGCTGATTCACGTCCACGGAAAGTTGCCGGAACGCACACGGTTCCTTCAGCTCGTGACGGTGACGAGCTTCCGCAGGAAGGCGAGGTCGACCTCTTCGAGAGAGCCGACGACGACCCTGCCGGAGGCGGGTGCGATGGGGGCCACGGAAGGGATGGCGACCACCCGGCAGCCGGCCGCCTCGGCCGCCGCAACGCCGGTCGCGGTGTCCTCGATGACCGCACAGCGCCACGGGTCGGCGCGGAAGCCGGCGGCGGCGGTCAGATAGGGCTCGGGGTGCGGCTTGGTACGGGTGACCTCGTCGCCGGCGACCGTGAGCGCGAAGTGGTGGTGACCCACCGAGTCCAGCACCCGGTCGATGATCCGGCGGTGCGAGGCGGAGACGAGCGCGGTCGGGATCTGCGCCGCGTGCAGCTCGGCGAGCAGCCGCTCGGCGCCCGGCATCAGCGGCACACCGTGCCGGATGCGCTTCTCGAAGCGGTCGTTGAGCAGCACGCTCAGCTCGTCCAGCGCGATGTCCGCACCGGTGACGTCGATGAGATAGCCGGCGCTGCGGGTCATGGGTCCGCCGACGACCACATCGCGCCAGGGCTCCTCCAGCCGGTGTCCGAGGTCGGCGAAGACCTCCTTCTCGACGTCCCACCAGAAGCCCTCGGTATCGACCAGGGTTCCGTCCATGTCGAGAAGGACCGCCTGCAGAGCGGCGCCTTCGGCCGTGCGGGTCAAGGACGCGGGGACCGTACTGGTCATCCGGCACACCTTCCGTAAGGGACGAGAAGGCCGGCCGCCATTCCCGAAAAGCGGGAGGACGACCGGCCTGCACTGGACCGACCAGTGTACGACCTGTCCGGCCACGGTGCGCGAACGACGCGGAACCGTGGTGCGACGGCGTGGTTACCGTGCGTTGAAGTACTTCGCCTCGGGGTGGTGGATGACGATGGCGTCCGTGGACTGCTCCGGGTGGAGCTGGAACTCCTCGGAGAGCTCGACGCCGATCCGGCCCGGCTGGAGGAGGTCGGCGATCTTCGCGCGGTCCTCCAGGTCCGGGCAGGCCCCGTAACCGAGCGAGAAGCGCGCGCCGCGGTACTTCAGCGCGAACATGTCCTCGACGTCGGCGGGGTCCTCGCCGGCGAAGCCGAGCTCGCTGCGGACCCGGGCGTGCCAGTACTCGGCGAGGGCCTCGGCGAGCTGGACGGAGAGGCCGTGCAGCTCCAGGTAGTCGCGGTAGGAGTTGGCGGCGAACAGCTCGGCGGTGGCCTCGCCGATCCGGGAGCCGACGGTGACGACCTGGAGGCCGATCACATCCGTCTCGCCGGACTCCTCGGGACGGAAGAAGTCCGCGAGGCAGAGGCGGCGGCCGCGGCGCTGGCGCGGGAAGGTGAAGCGGGTGCGCTCGGAGCCGTCCTCGTGGAGGAGGATCAGGTCCTCGCCCTTGGAGACGCACGGGAAGTAGCCGTAGACGACGGCGGCTTCCAGCAGGTTGTTGGACTGGAGGTGGTCGAGCCAGCCGCGCAGGTGCGGGCGGCCCTCGGTCTCGACCAGCTCCTCGTACGTCGGTCCGTCACCGGTCCTCGCCTGCTTGAGGCCCCACTGGCCCTTGAACAGCGCGCCCTCGTCGAGCCAGGACGCGTAGTCCTTCAGCGGGATGCCCTTGATGACCCGCGTGCCCCAGAACGGCGGCTCGGGGACCGGGTTGGTGGTGGAGACGTCCGAGCGCACCGAGCCCTCGGGCTCCTCGACCTCCAGCACCGCCGCGACGTCCTTCTTCGGGACCCGGCGCTGCTTCAGCTCGGGCAGCACCGCGCCCGGCACGCCGCGCTTGACGCCGATGAGCGCGTCCATCAGGCGCAGGCCCTCGAAGGCGTCGCGGGCGTAGCGGACCTCGCCCTCGTAGATCTCGTGCAGGTCCTGCTCGACGTAGGCCCTGGTCAGCGCGGCGCCACCGAGGATGACCGGGAAGTCGGCGGCCATCTTGCGCTGGTTCAGCTCCTGGAGGTTCTCCTTCATGATCACGGTGGACTTCACCAGGAGACCGGACATGCCGATGACGTCGGCGCGGTGCTCCTCGGCGGCTTCCAGGATCGCGGAGACGGGCTGCTTGATGCCAAGGTTGACGACGTTGTAGCCGTTGTTGGAGAGGATGATGTCGACGAGGTTCTTGCCGATGTCGTGGACGTCGCCGCGGACGGTGGCGAGCACGATCGTGCCCTTGCCGTCGTCATCGGTCTTCTCCATGTGTGGCTCCAGGTGTGCCACCGCGCTCTTCATGACCTCGGCGGACTGGAGGACGAACGGCAGCTGCATCTGGCCGGAGCCGAACAGCTCACCGACCACCTTCATGCCTTCGAGCAGCGTGTTGTTGACGATGTCGAGGGCCGGAGTGTCCTGAAGCGCCTCGTCGAGGTCGGCTTCCAGGCCGTTCTTCTCGCCGTCGATGATGCGACGCTGGAGCCGCTCGTCCAGCGGGAGGGCCATAAGCTCCTCGGCCCTGCCCGCCTTCATCGACTTCATGTTGACGCCCTCGAACAGGCCCATGAGCTTCTGGAGAGGGTCGTAGCCTTCGGCGCGGCGGTCGTAGATCAGGTCGAGCGCGACCTTGACCTGCTCCTCCTCCAGCCGGGCGATCGGCAGGATCTTCGAGGCGTGCACGATCGCGGAGTCCAGGCCCGCCTTGACGCACTCGTCGAGGAAGACGGAGTTCAGCACGACGCGCGCGGCCGGGTTGAGGCCGAAGGAGATGTTGGAGAGGCCCAGCGTGGTCTGGACGTCCGGGTGGCGCTTCTTCAGCTCGCGGATGGCGCCGATGGTGGCGATGCCGTCGCCGCGGGACTCCTCCTGGCCGGTGCAGATGGTGAAGGTCAGGGTGTCGATGAGGATGTCGGACTCGTGGATGGACCAGTTGGTGGTGAGGTCCTCGATGAGCCGCTCGGCGATGGCGACCTTGTGCTCGACCGTGCGGGCCTGGCCCTCCTCGTCGATGGTCAGCGCGATGAGAGCGGCGCCGTGCTCGGAGGCCAGCGCGCTGACCTGCGCGAAGCGGGAGTCGGGGCCGTCGCCGTCCTCGTAGTTCACCGAGTTCAGCACGGCGCGGCCGCCGAGCTTCTCCAGGCCGGCGCGGAGCACGGGCAGCTCGGTGGAGTCCAGCACGATCGGGAGGGTGGAGGCGGTCGCGAAGCGGCCGGCCAGCTCCGCCATGTCGGCGACGCCGTCGCGGCCCACGTAGTCGACGCAGAGGTCGAGCATGTGCGCGCCTTCGCGGATCTGGTCGCGGGCCATCTCCACGCAGTCGTCCCAGCGGGCCTCCAGCATGGCCTCCCGGAACTTCTTGGAGCCGTTGGCGTTGGTGCGCTCCCCGATCGCCAGGTAAGCGGTGTCCTGGCGGAAGGGGATCGTCTGGTAGAGCGAGGCCGCGCCGGGCTCGGGGCGCGGGTCGCGCTCGGTCGGCGTGAGCCCCTGGGCCCGCTCCACCACGGCCTTCAGGTGGGCCGGCGTCGTACCGCAGCAGCCGCCGATGAGGGAGAGGCCGTAGTCCCGGACGAACGTCTCCTGGGAGTCGGCGAGGCCGTCGGGGCCGAGCGGGAAGTGCGCGCCGTCCTTGGTGAGGACCGGCAGGCCGGCGTTGGGCATGCACATCAGGGGCGTACGGGAGTGGCGGGCGAGGTAGCGCAGGTGCTCGCTCATCTCGTCCGGGCCGGTGGAGCAGTTCAGACCGATGAGGTCGATGCCCAGCGGCTCCAGGGCCGTGAGAGCGGCGCCGATCTCGGAGCCGAGCAGCATGACGCCGGTCGTCTCGAAGGCGAGGGAACAGATCAGCGGCACGTCGATGCCGAGGGCGTCCATGGCCCGGCGCGCGCCGATGATGCTGGACTTGGTCTGCAGCAGGTCCTGGGTGGTCTCGACGATCAGGGCGTCGGAGCCGCCCGCGAGGAGGCCCTCGGCGTTCTTCTGGTAGCCGTCGCGCAGGACGTCGTAACTGATGTGGCCGAGCGAGGGCAGCTTGGTGCCGGGGCCGATCGAGCCGAGGACCCAGCGCTGACGGCCGTCCTTCTCCGCGAACTCGTCGGCGACCTCGCGGGCGATCCGGGCGCCGGACTCGGAGAGCTCGAAGATCCGGTCGGCGATCTCGTACTCGTTGGCGGCGGAGTGGTTCGCGCCGAAGGTGTTGGTCTCGACGCAGTCGACGCCGACCGCGAAGTACTCCTCGTGGACGGAGCGCACGATGTCGGGGCGGGTGATGTTGAGGATCTCGTTGCAGCCTTCGAGGTTCTCGAAGTCCTCAAGCGTCGGGTCCTGCGCCTGGAGCATGGTGCCCATCGCGCCGTCGGCCACCACCACCCGGGTGGCGAGCGCCTCGCGCAGGGCCTGCGCGCGAGTCCGGCTGTCGGGGGCGGGTGTCGGCAACGAGGCCATGGATGATCTCCCAGGGATGCGACGGCTGTCGGCTTTGCGTCCTTCTTGAGGAAGGCGCACCCCGTCAGCGTAGCCGGACACCTCGACGCGTGGTCGGTCCGTCCATGAGGCGGACTGCATGCTGTGCGGGTGCGGGCGCGGCGGGCCGTCAGGAGGAGACTTTCCCCCGAGGCCCGGCGCAGGTCGGCATCGACCGATAGTGTTCAGCATTGTCGAACCGAGGTGGAGGAGTACGGCGCGATGGCCAAGAACATCCAGTCGCTGGAGCGGGCGGCCGCGATGCTGCGCCTGCTGGCGGGCGGCGAGCGGCGGCTCGGGCTGTCCGATATCGCCTCCTCCCTGGGGCTGGCCAAGGGCACCGCCCACGGAATCCTCCGCACGCTCCAGCTGGAGGGGTTCGTCGAGCAGGACGCCGCCTCGGGGCGCTACCAGCTCGGCGCCGAGCTGCTGCGGCTCGGCAACAGCTATCTCGACGTCCACGAGCTGCGGGCCCGCGCCCTGGTCTGGACGGACGACCTGGCCCGCTCCAGCGGCGAGAGCGTCCACCTCGGCGTGCTCCACCAGCACGGCGTCCTCATCGTCCACCACGTCTTCCGGCCCGACGACAGCCGCCAGGTGCTGGAGGTCGGCGCGATGCAGCCGCTGCACTCCACGGCGCTCGGCAAGGTGCTGTCCGCGTACGACCCGGTGGCGCACAGCGAGGTCATGGAGGCGGAGCGCCGCTCCTTCACCGGGCGCACGGTCACGGCCGCCGACGAGTTCGAGGCGATGCTGGACCTGATCCGCGCCCAGGGCTGGGCCGCCGACGCCGAGGAGACCTGGGAGGGCGTGGCCGCCGTGTCCGCGCCGGTCCACGACCGGCGCAGGATGCCGGTGGGCGCGGTGGCGGTGACGGGCGCGGTGGAGCGGGTGGCGCCGGGCGGCGTGCTGCGGCCCGAGCTGATCGCGGCCGTACGGGACTGCGCGCGGGCGGTCTCGCGGGACCTGGGCGCCGGGCGCTTCTGAGCGCCGGGCGCGCCTGAGGGCCGGGGCCCCTGAAGGCTGGGCGCTTCCGAGAGCCGCGCCGCCATCGCCGTAACGCCCGCCGCATGCGCCCGCTCGCGCCCGCGTGGGTCCGGGCGCATCGTGGGGTAACGATCGCGTCGCGCACCGAGTCCTGCACCACAGAACCCTTGACGCTTCCTTCACTCGGGAGAAACACTGCCGTTCAACGGTCGGCATTGTCGAACGCCTAACGGCAATACGCGTTAGGGTGTGACAGTGCCAAGGGCCGGTCAAGCCCTTACAGGTGGGCTGCCCACGCTTTGTGGATACCCATCTGGGGCGCGGACCACCGGAGGGACCCGGTGTTCCGCTCTCCCCTGGACGAAGGACAAAGGAGTCACGGGTGTCCAGCTCCGACATTTTCATCGGCGAGACCATCGGTACCGCCGTACTCATCCTGCTCGGCGGCGGTGTCTGTGCCGCCGTCACGCTGAAGCGCTCGAAGGCCCAGAACGCGGGCTGGCTGGCCATCACCTTCGGGTGGGGTTTCGCCGTGCTGACCGGTGCCTATCTGGCCGGCGGCGTCTCGGGTGCCCACCTCAACCCCGCGGTCACCCTCGGCCTCGCCATTCAGGGCGGTACCGCGTGGGGCGACGTGCCCCTCTACCTCGGCTCGCAGCTGCTCGGTGCGATGATCGGCGCCGTCCTGGTCTACGCGGTGTACTACGGGCAGTTCCACGCCCACCTCACCGACCCGGAGATCATCAAGGCGCAGCCCGCCGACGAGGCGATGGTCGACCAGACCGCCGCCCCCAAGGCCGGACCGGTGCTCGGGATCTTCTCCACCGGCCCCGAGATCCGCAACGGCGTGCAGAACGTCGTCACCGAGGTCATCGCCACCCTCGTGCTGGTCCTGGCGATCCTGACCCAGGGCCTCAACGACGAGGGCAACGGCCTCGGCACGCTCGGCGCCCTGATCACCGCCCTGGTCGTCGTCGGTATCGGCCTCTCGCTCGGCGGGCCCACGGGTTACGCCATCAACCCGGTCCGCGACCTCGGACCGCGCATCGTGCACGCGGCGCTCCCGCTGCCGAACAAGGGTGGTTCGGACTGGGGCTACGCGTGGGTACCCATCGTGGGTCCGCTCATCGGTGGCGCTCTCGCCGGTGGGCTCTACAACCTGGCCTTCGCCTAGCCCACGCGGGTATCAGCGCCGTAACCCTTATCACTTCACAGACTTCCGGGAGCACACCGTGACCGACGCACACACCACCGGCACCCACGGCACCGGCCCGTTCATCGCGGCCATCGACCAGGGCACGACCTCCAGCCGCTGCATCGTCTTCGACAAGGACGGCCGGATCGTCTCGGTCGACCAGAAGGAGCACGAGCAGATCTTCCCGAAGCCGGGATGGGTCGAGCACGACGCGACCGAGATCTGGGAGAACGTGCAGGAGGTCGTCGCCGGGGCCATCGTCAAGGCCGGCATCACCTCCGCCGACGTCAAGGCGATCGGCATCACCAACCAGCGCGAGACCACGCTCCTGTGGGACAAGAACACCGGTGAGCCGGTGCACAACGCGCTGGTCTGGCAGGACACCCGTACCGACGCGCTCTGCAAGGAGCTCGGCCGCAACGTGGGCCAGGACCGCTTCCGCCGCGAGACCGGGCTGCCGCTCGCCTCGTACTTCGCCGGGCCCAAGGTCCGCTGGCTGCTCGACAACGTCGAGGGGCTGCGCGAGCGCGCCGAGGCCGGCGACATCCTCTTCGGCACCATGGACTCCTGGGTCATCTGGAACCTGACCGGCGGCACCGACGGCGGCGTGCACGTCACCGACGTCACCAACGCCTCGCGCACCCTCCTGATGAACCTGCACAAGATGGAGTGGGACGACAAGATCCTCTCCTCCATCGGCATCCCGGCCGCGGTCCTCCCGGAGATCCGCTCCTCCGCCGAGGTGTACGGCCACGCCAAGGGCGGCATCCTCGACGGCGTGCCCGTCGCCTCCGCGCTCGGCGACCAGCAGGCGGCCCTCTTCGGCCAGACCTGTTTCGCCGAGGGCGAGGCCAAGTCCACGTACGGCACCGGCACCTTCATGCTGATGAACACCGGTGGCACGCCGGTGAACTCGTACAACGGGCTGCTCACCACCGTCGGCTACCAGATCGGCGACAAGCCTCCGGTGTACGCCCTGGAGGGCTCCATCGCGGTCACCGGTTCGCTGGTGCAGTGGATGCGCGACCAGATGGGCCTGATCAAGTCGGCCGCGGAGATCGAGACGCTGGCCTCCTCGGTCGAGGACAACGGCGGCGCCTACTTCGTGCCCGCCTTCTCCGGACTGTTCGCCCCGTACTGGCGTCCCGACGCCCGAGGCGTGATCACCGGTCTCACCCGTTACGTCACCAAGGCGCACATCGCCCGTGCCGTCCTGGAGGCCACCGCCTGGCAGACCCGCGAGATCAGCGACGCCATGACGAAGGACTCCGGCGTCGAGCTGGCCGCGCTCAAGGTCGACGGCGGCATGACGTCCAACAACCTACTGATGCAGACGCTCGCCGACTTCCTGGACGCGCCGGTGGTGCGCCCGATGGTCGCCGAGACCACCTGCCTCGGCGCCGCCTACGCCGCCGGCCTGGCCGTCGGCTTCTGGCCGGACACCGACGCGCTGCGCGCCAACTGGCGCCGGGCCGCCGAGTGGACACCCCGCATGGACGCGGACACCCGTGCCCGCGAGTACAAGAGCTGGCTCAAGGCCGTCGAACGGACCATGGGCTGGGTCGAGGACGAAGAAAGCTGACGAGGAGCATTCAAAATGACCACCCTGCAGAGCGTTCCCGCCCTCGGAACGCACCCGGCCTCCGGCTCGCTGCCGAGCCGCGCCGAAACCCGGGAGCAGCTGTCCCGGGCGACGTACGACCTCCTGGTCATCGGCGGCGGCATCCTGGGCATCTCCACCGCCTGGCATGCCGCGCAGTCCGGGCTGCGGGTGGCACTGGTGGACGCCGGTGACTTCGCCGGCGCCACCTCCTCCGCCTCCTCCAAGCTGCTCCACGGCGGTCTGCGCTACCTCCAGACCGGCGCGGTCAAGCTGGTCGCGGAGAACCACTTCGAGCGCCGCGCGGTCTCCCGCGAGGTGGCCCCGCACCTGGCCAACCCGCTCACCTTCTACCTGCCGGTCTACAAGGGCGGCCCGCACGGCGCGGCCAAGCTCGGCGCGGGCGTCTTCGCCTACTCCGCGCTCTCCGCGTTCGGCGACGGCGTCGGCCACGTCATATCCCCGGCCAAGGCCCAGCGCGACGTACCGGAACTGCGCACCGACAACCTGAAGGCCGTCGCGGTCTACGGCGACGACCAGATGAACGACGCCCGCATGGCGCTGATGACGGTCCGCGCGGCCGTCGACGCGGGCGCGGTCGTCCTCAACCACGCGGCCGTCACCGGTCTCCGCTTCACCCGGGGCCGGGTCACCGGAGCCGAGCTGAAGGACAGCGTCGACGGTACGGAGTTCGGCGTCACCGCCCGCCTCGTGCTGAACGCGACCGGCCCGTGGGTCGACCACCTGCGCACGATGGAGGACCCGAACGCGGCGCCTTCCATCCGCCTCTCCAAGGGCGCGCACCTGGTCCTCAAGCGGACCCGGCCGTGGCGGGCCGCGCTGGCCACGCCGATCGACAAGTACCGCATCACGTTCGCGCTGCCGTGGGAGGACATGCTGCTCCTCGGCACGACGGACGAGGAGTACGAAGGTGATCCGGCGGACGTCTCGGTGACCGAGGCCGACACCGCGCAGATCCTCGACGAGGCGGCGTTCTCGATCAAGGACCAGCAGCTCTCGCGCGACCTGATCACGTACTCCTTCGCCGGTCTGCGCGTGCTGCCCGGCGGTCCCGGCGACACGTCCAAGGCCAAGCGCGAGACGGTCGTCACGGAGGGCCGCGGCGGAATGCTCTCGGTCGCCGGCGGCAAGTGGACGACCTTCCGCCACATCGGCCGTACGGTGATGAACAAGCTGGCCGCACTGCCCGGCCACCCGCTGGCCGAGGACATGGAGCCGATGAACCGGCTGCCGAGGAAGCTGCCGCTGCCCGGTATCGCCAACCCGAACGCGGTCGCGCACCGGCTGCTCATCGACGGTGGCACTCCTGGCCCGCGCATGGCACCGGACACCGCACGGCACCTGGCCACGCACTACGGCTCGCTCGCCTTCGACATCGCGCGGCTGGCCAACGAGAGCCCGGCGCTGGCCGAGCGCGTCCACCCGGACGCCCCGGAGATCTGGGCGCAGGTCGCCTACGCCCGCGACCACGAGTGGGCCGAGACGGCCGACGACGTACTGCGCCGCCGGACCACGCTGACGATCCGCGGCCTGGCGACGGACGACGTCCGCGACGGCGTCGAGAAGCTCCTGGCCGACCGCGACTGACCCACCGAGGGCGGCTTCCCGTGCGCGGAAGCCGCCCTCTCCACGCGCCACACTCCCGCCATACGCGCGCAATGTGCCGCGAGGAGAGTGGAGGTCATGAGATTTTCGGTGCTCTCCCTGATCGGCCATGACCCACACCCGCTGACCGGTGAACTCCCCTCCCCCGCCGACCGGTTCGAGGAAGTGATCGCCACCGCGACGGTGGCGGAGGAGCTCGGCTTCGACTCCTGCTCGGTCGGCGAGCGGCACGCCGGAGCGTTCCTCTCCTCCAGCCCGAGCGTGGTGCTCGGCGCGATCGCGGCCCGTACGAGCACGATCCGGCTGCTCACCGGAGTGACCGTGGTCGCGATCCTGGACCCGGTCCGGGTCGCGGAGGACTTCGCGACGCTCGACCAGATATCCCGGGGCCGGATCGAGCTGGTCGTCGGGAAGGGCGCGGAGGCGGGCCACTTCGACCTCTTCGGGCTCGACGAGGAACGCCAGTGGGACCTCCAGAAGGAGAAGTACGAGCTGCTGCGCCGCCTCTGGACCGAGGAAGGCGTCGACTGGGAAGGCGAGTTCCGGCCGCCGCTGAAGAACGTGACGACGGTGCCACGTCCGTACGACGGCCTTCCGCGCGTCTGGCACGGCTCGGCCACCAGCCTCAACTCCCCGGAGCTGGCCGCGAGACACGGCGACCCGCTCTTCACCGCCAACGCCATCCAGCCGCGCGAGGCGTACGCGAAGCTCATCGCGCACTACCGGGAGCGGTTCGAGGCGTACGGGCACGATCCGGCGGACGCCAAGGTGGCGGCGGGCTCCGGCGGGCTGCTCATCGCGGACAGCTCGCAGGCGGCCGTGGAGCGGTACAAGGAGCTGTACGAGGCACGGGTGCGGCAGACGTTCAAGCCGCACCTGGCGGGCAAGGCCGGTTACAACACGCCGTTCCGGACCATCGAGGACGCGATCGACGGCGGCCCGCAGCTGATCGGCTCCCCGCAGCAGATCATCGACAAGATCCTCGGCTGGCACACGGTCTACCGCCACGACCTCCAGTCGATCACCGTGGACGGCTTCGGACTGAGCCGGCCGGAGCAGCTGGAGACGCTCCAGCGGTTCGCGGAGGAGATCGCGCCGGTGGTGCGGCGGGAGGCTCCTTCCACGCTCTGGCAGTGAGCTGGTGCACTGTTCGGCCCGATGATCCACTCCTGCTGGCAAGGTTCACCCGGCCGTGCAAACGGGCTGCGGTCGAAGGGTCCCGAAGCCGTAAGGTTGCTCCGTACGTATGGAGACATCGGAAGGAGGCCCGGGTGATCGAGCTCGAGTCGGTGCCCGAGCTGGTCGACCCGGTCATGGTGGCCGCGTTCGAAGGCTGGAACGACGCCGGTGACGCCGCCTCCACAGCGGTCGGCCATCTGGACCGGGAGTGGAAGGGCGAGGTGTTCGCGGCGCTGGACGCCGAGGACTACTACGACTTCCAGGTCAACCGGCCCACGGTGTGGCTGGAGAACGGGGTGCGGAAGGTCACCTGGCCGACGACGCGCCTCTCGGTGGTGCGCGTCGGCGGCGAGAAACCGCGCGACCTCGTCCTGGTGCGCGGGATCGAGCCGTCGATGCGCTGGCGCTCGTTCTGCAACGAGATCCTCGGCTTCGCCCATGAGCTGGGCGTCGAAATGGTCGTCATCCTGGGCGCGTTGCTCGGTGACACCCCGCACACCCGGCCGGTGCCGGTGAGCGGGGTCACCTCCGACGCGGATCTGGCGCGGACGATGGACCTGGAGGAGACCCGGTACGAGGGCCCGACCGGGATCGTCGGCATCCTCCAGGAGGCGTGCACCCATGCCGGTGTTCCGGCGGTGAGCCTGTGGGCGGCGGTGCCGCACTATGTGTCGCAGCCGCCGAACCCGAAGGCGACGCTGGCCCTGCTGAACCGTCTGGAGGACCTGATCGGGCTGCGCATCCCGCTGGGCGAGCTGCCGGAGGACGCGCGGGCCTGGCAGCTCGGCGTGGACCAGCTGGCGGCGGAGGACAGCGAGGTCGCGGAGTACGTCCAGACGCTGGAGGAGGCGCGGGACACCGCCGAGCTGCCGGAGGCCTCCGGTGAGGCCATCGCCAGGGAGTTCGAGCGGTATCTGCGGCGCCGGGACGGCGGACCGGGACCGGGCGGCCATGCGACGGAGAGCGGCGACTCGGCGTATCTGCGCGACCCGTCGAGCGGCCGCACCCGTCCGCCGAAGCCGCCACGGCCGGAGGCGGGACCGGCGAAAAGGCCCGACGACAACGGGGACAAGGGGCCTGACGAGGCGTCCGGAGAGAGTCCCGACGAGGAGTGACCACGAGAACCGGCCCCGGACTTCACGGAGAAGTCCGGGGCCGGTCGCGTGGTGCGGTCCGCCGCTCTTCTAGAGCGCGACGCCGAGCAGCGCGTCGACGGTACGGGAGACGAGGCCGGGTGCTCCTTCGTCCGTGCCGCCCTCCGCGCTCTGGAGCTCGGCCCACCGGTCCACGGCGGCCAGCGCCGCCGGCGTGTCCAGGTCGTCGGAGAGGGCCTCGCGGACCTCCTCCACCAGCGCGTCGGCCGACCGCCCGTCGGGCCGCGAGACGGCGGCGCGCCAGCGGGCGAGGCGCTCCACGGCGTCGGCGAGGACCTGGTCGGTCCACTCCCAGTCGGCGCGGTAGTGGCGGGAGAGCAGGGCCAGGCGGATGGCCGCCGGGTCCACGCCTTCGCGGCGCAGCGTGGAGACGAAGACGAGGTTGCCCTTGGACTTGGACATCTTCTCGCCGTCGAGGCCGACCATGCCGGCGTGGACGTACGCCTTGGCGAACGGGTGCTCGCCGGTCAGCGCCTGAGCGTGCGATGCGCCCATCTCGTGGTGCGGGAAGACCAGGTCGGAGCCGCCGCCCTGGATGTCGAAGCCCATGCCGAGGTGGTCCAGCGCGATGGCCACACACTCGATGTGCCAGCCCGGACGGCCCTCGCCCAGGGTGGCCCCGTCCCAGCTCGGCTCGCCCGGGCGGGCGGCCATCCAGAGCATCGGGTCGAGGGGGTTCTTCTTGCCGGGGCGCTCGGGGTCGCCGCCGCGCTCGGCGGAGAGCAGCCGCATGGCCGCCGCGTCGAGGCCGGAGACCTCGCCGAAGTGCGGGTCGGCGTCGACGGAGAAGTAGATGTCGCCTTCGAGGTCGTAGGCGGCGCCCGCCTCGCGCAGCCGCTCCACGAGCGGCACGATGCCCGGTATGGCTTCGACCGCTCCGATGTAGTGCTGCGGCGGCAGCATCCGCAGAGCGGTCATGTCCTCGCGGAAGAGTGCCGTCTCGCGCTCCGCGAGCTCGGTCCAGTCCTGACCGTCGCGCACGGCCCGCTCCAGGAGCGGATCGTCCACGTCGGTCACGTTCTGGACGTAGTGAACCTGCCGCTTGGTGTCGAGCCACACGCGCTGAACGAGGTCGAACGCGTTGTAGGTCGCCGCATGACCCAGGTGGGTCGCGTCGTACGGCGTGATGCCGCAGACGTAGATGCGGGCGACGGGACCGGGGTCAAGGGTGATCCGTCCGCCGGTCGCGGTGTCGTGGATCCGAAGGTCGCGGCCCTTGCCAGGCAGGGCGGGGACCTCAGAAGCGGGCCAGGCATGCATGCTCATGAGCGTAACCGGACGATGGTTCCGGATACGAACCGGATCCGGATTCCTGTCCGAAGAGGCACTCTTGCGGTAAACCTTCGAAAGGCTGTACGGCCAGGACGTTCACCGATGGTTGCCGGGGCCGCTACACGGGCGGCCACGGGATCGGCGGCCACTGCCCGCTCGGCTTCGGGTGTACGCGGCCGTCGAGCAGACCCGCTACTCGCGCCCGCAGGGCCTCCAGTTCGGCCGCCGTGATGAGTTGCGCCATCCGGGTGGCCAGCGGTTCGCCCGCCGCCAGCTCGCCGGCGAGCAGCGCGAGCACCCGCAGCGCCTCCTCGGTGAGCGGCTCACCGGCCCAGCCCCACAGGAGCGTGCGCAACTTGTCGTCCGCGTTGAAGGTGACCCCGTGGTCGATGCCGTACAGCAGGCCGCCGGGGGCCGGCAGGAGATGGCCGCCTTTGCGGTCGCCGTTGTTGATCACCGCGTCCAGCACCGCCAGCCGCCGCAGCCGGGGGTCGTCCGCGTGCACCAGCAGCGCGGTCCTCCCGCCGCCGACGTCCGCGTAGCCCACGGCCTTCCAGCCCTCGCCCGGCTCGTCGTCCTCGACGAGCGCCAGCAGCTCAGGCGGGTCCTCGGCGGGCCCGTCGATCCAGAGCTGGCACATGCCCTGCCCGTACGGCCCCTCCCGCAGCACGGTGGGCGGCACCAGGTCCCAGCCGGTCGCCCGGGAGATCTCGTACGCGGCCACCTCCCGCTGCGCGAGCGTGCCGTCCGGGAAGTCCCAGAGCGGCTGCTCGCCCGCGACCGGCTTGTAGGCGCAGGTGCGCTCCTCACCCTCGTACGCGATGGTGCAGTGCAGCACCGCGTTGGACGCCCCGCCGACCTGCCCGAGCACGGTGAGCGTGCCGTCGGTGAGCAGGGTGAGCAGCTCGGTGTCCGTCAGGCTCCGCGACGGTATCCGTTCTGGCGCGGGCATACGTGTCCTTCCGGATCGAGCGGCAGGCTGCACAGCGGGCACGGCGGGCGGCCGGCGTTGACGACGTCCAGGGCGCGCTTGGCGAACGCGCGGGCCTGGGCGCCGCTGAGCCGGACGCGGAGCATCGGCGGGCCGTTCTCCTCGTCCTGCAGGAGCTTCTCCTCAGCCTCCGCAAGGTCGTCCTCGGAGTCCGCGTCGAGCTCGACTAGGGCCTGCGCCTCGACAATCATGCGCTGTTCGTCGCCGTCCCAGGCCAGGGCCATGGTGCCGACCCGGAACTCCTCCTCGACGGGCACGTCCAGCGGGGCCGTGTCGGTGACGTCGGTGGGAGCGACGGCGGGCACCGGCGAGTTGCCGCCGGTACGCCGGACCACCTCGTCGAGCAGTTCGTCGATCCGCTCGGCCAGGGCGGCCACCTGGGTCTTCTCCAGGGCGACACTGGTGACCCGGCCCTGGGAGGAGGCCTGGAGGAAAAACGTACGGCGGCCAGGCAACCCGACCGTACCGGCCACGAATCGGTCCGGTGGGTCGTAGAGGAACACCTGACGGGACACGTCCTGTCTCCCTTGAGAATCGATGGGGTGGATAGCGGCGCTACGGCGCGTCCACCCTACTGCCCACGGAGATCACGGCGCGCCCCCGCCGCCCCCGACCGCCGCGTCCGACGTGCCGTCACCCGCGCCGGACGGCACGGCGGCCGCTCCGACGGGCTGTTCACGCGGTGCCAGCGGGGTGAGGTCGCCGGTGTCGCCGACGCGCAGGAGGAAGGGGCGCAGCCGCGTGTAGCGGATCGCGGTGACCGAGCAGGGGTCGACGTGGATGCGCTGGAAGAGGTCCAGGTGCATGCCGAGGGCGTCGGCGACGACGGACTTGATGATGTCGCCGTGCGAGCACATGACGTACGTGGCGTCCTCGCCGTGCTCCGCCTCGACGCGGGCGTTCCAGTCGCGTACGGCGTCGACGGCGCGCGCCTGCATGGCACGCATCGACTCGCCGCCGGGGAAGGCGGCGGCGGAGGGGTGCTGCTGGACGACGGACATCAGCGGTTCGTCGGAGAGTTCGGCGAGCTTGCGGCCCGACCAGTCGCCGTAGTCGCACTCACTGATGCGGTCCTCGCTGTGGACGGCCAGCTCCGGGCGGGCCTCCAGCAGCGGCTGGAGCGTCTGGCGGCAGCGCTCCAGCGGGCTGGTGACGGCGGCGGCGAGGGGGAGCGCGGAGAGCCGTGCGGGCAGGGCGGCGGCCTGTTCGGTACCGCGCTCGTCGAGGAGGACCCCGGGGGTGCGGCCCGCGAGCACTCCGGCGGTGTTGGCGGTGGAGCGTCCGTGGCGTACGAGGATCAGCGTGGGCATACCGGCAGCCTAGATGTCCCCCCGCGCCAGGTGCGAGGACGGGGCTCCCGGGGCAGGAGGGTGCGGTGACCTGACCCCCGCCCACCTTGTACGTTGTGGTCCTTAACCTCCCAAGGATGCCGAAATGATCGTGGACTGTGCCATCTACCAGGACGGCCGCCGGACCGATGGGCCCGACGACTTCTCCGACGCCCTCGACAAGGCGCGGACGTCCGACGACGCCTTCCTCTGGATCGGCCTGCATGAGCCGAGCGAGCAAGAATTCGACCTGGTGCGCCACGAGTTCGGGCTGCACCCGCTCGCGGTCGAGGACGCGCTGCGCGCGCACCAGCGGCCCAAGCTGGAGGTGTACGACGACTCCTTGTTCGCCGTGGTGAAGCCGGTCGTCTACGAGTCGAACAGCGACACGGTGAGCACCGATGAGCTGATGATCTTCATCGGTGACTCGTTCGTGGTGACGGTCCGGCACGGCGAGAGCGCTCCGCTGGCGGATGTACGCAGCCGGCTGGAGGCGGACCCGCAGATACTGGCGCACGGGCCGACCGCGGTGCTGTACGCGATCAGCGACGCGGTGGTGGACCACTACATCGACGTGGCCGGCGAGCTACAGGTGGACCTGGAGGAGCTGGAGACCGAGGTCTTCGCCCCGGCCGCGAGCGGCGACTCCTCGAACACGGCGGCGAGCATCTACACGTTCAAGCGGCAGGTCCTGGAGTTCCGCCGCGCCACCGGCCCGCTGACGGCGCCGATGACCCGGCTCGCGGGTGCCGGAGTGCCGTTCGTCCACCAGGAGGCGCAGCCGTTCTTCCGTGACGTCGCCGACCACCTGACGCGGGTCAACGAGCAGGTGGAGGGGTTGGACCGGCTGCTGTCGGACATCCTCTCGGCCCATCTCGCGCAGATGGGGGTGCGGCAGAACGACGACATGCGCAAGATCTCGGCGTGGGCGGCGATGGCCGCCGTCCCGACGATGGTGGCGGGCATCTACGGTATGAACTTCGACCACATGCCGGAGCTGCACTGGGCGTGGACCTACCCGGCCGTCGTCGCGTTCATGGTCCTGGCGGTGGTCGGCCTCCACCGGCAGTTCAAGCGGCGCGGCTGGCTGTGAGGATCACGCGCGGCCCTTCAAGGTGACGCGTCCGCGTGGAAGGTCACGCGTGTACGTACAGGGTCACGCGTGACGGAACAGGTCACGCGTACTCGGGTTCCGGTACGGCACGGCCGCCGAGGGCGTCGCGGCGCTCGGGCATCTCCAGGCTCACCATGCGCCGCCAGCCGACGAGGCGCTCGTACGCGTACACCGCGCGGATCCCGGCCGCCAGCGCCACGGCCTTGGCGCGCGGCCAGCCCAGCAGCCGGCCCATGTGGTCCATCACCGCGAGGCTGACGTCGCGGTAGGCGGCGATCTCCGCCAGGGCGCACTCGCGCATGATCCGCTGGATGGTCCGGCCGTGGCCCTCGCCGGCGAGCCGCAGCAGCTCCTCGTGGCAGTAGGCGAGGTGGTTGTCCTCGTCGTCGGAGATCATCCGCACCGCGCGGCCGATGTCCGGGTGGTCGGCGAAGTACCGCCGCAGCAGCCGCATCTGCTCGGAGGCGCGCTGCTCGGTGATCCTGCTGTGGGCCAGATAGGTGATGATGTCGCGCTCGGTGAGCCGCTCCTCGCCGCGCAGCCGGGAGTGCGCGAGGCCGATGCCCTGCTGCTCCAGGAGCATCGTGTAGTCGGTCTCCGGCGGGACGTCGGCCGGCCGGAGACCGCGCTTCTTCAGGAGGGCGTTGAAGATCCGGCCGTGCTTGTCCTCGTCGGCGCCGTGCCGGACGATCCGGGGCGCCAGGGAGCGGCGGCTCTCGGGAACCAGGGCGGCGATGCGGGCGTTCTCCCAGCCGCCCTGGGACTCTCCGCTGGCGGCGATGGAGCAGAAGAGCCGGTAGGCCTCGTCGTCGTCCAGGATCTCCTGGAACAGGCTTCGGGCTGAGAGCATGAGGGCCACCTCCGTACCGGCCCCGTGGAACGGCGCCGCGGGGCAGTAATGCGCAGAGCAGCAGTCAAATGCGCCGGGGAGCGGTCGGCAACCGGAGCAATGACGGATACGTCGGTGGGCGGCCTGGCGTAACCCCGGGGCGTGCGGCGCGTTGTTCCGGTGACGGCCGTGGCGGGGAAGACCCCCGAGCCCCCACCACGGCCGTAGTGCTGCCCTAGGCGAGTCCGGAGCGCTCCAGGGCGTCCGTGCCGGCGCGCAAGGCGGTGAGCCGCTCCTCCAGGGTGAAGCCGGCGGGTGCGAGGTTGAGCGTGGTGACGCCGGCGGCGGCGTACGCCTGCATCCGGTCGGCGATCCGCTCGATGGGCCCGAGCAGCGTGGTCTGGTCGATCAGCTGGTGCGGTACGGCGGCGGCCGCGCCGGCCTTGTCGCCGTCCAGGTACTTGTCCTGGATCTCGGCGGCCTCCTTCTCGTACCCCATCCGCTGTGCGAGCTGGTTGTAGAAGTTCTGCTTCCGGCTGCCCATGCCGCCGACGTACAGGGCGGTGTACGGGCGGAACATGTCGGCGAGGCCCTTGACGTCGTCACCGATGGCGAGCGGCAGCGTCGGCGAGACGTCGAAGCCGTCCATGGTCCTGCCGGCCTTCTCGCGGCCCGCGCGCAGATAGGTGAGCGCGGTCTCCTCCAGGTGCTCGGCGGAGGGGAAGATCAGCAGGGCGCCGTCGGCGATCTCGCCGGTCTGCTCCAGGTTCTTCGGGCCGATCGCGGCGATGTAGAGCGGAATGTGCTCGCGCTCCGGGTGGACGGTGAGCCTGATCGGCTTGCCGGGGCCGCCGGGCAGCGGCAGCGTCCAGTGCTGACCCTCGTACGAGAGGCGCTCGCGGGTCATCGCCTTGCGGACGATCTCGACGTACTCACGCGTCCGGGCCAGCGGCTTGTCGAACTTGACCCCGTACCAGCCCTCGGAGACCTGCGGGCCCGAGACGCCGAGGCCGAGCCGGAAGCGGCCGCCGGAGAGCGAGTCGAGCGTGGCGGCGGTCATCGCGGTCATGGCGGGCTGGCGGGCCGGGATCTGCATGATCGCGGAGCCGACGTCGATGGATTCGGTCTGCGCCGCGACCCAGGTCAGCACGGTCGGCGCGTCGGAGCCGTACGCCTCGGCCGCCCAGCAGACGTCGTAGCCGAGCCGGTCGGCCTCCTGGGCGACGGCGAGATTGTCGCCGTCCATGCCCGCGCCCCAGTAGCCGAGATTGATGCCGAGCCGCATAGCCGCTCCCCTTACTGATCAGTAACGTCCCTTCCTCGCGACTCTAGCGCGGGTGGCGGCGATCCGGCAGGCCCGCGCGACCTCCCGTTGTCCACAGGCCCGCACTCGGTGGGGCCGTGGCCAGTAATCTCAGCGCCCATGGAGCAGAGGCATCTCGGCCGCACCGGCCTACGTGTGTCCCGGATCGGGCTCGGCACCCTCACCTGGGGCCGGGACACGGACGAGCACGACGCCGCCGACCAGCTGAAGGCCTTCTGGGACGCGGGCGGCACCTTGGTGGACACGGCCGATGTGTACGGGGGCGGGGAGGCCGAATTCCTGCTCGGGCGGCTCGTCGGCAGCCTGGTGCCGCGTGAGGATCTGGTCATCGCCACGAAGGCCGGAAACGTCCCCGACCCCTACCGCCGCTTCAACGGCTCGCGCGGACATCTGCTGGCCGCGCTGGACGCCTCGCTGGAGCGGCTCGGCACGGATTACGTGGATCTGTGGCAGGTCCACGCCTTCGATCCGGCGACGCCGCTGGAGGAGACGCTCCAGGCGGTGGACCTCGCCGTCTCCTCCGGCCGGGTCCGCTACGCGGGCGTGTCGAACTTCTGCGGCTGGCAGCTGGCCAAGGCCGCCACCTGGCAGCTCGCCGCGCCCGGCGTGCGCACCCGGCTGGCCAGTACGCAGATGGAGTACTCGCTGCTCCAGCGAGGCATCGAGCGCGAGGTGCTGCCCGCCGCGCTGGACCTCGGCATCGGCCTGCTGCCCTCCTCGCCGCTGGGCCGTGGCGTGCTGACCGGCAAGTACCGCCAAGGCACTCCGTCCGATTCCCGGGGCGCCTCCGAACGGTTCGCTCCGTTCGTCGAGCCGTATCTGGACGACGCGGCGGCCCGGATCACCGACGCGGTGGCAACAGCGGCCGACGGCCTGGCGACGAGCCCGCTGCACGTGGCGCTGGCGTGGGTGCGGGACCGGCCCGGAGTGGCCGCGCCGATCGTCGGTGCGCGCAACGCCGGGCAGCTCACGGAGGCTTTGTCAGTGGAGGCGCTTACTCTTCCCTACGAGATCTGCCAGGCGCTCGACGATGTGTCGGCGCCCGTGCACCGCTATCCCGACCAGGACTGGAGCACGCTGTGACTGCGCTTCCCGGGGAGACCCCCGGCACCGCCGGCACGGACACACCGGAGGCCGCCGAGCCCCCGACGGCCACCGCCGCCGAGGCCTCCGCGCACGCCGAGACGCCCGACGACGTCGAGTCCGGGGCCGAGGCTGCCGAGGCCGGAGCTGAGGAGGCCGGCGAGACCGGTGCGGCCGCCGGTGACGGGCCTGCGGGTGAAGCGCCCGCAGCCGCCGCGCTCTCGGAGGCGCAGGCCGAGCTGGCCGCCCAGCGTGAGCTGCGCGAGAGGATCGCGAAGCGCAAGGCCGAGAAGGAGGGCCCCGTCCCCGCGGGCACGAAGCTGAGCGGCACCGCCGCCGACCTGCTCGCGGCCGTACGGGCCGTGGAGAGCGGCGAGAAGGCCGGCGCCGAGTTCTTCGACTCCCCCGCACCAGCACCCGGGCCCCGCCGCGCCGCGCCGGCCCCCGCCGGACAGCCTCCCCGCCCCGCGCCCGCCCCGGCCGCACCCGTCGACCGGGCCGCCTCGCCCGAGGCCACGGACGCGGTGCGCGCGGTCCTCACCGAAGGCGGCGCACCCGAGACCCTGGCCCGCCCGGCCACCGGGACCCTGGGCGAACAGGCCGCCGAGCTGTTGCGCGCCGATCCCTGGCAGCTGCTGGCGGTCCCGGGCGTCCGGCCCGAGCAGGCGGACGGCTTCGCCCGGGCCCTGCTCGGCGCCGCGTGCGGCCCGGACGACGGGCGCCGCACGGCGGCCCTGGTCGGCTGGCTGCTGGAGCGCGCCGCCCTCCAGGGCCACACGGCGCTGGACGCCGAGGCGGTTCGGGCGGCGCTCGCCGAGCGTGCCGTGAGCGACCCGGACGAGGCCGTGCGCAACGCCGTGGAGGAGGGTGTCGCCCTGGTCTTCCAGGAGGGCGCGGACCCCACGGAGTCGGCGGCCGCCGAGGAGCAGGAGGACGAGGAGACCACCGAGGCTCCGGAGCCGGTCCAGGTGCTGCTGGGTCTCGACCGTTACGCGCTGGCCGAGGAGAGCCTCGCCGACGGCCTGGCCCGCCTCATGAACGCCTGTGAGAAGGGCGCCGACTGGGCGGAGGCCGCTGCCGCCGCGCCTTCCCCGTCCGCCGCCGAGCTGATCCGTACGGCGGCCACCGCCGGGCTCGTCGCCCACAGCGGCGGCGAGGCGGCCAGGGCCGAGCCCGCCGCCCTGATCGCCGCGGCGCGGGGCCTGGGGCTGCGGGCCCTGGGCGCCGCCCACAGCGAGGACGGCCGCCGCCGGCTGGCCGAAGCGGTCGGCGCCCCGGAGACGGCGGTCACCCTGGCCGGGCTGCTCTCCGGCACCGAGGGCCCGGGCCGCGACGAGGACGGGGCGCTCGCGCTCGACCTGCTCGTCGTGCTGGACGCCCCGCAGCTGGACGTGGAGGGCGCGGCCGTCCTGGTCGAGGCGCTGGCGGACGGGGCCCGGCTGGTGCTGAGCGGTGACCCCGGTGTCCTGGCTTCGGCGGGCGCCGGGCGGGTCTTCGCCGATGTGCTGGCCGCACGCGCGTGTCCGCAGGTCGTCTCCCGTACGCCGGATCCCGGCCCGATCGGCGAGCTGGTCTCCGGTATCGGCATCGGCGAGCTGAACCAGGTGGAGGCGCCTGGCAAGGAGGTCGTGATCGTCCCGGTCCGCGACGCCGGCGAGGCGGTCCACCGTACGGTGCAGCTCGTCGCGGACTCGGTGCCCCGGGCCTTCTCGATCGCCGCCGCCGACACCCAGGTCATCACCGTGGGCCACGGCGGCGCGGCCGGAACCCGGGTGCTCAACGAGGCGTTGAAGCAGCGGCTCAACCCGGGGCCCGGCCGGTTCGGCGGGTTCGACCCGGGCGACCGCGTGATCCATGTGCCCGCGCCCGGCCGCGCGGTGCCCGGGGTGGTGCGCTCGGCCGACGCGGAGGGGCTGCACCTGGAGTGCGGCGGCGTCCCCGTCGTCGTACCGCAGGAGCGGGTGGAGTCGGCGGTGCGGCACGGCTGGGCGCTCAGTGCCCATCAGGCGGCCGGGATGCGCTGGCCGGCCGCTGTGGTGGTGCTGCCGGGCGACGCGGCGGCGGGGCTGAGCCGGCCGTGGGTCTACACCGCCTTCGGCCGCGGCGAGCGGCACCTGTCCGTGGTGCACGGTGTCGACCAGGCGCTGCCGCACGCGGTGGCGCAGGTCCCGGCCTCGGAGCGGACGACCCGGCTCCGCCCGCTGCTCGAAGCCGTCCCGACGCCTGACGCGGCTTCCTGAGGGACGTACGACAGCGGGCCCCGGCGCACTCCGCGCCGGGGCCCGCTCTCCTGTCACGCGCGGCCGGCCGCCGGCTCGTCGATCTCCTCGTCCAGCTCCTCCTCGTCGAAGACGGCGCTGACGTCGAAGCGGCACACCACCAGCTCGGGGGCGGCGTCCTCGAACGGCGCGCCCAGCCACTCCCCCGGCTCCGGGAGCGCCTCCGCGGCCGAGACCCAGAGCGTGGAGTCGCCCTCCTCCAAGCCGAACTCCTTGTGCCGGGAAGCGATCTCGTCGGGTTCGTACTCGCCGAAGAGCATGCCGAGCGCGGCGTGGACGCTGGTGCCGACCACCGGTGTCATGGTCCCGTCCGCGCCGGGTCCGGCGTCGATGTCGGCGAGGCGCCGGGCCTGGGCGAGCAGGCGCGGAGGCTCCGCGACCGCGTAGTCGCGCCGGATCAGCACGCTCAGCGCGCTGGGTTCGGCCGGTCCGGCGTAGGGCGGCAGGGAGTCGTCCGCGCCGGGGATCTCGAAGGGGGTGACCTCGTCGTAGCGGTCGTAGAGCAGCTCGTCGTAGACCTCGGCCGCAGCGGCCAGTGAGTTGAACGCTTCGTAGACGGCGGGATCGTCGTCCCCGGTACGGCGTTCGACCGCGCCGAGGTGACGGTCGATCGCGGCTTTGACCGCCTCGGCGGCGGCACGTACCTCGGCAGCGGTGGGCTGCGCAGCATCAGACATAGTGCAGACGCTATCCGTACCGGGCCTCTGCCCGCACAATAGATGCGATGCCGGAATACGAATTTGTCGACGTGTACGTGCCGCGCGGGGTCTCCCGCAAGGAAGCGGCCCGACTGCTGACCGACCACGCCGAGTACGGACACTGGGAGCTGGACCGCCTGACGCTGCGCCGTGACGGCAGCCGCAGGGTGCGGCTGCGCAGACGGATCATCCGTCAGTTGCGAGCCACCTGGTGACAGGGTTGAGCGCCATCCGAACGACAGGGAACGGGCCCCGCGCGACCGCGGGGCCCGTCCATGGTGCGTCCTGCTGAGCTGTGCGCGCCTGGATCAGGCGGCGCTGCGGGAGCGGCGGTAGAGCACCGATCCCATGCCGGCCAGCAGCAGTCCGGCGCTCGCCGGGATGAGCATCTCCATGCCGCCCGCGCCGGTCTGTGCGAGCTGCTCCTCCGGCTCCAGCTGGGGCTCGGGGACGTTCGGCTCGGGCGGCTGGTCGGCCGGGGGCTCGACCGGCGGGTCGACCGGCTTCTCCGGCGTGACCGGGGGCTTCTCCGGCTCCTCCGGCGGCGGGGGCGGCGGCTCGGCGTCGTTGGAGCAGCTGTTGCCGAAGGTCGGGTTCAGCAGCCCGATGACGGAGACGCTGTTGCCGCAGACGTTCACAGGAACGCTGATCGGCGCCTGGATCGCGTTGCCGGAGAGGATGCCGGGCGAGCCCTGCGCGACCCCCTCCGCGCTCGCGCCACCGGCCCGGTGGCGGCCTGCGCCGGGCTCGCCGTGCCGGTCCGACGCGGTGGTGCTGCCCGCCTGCGCCGCGTTGCCCGCCTGGGCTCCGTCGGCGGAGCCGCCGCCGATACGGTTCTGCGCTCCGGAGTCCTGGCGCGACTGCGCCGACCCGTTCTCGCAGTCGTTGCCGAAGGTCGGGTTGATCAGACCGCCGACCGTGACCGAGTTTCCGCAGACGTTGACCGGGATGTCGATCGGGACCGAGACCGAGTTGCCGGACAGCACGCCTGGCGATCCGGTGGCCGTGGAGGCCGCTCCGGCGTCGGCGTGGGCATAGCCGCCGCTGAGCGCGAGGACCCCGCCCGCCGCCGCCATGGTGATCAGGCCTTTACGAGTGACCTGTCGCATAGGTTCGTTTCCTGCCTTCTGCCTTCCGAAAAACCCCCGGACATGACCGTGCGGGAGCCGAATGCCGAACGGTCCCGGAGTGCATGGCACGCACTCCGGGACCGATCGAGCTCAAGCCCTTACGGGCTGACGCCCAACGTCACGCGTTGACGCAGGTGTTGCCGAAGGCGGGGTTCAGCAGCCCGATCACGGAGACCGTGTTGCCGCACAGGTTGATCGGCACGTGGATCGGGACCTGGACGACGTTGCCGGAGAGCACGCCGGGGCTGCCGATGGCCGCACCCTGGGCGCCCGCGTCGGCGGAAGCCATTCCCGCACCCGCGAGAACGAGGCCACCGGTGGCAGCCGCAACTGCGACGACCTTCTTGATCATGATTCCTCCTAGTTGGAAAGTGCGGTCCCAGCCGCGGACCGCAAACCTTGTAACGAGGAGAACGGGGCGGGGCTACGCGTGAACGGCGCGTTTCACCCTTTCGGTCACGTACGCACAGGCGGTCGAATCAGGCCCGGCCCCGGTCGGCGGTTCGTACGGGCCCGGGTCACCGTCCGTCCGCGTCCGGTCGGCGGTTCGTACGAGTCCGGTCAGCTGTGGTCGATGAACCGGTCGAGCACCCGCACGCCGAACTGCAGACCGTCGACCGGAACGCGCTCGTCGACGCCGTGGAACATCCCGGCGAAGTCCAGCTCCGGCGGCAGCTTCAGCGGCGCGAAGCCGAAGCCCCGGATGCCCAGGTCGTCGAAGGACTTCGCGTCGGTGCCGGCCGAGAGCATGTACGGCACGGCCCGGGCGATCGGGTCCTCGGCGACCAGCGCGGTCTGCATGGCGTCGACCAGCGCGCCGTCGAACGTGGTCTCCAGCGCCTTGTCCGCGTGCACGTCCTCGCGCCGCACGTTGGGGCCGAGGATCCGGTCCAGGTCGGCGAGGAACTCCTCCTCGTACCCCGGCAGGTACCGGCCGTCGACATGGGCGGTGGCCTGGCCCGGGATGACGTTGACCTTGTAGCCGGCGCCGAGCTGGGTGGGGTTGGCGGTGTTCTGGAGGGAGGCGCCGATCAGCTTGGCGATGCCGCCGAGCTTGGCGAGCGTCTCGTCCATGTTCTCCGGGTCCAGCTCGGTGCCGAGCGCGTCCGAGAGCTCGTCCAGGAAGTGCCGCAGCGTCTTGGTGACCCGCACCGGGAACTTGTGCCGCCCGAGCCGTCCGACCGCCTCGGACAGCTCCGTGATGGCGTTGTCCTTGTGGATCATCGAGCCGTGTCCGGCGGTGCCGTCCACGGTGAGCTTCATCCAGTGCATGCCCTTCTGGGCCGTCTCCACCAGATACAGCCGCAGGTTCTCGTTGACGGTGAAGGAGAAGCCGCCGACCTCGCTGATCGCCTCGGTGACACCCTCGAAGAGGCCCGGGTGGTTGTCTACGAGGTAGCGGGCCCCGTACGTACCGCCCGCCTCCTCGTCCGCGAGGAAGGCCAGCACGATGTCGCGCGGGGGCTTGCGGCCGGTACGCATCCGTTCGCGTACGACCGCGAGGGTCATCGCGTCCATGTCCTTCATGTCGACGGCGCCCCGGCCCCAGACGCAGCCGTCCGCGATCTCGCCGGAGAACGGGTCGTGCGTCCAGTCCGCCGCGTTGGCCGGGACGACGTCGGTGTGGCCGTGGATGAGCAGGGCGGGCCGTGAGGGGTCCTCGCCCTCGATCCGGGCGACGGTGGAGGCGCGGCCCTTGTGCGACTCGAAGATCTGCGGCTCCAGACCCACCTCTGCCAGCTTCTCCGCCACGTACTCGGCGGCCGGCCGCTCACCGGGGCCGGAGTGGTCGCCGTAGTTGCTGGTGTCGATCCGGATCAGGTCGCGACAGAGGTCCACGACCTCCTTCTCGGCGTTGCCGCCGCCGACGGCCTTGCCCGTGCTGCTCTCGCTCACGCTGCTTCCTTCCGCTGTCGCTCTGGTGCTCCCTTCCCATCCTCCCGCGCCCACGGCCCACACCCAAGGCCGTACACCCCCCGTCACGCACCGTTCACAGCCATCGGGGCGTGATCGAGCACCCTCGAATGTTTGCTATGGTTTTCCACGTCGGAACGGGCAGGAGCCCGCGAGACAGACACCTTGTCCGGGTGGCGGAATGGCAGACGCGCTAGCTTGAGGTGCTAGTGCCCTTTATCGGGCGTGGGGGTTCAAGTCCCCCCTCGGACACCAGCAGGAGCCCCACTTCGGTGGGGCTCTTTTGCGTCACCGGGTCGGAGCGGAAGAGGGGCGAGGATGAGAGGCCGCAGGAAGGCGTCCGCCGGGCCTCTCCCGCAGCGGGACGGGATCGATGCCGTACGGGTGAGGCTGCCGGAGGATCCGGAGGGGCTCTGGACGAGTGTCGGTGCGTATCTGGCCGGGCGGTTCGGCGGGGCGATCGGGGTCGCGCGGGTGGTGGCGATGCTCGACGAAGAGCGGTTCGTGGGGGCCGACGGGACCGCCGTACGGAGTGACGAGCCGTATACCGCCGGGCGGAGCCTCTGGTTCCACCGGGACTTCGCGGCCGAGGAGCCGGTGCCGTTCCCGGTCGGGGTCGTGTACCGGGACGCGCATCTCGTGGTGGCGGACAAGCCGCACTTCCTCGCCACCACGCCCCGGGGCCGGCACATCACCGAGACCGCGGTGGCCCGGCTGCGGCGGGAGCTGGGGCTGCCCACGCTCCAGCCCGCGCACCGGCTGGACCGGCTGACGGCGGGGCTGGTGCTCTTCGTGGTGCGGCCGGAGGAGCGGGGCGCGTACCAGACGCTGTTCCGGGACCGGCTGGTGCACAAGGAGTACGAGGCGGTGGCCCCGTACGACCCATCGGTGGCCCTGCCCCGGACCGTACGCAGCCGGATCGTCAAGGAGCGCGGAGTGCTCGCCGCCCGGGAGGAGCCGGGTGAGGCGAACAGTGAGAGCCGGGTGGAGTTGGTGGAGCGACGGGGTGGACTGGGCCTGTACCGGCTGGTGCCCGCTACCGGGCGTACGCATCAGCTGCGGGTGCATATGAACGCGCTGGGCGTGCCGATCGTCCATGATCCGCTGTATCCGCTGGTGGAGCCGGAGGAGGCCGTGGAGGACTGGAACCGGCCCTTGCAGTTGCTGGCGCGGCGGCTGGAGTTCACCGACCCGGTCAGCGGGGAGCCGCGCCGCTTCGAGAGCGGACTGCGGCTCTCCGCCTGGCCGGAGAGGTGACGTACGCGGTCCTCAGTGGCCGCGCTTGATCCAGTCGTCGAGCTGCGGCGCCTCGGCGCCGATGGTGGTGGGGTCGCCGTGGCCGGTGCGGACCGTGGTGTCGCCCGGAAGCGTGAGCAGCCGGTCCCGGATCGAGTCGATGATCGTCGGGAAGTCCGAGAAGGACCGGCCGGTGGCGCCGGGGCCGCCTTGGAAGAGCGTGTCGCCGGTGAAGACCGTGGCCAGCTCGGGAGCGTAGAGGCAGACGCCGCCGGGCGCGTGGCCCGGAGTGTGGAGGACCGTGAGCGTGGTGCCCGCGACGGTGAGTTCCTGGCCGTCCGCCAACGGACCGTCGGGGGTCCGTTCCGGGTGGGTCTGGAGCCAGAGCGGGAGGTCGTGCGGGTGGAGGAGGATCGGGGCGCCGGTGGCCTCGGCGAGGGCCGGGGCGGCGTCGATGTGGTCGTTGTGCGCGTGGGTGCAGACGATGGCGCGCAGCGTACGGCCGCCGAGCGCGGCCTCGATGGCGGCGGCGTCGTGGGCGGCGTCGATGACGATCGCCTCGGTGTCGTCGCCGACGATCCAGACGTTGTTGTCGACGTCCCACTCGCCGCCGTCGAGGGCGAAGGTGCCGGAGGTGACCAGGTGGTCGATGCGGACGGCCATCAGAAGACCACCACCGAGCGGAGGACGTCGCCGTCGTGCATGCGGGCGAAGGCCTGCTCGATGTCGCCCAGGCCGATCGTCTCGGTGACGAAGGCGGCGAGGTCGAGCCGGCCCTGCTGGTGGAGGTCGACGAGCATCGGGAAGTCGCGGGAGGGCAGGCAGTCGCCGTACCAGGAGGACTTGAGCGAGCCGCCGCGGCCGAAGACGTCCAGGAGCGGCAGTTCGAGCTTCATGTCCGGAGTGGGGACGCCGACGAGGACGACCGTGCCGGCCAGGTCGCGGGCGTAGAAGGCCTGTTCGTACGTCTCCGGGCGGCCGACGGCCTCGATGACGACGTCGGCGCCGTTGCCGTCGGTGAGCGCGCGGATGGCCTCGACCGGGTCGTCGGAGCGGGAGTTGACGGTGTGGGTGGCGCCCATCTTCTTCGCCGTCTCCAGCTTGCGGTCGTCGATGTCGACCGCGATGATCTTCGCCGCTCCGGCCAGCCGGGATCCGGCGATGGCCGCGTCGCCGACGCCGCCGCAGCCGATGACGGCGACCGAGTCGCCGCGGCCGACCTGGCCGGTGTTGATGGCGGCGCCGATGCCCGCCATGACGCCGCAGCCGAGGAGTCCGGCGACCTCGGGGGCCACTCCGGGGTCGACCTTGGTGCACTGGCCGGAGGCGACGAGAGTCTTCTCGGCGAAGGCGCCGATGCCGAGGGCGGGCGACAGCTCGGTGCCGTCGAGCAGCGTCATCTTCTGCTCGGCGTTGTGAGTGTCGAAGCAGTACCAGGGGCGGCCGCGCAGACAGGCGCGGCACTGGCCGCACACCGCACGCCAGTTGAGGATGACGAAGTCACCAGGAGCGACGTCGGTGACGCCTTCGCCGACCGACTCCACGACGCCCGCCGCCTCGTGGCCGAGGAGGAAGGGGAACTCGTCGTTGATCCCGCCCTGCTTGTAGTGCAGGTCGGTGTGGCAGACGCCGCACGCCTGGATCTTGACGACGGCCTCTCCGGGACCGGGGTCGGGGATGACGATCGTCTCGACCCGCACCGGCTCGTTCTTCCCCGGTGCGATGACACCTTGCACCTGTTGTGGCATACCGTGCTCTCCCTGCTCCCGCGCTTCGCGAAGATCGAACGCGGACCACCGTACGCCTTGGGAGACCCGCTACGGTGCGAGCACGTCCAACTCGTGCAGGGCGCCCACCGCGATCTCCTTCGTGATCCGCTCGGCCGCTTCCGGGTCGCCTTCGCGGACCGCTTCGGCGAGGCGTACGTGGAGGGTGACGGCGGCCGGGTCGGGGTCCTCGAACATCACCTGGTGGTGGGTGCGGCCCGCCAGGACCTCGGCGACCACGTCTCCGAGGCGGGCGAACATCTCGTTGCCGGAGGCGTTGAGGACGATCCGGTGGAAGGCGATGTCGTGTCCGAGGTAGCCCTCCAGCTGCTGGCCGCGTGAGGTGGCGACCATGCCGAGGGCGCGTTCGGTGAGCTCGGCGCACTGCTCGGCGGTGGCGTGGCGGGCGGCGAGGCCCGCCGCGACCGGTTCGATGGCGGAGCGCAGGACGGTGAGCGAGCGCAGCTGGCGCGGGCGGTCGGAGCCGGCCAGGCGCCAGCGGATGACCTGCGGGTCGTAGACGTTCCAGGTCTCGGTCGGGCGGACGGTCACGCCGACCCGGCGGCGGGACTCGACCAGGTGCATGGACTCCAGGACCCGGACCACTTCGCGGATCACCGTACGGGAGACGTCGAAGCGCTGGGCCAGCTCGTCGGTGCGTAGGACGCTGCCGGGCGGGCACTGGCCGGAGGAGATCTCCAGACCCAGGGTGTCCAGCACATGTGTATGCAGCCCCTGGCTCTGTGTGGTCATGGGTCAAGCCTAAGGGGCGGCCCCTAGGAACAAAAAGTACGACGTATGTGTCACAGACTCTTGAATAAGTCGTACCTAATAGGTTTCAGTAGCGCGACGGACCGATGTCGAAGAAGACAGCGAGGCACCCCATGAGCACCCCCTACGTCGTCGTGGTGATGGGCGTAGCAGGAACCGGCAAGACCACGATCGGTCCCCTGCTCGCCGCCGAGCTCGGCGTTCCGTACGCCGAGGGCGACGACTTCCATCCGCCGGCCAACGTCGAGAAGATGTCGGCCGGCACTCCGCTGGACGACGACGACCGATGGCCCTGGCTCGATGCCATCGGTCAGTGGGCGCGCGGCCGGGCCGGGCTCGGCGGTGTGGTCTCCAGCTCGGCGCTCAAGCGGTCCTACCGCGACCGGCTGCGGGCCGGGGCGCCTGACGCGCTGTTTCTGCATCTGACCGGCGACCGGGCGCTGATCGAGGAGCGGATGGCGGAGCGCAAGGGCCACTTCATGCCCACCGCGCTGCTCGACTCCCAGTTCGCGACGTTGCAGCCGCTCCAGGCCGATGAGGCCGGAGTGGAAGTCGACGTGTCCGGCAGCCCTACGGAAATCACCCAGCGAGCCGTCGCCGCACTGCGCCGGCTCGACAGTTAAGGACCATCACCGTGACCAGTCTCAGCGTCGAGATGCTGGCAGCGGACGCCGCCGAACCGATCACCTCGGCAGGCAACGCGCAGTTGGGCATCGCCGTCCTGGCGGGCATCGCCGTCATCGTTCTCCTGATCACCAAGCTCAAGATGCACGCGTTCCTGGCGCTGACCATCGGTTCGCTGGCGCTCGGCTCCTTCGCGGGAGCGGCACCGGCCGACACGATCGCCAGCTTCACCGCGGGCCTCGGCTCCACCGTCGCGAGCGTGGGCGTGCTCATCGCGCTCGGCGCCATCCTGGGCAAGCTGCTCGCCGACTCGGGCGGAGCGGACCAGATCGTCGACACCATCCTGGCCAAGGCGAGCCGTGGAGCGATGCCGTGGGCGATGGTCCTCATCGCCTCAATCATCGGTCTGCCGCTCTTCTTCGAGGTCGGGATCGTGCTGATGATCCCGGTGGTGCTGCTCGTCGCCAAGCGCGGCAACTTCTCCCTGATGCGGATCGGCATCCCGGCACTGGCCGGACTCTCCGTGATGCACGGCCTCATCCCGCCGCACCCCGGCCCGCTGGTCGCGATCGACGCGCTGGACGCCAACCTCGGTGTGACGCTGGCGCTCGGTGTGCTGGTCGCCATCCCGACGGTGATCATCGCCGGTCCGGTCTTCGCCCGGTACGCCGCGCGCTGGGTGGACATCGAGCCGCCGGAGAAGATGATCCCGCAGCGCCCGTCCGAGGACCTGGACCGCCGCCCGAGCTTCGCCGCCACCCTGGTGACGATCCTGCTGCCGGTCGTACTGATGCTGCTCAAGGCGCTCGTCGAGATCGTCGTGGACGACCCGGAGAACCACGTCCAGCGGGTGACGGACGTGATCGGTTCGCCGCTGATCGCGCTGCTCGCCGCCGTCCTGCTCGGCATGTTCACCCTCGGCCGGGCCGCCGGGTTCACCAAGGGCAAGCTCGCCGGAACCGTGGAGAAGTCGCTCGCCCCGATCGCCGGGATCCTGCTGATCGTCGGCGCCGGCGGTGGCTTCAAGCAGACGCTGATCGACGCCGGGGTCGGCCAGATGATCCTGGACTTCTCCGAGAACTGGTCGATCCCCGCCCTGCTGCTCGGCTGGCTCATCGCCGTCGCGATCCGCCTCGCCACCGGCTCGGCCACGGTCGCCACGATCTCCGCCGCCGGTCTGGTGGCCCCGCTCGCGGCCGACATGTCGACCTCGCACGCGGCTCTGCTGGTCCTGGCGGTCGGCGCCGGTTCGCTCTTCTTCAGCCATGTGAACGACGCCGGGTTCTGGCTGGTGAAGGAGTACTTCGGGATGGACGTCGGCCAGACCGTGAAGACCTGGTCGGTGATGGAGACGATCATCTCGGTGGTCGCGATGGCCTTCATCATGCTGCTGTCGCTGTTGTTGTAGCGGCTTCCGTACGGCATAGAAGAGCGCCCGCCCCGGTGCCGTACCGGGGCGGGCGCTCTTCTGTGCCGTACAAAGTGGTCAGCGGCGGGTGGTCTCGCTCTCGGCCGCCTTCTCCAGCTGGAACGCCTCGTTGCCGAGGCCGATGCGGGCGTGCACCGCGGGCTTGACCTTGCGCAGGACCGCTCCGTAGACCAGGCCGCCGACCAGCGCGAGGAAGATCACGCCGGGCAGCAGCCAGTTGAGGACCGAGCCGTCGCCGGAGCCGACCAGGACGTCGAAGTCGCGGACGGTGAAGACGGCGATCGACAGCAGCGCGATCCCGGCGAGTCCGGAGGCGACCAGGCGCGGGGCCTGGGCCCGGCCCGCGCCGCGCTTGACGAAGAACGCGATGACGGCGAAGGAGGCGGCGGCCATCAGCAGGATCACGCCGAGCGCGCCGACGTTACCCATCCAGGTGAACAGGCGCAGGACCGGGACGGTCGGGTCGCCGATGTGGTTGCCGTCGCTGAAGGCGAAGGCCAGCACGATCACCACGGAGATGACGGACTGGAGCAGCGAGCCGATGCCCGGTGCGCCGCTCGCGCGGTTGGTGCGGCCGAAGCGGGCGGGCAGCAGGCCTTCGCGGCCCATCGCGAACGCGTAGCGGGCGACCACGTTGTGGAAGCTGAGGAGCGCGGCGAACATCCCGGTGACGAAGAGGACGTGCAGCACGTCGGTGAAGGTCGAGCCGAGCCGCTCCTCGGTGAGGCCGAACAGCATGCCCGGCCCCTCCTTCAGCGAGGTGTCGGCGATGAAGCCGGGTCCGGCGGCGACGGTCAGCGCCCAGGAGCTGATGGCCAGGAACAGCGCCGCGTAGCCCACCGCCAGGAACATCACCCGGGACACCACGATCTGCGGGCGGCTGGTCTCCTCGGCGTAGACCGGGGCCTGTTCGAAGCCGACGAACGCGGCGATGCAGAAGCAGAGCGCGGTGGAGAGCCCGGCGCCGGTGAGGGTCTCCGGGTTGAACGCCGCGAACGAGAGGCCCTCGGGGCCCGGCTCGGAGACGGCGGCGATGTCGAAGATCACGACGAGCAGGCACTCGATGACCAGCAGGACGCCGAGCACTTTGGCGTTGAGGTCGATCTTCAGCCAGCCGAGGATGCCGACCACGACCACCGAGATCAGTGCGGGGATCCACCACTGCACGTCGATGCCGGCGTACGTGGAGAGGATCACGGACACCTCGAAGCCGAGGATCCCGTAGATGCCGACCTGCATCGCGCTGTACGCCACCAGCGCCACGAGCGAGGCGCCGGCACCGGCCGTCGGGCCGAGGCCACGGGCGATGTACGCGTAGAAGGCGCCGGCGTTGTGGACGTGCCGGCTCATCTCCGCGTAGCCGACGCTGAACAGCATCAGGACGGCGCCGAGGATGACGTAGAGAAGAGGCTGGCCGACGATGCCCATCACGCCGAAGACCGTGGGCATCACGCCGGCGACCACCATCAGAGGCGCACTGGCGGCGAGCACGGAGAGGAGCAGGCCCGGGGTGCCGAGGCGGTCGGCGCGCAGGGCGCGCTCCTCACCCTTGTAGGTGTTGATCCCGCCGGTATCGCCGGTCTGCCTGGTGGTGCCGGTCTGCCGGGTCCTGCCTGGAGATGAACTGCCCGTCGACATGGCGGGGGTGGTCCCTTCTTCGGTCTTCGGTTCTCGGTGTTCCGTCTTCGGTTCTCGGTGAGGCGCTGGTCAGGGCGTGCCGAGTGCGTGGTCGCGGGCGGCGGTGAACGCGGCGTACGGGTCGCGGCCGGCGTACGACCACGGGGCGGCCGTGGCGTGCGGGCCGATGCGGTGGAAGAGGGCGGCGGCCTCGGCGGTCCGGCCCTCGCAGACCTTGGCGTGGGCCAGGAAGTTGAGGTCGACGCGGTGGCGCGGGTGGTCCTCGTGCTCCCACTCCAGCCACCAGTCGAAGGCGGCCTTCATCACCTGCCGGGCCCGCCGCCCGGACCAGTGCCCGGACGCGACCGGGTCGTCCGGCTCGCTGCCCGCCGCCACCAGTACGCGGTAGCGCTCGGCGTGGGCGATGACCGGGAGGACGGCGAGCGGCGAGTCGGCCGGGGCCTGTTCGGCGGCCCAGGCGGCGAAGTCGTACACCTCGTGCAGCGGGTCCTGGCCGCTGTCGGGGCGGCTCTCGGCCAGTTGCGCGGTCATCACGTGGTGGGCGTGGTGGTGCTCGGGGTGGCGGGAGCGGACCTCCTCGAAGAGCCGGCCGGTCTCGTCGCCGCCGTCCTCGCGGCCCCGGTCCAGGAGGAGCAGGGCCAGCCACGGCGTGGGGTCGTCGGGGGTGAGCCGGGCGGCGGCGAGGCAGGCCTGCCGGGCGCGGGCGGCATCGTCGGGCCTGGCCTTGGGACGCAGGGCCCGTACGACACGGGCGCAGCCGAGGAGCGTGGTGGCGTCGGCGCTCTCGGGTTCGGCGAGCAGCCAGTCGCCGGCCCAGTCCGCGGCGGAGGGGATCTCTGCGAGGCCCAGGAGGCGGTGTCCCCGGCGGTCCCAGTCCTTGCCGGTCGCCACCAGCAGGGCACGGGCCTCGCTCCAGCGGCCCTGGGTGAACTGGCTGCGCGCGTCGATGAGCTCGCGGTCGTCCAGGGCCGGGTCGAAGACGTGGTCCGAGCGACCGCCCCGGCGGCGGGAGCGGCCCAGGGGCGGCGGAGGCGGGGACATGCCGCAGACTTCTTTCGACGCGGTGTGCGAGCAGATGATCGCGCACAGCCAAGCGGTAGGGAATGCTCCGAGTCAAGAGGTGGTCTCTACCAACTCCGCTCTCCTTCCGGATAGTTGGCCGGAAGTAGTCGGGCCGGGAAAGGTGTTCGCGCAGCGTGCGGGTGGGGTGGGCGGTCGTGGAGTGACGCCTGACACACTGAGGCCATGGAACCTCGTGAACCCCTGAGCCCCTTCCTCCTCGCCTTTCCCGGTCCGCTGCGCGACCGGCTGGTGGCGGCGGTCCTCTCCGGCGAAAAGGTCTCCACCACAGGGCTGTTGGCCGAGTACGAGCTGGAGCAGGAGGAGCTTCCGCCGGTGGGTGAGCGGTCCGCGCTGATCGACTCGGACGGGCGGGAGGTGGCGGTGCTGGAGCTGACCGAGGTGCGGGTGCTGCCGCTCGGTGAGGTGGATCTGCAGCATGCGCTCGACGAGGGCGAGGGGTACGGGTCGGTGGCCGAATGGCGTGCGGGACATGAGGCGTTCTGGCACGGCGAGGAGATGCGGGAGGCGATGGGGGATCCGGCGTTCACGGTGGATGACGGGACGATGATTGTGGCTGAGCGGTTTCGGGTGGTGCGGAGGCTGGATGGCGAGGTGTCCGGGTGAGGTTCCGGGGCGCTGCCCCGCGCCCCGCTCCTCGATCGCCGGAGGGGCCTGATACGCGGGCCCGGTCCGCTGTGTGCGGGAGGGGCTTGAGGATCGGGCCCGGTCCGCTGTGCAAGGGAGCCTAAAGAGCCTTCGCCGCTGCCCGGCCCGCCGCTCGGCCCGAGAAGATGCAGCCGCCCAGGAACGTGCCTTCCAGCGAGCGGTAGCCGTGGACTCCGCCGCCGCCGAAACCGGACGCCTCGCCGGCCGCGTACAGGCCCGGGAGCGGAGTGCCGTCGGCGGTGAGGACCTGGGAGGAGAGGTCGGTCTCCAGGCCGCCGAGGGACTTGCGGGTCAGGATGTTGAGGCGTACGGCGATGAGCGGGCCCGCCGCCGGGTCCAGGATGCGGTGCGGTTTCGCCGTACGGATCAGGCGGTCGCCGAGGTAGGCGCGGGCGCCGTGGATCGCGGTGACCTGGAGGTCCTTGGTGAAGGGGTTGGCGATCTCGCGGTCGCGGGCGGTGATCTCGCGGCGCAGCTCGGCCGCGTCGATCAGGCCGTCGCCGGTCACCGCGTTCATGCCGCGGACCAGAGCGTCGAGGTCCTTCTGCACCACGAAGTCGGCGCCGTGGTCCATGAACGCCTTGACCGGTGCGGGCACGTCCGCGCGGGCCCGGCCGATCACGTCACGTACCGACTTGCCGGTCAGGTCCGGGTTCTGCTCGGAGCCGGAGAGCGCGAACTCCTTGCCGATGATCCGCTGGTTGAGCACGAACCAGGTGTAGCCGTGGCCGGACTTCATGATGTGTTCGAGGGTGCCGAGCGTGTCGAAGCCGGGGAAGAGCGGGACCGGCAGCCGCTTGCCTCGGGCGTCGAGCCAGAGCGAGGAGGGTCCGGGCAGGATGCGGATGGCGTGCTTGGACCAGATCGGGTTCCAGTTCTCGATGCCTTCGGTGTAGTGCCACATCCGGTCCCGGTTGATGTGGTGCGCGCCCGCCTCCTCGGCGATGCCCAGCATCAGGCCGTCGACATGGGCCGGGACGCCGGAGAGCAGCTTCTCGGGCGGAGTGCCGAGGCGCTCGGGCCACTGCGAGCGGACCAGGTCGTGGTTGCCGCCGATGCCTCCGGAGGTGACGATCACCGCCTGGGCCTTCAGCTCGAAGGTGCCGGTCGCCTCCCTGCTGCTGGCGGTGCCTCGCTCGGCCGCGCTCGGCTCCAGGATCTCGCCGGTGACCGTGTCCAGCGCACCGGCCGTGCGCGCGAGACCGGTGACCCGGTGGCGGAACCTCAGCTGGACGAGCCCCTTGGCGACGCCCGCGCGCACCCGGCGCTCGAAGGGCGCGACGACGCCGGGGCCGGTGCCCCAGGTGATGTGGAAGCGCGGTACGGAGTTGCCGTGGCCCATCGCGTCGTAGCCGCCGCGCTCCGCCCAGCCGACGACCGGGAAGATCCGCAGGCCCTGCTGGTGGAGCCAGGAGCGCTTCTCTCCGGCCGCGAAGTCGACGTACGCCTCGGCCCACTTCTTCGGCCAGTGGTCCTCCTCGCGGTCGAACCCGGCGGTGCCGTACCAGTCCTGGAGGGCCAGCTCGCGGCTGTCCTTGATGCGCAGCCGGCGCTGCTCGGGCGAGTCGACGAGGAAGAGGCCGCCGAAGGACCAGTGGGCCTGTCCGCCGATCGACTGCTCGGGCTCCTGGTCGAGGAGGATCACGGAACGGCCGGCGTCGACCAGTTCGGCGGTGGCCACGAGTCCGGCGAGCCCTGCCCCGATCACGATCACATCAGCGTCGTACGCCATGGGTTCCATCCTGTCGGGGAGGAGCGGGGAGGGGCTGCGGGGAGACAAGTTACCCGTGCGTCAGATCTTGGGTACCGGCCGCTGCCACGTCAACCACCCGGGTGCTGTTGGATGAAACGCATGACGCCTTCTGACGAGATCCTGGACATCGTCGACGAGAACGACGAGGTTGTCGGCCAGGCGCCGCGCGGTGAGGCGACCGCCCGGGGCCTGCGCCACCGCTGTGTCTTCATCGAGGCACGGGACGCGGAGGGCCGGGTCTTCGTCCACCGCAGGACGGCCACCAAGCTGGTCTTCCCGTCGTATCACGACATGTTCGTCGGTGGAGTGGTCGGCGCCGGCGAGTCCTACGACGAGGCGGCGCTGCGCGAGGCGGAGGAGGAGCTCGGAGTGTCCGGGCTGCCGAAGCCCGAGCCGCTGTTCCGGTTCCTCTACACCGGCGGCAAGCACACCTGGTGGTCGGCCGTCTACCAGGTGCGGTGCGAGCTTCCGGTCTCGCCGCAGGCCGAGGAGGTCGCCTGGCACACCTTCCTGGACGACGCAGAGCTGGGTATGCGGCTCGGCGACTGGCTGTGGGTGCCGGACGGTGTGGAGGCGTACCGGCGGCTGCGGGAGTTCCGGGCGCTCTGACCTCGTAAGGTGCCCTGTGTGAACAAGATCGCGCAGAGCGTACGCCTGTGGTTCGCGCCGCAGCGGATCCGGGACGAGGGGTCCACGCCGGACTACCGGTTCTCGCTGGCCAACGAGCGGACGTTCCTCGCCTGGATCCGGACCGCGCTGGCGCTGATCGGCGGCGGCTTCGCCGTGGACCAGTTCCTGCCGGAGCTGGCCTGGGGTGTGCGGGCGGGGCTCGCGCTCGGGCTGCTGGCCGCCGGTGTGCTGTGCGCGCTGCGGGCGGTCAACCACTGGGTGCGGTGCGAGCGGGCCATGCGGCGCGGCGAGGATCTGCCGGTCTCCCGGTTCCCGACGGTGCTCGGCATCGTGGTCGCCGTCGTGGCCGTGGCGATGGTGGTGGTGGTCCTCTTCGGCTGGGAGGTCCGGTGACGGCGGTACGGGACCGTGACCCGGGATTGCAGCCCGAGCGGACCCGGCTCGCGTGGCGGCGTACGACACTGTCCGCCACGGTGGTGGCGCTGCTCGCCGGGCGGCAGGCGCTGCACAGCGGTGCGACTCCGGCCGCGCTGGTGGCGGCGGCGCTGACCGCGGTGGCCTGGCTGGGGCTTCTGGCGGTGGCGCATCTGAGGGTGCGGCGCCTGGATGCGGCGCGTCCGGAGCCGCTCGTCGCGCGCGGGGCGCTGACGGCGGCGCTGTGCACGGTGGCGTTCGCGGTGTTCGCCGTGGCGATGCTGTTCTGAGTGCGCCTGGTGGTTGTTCAGCCGTCCCAGTCCACCGTGACGACGATCTTGCCGCGCGTCCGTCCCTCCTGGTTGAGGCGGTACGCCTCGGCCGCCTGCTCCAGTGGGAAGACGCGGTCCACATGGACGGTGACGATGCCCTGCTCGGCCAGCTCGGCGAGCTGTGCCAGGTCGGCGGCGTCGGGCCGGACGAAGGCGTAACGGCCGCCGTACGAGAAGACCTCGCCGTCCGCGATCGAGGCGAGCCGCCCGCCCTCGGCCAGCGTCTGGGCCGAGACCCGCAGCGCCTCGCCGCCCACCGTGTCGAAGGCGGCGTCGAAGCCGTCGGGGACCAGCTCACGCAGCCGGTCGGCGAGGCCGTCGCCGTACTCGACGGGTTCGGCGCCGAGGCTCCGCAGGTGCTCGTGGTTGCGCTCGCTCGCGGTGCCGACGACCCGGCAGCCCTCATGGCGGGCGATCTGCACCGCGAGCGAGCCGACCCCGCCGGCCGCCGCATGGACGAGGACGGTGTCGCCGTCGCGGATCTTGAGCGTGCGGTGCAGCACCTGGTACGCGGTGAGCCCGGCCAGCGGCAGCCCGGCGGCCTCCTCGAAGCTGAGGCTGAGCGGCTTGCGGGCGAGGGTGCGGACGGGTGCGGCGACGTACTCGGCGAACGTGCCGCGCGAGAGGAAGTCCTCCCGGACGTATCCGATCACCTCGTCCCCGACCGCGAACTCGTCGACGGCGATGCCCGGTTCCACGACGACCCCGGACACGTCCCAGCCGGGAATCACCGGGAAGACGGCTTCGAGGCCGCCTTGGAGGTAGCCCTCGCGGGCCTTCCAGTCGACCGGATTGACGGCGGCGGCCCGCACCTTCACCAGGACCGAGTCCGGGCCGACCTTGGGATCGGGCCGCTCGCCGTACTTCAGGACGTCCGCCGAGCCGTACGCGTGATAGCTGATCGCCTTCATCCCTCGACCTTCCGCGCAGGTCGGCGCGGACGCAACTCAGAGGGTACGCGTGCATGAACCGCGTTCAGCGATGCGTGCCCCATCAGGGGCGGAACGGGCTTCCGGAGCCCGATTACGGGAGTTCACTGGACGACATACCGACTGGTCGGCATCATGGTCAGCGATCGTGGTCACGGTCGCCGCTCGTTCCATCGCCCCGGAGGTAGGCCCCATGAGTCCCGTCCCCCCACCAGGTCTCGACCCCGAGCTGCTGCGCGGACACCTCGACCGCGAGCGCCCCGGGCTGGTGCGCGGGCCTCTTGAGGCGCGGCTGATCGAGGGCGGCCGCTCGAACCTGACGTACACGGTCACCGACGGGACCGGCCGCTGGGTGGTGCGCAGGCCGCCGCTGGGCCATGTGCTGGCCACCGCGCACGACATGAAGCGCGAGCACCGCGTGATCAGCGCACTGCACCCGACCGCCGTCCCGGTGCCGGAGCCGGTGCTGTTCTGCGAGGACGAGGCGGTGCTCGGTGCGCCGTTCTACGTCATGGAGCACGTCGAGGGCGTCCCGTACCGGACCGCCGAGCAGCTCGCGCCGCTGGGCCCCGAGCGCACCCGGGCCGCCGTCCTCTCGCTCGTCGACACGCTGGTCGACCTGCACGCGGTGGATCCGGAAGCGGTCGGGCTCGGGGACTTCGGGCGGCCGGAAGGGTTCCTGGACCGGCAGCTGCGGCGCTGGGGCAAGCAGCTGGACGGCTCGCGCAACCGCGAGCTGGCCGGCATCGACGAGCTGCACGCCGCTCTCGGCCGCGAGCTGCCCGCCTCGCCCGCGCCCACCGTCGTCCACGGCGACTACCGCCTGGACAACGTGCTGCTCGGCCCGGACGAGCGCATCAACGCCGTCCTGGACTGGGAGATGTCCACGCTGGGCGACCCGCTGACCGACCTCGGGCTCCTCGTCATGTACAGCTCCGAGCTGGACCTGCCGCACTCCCCGGTCTCCACCACCAGCGGCGCCGCCGGCCACCCCTCCCCCGCCGAGCTGATCGAGCGGTACGCCGCCGGTTCGGGCCGGGACACCTCCGCCATCTCCTGGTACACCGCGTTCGCCTGGTTCAAGCTCGCCGTGATCCTGGAGGGCATCCACTACCGCTACACCCTCGGCCAGACCGTCGGCGCCGGCTTCGACCGGATCGGCGATCTGGTCCCGGTCTTCATCGAGCACGGCCTCACCACCCTCCAGGAAGGCTGACCCACCCATGGACTTCGCATTCGACGCCCGGACCGAGGAGCTGCGGTCCCGGCTGCTCGCCTTCATGGACGAGCACGTGTATCCGGCCGAGCCGGTCGCCGAGGAGCAGCGGGCCCAGCTCGCCTCGCCGTGGGACACGCCCGCGATCGTCGGGGAGCTGAAGGCCGAGGCGCGGCGGCAAGGGTTGTGGAACCTCTTCCTGCCGGACGCGGAGTACGGGGCCGGGCTGACGAACCTCCAGTACGCGCCGCTCGCCGAGATCACCGGCCGCTCCCCGCACCTCGCGCCGACCGCGCTGAACTGCGCGGCGCCGGACACCGGCAACATGGAGGTGCTCTTCCAGTTCGCCACCGACGAGCAGAAGAAGCAGTGGCTGGAGCCGCTGCTGGCCGGAGAGATCCGCTCGGCGTTCGCGATGACCGAGCCGGAGGTGGCGTCCTCGGACGCGACGAACATCGAGACGCGGATCGTGCGGGACGGCGGTGATTACGTCATCAACGGCCGCAAGTGGTACATCTCCGGTGCCATGAACCCGGAGTGCGCGGTCTTCATCGTGATGGGCAAGACCGATCCGGACGGCGCCGACCTCCGCCGCCAGCAGTCGATGATCCTGGTGCCGCGTGACACGCCGGGCGTCGAGGTGCGGCGCGCGATGCGGGTGTACGGGTACGAGGACCACTCGCACGGCGGCCACGCCGAGGTGGTCTTCCACGACGTACGGGTGCCGGCGGCGAACCTGATCGGCGAGGAGGGCGGCGGTTTCGGCATCGCGCAGGCGCGGCTGGGTCCGGGACGGATCCACCACTGCATGCGGTTGATCGGGATGGCGGAGCGGGCCATCGAGCTGATGTGCCGCCGGGCGGTGACACGTACGGCGTTCGGCAAGCCGCTCGCCTCGCAGGGCGTCGTGCAGAACTGGATCGCGGACGCCCGGGTGACGGTGGAGCAGCTGCGGCTGCTGGTGCTGAAGACGGCCTGGCTGATGGACACGGTGGGCAACAAGGGCGCGCACACGGAGATCCAGGCCATCAAGATCGCCACTCCGCGCGCGGTGGTGGACATCCTGGACGCGGCGGTGCAGCTGCACGGCGCGGGCGGAGTGAGCCAGGACTTCCCGCTGGCGGAGCTGTGGGCCTCGGCGCGGACGCTGAAGCTGGCGGACGGGCCGGACGAGGTGCATCAGCGGTCGCTGGCGCGGCGGGAGATCAAGCGGTACGTGTGAGAAACCGGGTGCGGCCCGCTCCTGGGGAGCGGGCCGCACCGGGGTCACGTCACGGTCAGAAGGTGAGCTTCCAGCTGTCGATGTAGCCGGTGTCCTGGCGGGCGACGTCCTGCACCCGGAGCTTCCAGACGCCGTTGGCCACCTCGGCGGAGGCGTTGACGGTGTACGTCGTGATGACGTTGTCCGCCGAGTCGCCGCTGCTGGAGTTCTTCAGCCGGAAAGCTGTGTTGTCCGGTGCCAGCAGGTCGATGACGAGGTCGCCGCGGAAGGTGTGCTTGATGTCCACGCCGACCTGGAGCGCGGCCGGCGCGTTGCCGGTCCGGCCGGAGACGGTGACCGAGGAGGTCACGGCCGCACCGGCGTCCGGGACGGCGACATCGGCGTCGTTGGAGAAGACGGTGCCGGTGGGCGGCTCGCCCGTGGAGCCCGCGGAGAGGGTCCAGATCGCGTGGGCGGCGGCGTCGCTGTTGCGGTCCAGGGCGGTGTCGTTGATGTTCGCCGTGGTGTCGCAGGAGCTGTGGTAGCAGCGGTCGAAGGCCTGGCCCTGCGTTCCGCCCCACTTCTGCACCTGAGCCGCGGTCTTGGTGCGGCTGGCGCCGGTGAAGAGGCCGCCGACGGGAACGCCCGCCGACTTGAACGGGGCGTGGTCGGAGCGGCCGTCGCCCTCGGTCTCGATCTCGGTGGGCACGCCGAGGCCCGCGAAGTAGTCCTTGAAGGTCTTCTCGATGACCGGGTCGTCGTCGTAGACGAAGTAGCCGGCGTTCGGCGAGCCGATCATGTCGAAGTTGAGGTAGCCGGAGATCTTCGAACGCTCTGCGGACGGCAGGTTGTTGACGTAGTACTTGGAGCCGATCAGGCCCAGCTCCTCCGCTCCCCACCAGGCGAACCGCAGGTGCTTGTCGGGCTTGTAGCCGGCGCGCGAGACGGCGAGTGCGGTCTCCAGGACGGCGGCCGAGCCGGAGGCGTTGTCGTTGATGCCGGCGCCGGAGGAGACGGAGTCCAGGTGGGCTCCGGCGAAGACGACCTTGTTCGGGTCGCCGCCGGGCCAGTCGGCTATGAGGTTGTAGCCGGTGGCGCCGCTGGAGGTGAACTGCTGGATCGTGGTGGTGTATCCGGCCGCGTCGAGCTTGGCCTTCACGTAGTCGACGGACGCCTTGTAGCCGGGGCGGCCGTGGGCGCGGTTGCCGCCGTTGTTCGCGGCGATCGTCGAGAACTGCGTGAGGTGGGCCTTGACGTTGGCCAGCGGGATGTCGGGCGCCGCCGCGACGGCGGCGGTCGTGGCCGGCAGGGCCTGCGCGGTGGGCGCGGCGGTGCCGAGGAGGGCTGCGAGGGCGACGGCGGCGACGGCCGCCGGGGATCTGCGCAGGGTGAGGCGGTTCGGTCTCATGGTGGGGCTCCGGATTCCGTTCGGGGACTGACGGAACGTGCGGGGGGTACCCGGCCGCGTGGAACGTACGGCCGGGTCCTGGAGCTGGTGGTGCGCACCGCAGGGCCGGTGGCCGGTGCGATGCGTGACCGATGGTCAATGAGGTGACAGTGTTCCGTCAAGAGCGGAAAACGGACATGTCAGTTCTATTAACGAACACCGAACCGTGTTTGAAAGCGCGCAACCGTCCCTGAACAGCGCCGCGCAGGCGGTGGCGTGTTACGGGCGCAGAGCGCGCAGCAGCAGGTCCGCGAGGTGGTCGGCGACCTGTTCGCGGCTGAGCGGGCCGTCGGGGCGGTACCAGGTGGACAGGTGGTGGACCGAGCCGAAGTGGTAGTCGACCACCAGATCGGCCGGGGTGGCCGTGGAGAACACGCCGCTGCGCTGGCCCTCCTCGACCAGCGCCCGGAACCGCTCGTGGTAGCGGCGGCGCTCCACCCGTACCTGCTTGTTCTTCTCCGGGCTCAGGTGGTGCATGGAGCGGAAGAAGATCGCGGCGTCGTCCAGGTTGTCGATGGTCGTGACGACCACGTCGGCGGCCGCGTCGCGCAGCCGCCGCTCGACCGGTGCGTCGGCGTCCGCGAAGGCGTCGAGCCGCTCCTGCTGGAGCCGCAGCACCCGGGCGTACACCTCCTGGAGGAGGTCCTCCTTGGAGCCGAAGTAGTGGTAGAGCGCGCCCTTGGTGACGCCCGCCGCCTCGACGATCTCCTGCACCGAGGTGCGGTCGTACCCGCGTTCGGCGAAGAGCCGGGTGGCGGTGGCCAGCAGCCTCTGAGGGACGGGAGTGCCGTTCTGCTCCGTCGCCTTGGCCATGAGCCGCCACCTGCCTTTCATACCGTGCGTTCGCTGTTTCGACGAGGTTCTAACGGGAGGAACGCAGTTCCCGCCTGAGGATCTTCCCACTCGCCGTCTTCGGCAGCTCGGCCAGGATCTCCACCTCGCGCGGATACTTGTACGCGGCGAGCCTTTCCTTGCAGTACGTCCCCAGCTCGCCCGGTTCGACGGATGTGCCCGGACGCAGGCTGACATAGGCCCGTACGGTCTCGCCGCGGTACGGGTCGGGCACGCCCACGACCGCCGCCTCGCGCACCGCCGGGTGGGTGTACAAGACGTCCTCGACCTCGCGCGGCCAGACCTTGAAGCCGGAGGCGTTGATCATGTCCTTCTTGCGGTCGACGACGTAGAGCCAGCCCGCCGCGTCCATGAAGCCGATGTCACCGGTGCGCAGCTCGCCGTCCGGGAAGGCGGCCTCGGTGGCCTCGGGCAGGTTCCAGTAGCCGGAGACGACCTGCGGCCCGCGCACCGCGATCTCGCCCTGCTCCCCGAAAGGCACCTCCTGCCCGGTCTCGTCGAGGATCCGTACGACGGTGTCGGGGCCGGGCACGCCGACGGAGAGGGTGCCGGAGACCGGGTCCACCGGAGCCTCGCGCTCGGGCGGGACCGAGGCGCAGGGAGCGGTGCACTCGGTGAGGCCGTAGCCGTTGCGGATGTACGGGCCGAAGCCGGCGCGGAACTTCTCCACCAGCACGGGCGGCAGCGGGGCGCCGCCGGAGGAGATCACCTGGAAGGAGGCGAAGTGGTCCGGTGTGGCGTCCGGGTGGGCGGCCAGGGCCATGAAGGCGGTGGAGGGGCCGACCGTGTACGCGGGCCGGTGGGCGGCGAAGGCGTCGAGGACGACGCCCGCCTCGAAGCGGTAGGCCAGGACCAGCGTGCCCGCGTTGGCGATGCAGGCGGCGAGCTGGCAGACCATGCCGGTGATGTGGAAGAGCGGCGCGAGCGCGAAGTAGGCGGCCCCTTCGGCGACGGGGTGGCCGGTGCGCTGGCGTTCGGCGTTGACCATGATGTTGGCGTGGGAGTTCATGGCGCCCTTGGGAGTGCCGCTGGTCCCGGAGGTGTAGCTGATCAGCGCCACGTCCTCGGGGCCGAGCTCCCGGCCGTCCGGAGGCGGGTGGCCGGCGCGGGCGGCGGTGAGGAGGTCGTCGGCGAGGTCGTCCGGGCCGGGTGCCGGGAGCCGCTCGAAGCCGAGGACGCGGGGGTCGTTCTCGCTCTGGAGGTCCAGCTCGCAGGCGGTCAGCGCGATGGTGAGGTCCGGGGCCTCCTCGGCGGTCTGCCGCAGGTACGCCGCCCAGGCCCGGTCCGAGCAGACGAGCGCGGTGACCCCGGCATCCTTCAGTACGTGGCCGACCTCGCCGGACTTGTACATCGGATTGAGCGGTACGACGGTGGCTCCGGCCTTCCACGCGCCGAGGAGCGCGAGGACGAAGTGCGGGCTGTTCTGGAGCATGATCGCGACCCGGTCGCCGCGCCGCAGGCCCCGGGCGGCGAGGTGTCCGGCGACCGAGTCGGAGAGCGCGTCGACCTCGCGGTAGGTCAGGCGGCCGTCGAAGTAGGCGAGGGCCGGATGGCCTTCCGGGGCCCGCGCGACGGCGGCCCGGAAGGCGTGGACAGCGGTCGGAAGCGGGGCTGTCCGGGCGCGCTGGGCGTCGCTGAGCAGAGCGAGCCACGGCTTGGCCGCGTACCGGGAGCCGCCGGAAGCTGTGTCGGTCATGCGCCGCTCACCTCCTCCCACTTCTGCTGGAGGCGGTTCATGTTGCCCATCCAGCGGTCGGGATCGGCGGCGCGCGCCTGGTAGTACCCGGCGACCTCCGGGTGCGGCAGGACCAGGAAGCGGTCGGCCGCCATAGCGTCGAACAGCGCGTCGGCGACGGCGTCCGGCTCGATGGCTCCTGGAGCCAGGACCAGCTCGCCGGCCGAACCGGCGGCGGTGAGCATGTCCGTCCGTACGCCCTGCGGGCAGATGGCGTGCACCTTGATGCCGCGGTGGCGGTAGGTGAGCGAGAGCCACTCGGCGAAGGCGACCGCTCCGTGCTTGGTGACGCTGTACGGGGCCGCGCCGATCATCGTCAGCAGTCCGGCGGCGGACGCGGTGGCGACGAACCGGCCGCTGCCGCGCTCCAGCCAGTCCGGCAGGAGGGCCTTGGCCGCCCGGACATGGGCCATCACGTTGACGTCCCAGGCGGCGGCCCAGACCTCCTCGTCGGCGAACGCGTCACCGGGCGAGGCGAGTCCGGCGTTGGCGCAGTAGATGTCCACCGTGCCGTCCAGCGCGTCCCGGGCCGCCTCCACGATGCCGGAGGCGTCTCCGGCGACGGCGGTCCCGCCGATCTCCTTCGCGAGCGGCTCGATGCGCGCGAGGTCGAGGTCGTTGACGACCACCCGCGCGCCCTGCTCGGCGAACCTGCGGGCGAGAGCGGCGCCGATGCCGCCTCCGGCCCCGGTGACCACTACGCCGGCGCCTCGCGCCGTATCCGCCGTGCTCATCGTCGTACCGCCTTCCGTCCGTCTGCGTCCGGTCCTGCCGCACCGGCAGACTAACCGGTCGGTATGTGATCGGGGAAGGGCCGGGAAGCGCCCCGGGGCAGGTCGGCGGGGGCGGGGGTCCGGCTCGGGGAATCGGCGCGGCCGGGGTCGTTCCGTGCGGCCCGTACCCGCGCTAGCGTGCGTGGCCATGACAGTCGGCGCGATCATGGAGGTAGCGGAATGAGCCTGTCCCGACGTGGTGTGCTGGCCGCGGGAGGCGCCGTGGGAGCGCTGGCGGCGACGGCGGCCGGCACCGGTGGGGCCGCCGCCTCCGGCCGTGGCCCCGGGCACGGGCGCGGTCGCGTCCGCACCGGCTTCGACCGGCTGGCGGCCGACGGCTACCGGCTGCTGCGGGGCCAGAAGGTCGGGATCGTCACCAATCCGACCGGGGTCACCGCCGACGTACGGCACATCGTCGACGTGATGCATCCGGACGACCGGGTGAACCTGACCGCCGTCTTCGGACCCGAGCACGGCTTCCGGGGCACCGCGCAGGCGGGCGGCTCGGAGGGGCGGTACGACGACCCGGCGACCGGGCTGCCGGTCTACGACACGTACCTCAAGAGCGGGCAGCCGCTCGCGGACATCTTCACCGCGTCGGGCGTGGACACCGTCGTCTTCGACATCCAGGACGCGGGTGCGCGCTTCTACACGTACATCTGGACGCTGTACGACTGCATGGAGGCGGCCGCACTGGCGGGCAAGCGGCTGGTGGTGCTGGACCGGCCGAACCCGGTGACCGGGCGGGCGGCGCTGGGTCCGGTGCTGGATCCGGCGTACGCGACGTTCGTCGGGCGCCGGGAGATCGCGCAGGCGCACGGGATGACGGTGGCGGAACTGGCGCTGTTCTTCAACGCGGAGTTCCTGCACGAGAATCCGGTGCGGCTGGAGGTGGTGACGATGGAGGGGTGGCGGCGGTCGGACTTCTTCGACACGACCGGGCTGCCGTGGGTGCCGCCGAGCCCGAACATGCCGACGCCGGAGACGGCCCTCGTCTACTCCGGCACCTGCCTCTTCGAAGGCACGAACCTCTCCGAGGGCCGGGGCACCACGCGGCCGTTCGAACTGCTCGGCGCGGAGGGCATCGACCGCCGCTGGGCGGCCGCCGCGAACGCGCTGCGGCTGCCGGGGGTCGCGTTCCGGGAGGCGTACTTCGCGCCGACGTTCTCCAAGTTCCAGGGGAAGACGGTGGGCGGGGTGCAGGTGCACGTCCAGGACCGGGAGGCCTTCGACCCGGTCCGTACGGGCATCGCTCTGCTGGTGACGGCGAAGGAGACGTGGAGCGGCTTCGCCTGGCGCCCGGACAACTGGATCGACAAGCTCACCGGGAACACCAAGGTCCGCACGATGATCGACGCGGGAGCGGACACGGACGCGGTGGTGGCCGCGTGGCGGGCGGACCTGACGGCGTTCCGGGCGAAGCGGCGGAGGTATCTGCGGTACGGAGGGTAGTGCGGGCAGGGCCGGGGCTCACGCGGAAGCGCGCCCCGGCCCGCCTGTCTCAGCCGGTGAGGTCGAGGTCGCCGAGGTACTCGCCGTCGCTGGTCAGGCCGCGCTTGCGGTAGCCGAGCTTGAGGTAGAACTCCTCCGGGCCGCCCTCGCCGGGATGCCAGGTCACCGTCGAGACCGTCCCGCCGCGCCGCCGGATCTCCTCGTTCACCGCGCCCACGGCGAACCGCCCGTACCCACGGCCCTGCTCGCCGGCGGCGACGGCGAGCCGCCAGAGGCCGGAGCGCTTCGGAGCATCCGGCACATCGGCGTCGTAGTCGAACGCGACGTCGAAGAAGGCCATCACGAAGCCCACGATCCGGTCGCCGTCACAGATCAGCCGGGGCCAGGCGACGTCGGGATGCACATAGGCCTCGGCCAGCGACTGCGCGACCGGCGAGACGAACTTCCGCTGCTCGGGCGCGACTTCCAGCCGACAGGCGTCGAGCACCGTGTCGGGAGTGACCTTTTCGAGGCGGAGGGTGGCTGCTGTCATAGGGGCAGCCAACCGCACCCACCGGGCGCCGCGCCACCGTTTTTCCTGGTCAGATGGGCAATCTCCGTGGGGCGGGCGAGCCGCATCAACGTGGGCCATCGGCCCGTCGTCGCGTCAGCCGACCGTGCTCGCGCGCACCGGCGCCAAGACCGTACGGATGGTCGACGCACAGGCCACGGCCACCGCGACAGAGGCTGCCGCGAACAGCAGGGCGACCGGCGGACCGAGCCCCGCCGGACGGCCGTAGGTGGCCAGGCCCGCCACGCCGAGCAACGTCTGACCGAGGCCCACCAAGGCCGGCCAGGCCACCGTCAGAGCACGCGGCACCCGGGACCGGACGCGCTCCAGGCCCAGCAGGACCGCACCGCCGGTCAGGACCACCAGCGTGAGCACCAGCAGAGCGGCGTCGAGCAGGCTGAAGCCGGCGGGATCGGTGTGGTCGAGTTCCGCGGTGTCCGGCCGGAGCGTCATGAAGGCGATCTGCAGCAGGCTCACGTAGGCGACCTGGAGCAGCAACAGCGCGGGAGCGACGCGACGTGTGAGGAGGTGGATCATGCGTCGGTCTTCACGAGCTTCTTGTTCTTGATGATCCACAGCTTTCCGTTCTTGACGCGACTGACGCACGGTCGATTCCACGGGCGATCATGTCGCTGCGGAGAGCCGCCTCCTTGTCGCAGGGGGGAGTCTCAGCCAATGGACGGTTTTCATCTTTCGATGGAGCCGAAACGGGCAGACGTACGTCCACTCCTTGACGCCGATGGACGAACGACGGAGGTGGCGGTGCATGGCCGGTTTCCGGAGTCTTGCGAGACAGGTCCGCGATCCACGGAGCGATCTGGCGCTGCGGCGGTACTCGCTGCGCAAGTGCCTGGAGAGGTTCGCTCCGTACGGACACCGGGCGACCTGGGACCATCTGTGCGCCCGGCACGGGATCGATCCCGAGGACCGGGCACCGGATCCGGCGCGGCTGCTGAGCGCGCTGACGGAGCTGGAGGAGGCGCGGGCCATCTGGCTCGCCTACGAGGCGGGGTTCGCGGAGCGGCGGCGGCGCGAGAAGCACGAGGGCCTGCGGCGGCCCGGCGCGTTCGACGACTGGCACCGCCGGACGTGGGGCGGCCACGGGGTGGCGCGCTGCGCGGACCCGGAGGTGCATCCCAGCGAGCCGCTCGCCGAGGTGCTGCGCCGGCTGATCGCGGCGCTCGGCTCCGGCCCCGGTTCCGCCTGCCCGGTCTGCGCGGACACCGGGATCGAGTGGCGGCAGGAGCGGGAGCGCGGGCACGAGCCGTGGTCGGGTCCGGTGTGCACGGCGTGCGGGATCGCGGTGCCGCAGCCGGTGCTGACGGACCGCACGCTGGCCAGGGCCCGGCTGGTACGGCACCGGAGGCTCGCCGCGGCGGCAGCGGCGTAGGGACGGGTACCGGAGCCCTGGAGCGGTCGCTCCCGAGGCCGTTGTCAGTGGCGGATGTCACCATCGGGGACATGATCCAGGTCTGCCTGAACGGCCGGCGCGGTGCGGAGGCTTCGGCCGCCGTGCCCCTGTCCCCCGAAGCGCTGGCCCGGTCGGCGGCCGAGGCCGTCGCCGCCGGTGCCACCGACATCCATGTGCATCCGCGGACCCCTTGCGGGCAGGACACGCTCTCGCCCCGGGTGGTGGCCGCGACGCTGACGGCGATACGGGCGGCGGTGCGCGTCCCGGTCGGGGTGACGACGGGCGCCTGGGCCGAGCCGGACCCGCGGCGCCGGCTGGAGCGCGTACGGGAGTGGTCGGTGCTGCCCGACCACGCCTCGGTCAACTGGCACGAGCCGGGAGCCGAGGAGCTGGCCGCCGCGCTGCTGGAGCGCGGCGTGGGCGTGGAGGCCGGGCTCTGGTCGGGCACGGAGGGGCACCGCCTCTTCCGCCGCTCGTCCGTGGCGCCCCGGGTCCTGCGGGTGCTGGCCGAGGTCACCGACACCGACCCGGCGACGGCGACCGGCTCGGCCCGGCTGCTCCTCGCCGAGGTGGGCGACGCGCACGGCCGCCCGGTGCTGCTGCACGGCGAGGACGGCGGCGCCTGGCCGGTGGCCGCGCTGGCCTTCCGGCTCGGCCTGGACACGCGGATCGGCGCGGAGGACGTGACGGTGCTGCCGGACGGCCGCCCGGCCCGTTCGAACGCGGAACTGGTCACCGCGGCGGTGCGGTTACGACAGGACACGCCGTAGGAGTTGTCCTACTCCTGCTCGTCGGCCGCGGCGCGGCGGCGCTCGGGCATCAGGCGGGAGCCGGTGATGCGTTCGCCGGAGATGTCGTCCGGGTTGGAGAGCACGCAGTTCTCCAGCGAGAGACAGCCGCAGCCGATGCAGTCGGTCAGATGGTCGCGCAGCCGGTGCAACTGCGTGATGCGCTCGTCCAGTTCCCGGCGCCAGGCCTCGGAGAGGCGGGCCCAGTCGTCCCGGTTCGGTGTGCGCTCCTCGGGCAGGGAGGCGAGTGCGTCGCGGATCGTGGCCAGCGGGATGCCGACGCGTTGGGCCGCCCGCACGAAGGCGACGCGGCGCAGGGCGTCGCGGGAGTAGCGACGCTGGTTGCCGCTGGTGCGGCGGCTGCTGATCAGGCCCTTGGACTCGTAGAAGTGCAGAGCGGAGACAGCGGCGCCGCTGCGCGCCGAGAGCTGGCCGACCGAGAGTTCGTGGAGTGTCTGTGGGATCTGTGGCACTCCGCAGACCCTACTGCTCCACCGGTAGCCTCCACCGCCCGATCGTTGACAGGAACGCACCGCACCAGGATGCTGAGCAAGCGCTTAGACATCGCGCCGGACGGCGCGGAGAGCCGGAAGGCAGGGAGCCGGAACATGGCAGAGCCGAAGATCTTCACGTCCGCACAGGAGCTGCGCGACGGAGTGGGCGAGCAGCTCGGACACAGCGACTGGCTGGAGGTCGACCAGAAGCGGATCGACCTGTTCGCCGAGGCGACCGGTGACCACCAGTGGATCCATGTGGACCCGGAGCGCGCGGCGGCCGGACCGTTCGGCACGACCATCGCGCACGGCTATCTGACGCTCTCACTCCTGCCCGCGCTGGTGCCGCAGGTGATGCGGGTCGAGAACATGAAGATGGGCATCAACTACGGGACCAACAAGGTCCGTTTCCCTTCCACCGTCCCGGTCGGCTCACGGCTGCGGGCCACGGCGGTGCTCACCAACGTCGAGGAGGCCGGCGGCGGCGTGCAGATCACCGCGCTGGTCACGGTGGAGCGCGAGGGCGGCGAGAAGCCGGCCTGTGTGGCCGAGTCGGTGTCGCGCTACTACTTCTGAGCGGCGGATTCCGGTGCGGCGGATCCTGCCGCCCGGGCTCCGACCATCCGCAGGACGAGGTCGGCGTAGAGCGCGCCGACCTCGTCGGGCGTGCGGCTGCCCTGCGCGTTGAACCAGCGGGCCACGTCGATGCAGAGCGAGAGCACGGCGAGGGTGGTGCCGGGAATGTCGGGGACGTCGAACTCGCCCGCCCGCACGCCATCGCTGATGATCCGGCGCACCACCGCGTCGCTCCGGCGGCGCAGCTCGACGATCTCGGTGCGGTGCTCGGGGCCGAGGGCGTCGAGCTCGTACTGGACGACGCGCGCGGTGGTGTGGCGCTCGGCGTGCCAGCGGACGAAGGACCGTACGGCTCCGGCGAGCCGCTCGGCGGCCGTGCCGTCCCGGTCGGCCTCGGCCTGGAGCACGTACAGCGCCCGGTCGTGGCCGATCTTGCTGATCCGGTGGAGCAGCTCTTCCTTCGTCTTGTAGTGGATGTAGAGCGCGGCCGGACTCATCCCGGCCCGGCCGGCGATGTCGCGGGTGGTGGTCGCGTGGTACCCGCGCTCGGCGAAGGCGTCGACCGCGGCGACGAGGAGCCGCCTGGCCGCCTCGGGCGTGACCTCGCCCCAGGGAGCGTCGTCGCCGCTCGTCTCCTCCGCCGTACTCATCGCCCAGGGCCCCTCTCCGTCAACAGGACGAACACCATACCCCGAACCTGAGCAAGCGCTTAGGGGCGTCCCATGGGGCGGTGCGGATTTCGGAGCTTCCGGAAGGGGTCAGAGCTTCTGGAAGGGGTCGTGCTCGGCGAGGATCTTCTCCAGCCGGGCCTGGTCGACCCGGCTGACGATCTGCCCGGCCTCCTGCCGGTCCCTGATCACCTTGGCCAGGGTGAAGCAGGACGTCACGAGGTAGAGCACCCCGATGGCGAGGAAGCCGCGCACCCAGGCGTCGGCGTCGAGGAAGAAGATACCGAGGGCCACCGCGCCCATCGCCACCAGGAAGGAGGCGACGGCCTGGCCGTAGAAGGCGGCGGTGCTCTGCTGCTTGACCGATGTCGTGTCACTCATGGGCCCAGCATCCGCCGACGTGGCGCACGCCACATCCGTGCCGGTACTCAGCGGCGTACTCAGACACCCCCTACGAGCCGGGATCACGGCAGTCGCGATCAGAACGCCGAGACGCCCGTCAGCGCGCGGCCGATGATGAGCTTCTGGATCTGGCTGGTGCCCTCGTAGAGCGTCATCACGCGGGCGTCGCGGAGCAGCTTGCCGACCGGGTACTCGTCGATGTAGCCGTAGCCGCCGAAGACCTGGATCGCGTTGTTGGCGCAGCGGACAGCGGCCTCGGAGGCGTACAGCTTGGCCTGCGAGGCGGCGGTGGCGAACTCCTGGCCCCGGTCGATCAGGTCGGCGACCCGCCAGGTGAGCAGCCGCGCCGCCTCGACGTCCACGGAGATGTCACTGAGCAGCTCCTGGACGAGCTGGTGGCCGGCGATGGACGTGCCGAACTGCTCGCGCTCACCGGCGTACCGTACGGAGGCGTCCAAGGCGGCCTGGGCGATGCCGACGCAGCCGGCCGCGACCGACATCCGGCCCTTGGCGAGGGCCGACATGGCGACGGTGAAGCCCTTGCCCTCGGGACCGAGGAGGGTGCCGGCCGGAACGCGGACGTCCTCCAGGACCAGTTCGGCGGTGGCCTGGCCACGGAGGCCGAGCTTGCCGTGGATGGTGCGGCGGGTGAGGCCGGGGGTGTCGGCGGGGACGAGGAAGGCGGAGACGCCGCGGTGGCCGGGGGCGTCGTCGGTGCGGGCGAAGAGCAGGACGACGTCGGCCCAGGTGCCGTTGGTGATGAACATCTTGGTGCCGTTGATGACGTAGTCGCCGCCGTCGCGCACGGCCCGGGTGGCGAGGTTTCCGGCGTCCGAGCCGGTGCCGGGTTCGGTCAGGCCGAAGCAGCCGATCGCCTCGCCGGAGGTGAGCCGCGGCAGCCACTGCCGCTTCTGCTCCTCGCTCCCCCAGGACGCGACGGTCTTGGCGACCAGGCCGAGCGAGACGGAGACGATGCCGCGGACCGAGGAGTCACCACGGCCGAGCTCCTCGGTGACCAGGCAGTACGTGAGGTGGTCGCCGCCGGAGCCGCCGTACTCCTCGGGGACGGTGAGGCCGAGGAAGCCGAGCGCACCGAGCTTCTTCACGATCGACCTGTCGACATTCTCGGCCCGGTCCCAGGCGACGACGTGCGGCGCGACCTCGCGGCCCACGAACTCCTCGGCCAGCCGCCGGACGGCCTCCTGCTCCTGGCTGAGCTCCAGGTTCATCGCGCGCCACCTCACCTCTCGCACAGCACTTTAATTAGCACTGCTAGTTTCTGGTTCGCAGCGCCTACTATGAGCCGCATGGCCCGACCGCGCAAGCCCCTCCTCAGCAGAGACCGCATCATCGAGGCGGCGAGCGCGCTCGTGGACGCCGAAGGGCTCGACGCCGTCTCGACGCGCCGGCTGGCGGCGGTGCTGGGGGTCAGCGGGCCCTCGCTCTACAACCACTTCCGCAACAAGGACGAGATCCTCGACGCGGTCGCCGACGCCGTCTCCGTACAGGTCGATCTGTCGATGTTCGACGAGTTGGACCCGCGTGACTGGCGGGAGGCACTGCACGACTGGGCGCTCTCCTACCGGGCCGCCCTTGCCGCGCACCCGCACATCGTGCCGGTCCTGGCACGGGGTCCGGGTCGCCGGCCGGCGGGGCTGCGGGTCGCGGACGCGGTGTTCGGGGCGATGGTGGGGGCGGGGTGGCCGGCGGCGCAGGCGACGCGGATCGGGGCGCTGATGCGGTACTTCATCACCGGGTCGGCGCTGGGGTCGTTCGCCGGGGGGTTCGTGGACGACGAGAGTGCGTACGATCCGGCCGACTATCCGCACCTGGGGCAGGCGCATCTCCTGGCGGAGCGGTGGCGGCAGGTGGACGAGGGGGCGTTCGAGGTGGGGTTGCGGGCGTTGCTGGACGGGTTGGCGCTGCAGTTCGAGGAGTACGGGGCGCCCTGGGGTTCACCCGACGCCCCTCGCCCGCCCAGCGCCTGAGGCCGGAGCCGCGCTTACAGCCCGTCCGGCGTTTGAGGACGGGCCCGCACATCCAGCCCGTCCGGCGTTTGAGGACGGAAGCCTGGTCGTGGGCCGGGGCGACCCATCCGTGTCCGGAAAGCCATGGTGCGGCCTTGTCCGAGGCACCGGTTCCAACCTCAAACGCCGGATGGGCTTGGTGTGAGCGGGCGGGCCGGGTTGGTGCGGCCTCGTCGAAGGGACGAGCCAGAAGCGGCGGTCCGCCAATTGACGGGACCCCGCAATTCGGTGGGAGCCCAAGCGTTTCCGCTCTACGGTCGTGGCCATGACGACGACCCCCGCTCCCCCGGCCACCCCCGCTCCCGCCCGGTCCTGGCGGGCCACCGCCGCCGCCTGCACCACCGTGGTCCTGTGGGCCTCCGCCTTCGTCTCCATCCGCAGTGCGGGCGAGGCCTACTCACCCGGTGCGCTCGCCCTCGGACGGCTCCTCTCCGGCGTGCTGGTGCTCGGCGCGATCCTCCTCGTACGGCGGGAAGGGCTTCCGGGTCGCGGGGCCTGGCGCGGAATCGTCACGTCCGGGGTGCTGTGGTTCGGGCTGTACATGGTGGCGCTCAACTGGGGTGAGCAGGAGGTCGACGCCGGTACGGCCGCGATGCTCGTGAACATCGGGCCGATCCTGATGGCGCTGATGGGCGCCCGCATGCTCGGCGAGGGGCTGCCGCGCCGGCTGCTGCTGGGCATGGGCATCTCGTTCTCCGGCGCGGTCGTCGTCGGCCTGGCGATGTCCGGGCACGGCAGCTCGTCCGTACTGGGCGTGGCGCTCTGCCTGCTGGCGGCCGTGGTGTACGCGCTCGGCGTGGTGAGCCAGAAGCCGGCGCTCGCGTACGGTTCCTCGCTCCAGATCAACACCTTCGGCTGCCTGATCGGCGCCGTCGCCTGCCTGCCGTTCACCGGCGTGCTGATCTCCGAGGCGGCCGACGCGCCGATGTCCGCCACGCTGAACATGATCTACCTCGGCGTCTTCCCGACCGCGCTGGCCTTCACCACCTGGGGCTACGCACTGGCGCGGACCACGGCGGGCCGGATGGGCGCCACCACGTACGCGGTTCCGGCGATCGTGGTGCTCATGGCGTGGGTGCTGCTGGACGAGGTGCCGACGCCGCTCGGCGTTCTCGGCGGGCTGCTCTGTCTGGCCGGGGTGGCGGTCTCCCGGAGCCGTCAGCGGCCTGCTCCAGCGCATCCGGCCCCGCCGGTGGTGGAAGACCGTCCCGACGCGGAGCACCGGAGCGCGCGGCGACCGTGACGCCGCCTTCCCGGTGGCCCGGTGACCTCCACGTCGCCGGGCCACCGGGGCGAGCGTCTAGAACACCACCAGCGCCCGGCCGCCCTTGCCCGCGATCATGTTGTCGAACGCGGCCGGAATGGAGTCCAGCGCGATGCGTTCGGTGACCATCATCGACAGGTCGAAGCGGCCCGCGCGGATGTGGTCGGCCAGGGCCGGCAGATCGCGGGCCGGGTCGCTGTTGCCGTAGACGCAGCCCGTCAGGGACCGGCCCCAGTGGAAGATCTCCAGGGCGTTGAAGGTGACCTCCTGGTCCTTGCCGCCGATCCCGACGACCGTCGTACGGCCGCCGCGCCGGGTGGACTCCCAGGCGGCCCGGATGGTCGCGGGCCGGCCGACGCACTCCACGGCGACGTCCGTGCCCTGGCCGCCGGTGAGTTTGCGGATCTCGCGCGGGGTGGTGGCGGAAGCGATGACGTAGTCGGTGGCTCCGGCCTGCCGGGCTAGTTCCTCCTTGGCCGGTGAGACGTCGACCGCGATGATCCTGGAGGCGCCGGCGATCCGGGCCGCCTGGAGGACGGCGAGGCCGACGCCGCCGATGCCGAAGACCACCACGCTCTCGCCTTCGCGGACCCGCGCGCTGTGGTGGATGGCCCCGTAGCCGGTGAGAACCGCGCAGCCGAGGAGCGCCGCGTCGGTGAGCGGGATGCCGTCGGGGGCCGGGAGCACGCAGTTCGCGGCGACGACGGTCTCCTCCGCGAAGGCCGCCACGTTGAGTCCCGGGTGGAGGTCGGTGCCGTCCGCCGTACGGGCGTGGAGGTTGGCGGTCCCCTTCAACGCGTCGGCGCAGAGCCAGACCTCGCCGATCCCGCAGTGGAAGCAGGCACCGCAGGACGGCGCCCAGTTGAGGACCACGCCGTCGCCGGGCGCGACGTGCGTGACGCCTTCGCCGACCGCCAGGACCGTACCGGCTCCCTCGTGGCCGAGGACGGCCGGCACCGGGACCCGCATGGTGCCGTTGGACAGGGACAGGTCGGAGTGGCAGACGCCCGCCGCGGCGAGCGCGATGCGCACCTGGCCGGGACCGGGCTCGGGCAGGACGATGTCGGTGATCTCCAGCGGAGCTCCGACGGCGGGCAGTACGGCGGCGCGGACCACGAGCAGACTCCTTGACGGGAAAGGGTTACGGAGGTCAGAACTGGAGCGACTTGGTCTGGAGGTACTCCGCCAGACCGTGCGGACCCAGCTCGCGGCCGACCCCGGACTGCTTGTAACCGCCGAACGGGGCCAGCGGGTTGAACCGGCCGCCGTTGATGTCGACCTGTCCGGTGTCCATCCGGCGGGCGAAGGCCACCGCCTGCTCGTCGTCGGCCGCCCACACGGCTCCCGCGAGCCCGTACACCGTGTCGTTGGCGATACGGAGGGCGTCGTCCACGTCCTCGTAGCGGAGGATCGAGACCACCGGGCCGAAGATCTCCTCCTGGGCGATGGTCATGTCCGGGGTGACGTCGGCGAAGACGGTGGGGCTGACGTAGTAGCCGGTCGGCAGGGGCGCGGCGGGGCCTCCGGCGATCAGCCGGGCGCCCTCGTCCATCCCCTTCTGGATGTAACCGCTCACCCGCGCCTGCTGCTTGGCGTTGACCAGCGGGCCGACCCGCTCGCCGGGCGCGTACTTGAGTACGGCCTGCGCCGCGAGCTCCACGGCCTCGTCGTACCGCTCGGCGTCGACCAGCATCCGGGTCCAGGCGCTGCACGTCTGGCCGGAGTTGGTCATCACGTTGGCGATGCCCACGTTGACCGCCTTGGCGAGGTCGGCGCCGGGCAGGATCACGTTGGCGGACTTGCCGCCGAGTTCGAGGGCGACGCGCTTGATCGCGCCTCCGGCGGTGGCGCCGATCTGCCTGCCGACGGCGGTCGAGCCGGTGAAGGAGACCAGGTCGACGCCTTCGTGCTCGGCGAGCGCCTGTCCGGCGACCGGGCCGAGGCCGGTGACGAGGTTGAAGACCCCGGGCGGCAGACCGGCGGCCTCGGTGGCCTCGGCGAAGAGCTGGGCGGTGAGCGGAGTGTCCTCGGCCGGCTTGAGGACGACCGTGCAGCCGGCGGCGAGGGCCGGTGCGACCTTGGCGACGATCTGGTGGAGCGGGTAGTTCCACGGAGTGATCGCGCCGACGACTCCGACCGGCTCCATGAGGACGGTGGAGTTGCCGATCTTCTCCTCGAAGGAGTACGAGGCGGCGAGTTCGGCGTACGAGGCGGCGACCAGGACCGGCACGGCTGCGTGGACCATCTGCGAGAGCGGCAGCGGCGAGCCCAGCTCGGCGGTGATCGTCTCGGCCATGTCGTCCTTACGGGCCGCCAGCGCGTCGCTCAGCGCCGAGAGGCGGGCGGCACGCTCGGCGGGCGGAGTGGCGGCCCACGCGGGGAACGCGGCGCGCGCGGCCTTCACCGCCGCGTCCACGTCCTCGGCCGTGCCCGCCGGTACGCGGGCGATGAGCTGCTCGTCGGCCGGGTTCACGACCGCGATCGTGTCCTGGCCGGCGGCGGGCCGCCACGCGCCGCCGATGTACATCTGGTCATGGGCCTTCATGGCTGTTTCCTCCCGGTCGGGTTGTGCACGACGCCGACGTACTGTCGTCTGCCCCGACCGCCCAAACTAGCGCCGTTAGTTTTCCGGCGCCAGGGAGCTTCCGGAGACGCCCGTCACGCCCGGCACGCCCCCGTCGTGCCGGTCACGCCGGGAGCGTGCGCCTCCTCCGGCTCCGCGGCGGAAGCCTCAGCCGTCCAGCCCCGGCACATCTTGCGGCAGCGGGCAGATGCGGCGGCCGTAGTGGTCGAAGACGTACAGGTGGGCCAGGTCCACCAGCAGCGGCACCTGGCCGCCGGTCCGCAGGCGCATGTCGGGTCCGGTGCGCACCACCAGGTCGCCGGAGATGACGGAGGGCCGGTCCGGAGTGCGGACAGCCGCCGGGTCCGGCGCGGGTTCGTCGAGCGTGACGACCGGGCCGCTGATCCGTGTTGCGGCCCGGCCTTTGAGCCGGTCCAGAACGCCGAGTGCGCCTTGCGCGCTGCCTCCGGTACGGCCCACTGCGGCTCTCCGGCGGCGGGCCATGGGCCGGGGCTGGGCCGATTCCAGGTCCGGGACGACGGCGGGCCGCGAACCGGTGTCGAGGTGGACCAGCGCCTCGTGGCCCTGGTACTCGACGTGCTCCACGATCCCGCTGAGCGCCACCTCACCGGGACGCGCGTGACTCGGCGGTGCGACACCATCACCATTCCGCGCTCGCGCGGCGGGATGTGGTTGGCGAACTCGCCGTCCAGCAGCAGCTCGCCTTCGCCGATCTCCTCCAGGCCCGCGATCATGCGCAGCACGGTCGACTTGCCGCAGCCGGACGGGCCGAGCAGCACGACGAACTCGCCGGGTTCGATGGAGAGCGAGAACCGGTCGACGGCACGCCGGTCCCGTCCGTAGCTCTTGCTGACGTGGTGCAGGGAGATGGCGCGCGTCATGAGGTGTCCCCGGGATGAAGGCGTACGAGGTGTACGTCGCGGTGGGGAGCGGCTCTGGAGGGAAGCTAGCCCACCGGGCGGGGCGTGGGAATGACTCGCGCGAAGGTTGGGACGCGTGGGGCGTACGGGGTTGGGTGCGGCGGGTGTGTCAGGAGGGCTTGCGGTCGGCCACGGGCGCGCTGTCGTCCTGCTCCCGTTCGCGTACGGACACGGGCTCCGGCGGTCCTACGGAGGTCGGTTCCGGCGGTACGGACGTCGGTTCCGGTGGTACGGAGGTCCGGGCCGTTCGTCCGCTGCGCAGGCCCAGGCCCGCCGCGGCCAGCAGCAGGGCGCCGAGCAGCGCGAACGGGGCCGCCGCACCCGCCGTACCCGCGATCAGGCCGGCAGCGGCGGGAGCGGCGGCCTGGCCGAGCCGGTTGCCGGTGAGGCGCAGGGCCAAGGCGGTGGACCGGGCCTCGGCGGGCGCGGCCTGGACCACCGTGGTCATCGAGAGCGGCTGGCCGGCGCCGAGGCAGAAGCCGAGTGCGGCCAGCATGACGGCGAGCGCCGGTACGGGGACCGGGAGGACCATGCCCGCGCAGAGCAGGCCGGCCAGCAGGCAGCTGGTGGTCAGCAGGGCCGTCCGGCCGAGCAGCCGCAGCATCGGGGTCATCACCAGACGGCAGGCGATGGTGGCGGCGGCACGCAGGCTGAGCAGCAGCCCGACCGTGGCCGGCGCGATGCCCCGGTGTTCGCCGACGACCGGCAGGTAGGCGGTGAGGATGTCGGTGGCGGACAGGACGGCCATGCTGATGAAGATCCCGGCCGGCACGCCCCGCGCACCGAGGATCCTGGTGACCGGAACCTTATCCGCGGCCTTGTGCACACCAGGCCCGGCGCCCGGCGTACGCCGGTGCTCGATGCGCCACAGCGAGGTGAGCGCCACCGCGCAGACCCCTGCCGAGACGAGGAGCGCGAGTGCGCTCGTACGACCAAGAGCACCGCTCTCTCCGGAGATCAGCGCTCCCGCCGCGATCGGGCCGCCGAGCTGGCCGAGCGAGGCACCGATGGTGAAGTGGCCGAAGTCGCGGTCCTGTTCGGCTGGTGCGGACTGCCGCGCCACGATCGACTGCGCGCCGATCACGAAGCAGAGGTGGCCGAGGCCCATCACTCCGCTCCAGGCGGCCATCGCGGGCAGCGAGGAGACGACACCGCTGAGCGCGCAGCCGCCGGAGATCAGCACCACGCCGATCGGCAGCAGCGGCGCGCACCGGCCGTGGTCGGTGCGGCGGCCGAGCGGGACGGCGGCGAACAGCGGCAGCAGGGCGTAGACGCCGGCGATGACGCCGACCGCCGTCTCGTCCGCACCGAGCGCGAGGGCCCGGTAGGAGACGGCGGGCCGCGCCATCGACACCGCTCCCTGCGCGAAGGCGAAGGCGATGACGAGGCGCAGCAGCCAGCCTCTGCCGGATCCGGGACCGGCCCCGGGCCGTCGCGCGCGTGACATCAGATCGTGCCGAACAGAATGCCCGCCCCGAGCACCACCAGCGAGGTCAGCACCGCCCACTTCACGGTGAACCGGGTGTGGTCGCCGAACTCCACCTTCGCCATGCCGACCAGGACGTACACGGCCGGGACCAGCGGCGAGGACATGTGCAGGGCCTGGCCGGCCAGCGAGGCGCGGGCGATCTCCAGCGGAGAGACGCCGTGGGCCGCGCCTGCCTCGGCGAGGACCGGGACGACACCGAAGTAGAAGCCGTCGTTGGACATGAAGTAGGTGAGCGGCAGGCTGAGCAGCCCGGTGACGATGGCCATGTGCGGGCCCATCGCGTCCGGCACGGCACCGACGACCCAGTCGGCCATGTGCTCGACCATCCCGGTGCCGGTCAGGACGCCGGTGAAGACGGCGGCGGCGAAGACCATGCCGGAGACGTTGAGGACGTTGTCGGCGTGGGCGGCGATCCGGGCCCGCTGGTCGGGCATGTGCGGGAAGTTGACGGTGAGGGCGAGAGCGGCACCGAGGAGGAAGAGGACCGGGATCGGCATCAGTTCCATGATCATGGCCGTCAGCAGGGCGACGGTGAGACCGGCGTTGAACCAGTAGAGCTTGGGCCGCAGCGTGGAGCGGTTCGGGTCGAGGCCCTTGAACTCCTCGTCGTCGGCGTTCTCCTCGTCATCGTCACCGTCCTGCGTGAGGTCCGCCGATCCGGTGCCGCCGGAACCCTTGCGCAGACGGTCCTCGCCCGCACCGCCCGTACCGCCGGCGCCCGCCATCACGGTCTCCTGCTCCGGCTCCCGTACAAGCGCCTCGTCCAGCGTGAGGATGCCCAGGCGCTTGCGCTCGCGGAGCCCCAGCACGTACGAGAGCAGGAACACGGCGAGCAGTCCGACGGCCAGCGCCGGGATCATCGGGACGAAGATCTCCGAGGCGTCCAGCTTGAGCGCGGTGGCGGCGCGGGCGGTCGGGCCGCCCCACGGCAGGGTGTTCATGACGCCGTTCGCCGTGGCGGCCACACCGGTCATGACGACCAGGCTCATTTTCAGGCGTTTGTAGAGTGGATACATCGCCGAGACCGTGATCATGAACGTGGTGGAGCCGTCGCCGTCCAGCGAGACGATCGCGGCGAGCACCGCCGTACCGACGACGATCCGCATCGGGTCCGCCTTGCAGAACCGCAGGATGGCCCGGACGATCGGGTCGAAGAGGCCGACGTCGATCATCACGCCGAAGTAGACGATGGCGAACATCAGCATGGCGGCGGTCGGCGCCAGGTTGCCGACGCCGTCGATGACGTAGTCGCCGAGCTTCGCTCCCTGTCCGACGGCGACACAGAAGAGTGCGGGGATCAGTACGAGCGCCGCGATCGGCGACATCTTCTTCGTCATGATCAGGACCAGGAAGGTCGCGATCATGGCGAAGCCGAGGATTGTCAGCATGGGGGATACCTAACGTTCATCCTTGAACTCCCACCGGTCTCGGCGGTCGGTCCGGACGACGTTAGGTGCCTCCTCGAAGAGTTAACAAGACGTTGACGCGTGAGCAATACGAGCAAAACCCCAGGTCAACGCGGTGGTGTTACGGAGAGGGTCACGGGGACGGCGTCACCGTCACCGGAATGGCGTTCAGGACGGCGGTGCCGGAGAGCGGATCGAGCAGCGTGCCGTCGAGCAGCTGGTTCACGTTGGCCCCTGGATGGGCGGCGGCGACGGACATCCTGGTCCCGGGACGGCTGTGGCCCCATCCGTGCGGAAGGCTCACCACTCCGCTGCGTACGGTGTCCGTGATCTCGGCCGGAGCCTCGATCCCGCCGCCGGCCGACTCGATCCGTACGGTCGTCCCGTCCACGAGCCCGAGCCGGGCCGCGTCGTCGGGGTGGATCTGGAGCGTGCAGACGTTGGAACCGCCGCTGAGCGAGCCGACGTTGTGCATCCAGCTGTTGTTGGAGCGCAGATGGCGGCGGCCGACGAGGACGAGCGGTGCGGCCCGCTCGTCCAGCGCCCGGCGCAGGCGCGGCAGGTCGGCGGCGATCGGGTCCGGGAGCAGTTCGATGCGGCCGGAGCGGGTGCGCAGGATCTCCGGGACGCGGGGTTTCAGCGGGCCGAGGTCGATGCCGTGCGGATGGGCGAGGAGCTGGTCCAGCGTGAGGCCGTACGGGCCGAGGCGGAGCATGAGGTCCAGGCGGCGTTCGGGGCCGCTGTCGCCGGTGAGCTCGTCGGCCAGCTCCTTCGGTGCGCCGGCTTTGGTGAGCGCGGTGGTGATGGCCAGGTCGTCGACGGCTGAGGGCGGGGCACCGTGCATCCCGTTCACCGCGAGGATCAGCCGGGCGTGGATCTCGCTCTCGTCCCGCCGCCCGCCCTCCAGCGGGACGGGCGCGCGGGTGTAGCGGACCTGGTTGTGGACGGCGAAGGAGTTGAACGCGAAGTCGAAGTGGGCGCTCTGCGAGGGCGGCGGCGGAGGCAGGACGACGTCCGCGTGGCGCGAGGTCTCATTCAGGTACGGGTCGACGCTGACCATGAAGTCGAGGCGGCCGGCGAGCGCCGCGTCGAGCCGGTCGCCGTCCGGCGCGGAGAGGACGGGGTTGGCGGCGAGGACGACGAGAGCGCGGATGCGGCCCTCGCCCGGCGTCTCGATCTCCTCCGCGAGTGCGGCGATGGGCAGTTCGCCTTTGGCCTCGGGATGGCCGGAGACCCGGCTCGACCAGCGGCCCAGTGCGAAGCCCTTGCCAGGGGTGGCTTCGCGCGGTGCGCGGGCCGTCGCGGAGAGCGGGAACAGCGCGCCGCCGGGGCGGTCGAGGTTGCCGGTGAGGATGTTGAGGACGTCCACCAGCCAGCTGGCGAGGGTCCCGTGCTCGACGGTGCAGCTGCCAATCCGGCCGTAGACGGCGGCGGTCGGAGCGGCGGCCAGTTCGTGGGCGAGCGCGGTTATGGTGGCCGCGTCCACATCGCAGGCGTCGGCGACCGCGTCCGGCGTGAAGTCGGCGAGAGCGGCGGCGAGTTCGTCCGCTCCTTCCAGGTGCTCGGCGAGTACGCCGGGGTCGGCGAGCTTCTCCTGGAGCAGGACGTGGGCCATCGCGGCGAGCAGCAGCGCGTCGGCCCCCGGCCGGATCGCCACGTGCCGGTCGGCGAGGCGGGCGGTCCGGGTGCGGCGCGGATCGATGACGGTGAGCGTGCCACCGCGCCGGCGCAGCGCCTTGAGGCGGCCGGGGAAGTCGGGGGCCGTACAGAGGCTGCCGTTGGACTCCAGCGGGTTGGCGCCGATCAGGAGGAGGTGGTCGGTGCGGTCGAGATCCGGTACGGGGATGGCGTTGGCGTCACCGAAGAGGAGGCCGCTGGAGACGTGCTTCGGCATCTGGTCCAGGGTGCTCGCCGTGAAGACGTTGCGGGTGCGGAGGGCGGCGAGCAGGAGAGGCGGGTAGAGGGCGCCTGCCATGGTGTGGACGTTGGGGTTGCCGAGGACGACACCGACGGCCTGCGGGCCATGGGCTTCGACCAGAGCCGGTATGCGTGCGGCGATCCGGTCGAACGCCTCGGTCCAGGACGCCTCCCGCAGCTCCCCCATCCCGTCCTCGTCCCGTACGAGCGGGACGCGGAGCCGGTCCGGGTCGGCGTCCAGACCTCCGAAGGACGCGCCTTTGGGGCAGATGAAGCCCCGGCTGAAGATGTCGTCCCGGTCGCCGCGCGCACCGGTGACGGTCGTCCCCTCGATGGTGAGGGTGAGGCCGCAGGTGGCCTCGCAGAGGGGGCAGATACGCGGTGCTGTACGGGAGTCGTGGGACATGGGCCCTCCCCGGGGCGACGGCGGTGACGGCGGTGACGGCGGTGCCCGTAAGGACGGCGGTGGCGACGCTGACGGCACCGCGAGCATACCGACCGGTACGCATGGCGGGGAGGTGTCGGACGGCGGGCACTTCGACGGCAAGCCGACGAGCCCGCCACCTCTAGGGCCTTTCGTTGGGATCAGGCCGGGCTAGCGGGCCCGGCCTGATCCGAACGAAAGGCCCTAGTCCAGGATCTGCGCGAGGTACGCCCGGACCAGCGTCCGGGTCTCGGCGACGATCGCCGGATCGCCCGACGGGTCCGTACGGAAGGCGAGCTGGAGCAGCGCGTCGGCGGCCTCGACGCTCACCAGGATGGCCCGCAGCAGCTCGGGGCCGGGGTCGCGGCCGAGGTGTCCGGCGAGGAGTTCGGTGAGCCGGCCCGCGAGGCGCCGGTTGGCGTCGTCGCCCGCGTCCTGGTCCGGCGCCGGAGGCCCGAAGTCGACCAGCGCGAAGCCGGGCACGGACCGCTTCATCGCCAGGTACTCGTCCAGCACCGCGTCGATCGCGCCGCGCCAGTCGTCGGCGGGAAGCGCGTCGAGCCGGGCGGTGATGCGCTCGGCGTAGAGGTCCAGGTTGCGCAGCGCGAGGGCCTCGACCAGGGCGCGTTTGTTGGAGAAGAAGCGGTAGACGGAACCGATGGGCACATCGGCGCGCGACGCGACGTCACGGGTGGAGAGCTGTTCGTAGCCGGTCTCGTCGAGCAGCCCGGCACAGGCGTCGAGTATCCGGGCGAGCCGGTCGGCGCTGCGCTGCTGCACGGGGGCGCGGCGGAGGTTCGGGTTCGGGTGGGGCACGGACCCATGATGCCGTGGACCATCCGGCAGCCGTCCGCAAGCCCCTCGGACGCCGGACGACCCCCGAATGGCGTGATCCAAGCCGTTGACGCGCCCGCCTCCTATTCCTACGGTGTCCCATAGGATTCGTTGTCCGGCGGATTCAAGGGCTTCACGGTCACCGGGAGTGCGGGATGAGCGGCATCGAGCAGGCGCGGAAGACGGCGGAGGGACTGACGTACTCCTCCGGTTTCGGCAACGAACACAGCTCGGAGGCGGTTCCGGGCGCGCTGCCGCACGGCCGTAACTCTCCGCAGCGCGCACCTCTCGGCCTCTACGCGGAGCAGCTGAGCGGCTCCGCCTTCACCGAACCCCGCGCCGACAACCGCCGCTCCTGGCTCTACCGCATCCGCCCCTCCGCCGCACACCCGGCCTTCACCCGGACCGACAACGGCGGTCTGCGCACGGCGCCCTTCACCGACTCCGTGCCGGACCCGAACCGGCTCCGCTGGAACCCGCTGCCCGATCCCGCGCCCGGCACGGACTTCGTCGGCGGGCTGTGGACGCTCGGCGGCAACGGTGACGCGGCCCAGCGCACCGGTATGGCCGTGCACCTCTACCACGCCAACTCCTCGATGACGGACCGGGTGTTCAGCGACTCCGACGGCGAACTGCTGATCGTCCCGGAGCGCGGCGGCCTGCTGCTCCGTACCGAACTGGGCCTGCTGCGCGCCGAACCGGGCCATGTCGCGCTCATCCCGCGAGGCGTCCGCTTCCGGGTGGAGCTGCTGGAGGAGACCGCACGCGGGTACGTCTGCGAGAACTACGGCCGCCCGTTCGTGCTGCCGGACCTCGGGCCGATCGGCGCCAACGGCCTGGCGAACGCACGGGACTTCCTGGCTCCCGTCGCCGCGTACGAGGGCGAGGACCGGCCGGTGGAGGTGGTCAACAAGTTCTGCGGCAACCTCTGGTCGGCGACGTACGACCACTCGCCGCTCGACGTGGTCGCCTGGCACGGGAACCACACGCCGTACGTCTACGACCTGCACCGGTTCAACGTCATCGGCTCGATCAGCTACGACCACCCCGACCCCTCGATCTTCACGGTGCTCACCTCGCCGTCCGACACGCCGGGTCTGGCCGGTGTCGACTTCGTGGTCTTCGCGCCGCGCTGGCTGGTCGGCGAGGACACGTTCCGGCCGCCGTACTTCCACCGGAACGTGATGAGCGAGTACATGGGCCTGATCGACGGCGCGTACGACGCGAAGGCGGACGGCTTCGTCCCCGGTGGCGGCTCGCTGCACAACATGATGTCGGCGCACGGACCGGACCGCGAGACCTTCGACCGGGCGAGCGCGGCGGAGCTGAAGCCGCAGAAGATCGACGACGGACTGGCCTTCATGTTCGAGACCCGCTGGCCCATCATCGCGACCTCGCAGGCGGCCGGCGCCGACCATCTGCAGCGCGGTTACGACGATGTGTGGCAGGGTCTGAGCCGCGACTTCCGGCCGTAGAGAGCTGCTGCGGGGACGGGCCACAGGCGGCCGGAGGGGCCCGGAGCGCGGGACGGGGACGACGACGTGACAGAGAGCCATGAGACGACGGCTGCCGAGGCGGAGACCACCGAGGTGCGAGCCGCCGAGGTGGGGACGCCTGAGGACGCGGAGGCCCGGGTGAGCCCGGTGGACCGCGCGCACCCGCCCGCCTTCGCGCCCGACTCGCTCGTCCTCAACCGGAAGCTGCCGCTCTGGTACCAGGTCTCGCAGTCGCTGCGGGCCTCCATACTCGGCCGTCCGCAGGACGCCTCCCTCCGGCTGCCCACCGAGGAGCAGCTCGCCGGCCACTACGGGGTCAGCGTGCTCACGATGCGGCAGGCGCTGAAGGAGCTGGAGACGGAGGGGCTGATCAGCCGGCACCGGCGGCGCGGCACCTTCATCGAGCCGCGCGCCCGGCGGGTCTCGCCGGTCCGGCTGCTGGGTTCGGTCGACGCGATCGTCGCTCAGCAGTCCGGTGAGGCGACGACGGTTCTCGGCCATGGTCCGGTGCCGGTGCCGGGCGACCTCGCCGAGTTCTTCCCGGGCTGCGCCGAGGTGGTCAGCTACCGGCGGCTGCGCCGCGACGGCGAGAGCGACGAGCCGACCAACTGGGCGGAGAACGCGGTGCGCTCCGACATCGCCGCCCGCATCGACGTGGCCGACCTCGAACGCTGGCCGATGACCAAGGTGCTGCGCGATGTCGTCGGCGTCCGCATCTCCCGGATCACCGACACGGTGGAGGCCCGCCTCGCCGACCCGGTCACCGCCGAACTCCTCCAGGTCCCGCTGCTCAGCCCGATCCTGCACTACACGGGCGTGACGTACGACGAGGAGAGCCGCGTCGTGGATGTGGCCCGGATCCGCTACCGGGGCGACCGGTTCTCGTTCTCCGTGACGGTGGAGGCCCACTAGGGGGTGCCTGTCCTCGCCGTTACGATGCGAACGGGTCACGGCGGGCAGGGCCGGACGGGAGCAGCGGATACGGGAGGACGCTCGGTGGCAGCGCGCAGGACCGCGGCGGCGGGAGCGGCGACGGCGGCCGGATCGGGCGAGGACACGGCGTCCGTGGGGCTGGACGAGCTGATGCCGTGGTCGGTGCGGCCGCTGAGAACCGGCCGCACCTGGGTGAGCGGACCCGATCCCGCCGCGCTCCGGGCCCGTTGGGAGCGGCTCGCCGCCGCCGAGGGCGCCGAGCAGGAGCGGCTGTTCCGCCCGAGCCGCTCCCGTACGCCGCACACGCCGGTCGCCGCGCTGCCCGGCCGGTCCACCACCGGCACCGGCCGCTTCGCCCGTGAACCCGGCGCGTGCCCCGACCCCGTACGGATCGCGCACGGCCCGTTCGACGAGCAGTGGCTGCTCCCCGACCAGCGGCTGATCGACGCGGCCCGGCCGGAGCTGTGGCGGGTCGGCGACGACCGGCAGCTCTTCGCGGTCGAACACGGTCACGTGCCGCAGTCCGCCGCCGGACCCGCCCTCTCGGTGACCCACCTCCTCCCCGACGGCCACTCCCCCGCCGGCCGCCCGGGCCGGATCCGGCCGCTGTACCGGCGGCCCGGCGCCACCGACCCGAACCTGGCGCCGGGCCTGCTGGACGTCCTGCGTACGCGGCTGGGGCCGGAGGAGACCGACGCCGAATCCGTACTGGCCTGGATCCTCGCCGCCGCCCGGCCCTCGCCGTCCGGCTGCCGGGTCCCGCTGCCGGCCGACGCCGAGGTGTGGGCGGCCGGGGTGGAGCTCGGCCGGGAGCTGGTACGGCTGCACCTGCGCGGAGCCCGGGACGGCGAGCGGCCCCGGCTGCCGGGCGGGCGCAGGCCCTACGTCCGGGCGGCGCTGCCGGCCCGGCCCACCGGGATCGGGTACGACGCGGAGGCCGAGGCGCTGGTGGTCGGCGATGGCCGGATCTCGCCGGTGCCGGCGGGGGCCTGGGAGTTCACGGTGAGCGGGGTACGGGTGGTGGAGCTCTGGTTCGAGCGCCGGGCGGCGGCAGCGGTGGGCGCGGTGGCCGAGGGACCGTCCGGGGACGGGCTCGACGGTGGCGGGCTGGACGCGGTCGGAGCGCGCGGGTGGATCCCGGAGTGGACCTCGGAGCTGCTGGAGATCATCACCGTACTGGCCCTCCTCGACGGTCTGCGGCCCCGGCAGGCGGCGTTGCGGGCCCGGCTGGAGCGGGCGCCGCTGATCTCGCGGGACGAGCTGCGGGCGGCCGGTGTGCTGCCGGTCCCGGCCTCCGCACGGCGGCCCGCCTCGGTCCTCGGCCACCAGGAGGAGGGTCCGGAGGGGCAGTTCGCGCTGCTGTGAGCCTTCTGCGAGGGGCCGGTGTGGCAGATGCGCGATGCACAAGGTAAGCACGGGGCCATGAACACATCGCCACTCCCTCTCGACGGCATCACCGTGGTGGCCGTCGAACAGGCCGTCGCCGCTCCTTTCGCCACCCGTCAGCTCGCCGACCTCGGGGCCAGGGTCATCAAGGTGGAGCGCCCGGACGGCGGCGACTTCGCGCGCGGCTACGACACGGCGGCCCGCGGTCTCGCCTCGCACTTCGTCTGGTGCAACCGCGGCAAGGAGTCGCTCGCCGTCGACCTCAAGGACCCGCGCGGTCTGGCGGTGGTACGTGAACTCGTCGCCGGCGCCGATGTGTTCGTACAGAATCTGGCTCAGGGCGCGGCGGCCCGGCTCGGGCTGGACGCCGCCACGCTCTGCGCGGCGCACCCGCGGCTGGTGGCCGTGGACATCTCCGGTTACGGGGAGAGCGGACCGTACGCGCACAAGCGGGCCTACGACATGCTCGTGCAGTGCGAGGCGGGTCTGGTCTCGGTCACCGGGACGGCCGAGCAGCCGGTGAAGGCGGGTATTCCGGCGGCGGACATCGCGGCCGCCATGTACGCGTACTCCGGAGTGCTGGCGGCGCTGGTTCGGCGCGGCACGACCGGGCGCGGCGGGCCGGTGCAGGTCTCGATGCTGGACGCGCTGGCGGAGTGGATGGGCCATCCGCTGCACCAGGGGATGCACGGGTCCGCGACTCCGCCGCGTACCGGGCTCGCGCACTCGGTGATCGCGCCGTACGACGCGTACGGCACGGCCGACGGTGAGCAGGTGCTGCTCTCCGTGCAGAACGACCGGGAGTGGCGGCGGCTCGCCGAACAGGTGCTCGTAAGGCCGGAGTTGGCCGACCATCCGGACTTCGCGACGAACACCGCGCGCACCGCCAACCGGAAGCGGACCGACGAGGTGGTGACGCGGGCGCTGGCGCGGCTGACGGGTCAGCAGGCGCTGGACGCGCTGGAGGCGGCAGGAATCGCGTGTGCGCGGCTGAACACGGTGGCCGGTGTGGCGGCGCACCCGCAGTTGGCGGCGCGGGACCGGTGGCGGGAAGTGGAGTCACCGGTGGGGCCGTTGCGGGCGCTGCTGCCGCCGGTCGTGCTGCCGGGCGGCCCGGAACCTTCGATGGGTGCCGTACCGGCGCTGGGTGAGCACACCGACGCACTGCTGCGAGCCGTGGGGATGACGGACGAGCAGACATCGGCGCTGCGCCGGGACGGAGTGATCGCCTGAGCCACGCCGGGCGACGGGTGCCACGAGCGGTAGGGCCGCCCCGAGCGGTGGGCCGGCCCCGTGGTCGACGTGGCGTCGGTCAGTGGCGGCTGCCGAAGAGCGAACGCCGCAGTCGCCGCAGCGGCGCGAAGAGCGACACACGGGCGCTCCTGCTCCGGCGGGTGTGCGCGGCGTCACGCGAGGTCAGCTCACGCATCAGCAGCGTCGCTTCCGCCGACTCGCGCTGCGGGACGACAGGGCCGCCGAGCACCGCGAGATGGCGGTCGAGGCGCGTACTGGTCGCACCGCTTCCGCATGTGATGGCAGGCACTCGCGGCCTGCTCCGCACCGTTATCTGTTCCATGTCACTCCCCACCCGTACGAGGGCACCCGGTCCGGGCAGGTTAACCCTATCGCCCCACGGTGACACACGGGTATCCCGTCTGCGGGACCAGCACACCTATACGGAGGTTGACGACCAGTTACCGAATCCGCCCGATTCCAGGGCGACTTCGGACAGTTCGGATGGATTGTTCGACGGAGCGGGAGGCCCCGGCGGCCGGGACCTCCCGCTCAGGAGGATGGTTCGCCGTTCAACTCGCCTGTCAGGCGGCCGACTTGAAGACCGGCAGGTATCCGCCCGACTGTCCGGCGGCGGTGGGGTGGTAGGACTCGCCGATGTTGAGCCAGTTCACGCTGTGCAACCAGGAGTTGCCCGAGCAGATCTCGTGTCCGGTGAAGGTCGTCCTGACGTCACCGAAGGTGAAGCCGTGGTCGGCGGCGCGCTTGGCGGTGGCGGTGTTCAGGTGGTCGGAGGCGCCGTTGATGGCGGAGCGCTCCTTCTCGCTGAGACCGGCCAAGCAGGCGCCGCTGAGCTGGTAGAAGCGCGGGTAGCCGAGGACGACGACGCGGGCGGAGGGCGCCTTGGCCTTGATGGCGGAGTACACGGAGTCGAGCCGTGCGGGCAGGGTCGAGTCGACATAGGCGCGGGCGGTGGCGATGCGGCTGAGGCAGGTGGCCTCGGACTGCAGGACACAGGTCGTCATGACGTCGGCGAAGCCGGCGTCGTTGCCGCCGATGGAGATCGAGACGAGGTCGGTGGAGGCGTTGAGCGGTCCGAGCTGACCGCTCGTGACGTCGTTGGTCCTGGCACCGGAGCAGGCGGTGAAGGCGAAGCTGGACGGGGAGTTGGCGTTGGCCCAGAGCCGGGGGAAGGCGCGGGTGCTGCGTTTGCAGTCGCCGCTGGAGCTCTCGTAGCTGCCGGCGCCGACACCGGAGGAGTACGAGTCGCCGAGAGCGACGTAGTCGACGGCCTGGGCGGAGGAGTCGGCGTTCGCGATCCCCGCACCGGTCAGGGCGAGGGCGGCACCGAGCAGGAGCGAGGACGAGAACGCCACGAGTCTGGACATTTTCATGGGGGGACTCCTTGAGCAGGGGTAACTGCGTTACTCCGTAGTAGCAGCGCACTCGGCTCGCCGGAAGTGTTCATGCCAAAAATAAGTGGTGAGTGCTTCCGTCCGCCGTCCGGAGTTCAACGCGCGCGCCTTGACGCGCCGGTGTCGTGACGTCATCCGTTGCGCGCGTCCGGAGGCGGGCGGCCAGGCGCCGTCCGGAAGCGTGCCGGGTCGGGCCGGTGAAACCTGGGTGCGTGGGGTGGCGCCGTGCCGGATCATGGGCGCCATGTCTGCCAATCCCGAGTCCGCTCTGCCGATCCGGCTCACCGTCGACGACAGCGATTCACCGTCCGACGTCGTCGACGCGCTCTTCCTCGGCCGTTTCGCGACGGGCGAGCAGCCGTACTCCCACAGCTCCTCCCTCGACCGGGTCAAGGCCGGAGCGACCCTGCTGCCGCCGCACGCCTCGGTGCTGCGGTCCGCCCGCGACGACGACCGCAGCGCCACGCTGGCCGAGGGCGACGGCTGGACCCTGCTGATCTCGCGGTGGAGCCGGGGCGCGGACGTCACGGTCACCGCGACCACCGCCGAGCTGGCGGAGAAGGTCCTCGGGCAGGCGACGGACGGCGCGCGGGACGAGCCGGAGCCGCAGCCGGACAACGTGACCATGGGCTTCTGGTACGTCTCGCCGCGCCGCGGCCCGTACCGCACCACCCGGCAGATCGCCGCCGGGAGCTGGGACGAGGTCCGGCCCAACTACACCGCGCCGGTGGCCGATGCCATGGACCGGCTGATGAAGGTCACGCCGGACGACATCGCCGGCAGGCTGCTCCTGCTGCACGGGCCGCCCGGCACCGGCAAGACCTCCGCTCTGCGCACGCTGGCCCGGTCCTGGCGCGACTGGTGCCAGGTCGACTGCGTGCTCGACCCGGAACGGCTCTTCAACGACGTCGGCTATCTGATGGACATCGCGATCGGCGAGGACGACGGCACGGCGAAGGGCCGGTGGCGGCTGCTGCTCCTGGAGGACTGCGACGAGCTGATCCGCGGCGAGGCCAAGCACACCGCGGGCCAGGCGCTGTCCCGGCTGCTGAACCTGACGGACGGTCTGCTCGGCCAGGGCCGGAACGTGCTGGTGGGCGTCACCACCAACGAGGACCTGGAGCGGCTGCACCCGGCGGTCGTCCGGCCGGGCCGCTGCATGGCCCGGATCGAGGTGGGCCCGCTGACCCGCCAGGAGTCGGTGGCCTGGCTGGGCACGGAGGAGGGCGTGAACCGGGAGGGCAGCTCACTCGCCGAGCTGTACGCGCTGCGCCGGGGCTTCGGCCCCGCGTCGGTGCCGAAGCAGGACGCGGGGGCGGACGCGGGGCTGTACCTGTAGGTCGTGCGGGATCTGTAGGCGGTACGGGGATGGGCGCGAGAGCCGGTACGGGGCACGGCTGTCCGTAGCCGGTACGGGAGCGGGCTTCAGTCCCCGTACGCGGCCCGTACCGCGTCCTTGGCCAGCGCCAGGGCCTGTTGCCGGGTGAGGCCGAGTCGCTCGGCGGTCTCGGCGTACAGCTGCGCGGCGGCCGCCGCCTTCTGCTCGGCCGCTCCTCCGGCCGCCGCGACGAAGGTCCCGTTCCGGCCCCGGGTCTCGATCACGCCGTCGGCCTCCAGGGCGCGATAGGCCTTGGCCACGGTGTTGGCGGCGAGGCCCAGCTCCTCGGCGTAGCCGCGTACGGTCGGGAGGCGGTGGCCGACCGGGAGCACGCCGGAACGGGCCAGTTCGGAGAGCCGCGTGCGCAGTTGCTCGTACGGGGCGATGCCGGAGTCCGGGTCCAGGACGATCTTCTCAGTCACCCGCCGATTCTCCCTCACGGGCGCTCTCACGGTGGGAAAAAAGAGGAGGCGGTCGCGGCGCGGTCGCGCGTAACCTCCGCCGCATGACAGTCATCGTGCGCGACTTCCGGCCATCCGACGCAGAGGCGTGGACCCGCGTCCGGCGGGCGGCGGTCCCGTATCTGGTGTCCACACCCGAGCAGATCACCCACGATCTGGCCCACGCCCATCCGGGCCGGCACTACCGCCTGCTGGTGGCGGAGCGGGACGGCGAGATCATCGGCACCGCGCAGGCCGGCATCGCACACGACAGCACGGAGCCGGGCCGGAGCTCCTGCACCCCGCACGTCCTGCCGGACCACACCGGCCACGGCGCGGGATCGCTGCTGCTGAGCACGGCGGAGGAGCATCTGGCGCAGGCCGGGGCCACGGTCGTGCACGCCTGGGTGCTGGAGACGCCGGAGAGCCTGGAGTTCGCGCGCGGCCGGGGCTACCGTCCGGGCCGCTCCGCGCACTTCCAGCACCTGGACCTGGCGAACGGCGTCCTGCCTCCGCTCCAGGCGGTCCCGGCGGGCGTCGAGCTGAGGCCGGGTTCCGACTTCGCCGACGATCCCCGGCCGCTCTTCGACGCGGACGCCCAGGTGACGCTGGACGAGCCGAGCGACATCCCGGTCGAGCTGGACGACTACGAGGACTGGCTGACGACCATCTGGCGCCACCCGACCTTCGACGCCGCTCTGACCACGGTGGTCCTGGTGGACGGTCAGGTGGCGGCGTTCAGCGCGGCCGGCACCGACGGCCACCGGACGTACTCCAGCAACATGACCGGCACGCTGCGAGCCTTCCGGGGCCGTGGCCTGGCCAAGCTGGCGAAGAACGACTCGCTGCACCGGGCGCGGGCGGCCGGCTGTACGGACGCCTACACCGCCAACGACACGGGCAACGGCCCGATGCTCGCCATCAACAAGTGGTTCGGCTACACGGTCTGCGCCACGGAGGTCCGTCATGCCCGCACTCTCGGCTGAGCCACGCGCACCGCGCTCCAAGGGCCTGGTGGTCGCACTGACGAAGGCCGGCCGCACGAAGATCAGGTATCCGGCGGAGCTGGTCCGCGACGACGGCACCCGGGTCACGGTCCGGGCGCCGTGGGCCGCGCCGGGAGTCCGGGACTTCGGCTTCGTACGGTTCGAGCCGGGCGATGTCTTCACCGAGCACTACTGGCGGGACCGGTGGTTCGCGGTGAAGGAGGTCCGCACCGGTGACGGCGGACTGAAGGGCTGGTACTGCGACATCTCCCGGCCCGCCGTCCTGGCCGACGGCGTGCTGGCGGTCGAGGACCTGGACCTGGACCTGTGGGTCTCGGCGGACGGCTCCTGCGTACTCCGCCTGGACGAGGACGAGTTCGAGGCGAGCGGCCTGACCGAACGCGATCCTGAGGCGGCCGGATCGGCGGCCGCTGCCTTGGACGAGCTGGAGGAGCTGGCCCGGACGGAAGGGCTGGCACGCCTGCTTGCCTGACCGACGCCTCACCTCACCGGCAACGAGGCTCCAGGGGCGGGACTCGGGCTTCAGGGGCGCGGCTCCGACGTCACGACCAGCTCCACCTCGTATCCCGCCTCGTCCTCCAGATAGGCGGCGCAGTGCCTCCGGCCTCCGGCGTACGGATGGCGGTCGGCATGGAGCAGCCGCCAGCCGTACGACGGTGCCTCGGCCGTCAGGGTGTCCAGCGTGGCCCGGTCCGCGACGTGGAACGCCAGGTGGCTGAGGCCCGGGCGGCGGCGGTCGTGGTGGTCGGCGGAGAGATCGGGCGACTGCTCCACGACCACGTAACTCTCGCCGTGCCGCCAGCTGCGGCCGCTCGCCCAGCGCTGGTACGGGAGATGGCCGAGCCGCGTCAGCAGCCAGCCCCACCGGCGCTCCGCACCCGCGAGGTCGGGCACCCACAGCTCGATGTGGTGCACCCGGCCGGTCCGCTCGGCGGCGGGCTCCAGTGCCACGGCCCGGCGCGGGCCGTCCGGCCGGTGGGCGATCGGGTCGCCGTCCTCGTGCCAGTGGATCATGAAGTGCTCGCCCGACCGGTAACCGTCCAGGCCCGCACGGCAGTACGCGACCATGTCGTCCGGCAGGGCGTCGAGCGGGAACCAGTCCAGCTCGGAGCACTTCTCCGGCTCCGCGTTGTGCGGCGGGTGCTCCTCGTCGTACTCCGCGACGAAGAACCAGCCCATCCGCGCCCCGCCGCCGGGCCCTCGGTGCTGCATCACCAGAGCGACCCGCAGCGCGTCGGGGTCCAGCGCGACGCCGATCTCCTCGGCGGCCTCGCGGATCATCGCCTCGCGGACGTCCTCGCCGTCCTCCGCGTGGCCGGAGGGCATGTGCAGCAGGCCGTCCGCGTAACCGGTGTCGGCACGGCGGGCGAGCAGAACGTCCGGGCCGCGGCGCAGGATCAGGTGGACGTCGACGACCTCGGTGTGCCGGTGAGGCGGCTCGGCGCGGGCGACCAGCGCATACCGCTCGTCGTCCACCTCCTTGCCCCACAGCCGCGCGTCGCCGGCCAGGTCCTCGTGGTGGACGCGCTCGGTGTACGGAGCGAGCAGGGCGGTGATACGGGCGGCGGAGAGCCCGACACCGCCCCACACGCCTTCGATCAGGACCAGCCGACCGCCGGGCTTCAGCAGCCCGAACCAGTGGGCCAGGGCCGCCGCCGGATCGGGCAGCAGCCAGACGACGTGCCGGGCCACGATGACGTCGAAGACCCGCTCCCCCACCGGCGGCCGGCCCGCGTCGCCGACCAGGACCTCAGCGCCGGTCCCGGCGAGCTTGGCGCGGGCCAGCTCGGCCATCCTGGGCGACCGGTCCACGGCGGTGACCCGGTGGCCCTGGCCGGCCGCAAGCAGCGAGAGACTTCCCGTACCGCATCCGAGATCCAGCACGTCGCTGCGGACGGCGGGCAGCCAGCTCTCCAGCCGGCCGGCCCACGCGTCGCGCACGGCGGGGTCGAGGAGTCCGTGGTCGGGCTCCTCGTCGAAGGATCCGGCCGCCGCGTCCCAGTCGATCGTCGTCATGGCATCGATACTCTCAGCCACCACTGACAGTGCCGGTTCCGTCGTTCTCCTTCCGGCCGTTCCCCCGCCGCACGACGAGCAGCCGGTACACCAGCGGCCAGGCGAGGATCAGCGCCACGATCGCGTAGACGGTGACGGAGAACGGGGTGTTGACGAGTCCGGTCACGCTGCCGTCGCTGATCTGGAGCGCGCGCCGCAACTGCTGTTCGGCGGCCGGGCCGAGGATCACGCCGATGACGGCGGGCAGCACCGGCAGCCCGTACCGCCGCATGCCGAACCCGATCAGGCCGATGATCAGAAGGATCACCAGGTCCAGGGACTCACCGCCGACCGCGTACGCGCCGACGGCGGCGAAGAAGAGGATGCCCGCGTAGAGGTAGGGGCGCGGGATCCGCAGGAGCTTGGCCCAGACGGGAGCGAGCGGCAGGTTGAGCGCGAGCAGCAGCACCATCCCGACGAAGAGCGAGGCGATGAGGCCCCAGACCAGCTCGGGTTCGCGTTCGAACAGCAGGGGCCCGGGCTGGATCCCGTACTGCTGGAACGCGGCGAGCATCACGGCGGCGACGGCGGTGGTGGGCAGGCCGAGGGTGAGCATGGAGACGAGGGTTCCGGCGGCGGAGGCGGAGGCCGCCGACTCCGGTCCCGCGACGCCTTCGATGGCCCCTTTGCCGAACTGGCCGCGGTGCTTGGAGAGCCGCTTCTCGGTGACGTAACTGAGGAAGGTCGGGATCTCCGCGCCGCCCGCCGGTATCGCGCCGAACGGGAAGCCGATGAGCGGGCCGCGCAGCCAGGGCTTCCAGGTGCGGCGCAGGTCGTCCCGGCCGAGCCAGGGACGGCCGACGGGGATCGCCTCGCCGGTCGAGCGGCGCAGGTGGGCGGCGACCCAGAGGGCCTCGCCGATCGCGAAGAGGCCGACCGCCACGATCACCACGTCGACCCCGTCGGCCAGTTGGAGCGAGCCGAAGGTGAGGCGCTGCTGCCCGGTCATCTGGTCGAGGCCGACCAGTCCGATGGTCAGACCGATGAGCAGGGAGGCGAGACCGCGGATGCGCGAGGCGCCGAGGACGGAGGTGACGGCGATGAAGGCCAGCACCATGATCGCGAAGTAGTCGGGCGCTCCGATGCCGATGGCGAGCGAGGCGACGGTCGGCGCGAGGACGACCAGCAGGATCGTGCCGATCATGCCGCCGGCGAAGTGGCCGATCGCGGCGGCGGCCAGCGCCTGCGCTCCGCGTCCGGCCTTCGCCATCGGGTTGCCTTCGATCGCGGCGACCACGGCGGCGCTCTCGCCAGGGGTGTTGAGGAGGATCGAGGTGGTGGAGCCGCCGAACATCGCGCCGTAGTAGATCCCGGCGAACATGATGAACGCACCGGTCGGGTCGAGTCCGTACGTCACCGGGAGCAGCAGCGCCACGGCCATGGCGGGTCCGATGCCGGGCAGCACACCGATCGCGGTGCCGAGCAGGACGCCGAGCGCGGCCCAGAGCAGGTTGGTCGGCGTGAGCGCCGTACCGAAGCCGTCGAGGAGGGAGTTGAGGGAGTCCATCGGTCAGATCACTCCCATCAGCGGGCCGCCCGGAAGGGGGACACCGAGCAGGTTGTCGAAGAGGAAGTAGGTGGCGAGGGAGAGGACGGCGGCGATGAGCGGATCGCGGTCGAGGTGGCGGCTGCCGAGCGCGTAGGCGGAGCCCCAGAAGAGGAGTGCTCCGGCGATCGGGAAGCCGAGCGGGCCGATCAGGACGGCGGTGGCGAGGAAGACGCCGCTCAGGAGGAGGACGGTGCGCCAGTCGGCGGGTTCGTCGAGGTCGACGTCCTCGCCGCCTTCGGCTTCGCCGCGGCCGCCGCGCAGGACGTCGACGGCGAGGAGGACGGCGACCAGGAGGAGCGCCGAGCCGACGACGAAGGGGACGGTACGGGGGCCGATGGGGCCGCGCTGGGCTATGTCGACGCTCATGGTGAGGGCGTCGGTGAGGACGAGGATGCCGATGGCGAGGAGGAGGACGCAGACGCCGAGCTCGGAGTGGCCGCGCAGCCAGGAGCGGGCGGTGGTGTCAGGCTTCTCCGCGGCGGGCGCGGTGGGTCCGGTGGGTTCGGCGGGCCCGGTGGGTTCGGCGGGCCCGGTGGGTTCGGTGGTCACAGCCCCAGCTCCTTCAGCACGGTGGCGACGCGCCGGTCCTGCTCGGCGAGGAAGGCACCGAAGGGTTCACCGGTGAGGAAGGCGTCGTCCCAGCCGTTCTTCCTCATCGACTCCCTCCACTCCTTCGACGCGTGCAACTTGGTGACCAGGCCGATGAGCTTGGTGCGTTCGGCGTCGGAGAGGCCGGGCGGGGCGACGATGCCGCGCCAGTTGGTGAACTCGGTGTCGAGTCCGGCCTCGCGCAGGGTGGGCGCGTCCATGCCGGCGACCCGCTCCGGGCCGGTGACGGCGAGCAGCCGCAGCTCACCGGCCTCGATCTGGTCGCGGTACTCGCCGAGGCCGGAGACGCCGAAGCCGACCTTGTTGCCGAGGACGGAGGCCAGCAGCTCGCCACCGCCGTCGAACGGGACGTAGTTGACCGCCTTCGGCGCGATCCCGGCGGCCTGCGCCATGAGCATCGGAGCGAGGTGGTCGGGCCCGCCGGGCGACGATCCGCCGCCGACCGGCACGGCGGCCGGGTTCTTCTTCCAGGCGGCGAGGAGATCACCGATGGTGCGGTACGGGGAGTTCCTGGCGACGACGACGATGTCCGGCTCCTCGGTGAGCCGGGCGATGGGCGTGGTGTCGGCGAGGGTGCTCGGGGACTTGTTGGTGTGGACGGCGCCGACGACACCGAGGCCCATGGAGAGGGCGAGCTTGCCGTTGCCGTGCTCGCCGACGAGCCGGGTGAGGCCGACCGTGCCGCCGGCTCCGGGCAGGTTGAACACCTCGATGTTGTGGGTGAGTCCGGCGTCCTCGGCGTTCTTGGCCATGGTGCGGGCGGTGATGTCGTAGCCGCCGCCCGGGGTGTTGGGGACCATGAAGCGGAGCCCGGGAATCTGGGTGCCGGTGTCGGAGCCGTCGCCGGTGGCGAGCAGGGGCGGCCCCACCAGCACGAGCAGTGCGGCTCCGAGCAGGGCGATGGGAGTGCGTAGTCGCACGGGTTCCGCCTTTCGCTGTGAAGTGGCCCACATGTTGCCCGCGCGTTGACGACCTGTCTCTCTTCCGGAATCAACGGACGTTGTGGTCGTTGCGGTCGCGGCTTAGCGTGGCGGCGTGACGACGGTGCTGGTGGTGGACGACGACTTCATGGTCGCGAAATTGCACAGCCGCTATGTGTCCGCAATGGACGGTTTCACGGTGGCCGGTGCGGCACACAACGGCGCCGACGCCCTGCGGGCGGCCGAGCGGCTGCGCCCCGACCTGGTGCTGCTGGACATCTACCTGCCCGACATGGACGGGATCGACGTCCTGCGGGCCCTGCGTGCGGCGGAGGAGCAGGACACCTCACGGCCCAGCACGGACGCCCTGTTCATCACGGCGGCGAGGGACGCCGGAGTGATCCGGGCGGCGCTGCGGGCCGGTGCCCTGCACTACCTGATCAAGCCGTTCAACCGGTCCGCCCTCCAGGAGCAGCTGCGCCATGTGGCCGCGCTCCGCACGCGCCTGGATGAGCTGGGCGAGGCGCGCCAGGAGGACGTGGACCAGATCTTCGGCACCCGCCCGCCCGGCTCCCGCGAACTCCCCAAGGGCCTGGCGGCTCCCACGGCCGACCTGGTGGAACGTACTCTGCGGGGCCGCCCGAAGGGCCTGTCCGCCTCGGAGTGCGCGGAGGAGGGCGCCTTGTCCCGGGTGAGCGCGCGGCGCTACTTGGAGCACTTCGTGGGGACGGGGCGGGCCGAGGTGACGCTGCGCTATGGAGGGACGGGGCGGCCGGAGCGGCGGTACCGGTGGATCGGTTGAGCCCCGGCACCCGCGCTCACCGTTGACGCTGTGCCACCGGCGTACGCCCCCGTACACCCACCCTCAAGGAGTGCCGCCGGCACACCGCCGCTCCCAGGTGGACCGCACGGACTCATGGGCACGCAGGAAGCGATGATCCGGGTTCTCGGCGAGGTCGACGGGAGCCTGGAGCGTGCCGGCACGGCTGTCCTGGCGTATGAGCTGGATGAAGGTACGGGCGCTGCGCCGCCAACGGTTCGTCATCTCCCGGCCCCCTGGCTCCCGTCCCGCGCGCGGCGTTCTTCCCGTCCTCCCGAGGATCACGCACCGCACCGCACTGACCACGGACGCGGCGCGTGGCGGACGGCTTCCTTCCCGTATTCGCGTCCGGGCGCGTGGCCACTTTCTGCTTGCTGCCGATCCGTGTCCGGGAACTGTGCCGTAACGTCATGAGTTTCACCCGGAATGGCAGAGGTAGAAGCCCTTAGGGAGCCCATCGGCTGCCACTTCCAGGAACGGAAACGGCGAGGTGATCACCGGTCCGGATTCAGCGCGAACACACGCATGGAGCGGTTGATGGATTCTGCTACGACTCATGCCGCGGACGGTGCCGTTGAGGCCGACCACGCTTCTCGGAGGCGCCCGGACCGTCATCTGAGGCAGCACCGCGAAATAGACCTTCAGGAAAGGTGACACATTGGCGAACGACAGCATTCTGGGCGAGTCATTCCGGGGACTGGGCGCATTCGAGAGAACCATTGACCTCTATATGCACAGAAACCCCGTCCAGTTTTCACTGGTGGCCGAGATAGATCGCCGGATAGCGGCGGCGACCCTGGCCCGGGAACTGGCGCACCTCCAGGAACAGCACCCGCTGCTCAGGGCCGCGGTCGACCGAAGTGCACCGGAGACCCGGTACCGCCGAGCCGAAGGTCCGATCCCCGTCGGAACGGCCGCCGCCGGGACCCCGTGGCAAGCGGTCGTCGCCACCGAGCAGACCCGCCCCATTCCGCCGGGACCGGGCCCGCTCCTGCGTGCCGTCCTGATTCCCGGACATGGAGGCTGTTCCATCGTGCTGACCTTCGCTCACCAGATCACGGACGGGGTCGGAGGCTTGCAGGTGCTGCTGGAACTGGTGGCGGCCCTGGACGGTGAGGAACGCGGAACGCCACGCGGTGTCCCGCGGGCACAGGAAGACCTCCTCGCCGCTCTCGACGTACAGACAGACAGCGACGGTGCACCAGCTCCGGTGTTGTTGCCGGCGGAGGACGAACGAGTCAGTACGCCAGGAGAGCTTGTGCCGTTCTCCGGACGGCTGCCGCATGTCTCGGATCTCGCTCTGGACCGAGAACTGACCGCACGGCTCATGGGCCGCTGTCGTGCGGAGCGTATGTCGGTGCACGCGGCGCTCTGCGCGGCCGCCTCGACCGTGTTTCACCGCAGGGGCCGTGACTTCGTGAGGGTGTTGAGCCCGGTGGACCTGCGCCGCGCGGTCGGCTTGCCCAAGGACGTCGCCAACCGGTTCGCGGGCGCTCGGACTGCCAGTGAGGCGCCGGACGCGGACGACTTCTGGGCGCTCGCCCAGCGGCACCATCAAGCGCTCGGAGGACAGCGCACACCGCGCGCTCTCCAGGCCGGATCCGCAGCCCTCGCACAGGGCCCGCCGGTATCTGCGGAAGACGCCGAAGCCATGATGGCCGCTGTCACAGCAGCGGACATCCAGATCACGAACCTCGGGGCGGCGGAGACCTACCACTCCGGCCCGGCTTCGCTCACGGCCCTGTGGGGGCCCGCCCAGATCACTCAGCTCAAGGGAGAGCACGTTCTGGGTGTCGTCACCGTCGGCGGGTGCCTGCGGATGACGGAACTGACCCACGACCCCGTAGCCGCTCTCCTCCCCGAGATGGCGTCTGTCATCGCTCGGGCCTGCACCACCACGGGCCATGGCGCCGGCCTCGCATGACCGAAGGAGTGCCGCACCCCATGTGCGCGCCGGCCCTCCGCTCCCTGCCGAAGAGCCGATGACACGTGCACTTCACCTACTCCAGCCCTCATGAGGAGAGACGTTGCCTTCCCTGCCATCCTCCGTCCGCCCGGCGATGATTGCCGTCGCCCTGCCCTTGCTGCTCATGGCCGGGGCGTGCAGTCCGAGCAAGTCCGGCACCTCTCCGCAATCGGAGGCATCGACGAAACCACCCACGGAGCTGGACCGCTTTTACGGGCAGGATCTCGCATTCGCCTCGTGCAAGGGGTACGGCGCCACTCCGGTGGACGAAAAGCTCTTCGCTGATCCCCGCTTCCAGTGCGCCCGGCTGGACGTGCCGCTGGACTACGACGACTCCGAGGGCGAGACGGCACAGATCGCGGTGCTGCGTGTCCCTGCGCGAGGAAAGTCGCTGGGGCCTCTGCTCCTCAACCCGGGCGGTCCCGGCGGCGCCGGCCTGAACCTCGCGGCACAGACGCACCAGGCGCTGGCCAAGAGCCCTGTCACCGAGCGATTCGACCTGGTGGGGTTCGACCCTCGTGGTGTGGGCGCGTCCAAGCCCGCGATCAGCTGCTTCAGCAAGGAGGACTATCTCGCCGGTGATGTCCGTACCGAACTCGTGCTGACGGCGGGCCGGTTCTCCGGGGACCATACGAAGAAGCTCGTCGACAAGTGCGTGCGGCGCTCCGGTGGCGCGCAGAACCTGGCCGCCGTCGGCACCCGCGACACAGTTCGCGACATGGACATCCTGCGGTCCGCCCTCGGCGGGAAGAAGATGAACTTCCTGGGCCAGAGCTACGGCACCCGCATCGGAGCTCTGTACGCCGAGAAGTTCCCGCGCAAGGTTCGCAGCATGGTCCTCGACGGTGCCGTCGATCCCCGCCTCGGCAGCGAGCGACGGTTGTCCCAGTACAGCGGATTCCAACGTTCCTTCGACAAGATGGCCGCCGCCTGCGCCACCCGTGAGGGCTGCCCCCTGGGCACTGATCCGAAGCGAGCCACCGAGGAGTTCCACAAAATCGCCCGTCCGCTTCTCGACAAGCCGCTCCCCTACGGGCAGGGACTGCGGTTCACCTACAACAACCTCATCGACTCCGTCATCTCCGGGCTCTACTACCAGGCGGTCTGGCCGAAGATCACCAAGGGGCTCGCCGAAGTGCGGTCGGGCAAGCCCGAACAACTCCTCGCCATCTCCCAGGCTTTCAGCGGGCGCGCCCCGGACGGCAGCGGCAGCAACTTCGACGTGGCCAACTACGCCATCACCTGCATGGACGAGGCCCGCATGACCCCCGAGCAGGCCGTCGACATGCGGCAGAAGACCTACGAAGCAGCGCCGTTCGTCGATCCAGGTACCGGCTCCGCCGGGGCCCGGGATGTCTGCGAGTCCTGGCCCGTGGAGCCGAAAACCACCTACCCCTTCCCTGACCGGGTCGAAGGACTGCCCCCCACGCTGACGATCTCGATCACCGGCGACCCGAGCACTCCCTACCAAGCCGGCGTCAACTTGGCCGAGGCCCTCGACGGCAGCCTGCTCACCGTGAAGGGCGAACAGCACACCATCGCCACGTCGGGGGCCAGTGCCTGCGTCAACAAGGCCGTGGCCGACTATCTGATCCACCTGCGGACCCCGTCCGACGGAGCCGCCTGCACCCTCTGACGACCGCCCCGGCCCCGCCCGGTCCTTCAGGTCCCCCGCTGTTCGCAGCGGGGGACCTGAAGGAGAACACGTGCCTGCGCACAGCCGGATCACAACCTGACGCCCTCCACTGCGGCAAGGCGTGCCACGTCCGCGCCCACCCTGCTTGACCATGCCGCTACGGCATGGTTTCGACTGGACCTCTTCGGCGTGACCGCGCCGGCGTCACCCCTGTCGAGGGAGATACCCACATGGCGTGGAGCACCCGCGAGATCGCGGAGCTCGCCGGCACCAGCCTGAGGACGGTGCGGCACTACCATGAGGTCGGGCTGCTCAACGAGCCCGAGCGGCGTTCCAACGGCTACAAGCAGTACGGCGTAGCCCACCTCGTCCGGCTGTTGCGCATCAAGCGCCTCACCGGCCTGGGATTCTCCCTGACCCAGATCGCCGCCATGCGCGACGACGAGCACCCGCGAGATGCTCTGCGAGCTCTCGACGCCGAACTGGCCGCCACCATCGAACGGCTCCAACTCGCCCGGGCCGAAGTCGGAGCGCTCCTGCGCACGGCCCTGCCGCACGACCTGTCGCTCCCGTTCGCCCCGGCGGGCGCCTCCGCCGAGCTGCCCGACCCGGACCGCTCGTTCGTCACCGTCATGAGCAGCGTCCTCGGTCCGAGTGGGCTGCGTGCCTACACGGACATGCTGCACCAGGCTCCCGACGCATCGGTCGCCGTCGAGCTCGACAGGCTCCCTGCCGACGCCGACGAGCAGACCCGGCGGGATCTGGCCGATCGCCTCGTGCCCTTCGTCCGCGCGCTCCACGCGAAGCACCCAGGGCTGGGCGACCTCTCCTCGGACGCCCCACGCGGCCGGAACCACGCCGCGGAGACGATCGGCAAGGCCATCGATGACCTCTACAACCCCGCCCAGGTCGATGTGATGCGCCGCCTCCGAGTCCTTCTCTCGCAACCGGGGAAGACCGGCCCGGCCTGACCGGATCGTGGGCTGGCCCGGACCGGCTCTCCGCGCGGGAGGAGACCATCGGCGGAACACCGTCGGTCAGTGGGCCGGTCCCCGTGGGCCTGCCCTCGGCCCTCCTTCCTGAGCACTCACTTAGCCCCTCCTTAAAGCGACCATAAGGATCCCCTCCACCCCGTCCCAGCAGGCTTTTTGGCCCTTTCGAGCAGCTAGCTTGCTGATCGCCGGGACGGATTGAAGGCCTGGCGCCCCACCGTTGTGCCGCTTTGAAGGAGAACCCTCCATGACCGCTCGTCGCAAGGCCGCCGGGGTCGTCGCCCTCGGCTTCGCACCGTTCGCGCTGGCCGGAGTCACCGCCACTCCGGCGCTGGCCCACGGTTCGCTCACCGACCCGGTGAGCCGGGTGTCCGCGTGCTTCGCGGAGGGGCCTGAGAGTCCGGTGTCGGCGGCGTGCAAGGCGGCGGTCGCGGCCGGTGGAACGCAGGCGCTGTACGACTGGAACGGCGTGAACATCGCCAACGCGGCCGGTGAGCACCGTGAGTTGATCCCGGACGGCAAGCTGTGCAGCGCGTCCAACGACAAGTTCAAGGGGCTCGACCTGCCGCGCGCCGACTGGCCGGCCTCCCCCGTGAAGGCGGGCAAGCACACCTTCAAGTTCCGGGCCACGGCCCCGCACAAGGGCTCCTTCGAGCTGTACCTCACCAAGCCGGGCTACGACCCGACGAAGCCGCTGGCCTGGTCCGACCTGGAGGCGAAGCCCTTCGCCCAGGCCACCGACCCGGCGCTGGTGGACGGTTCGTACGTGTTCGACGGGACCATCCCGGACGCGGCGGGGCGGCAGCTGATCTACACGGTGTGGCAGCGCTCCGACTCCCCCGAGGCCTTCTACGCCTGCTCCGACGTGGTCTTCGGCGGCGGTTCGGCGGGTACGGGCGGTACGGGTGGCGGCGAGGCGCCGGAGGAGAAGCCCGCCGGTGAGGCGCCGAAGAACGAGGAAGCGGCTCCCGCGCCCGTACCCTCCGCTCCCTCCGCTCCCTCCGAGGACGCCATCACCGAAGGCGCCGAGAAGTCCTCCGTGGAGCACAACGGGCACGGTGACGACGACGCGAACACCGGAGCGAAGGTCAACGCCGCCGCTCCGGCCGCCAAGCCCGAGGCTGAGCCCAAGACCGCCGCCGAGGGCAACGCGCCGCAGGCCAACGCGGCCGGGCAGGAGGACGTGCTCGCCGAGACCGGTGGGTCGAGCAGCAGCACGTATCTCGCGATGGGCGGAGCCGCCGTACTCGCCGTCGGCGCTGCCGTGCTGTTCTCCTCGCAGCGTCGCCGGGCCACCGCCTCCACCGGTCGCCACAGCCGCTGACCCACGCGTATCAGGCCATGAACACGGGCCGAGGCCACTGTCCGCCCCCACCGGACAGTGGCCTCGGCCCGTCGTGCTTCATACGTCGTGCTCTTTACGTTGTACGTCAGCCGATCACGCTGGAGCAGGTCGTCGGGGTCGCGCGCGCCGGGTCAAGGGCGTTCGCCACCTCGTGGAAGGCGATCCGGTCGATGGTCCCGATCGCCACGTGCTCGGACAGGTCCAGCGGGCACAGGTCCTGGAGCAGGACGTTGCGTACGTTCGGTCCGTCCAGGTACTGCGTGCGGTACGGGGTCACCACCTGGTCGTACTTGGTGGCGATGACGGTGTAGCGGACGCCGGGTACGGTGTCGCCGCCCGCCGTGAGCTTGGTGATGAAAGGGGATCCGGCGACCTGGTCGGCGAGGCCGGGGGTCTTGTCGCTGATGAACTTCTCGACGCCGGGAAAGTACGGCAGCAGCTTGGTGAGGCCGAGCAGCGTGGTGCCGTGGTTGTCCGGAGCGAGGCCGATGAGGGCGTTGACCTTGGGGGCGCCGCCCAGGAACTTCAGGTAGTAGTTCGGCATCATGCCGCCCTGGGAGTGGCCGACGAGGTCGGCCTTCGGCGCTCCGGTGGAGGCGAGCACCTTGTCGACGAACACGTCGAGCTGTTCGGCGGACTTGTCGATGGGGCCGAGGCCGTGGAAGAGCGGCACGCCGGGGAGCTGGCCGTAGTCGAGGGAGAAGACGCAGTAGCCCCGGTTGACCAGGTAAGGGGCGAGGACCAGCCAGTTGTCGATCGAGTTCCCGAAGGTTCCGTGGACCAGGACGACGGGACGGGGATGAGCGGCGGAGGGCTTGCAGGAGTAGTCGTTCCAGCCACGGGAGGTGGCCGCCGCGGCGGAGGAGGTGGCCGCGGTCGCGGTCGCCGTGGGGGCGACGAGCAGGGTGACGGCCAGGAGGAGGGCGGCGAAGACGCTGCGCGTGCGGGGGACGCGCGCAGCACGGAACCAGGGCAGCATCGTGTGGTCTCCTTGCGGCTCAAGGGGGGTGCGATGGCGGTGCGCCCTGTGGCCCGGACCACAAGCTTTATGTGCTCATGCCAAATTACGCATGAGTAAGGTTCGGTGGGAAGTTACGCGTCGGTAAAAAGTGGCGCGGACTCGCCATAGGCCGAGCAGAGGGTGCCCGGCGGAGCGGAGCCGGACACCCTCGGACGTCAACTCCGCCGTTCAGGCCGCGAGTCCCGCCGGCTTCACCGCACCCGGTCCGAACCTCTCCCGCAGCCGGTCCGCCACCTCCTCGATCCGGCGCGACCGCTCGTCCGCCGGATCGAAGGTGAGCTGACGGGAGGCGCGGTCCGCGTCGGCCAGCCCCTCCGCGCGCAGCGCGATCCCCCGCACCCGGGCCCGCTGGAGCCCGAAGGACGCGTGGATCCGGTAGGCGAGCGCGGTGAGCGCCGCCGAGTGCGCGGTCGGCTCTCCCAGCGTCCGGCTCCGGGTCAGCGTGGCGTAGCCGGTCCGGTCCGCGTACCGCACCGAGACCGCCAGCGACCGGCACACCTGCCCCTCGCCCCGCAGCCGCGCCCCCAGCTCCTCGGTGAGCGAGAGAAGGGCGCGGCGGTGCTGCTCGGGAGACAACTCGTCGCGCGGGAAGGAGCGTTCGGCGGCGAGCGAGCGAGCGGCGGCGTTCGGGACGACCCGGGTACGGTCGATGCCGCGCGCCCGCTCCCACAGCTCGCGCCCGGTCCGTACGCCGGTGATGCGCTGGAGCGTGGCCAGAGGCGCGGCGGCGATCCGGCCGACGGAGTCGAGCCCGTAACCGCACAAGGTGCGCGCCGTGGCGGTCCCGACACCGTCCAGGGCGGCGGCCGGGAGCGGCGCGAGGAAGGCCGCCTCCTCGCCCCGGTCGACCACGAAGGTGGTGCCGGGCGCGGCCCGCCGGGCGGCCATCCTGGCCACCATGGGGTTGGCCGCTGCCCCGATCGCGCAGTCCACGCCGTGCAGAGCGAGCGCCCGGACCCGGATCACCGAGGCCAGGCCCTGCGCGTCCCGGCCGAAGTAGCGCAGCGCGCCGCCCACATCGGCGAGCGCCCCGTCGGGCGGTGCGGCCTCGACGAGCGGGGTGAAGGCGCCGAGCAGAGCGAGCAGGCCGGTGTAGCCGGCGCTGTCGGGCGGTCCGCCGGCGGTCCTGCGGAACCGCAGGTAGAGGACGCCTGCCGGATCCTCCGCCACCACGCACTCCCTCAGAACTCCTCCCGGATCCTCCGTCATCCCGCGCTCCCCTGCGACTGGTGCCACAACTTCCGTCCCGTGGGCGTCCCTTCGCCGGACGGCTGGAGGTCGGCCCAGGGGTTCATCTCGTAACCGGTCTCCATCCGTATACGACGTCCGGTCCCGGGCTCCGCCTCCTCGCCGTCCACCTCCGGTGCCTCCTCCGCCAGCCGGGCCGCCACCGCGTCGAGCCCTCCGGTGCGGCGCAGTTCGGCCAGTTCGGCGAGGTTCCAGGCGGCCGCGCCCACTACGCTCAGGCTGCGCGCGCCGCGCCGCTGCACCACTCCGCGTACCAGCAGCAGCCAGGAGTGGAAGACGGTGTGCGCGCAGGCGGCGTGACTGTCCTCGAAGAACGCCAGGTCGGCCAGGCCGCTACCGTCATCCAGAGTGGTGAAGATGACCCGGCGGCCGGAGCGGATCGGTGGCGTCTGGGTGGCCACCTTGGCCCCGGCGACCAGCACGGTCTCACCGTGCCGGGCCTCGCGCAGCCGCTTGGCGGAGACCACGCCCAGCTCCTCCAGGAAGGCCTGGTGATCTCCCATCAGATGGCGGGAGACGTCCATGCTCAGCACCCCGAGCTCGGCGCTCAGCCGCTCCGCCTCGTTGAGGTCGGGCAGCCCGACGGAGCCCGTACGGTGTCCGTCGCCGAGCGGGAGCTGAGCGCCCGAGCCGCCGGAACCGGAGCTCCGGTGGGCGCGGTGGAGCTCGGAGAGGTGCAGCAGCAGGTCGCGGCGGTTGGCGCCGAAGGCGTCCAACGCACCGACCTGCGCGAGCCGTTCGGCGACCGGGCGGCCCGGTCGGGCCCGCTGCCAGAAGTCCAGCAACGAGGTGTACGGCTGCCCCTCCTCGATCCGCGCGGCCTCGGCCTCGCTGATGCCGTGGACATCGGAGAGCGCGAGCCGCAGTCCCCAGGCCTCCTCACTCCCCTCCTCATCAGACACCAGTTCGATTCGATGAGTGACGGCCGACCGGTTCACGTCCAGCGGCAGCACCGGCACGCCGCGCCGCCGGGCGTCCGCGAGCAGCAGCCGCTTCGGGTACATCCCGGGATCGTGTGTGAGCAGACCGGCGTAGAAGGCGGCCGGATGGTGCGCCTTGAGCCAGGCCGACTGGTACGTCGGTACGGCGAACGCGACGGCGTGCGCCTTGCAGAAGCCGTAGCTGCCGAATGCCTCGATGATCTTCCAGGTGCGGGCGATCACCTCGACGCCGTACCCACGGGCCGCCGCGTGCCGCGCGAACCAGACCCTGATCCGGCCCTGCGACTCGGAATGGGAGAGCCCTCGCCGCACCCGGTCGGCCTCGTCGCGGCCGCAGCCGGTCATGATGTTGACGATCTCGATGATCTGCTCGTGGAAGACGACCACGCCGTAGGTGCCGCGCAGCGGTTCTTCCAGGTCGCGGTGGGGATAGCGGACCGGCGCGCGGCCGTGCCGGGCCTCGATGAACGGCCGCACCATGTCGGCGGCGACCGGCCCGGGCCGGAACAGCGAGATGTCGACGACCAGGTCGTGGAAGGTGGCGGGCTGGAGCCTGCCGACCAGGTCGCGCTGGCCCGGCGACTCGATCTGGAAGCAGCCCAGCGTCTCGGCGGTGCGGATCAGCCGGTACGTCTCCGGGTCGCCCGGCGGTACGGCGTCCAGGTCCACCTCCGCGCCCGAGGCGCGTTTCACCTCGGCGACGGCGTGCGCCATCGCCGACTGCATCCGTACGCCGAGCACATCGAGTTTGAGCAGCCCGAGGTCCTCCACGTCCTCCTTGTCGAACTGGGACATCGGGAAGCCCTCGCCGCTGGTGGGCATGGTCGGCGTACGGTGCAGCAGCCCGGCGTCCGAGAGCAGCACCCCGCACGGGTGCATGGCGATCCCGCGCGGCAGCGCGTCCAGCCCCTCCACCAGCTCCCAGAGCCTGCCGTACCGGTCCTGGTTCCGCGCGACCTCCTTCAGCTCGGGCAGCTCCTCCATCGCGGCGCGCGCGTCGCGGGCCCGGATGTGCGGGAACGCCTTGGCGAGCCGGTCGGTCTCGGCCGGGTCCATGGAGAGCGCGGCGCCGACGTCCCGGATGGCGTGGCGCACCCGGTAGGTCTCGGGCATGGCGACGGTGGCGACGCGTTCGGGTCCGAAGCGTTCGATGATCCGGCGGTAGACGTCGAGCCGGCGGGCCGATTCGACGTCGATGTCGATGTCGGGCAGGACGAAGCGGCGCTTGGACAGGAAGCGCTCCATGAGCAGTCCGTGCTCCACCGGGTCGGCGTGGGCGATGCCGAGGAGGTGGTTGACCAGCGAGCCCGCACCGGAGCCGCGCGCGGTGACCCGGATGCCCATCTCCCGTACGTCGTCCACGACCTGAGCCACCGTCAGGAAATACGAGGCGAAGCCGCGGTGCGCGATGATGTCCAGTTCCTCATGCATCCGGTCCCAGTACGCGCGGTCGCGGTCGTGGCCGAGCCGCACCATTCCGGCGGCGGCCCGGGAGGTGAGCACCCGGTGCGCGGTACGGCGGCCGGCGCCGACCAGGTGCGACTCGGGGAAGTGGATGCCGCCCATCCCGATGTCGGCGGCGGGGTCGACGCGGCAGGCGTCGGCGGTGTCCCGGGTCTCCGCCAGCAGCCGGGCGGCGGCGCCCCGGCCGAGACCGGCGGCCGAGGCGATCCGCTCGGCGGCCTCCCGCATCGCGTCCTCGTCCTTGAGCCAGCGCTCACCGCTGTCCAGGGGCGAGCGGCGCGGGTCGACGGGGACGAGCCGGCGGGCGGAGTCGAGCACGTCGGCGATGGGGCCCTGGCCCGGGTCGGCGTACCGGACGGCGTTGGTCAGCACGGCCCGTACGCCTTGGTCGGCGGCGAAGCCGAGCGTACGGGCGGCCAGCCGCAGCGATCCGGCCCCGGCGCCCGGGCGGCCGTGGTCGACGGCTTCGAGGCGCAGGTCGTCGCCGTACATCTCCCGCCAGGGCGCGAGCAGTGCGGCGGCCCGGTCGGGCCGGCCCGCGGCGAGCGCCCGGCCCACCTCGGAGGCGGGCCCGAGCAGCACGGTCAGCCCGTCGGCGGGCAGCGCTTCCCGGCCGACCAGGGGCGGTCCGGTGACGTCGAGCGGCCCGGACCCGTCGAGCGGATCGACGGCACCCCGCGCATGGGCGGCGGTGACGAGCCGGCACAGCTCGGCCCAGCCGCGTGCGCCGTCCCGGGCCAGGAAGGTGACGCGAGGCGCGGATTCATCGACAAAGGCACCACCTCGCGCGGGAGTGCGCGGGCGCACAGCGCGCCGGCCGGTCCCCTCCCCGTACGAGCCGTACGAGCCGTACGAGGCCACCGCGAGGTCCACCCCGAAGACCGGCCGCACCTCGCGGTCTCCCGCCCGGCACGCCTTGGCGAACCGGACCGCTCCCGCGAGGGTGTCGCGGTCGGTCAGCGCGAGAGCGCCCATCCCTCGCTCGGCGGCCCGCTCGGCGAGCCGCTCGGGGTGCGAGGCCCCGTACCGCAGGGAGAACCCCGAGACGGTATGGAGATGCGTGAAACCGGACATGCGCACCTCCTGAACCGCTCGGACCGTTCTGTCACTCACCACCCCCTGCTCTCCACCATAGACCAGCTTCGAACATTCGTACGATATCCGGTGCGCGGAGCACCGCGCCGCCCCCGTCCGCCTCTGAGCCATTCGGCCCCGTCCCGCCTGCGCGAACGCCGTCCCGCCCGGACGGTGGGGGCATGACTTTCGTCGATGAGGTGAAGAACGCCGTCACTCCGCGGGCCGCCCTGCTCGTCATCGGCGTACTCGGGTTGCAGCTGCTGTTCATCGCGTCCTACGTCGGCGCGCTGCACAAGCCGAAGCCGACGGATGTGGCCTTCGGAGTGGCGGCCCCGCCGCAGGTGTCCCAGCAGCTCATCACCCAGCTCGACGGGCTGCCCGGCGGGCCGCTGGACCCACGGGCGGTGAGCAGCGAGGCCGAGGCACGTGAGCAGATCATGGACCGGGAGATCGACGGCGCCCTGATCGTCTCGCCCCAGGGCCGCACCGACACCCTGCTGGTCGCCTCCGGCGGCGGGACCGTGCTGTCCAGCGCTCTGGAGCGGATCCTCACCCAGGTCGAGGCGGGCCAGCAGCGGACCGTACGGACCGTGGACGTGGCGCCGGCCTCCGCCGACGACTTCGACGGGCTCTCGTCCTTCTACCTGGTGGTCGGCTGGTGCGTCGGCGGCTACCTCTGCGCGTCGATCCTGGCGATCAGCGCCGGCACCAAGCCCGCCAACCGGCAGCGCGCGCTGATCCGGACCGCGGTGATGGCGGTGTACGCGATCGCCGGCGGCATCGGCGGCGCGATCATCATCGGTCCGATCCTCGGCGCTTTGCCGGGCAGCGTCTGGGGTCTGGCCGGCCTCGGCGCCCTGGTCGTCTTCTCGGTGGGCATGATCACGCTCGCGCTGGAGGCCCTCACCGGCATCGTCGGCATCGGCCTGGCCGTCCTGATCATCGTCATCGCGGGCAACCCGAGCGCGGGCGGCGCCTTCCCGCTGCCGATGCTCCCGGACTTCTGGCGCGCGATCGGCCCGGCCCTGCCACCGGGCGCGGGCACCTGGGTGGCCCGCTCGATCGCCTACTTCCGGGGCAACGCGGTCACCGGGCCGTTGCTGGTGCTCTCCGCGTGGGCGGTCGTGGGCACGGCGCTGACCCTGCTGCTGTCGATGCGGCGGCGGGACGGGCGCGATGACGGGAGTGTGGAGGCGGCGTCGTCACCGTCGCCGTCCGGTGGGTCGACGGCGGTCTGAAAGCTCCGCCGTCCGTTCACGGGGCCGCCATCCCGGCGGCCCCGTCCGACGTTCCGCCCAATTCCTGATGTCAGGTCGGTTCAACGGCTATGCATGACAGGTGCATGGCGACATTCTGGAGCGGCCTCGTTCACCCGACGAGGAGCACGGCCAGGACCACTCCTTCCCACCCCCACGGAGACCGCTCATGCGTCGTCGATTCACCGCTCCGCTCGCCGCCGTCGCCCTGTCGCTCCCGCTCACCCTGCTCAGTGCCGCCCCCTCCTCCGCCGCCCCCGCCGACAAGCCCCAGGTGCTCAGCTCCTGGACCCAGACGAGCGCCTCCAGCCACAACGCCTGGAACGCCGCCCGTAACAACCAGGGCGCCTGGTCCGCGTACGGCTTCGACTGGTCCACGGACTACTGCAGCAGCTCCCCCGACAACCCCTTCGGCTTCCCCTTCCAGACCGCCTGCGCCCGCCACGACTTCGGCTACCGGAACTACAAGGCCGCCGGTACGTTCTCCGCCAACAAGGCCCGTATCGACTCCGCCTTCTACGAGGACCTCAAGCGCGTGTGCGCCGCCTACTCCGGCGCGAAGCGGACCTCCTGCAACAGCACCGCCTGGACCTACTACCAGGCCGTACGCGCCTTCGGCATCGCGCCGGCCAAGGCGGACTCCACCGGCCTGGCCGCCTGAGCCCAGGCACGGGAGAGGCCCCCGGCTCGCGCCAGGGGCCTCTCCTTGATGCCGTGTCACGTCAGCCGATCCCGGCCCCGTAGGCGGCGAGCGCCTCAGGGACCGGCTGGAAGAACGTCGTACCGCCCGAGGAGCAGTCGCCGCTGCCGCCCGAGGTCAGGCCGAGCGCGGTGTCGCCCGCGAAGAGCGCGCCGCCGCTGTCGCCCGGTTCGGCGCAGACCGTCGTCTGGATGAGGCCGTTGACGATGTCGCCGTTGCCGTAGTTGACCGTGGCGTCCAGCGCGGTGACCTCACCGTCGTGCAGCTGGGTGGTGGACCCGCTGCGGGTGACCTGCTGGCCGACCGTCGCGTCGCCCGCCTGGCTGATCGCCTGGGTGGAGCCGTTGTAGAGGTTGACCTCGCTCGGGTGCGCGATGTCCGAGGTGTACTTGACCAGGCCGTAGTCGTTCTCCGGGAAGCTGGAACCCTCGTTCGTCCCGATCTCCGAGCCGCCCTGGGTGTCCGACCAGCTGGTGACCGACTCGGTGCAGTGGCCGGCGGTCAGGAAGTACGGCTCGCCGTCCTTGACCACGTTGAAGCCGAGCGAGCAGCGGGAGCCGGAGCCCCAGATCGCGTCGCCGCCCGCGATCAGCGGCTTGAACTCGCCCGCCGCCTTGTTCAGTTCGGCCTTGCCGCCGAGACCCTCGACCACGGCCGAGAGCTTCTGCCAGGCCGCGCCGTCGACCGTGCTGTCGGCGGTGACGAGGACCTTGTTGGTCACCGGGTCGACGGCCCAGGAGGTGCCCGGGATCGTCGCCTTGTCGGTGAGGGTCTGCCGGGCCGACCTCAGCTCGGCGAGGGAGTTCTCCACGACTCGGGCCTTGCCGCCCGCCTGGCGGACCTGCTCGGCGGCGCTCTCGTCGACGACGTTCACGACGAGGGCCTTCGTCTTCGCGTCGTAGTACGAGCCGGCCGCGTCCGCGCCCAGGTCCCGGTCGAGCGTGGTGGACAGCTTTCCGGCCGCGTCCGCGCTGAGCGTCTTGACCGTGAACTGCGGTACCTCATCGCTGGCGTTCGCAGTCTGGAACGTGAAACCCGCTACGACCAGGGCGACGACGGCCGACCCGGCCACCGTCGCACGCTTCCTGGATATGCGTCGATGCTTCAACTTCGACCTCCTGTGGGGCCGTGCACGGAGCAAGTGGGGTGCTCGTACACGGAGGATGGGGCGCCCACTATTCCGAGGGGCCCGGTAGCGCACAAGGCCGACTTCCAGACGTGCACACGACACCGACGCTTCACCCGCGCCATGTTCACTTACCCCGGGTCATGTTCACTTACCCCGGGTCATGCCATGTCGGTTCCGTTCGCGAACACCCGGTGCAACCGGTGGCAGCCCCTGGGTGAGGACTAGTCCTGTCCGGTTTCCGCCCCTACAGCGGGCCGACCGGACGTCGACGAGGAGTGCCGGTTGTTGTCCTGATGGGTCATCATCGAAAAGCCGGCGGACGCCGGAGGAACCGAGCTGAGGAGGCGCGGGTGCGCGATCGGGTGCGCGCGGCGGACGGGCGGCATCTGATGGTGGAGCGGCTGGGCGACCCCCGGGGCAGACCGGTGTTCCTGCTCCACGGGACGCCGGGCAGCCGGCTCGGGCCCGCTCCTCGCGGCATGGTCCTCTATCAGCGCCGTACGCAACTGATCACGTACGACCGGCCGGGATACGGCGGCAGCGACCGGCAGGAGGGCCGCCGGGTCAGCGATGTCGTCGAGGACGTCCGGGCGATCGCCGACTCGCTGGGGCTGGAGCGGTTCGCCGTCGTGGGCCGTTCCGGCGGGGCCCCGCACGCGCTGGCCTGTGCGGCGCTGCTGCCCGAGCGGGTGACCCGTACCGCCGCTCTGGTCACGCTGGCGCCGTGGGGTGCGGCCGGTCTCGACTGGTTCGACGGGATGGCCGCGTCCAACGTGCTCGCGTACTCCACAGCCGCCGCCGATCCGGACTCCCTCGCGGAGTCCTTCATCATCCGCTCGGCGCAGATCCGGCAGGACCCGGTGCGGCTCCTGGACGATCTGCGCCGGGAGCTGACCGACTCCGACCGGATGGTGGTCAACGACGCCGGGATCCGGTCCATGCTGCTGCGCAACTACAGCGAAGGGCTGCGGACTTCGGCGTACGGCTGGATCGACGACGCGATCGCGTTCTGCAGCCCCTGGGGGTTCGAGCCGGCCCACATCACCGGCCGGGTGCTGCTCTGGCACGGCGTGAAGGACGTGTTCTCGCCGGTGGGCCACTCGCGCTGGCTGGCCGGCCGGATCCCGGGCGCCACCGCCGTACTGGAACCGGCGGCGGCGCACTTCGACGCGCTCTCCGTCCTCCCGCGCGTCCTCAACTGGCTGCTGGACGAACGGGAGGACCCGGGCGAGCCGCTGACCGCCACGGCGACGGGCTGACCGGACGCGCTGCCGAAAGGACCGGCCTCACACCGCCAGCGGCTCCAGCTCCCGCCGGAAGCGGCGCTCGTCCCGGGCGATCTGGGTCAGCGGGTGCTCGTCGCCGAGCTGCCGGGACAGCTCACCCAGCAGCTCGCCCCGCACCTGCGCCGCCTCCTCCTCGCGCCCCAGCGCGTCCAGCGTGACCGCCATGTTGGAGATCATCGCCAGCGTCTCCGGATGGTGGGCTCCGAGCGCCACCGTCAGCTGCGTCGCCAGCCGCTGCTCCGTCTCCAGCACCAGCGGAAGGTCGCCGCGGTCCGCCGTGGCGTTGGCCAGGTTCATGACGCAGAAGAGCGTGTTCGGGTGCTCCCGGCCGAACCGCTCCCGCATCGAGGCCACCACGAGCTTCAGGATCTGCTCCGAACGCTCCGCCTCACCGGTCCCCGAGAGGTAGACGCCCAGGTTGTTCTGGGCGGCCAGCGTGTACGGGTGCTTCTCCCCCGGCACCTTCATGTATTGGTCCACCACCTCCTGCGCGGTGTCCCGGGCCTGGACCGCGTCACCGGCGGCGAACAGGTCCGCCGCCAGGTTGAGGTCGCAGGCCAGCGAGTCGGGGTTGGCGGAGGTGTACTTGGCCCGGTACCGGGCGCGGGTGGCGACCGTCAGCCGGTGCGCGTCCTCGAACCGGCCGGCCCGCCGCAGCGACACCGCCAGGCTCTTGGCCGCGCTCAGCGTCGTCGGATAGGTGCGGCCGAGCGACTCCTTGAAGCTCTCGTAGGTGCGGCTGAGGAGGCCGACGGAGTCCTCGTACCGGCCGACCTCGCGCAGGTCGCGGGCCAGGTTCATGGCGGAGGAGAGGGAGTACGGGTGCTTCGCGCCGAGCACCTCGGTGCGCCGGTCGTAGACGTCCTGGTCGATCTCGCGGGCCCGCGCGTACTGGCCGATGCTCCGCAGGTTCAGCGCCAGGTTGTTGGCGGCCGCCAGGGTCCTGGGGTGCGCGTCGTGGAAGATCTGGCTGAAGCCCTCGTGGGCCTCGGTGGCCAGCTCGATCGCCCGCCCGTAGTCGCCGAGCAGTCCCAGGTCGATCGCCAGGCTGCTGGTGGTCATGTACGTGTGCGGGTGCTCGGCGCCGAGCACCTCCCGCTGCCGGAGCAGCGTGAACTCGTCGAGCTCCTTGGCCTCCACGTAACGCCCGCGCGTGCGCAGGATGTTGGAGAGGTGGAAGCAGAGGTAGAGGTACTGCAGGTCCCGCTCGCCCAGCGTCTCCTGCCAGACCTGCCGCAGCTCCTCCCCGAGCGACCCCGCGGTCCTGATGTCACCGCGCTTCCACAGGTAGCGGACCCGGTCGATCAGGAGCCTGCGGGTCTCCGGCTCCTTGCAGTTGCGGGCGTCGGAGGGGCCGAGGTGCGGCCAGATCGCGGCGAAGCGCGGCCAGGTCTCCGGGTTGTCGATCGGCTCGTCGTCGTCGGGCCGGGCGCCGGCCAGGATGCGGTGGACGACATGGCGCGCCTCGCGCTGCTCCTCCTCGTTGAGCTGGGCCTTGATCACGGCCTGGACGAGGCGGTGGACCTGGATGGAGTTGGAGACCTGGTCGACCTTGGCGAGCGCGAACCGGCCGATCTCGCGGATGACCCGGCCGAGCACCAGCTTCTCCTGGAGCGAGGAGTCGTACGGCTTCAGCGCCTCGATCATCTCCTTGCTGTAGAGGAGGTTGGCGGAGATCGGCTCGGGAGCGAAGAAGGCGCAGAGCTGGAGGAGGCGGACCGCTGCGGGCGAGCGGTCCTTGAGCCGGGCGATGGAGATGTTCCAGGTCGCGGCGACCGGTTCCGGATAGCCGGCGGGCTGGTTGAGGGCGAGCACCTGCGGCGCCTGGCTGGCGAGCTGTTCGAGATAGGTGTCGATGGGCGTGGCGGTCTCCGCGATCCAGGCCGCCGCCTGCTCGACGGCGAGCGGCAGGTCACCGACGGCGATGGCCACCTGGTCGGCGTCCTCGTCGCTCAGTCCCGGGGCCCGGCGCTGGAGGTGCTCGACCGACTCCTCCCGCAGGAAGACGTCGACGGGCAGCGCGTCCCCGTGCTGGGACCAGCTCTGGTTGCGGGAGGTGACCAGGATGTGGCCGGAGCCGCCTTGCGGGAAGTAGCGGCGCAGCGTCTCGGGGTCGTCGGCGTTGTCGAAGACCAGCAGCCAGCGCTCCGACGGCACTCCGCGCCGCAGCAGGTCGACGGCCTCCTGCGAGGCGGCCGCCATGTCCTCGCCGCCCTGCGCGCCGAGCCGGACGGCGAGTTCGGCCAGCGAGGCGACCACGTCGTCGCCCTGCTCGGACGATATCCACCAGACCAGGTCGTAGTCGGCCATGAAGCGGTGCACGTACTCCAGCGCGACCTGCGTCTTGCCGACGCCGCCGAGTCCGTACAGCGCCTGCGGCTGCGGCAGGACCACGGCCATCCCGCCGCCGAGCTGGTCGCGCATCCGCTCCAGGACGAGGGAGCGGCCGGTGAAGCCGGGGTTGCGGGGCGGTACGTTCCAGATCCTGGGGACGGTGCCGGGGAAGCGCGGTCCGGGTGAGACGCCGTCGGCCGGCTGCACCGGACGGTCCAGGGCGCGCATCAGGGCGGCGGTGGCGTGCACCTCGTCCAGCCGGAAGAGGTCGACCGGGTTGCGGTCGATGTACGGAGCGGAGAGCCGTACGTCCCCGACGCGCAGCGGCAGCAGCTGGCGCCGGCCGCCGCCCGGGTCCTCGGCGACGGCCCGCTCCCAGAGGTCGACCGCGCGCTGCGACTTGAGGTAGGCGCTGGAGAGCACCACCACCGTGCGGGCGGCGTTCTCGGCGGTCGGCGCCGGACGCGGCGCGACCGGTTCGGCGGAGACGTCGCGCGGGAGGACCCGGAAGCCGGCCCGGGTGAGGACCGATTCGATCCAGTCGGCCCACATCCGGTTCTCCGCCACATAGCTGAGGAAGAGGTCGGCGGGCAGGGCGGGGCGGCGGCGGGTGAAGGCGTCGCGGATCCGCAGGCGTACCTCTTCGCCGACCGGCGGCATCGAGGTGATCTCGCGGTCGGTGATGACGGCGGTGAGCCGTTCGAAGGCGGAGAGGAGGGAGTTGGTGAGCCCGGCCTCGTCGCCGAAGGTGGCCAGCGTCTCCTCGTACGCGTAGTACGGACGGTACGGGATCTCCACCGCGCCCCAGTAGGCGGTGAGTTCGTCGCCGGACAGGTCGCGCGGCAGCCGGTCGAACTTGAGCCGGGCCAGCGCCCGTCCGGCGTCCGCCTTCTCCTTCTCGCCCTCGTCGATGCGCATCGGGACCGGGAAGATGGCGATGGGGCGGCCGGTGTAGCGCTCGGCGATCTGGCGGGCGACGGAGGCGGCGCCGTCGATGGACTGGTCGCTGAGGGTGAAGCAGTCGACGAGGGCGTCCGGGAGGTGGACGGTGCAGATGTCGGCGATGTCGCTGAGGCCGGTCCGGCTGTCGATGAGGACGTAGTCGTAGTTGGCCTTCATGTCCTCGCGCAGCGCGTCGAAGAAGTGGCCGCCACCGAGCCGGTCGTAGAAGTTGTCCCAGTCGAAGGTGGAGACGGTGGCGCTGTACTCGCGGTTCTGCCGTCCGGCGGAGACGAAGTCCAGCGTGCCGCCCTGCGGGAACTCCCAGCCGAGCGCCTCCGGGGTCAGCGAGACGGCGTGCGGCTGGATGCGGGCGTAGTCGCGGTGCCAGTCCTCGGCGCGCTGGGCGGGGCTGGTCGCGGCCCAGGCGTACTCGGTGATCAGGTCGATCACACCGGTGGTGGCGCCGAGGGTGGCGGGGTCGAGGAAGGGGTGGAAGAACCGGTGGAGTCCGGGCGCCTCCAGGTCCCAGTCGACGGCCAGCACCCGCTTGCCGTTGGCGGCGAGGATCCAGGCGGTGTTGGCCAGGGCCATCGTGCGCCCGGTGCCGCCCTTGTACGAGTAGAAAGTGACGATGCGCCCGTCACGACCGGCACTCATAGGTCCTCCGCTTCCGTCGCAGGGTCGTGCGGGTCGGGTGTGTAGCTGGTGTTGCCCATGGGGCCCGTGAGCCGGGTCCGTTCGCCGTGGCCTCCGCCGGTGACCGGCGGATAGGCCTTCGCGTGCTTCAGGTACTGCTGGGCGGCGACCTCGACGACCTGCGGCAGGATCTGGCCGAACGCCTCCATCGTCGGCACGCCGCGGGCCGCGGCGCGGCAGAAGGCCCGTCCGTGGCGCATCTTGGCCGGCATGGTCGCTTCGAGCTTCTCGGTGAGTTCGGCCTCCGCGGCCCGGCTCTGGTGGTCCTCACGGCTCCACGGCACGACCATGGTCACCCAGGGCCGGTCCTCCGCGTCGAAGGCGGCGAGCCTGCGGCAGCGGTCCTCGTCCTGGAGCGCCCAGCGGTCGACGAGAAGGATCTCGGGAGTGGTGGGCGGCGACTTTCCCTCGGGCCGGCCCGACTCCTCGTCGAACGAGGTGATCTGCGCCTGGTAGTTGAGCGAGCGCACCAGTTCCTCGGCGACATAGGCCAGCGGTCGGGCCGCTGCCGGGTGGTAGGGGTTCCAGTCCTGCGGATGGTCGCCGTAGTAGTCGCCGATGCGCCCGTCGGGCAGGTCGTGGCGGGTGGGTGCGGCGATGGTGATCCGCATCGGCCGAGGAGCGCCGACCCCGCTGCTCGGGGAGCCGAAGGCGCTGGGCGCGAGGCGGTAGTCGACGGGTCTGCCGGTGTCGATGCGGACGGTGTCGGCGACCCGGACGATGCGCTTGGCCAGTTCGTAGACGGCCCGTTCGTACTCCTGGGCGAAGAGTCTGAGCTTGATGAGGCCGTAGAGGCCGTCGGTGACGTACCGGTCGCCGAAGTCGCGGTGGTTGAACTGTAACCGCTCGGCAGATCCAGGCAGTTGGCTCGGCGGCACCGGTACCCACAGGGCCGGGACGATCGCTTCGGCGGGCTGGTTGCGGCGGGCCCGGTGGTGGATGGCCCGCTGCTCGAAGGCGTGCCACTCCTTGCCGCACATCTCGCTGGCGAAGTAGCGCGGCGAGAACAGCGGGACGAAGACCCGGCAGGTGGCGAGCACTTCGCCGAGCCGCTCCGACCAGCCCTCGCCGGAGCGTATCTCGCGGTCCATGAAGCCGGGGGACGCGCCGGCGGGCAGATCCGTCATGGCCAGCACATGGCCGCAGAGATCACGGAAAAGGCGCTCGACCCACATATCGGGGTCCGTTCCGCTGCCGTGGCCCGGCGTGTGGGCGTAACTCAGAAAGAAGTACGGCCGATGGTCCGCCGCTCGCTGCTGCGTCGATGCGTGCACACGACCCCCGTCCTGTGTGAGCACTCGCACCCGAGGAGTAGGAAAGGAATGCGAGCGAATTCATCATTCCGGAGCGGACTCCGCTCCACCCCCCTGCCGTTCGGTCATTGAACGCTACTTTTCAGTCAACCGTTCCCGTGTTCGCCGCACTGCGGCAGACTCCGTATCGGTCTTGCAACCGTTCCTCACGGATGTCCCGTGTGTACCGTTGATCTCTTTGCGCATCGCGGCGAGCAATTGTTTTCCGTCGACGGTCGTTTCGGCCGCCTCTTCGATCAGGTCGAGCGCTTGCGGGACGCCGGCGAGGAACTGAGGTGCGAAGAGACCGAGCCCGATCCGTTCGTACGTTTCCGACAGCAGCCGGGAGAACGGAACGGGTTCTTCCCACTCCTCCTGCCAGGGCATCCGATGATCCCAGGAACCGTCCGAGGCGTACAGGTCCGCGACCTCGGCCAGCGCCCGCAGTTTCGCCCGCCGGAACCCGCGCAGCAGCGCGAGCGCCAGAGCGTCGGCATCACCGCCGGCCGCGATGCCGACCGCTCCGTACCCGTGGCGCCCGGCCTGGACCGGCGCGCCTTCGGCGAGCGGCGTGAACGTGGTGAGGACGGCCGCCGCCTCGGCCGCCTGCTCCGGGACGGCCTCCGCCAGCAGCTGCCAGACCTCGGCGAGCGAGGCGGACCAGGCGTCGGCGGCCTGCGGGGAGAGCCGGTCGGCGGCGGGCGTGTCGAAGCAGGTGCGGTACGGATCGAGATCGTCCAGTACGTGTACGCGTACGGGTCCGGCCGCCGCGAGACGGCGCACCGGCGACCAGTGCGGGCCCTCCCCGGCTCCGCGCGCGATGTGCAGCACCGCGCCACCTTCGGCACGGACGGCGAACCCCTCGCCCTCGGCCCGCACCACCGCCGTGCCCGTCTCCTCCGTCCCGCCGACCCGGACCTCACCGAGCGTCGGCAGGAAGAGGCGGCCGTCGCGGTGGACCACCGGGACGGCCAGGTCGAGACCGGCGCGCACGGCCGCGGCGGCCACCGTGGCGGCGAGCCGCTCCGCCGGAGGGCCGTGCACCGGCCGGCCGGCCCGTACCGCCTCCAGCGCGTCGAGCAGCCAGGTGCGGGTGTAAGGGTGGGCGAGGACCAGGTCCAGGCCCTCCTGCCCGGCCGGGTCCGCCTCCAGCTCGACGGCGAGCGCCCACGCCGACTCCCAGGCCTCCCCGCCGCTGCCGCCGAGACCGTCGTGGAGGACGGCGAGCAGGGTGCGGGTCAGATCCTGCTGCGCGGCGAGCAGTTCGTACGGGTCGCGGACGGCGGGCGACTCGGTGGCGGCGGCCGTGCGGTCCTCGATGCCACGGATCAGCGCGGCCAGGTCGGCGCAGTAGACGGACGGGTTGTCGAAGCCGTTCGCCGGGCGGTAGCGGTGGGTGTAGAGGCCGCCGCCGCACGAGCGTACGACGGGGCAGCGGCGGCAGGTCTCGCTGACCCCGGCCAGGCCGAGCTGGCGGGCCCGGACGCCGGGGTGCGCCGCGACCTCGTCGAAGCTGTGGGTGAAGACGTCGAACCCGGTGGCCGCGGCACCTTCGTAGGCGCTCTTGAGGGAGTCCACCTGCTCCAGCTGGCCGTCGGTCTCGACGACGACCAGGTCCGTGGGCGCGAGGCCGAGGGACTCGGTGAGGCTGGGGCCGCCGCTCAGGGTGGAGAGCACCGAGGAGAAGAGGCGGACCGGCACCGGCCGGCCCTGTTCCTGCCAGCGGTCGAAGACGGTGAGGAGCCACTCGGCGTACGCGGTGGGAGATCCGTCCGGGCGCGGCGGGGGCTCGTCCCAGGTGGCGTGCGGGAGGAGGAAGTCGATGAGCGGCGGTTCGAGTCCGGTGAGCGCGTCGAGGACCGCGACCGGATCGTTGGCGATGTCGACCGTGCAGAGGAGGCCGAGGTCGAGGTGGCGGTAGCGCTCCTGCCGGAGCAGTTCCACGGCCTTGAGGACCAGCGGGTGGCTGCTGCGTCCGTCGGCGTAGCGGCGGTGGCGGTCGTTGGCGGCGCGGTCGCCGTCGAGCGAGATGCCCACCTTGACGTCGAACTCGTCGAAGAGGTCGAGGTAACGGGGGCTCAGCTGGAGGCCGTTGGTGTGGATCCGCAGATCCAGCGCGGCGATGTCCGTGAGGGCCGAGGTGAACTCCTCGCAGACGCGGCGCAGTCGGGCCGGTCCGGCGAGCAAGGGCTCCCCTCCGTGCAGGATCACTGTCACGGAGGGCAGGGCGTGGGTCCTGGCGTGTTCGGCCAGGCGTTGAGCCGTCCGGGAAACGACATGGTCAGAGATTGCCTTGGGGCGGGTTCGCCAGCTCTGATCAGCATGTTCGTAGACATAACAATGGTCACAGGCCAGATCGCATCTGCTGTGAACCTTCAGAACGATTTCGCGGAACGGGACCGCGGGTCCTGTCATTCCCTCAGTCTAGTCGAGTGTTCCGTACCGAAATCCGACGGTGCGCGAGGCTGTCCGGCGGTGCGGAAGCGCTAGAGAGCCGAGTTGAAGGTGGAAATCCGGGAGGTGCGGCCGTCGGCCGTGGGGATCACTCGCGCAAGTTTCCGAGCGGCGGAGCCACCGGAAATGTCGATCTTGGCGAGCGGCACACGGCTCTTCTTCGCAACAGCGAAGAGAGGGGATGGTTCGTAGGTCTTCACGGCCGTCCTAGGGGGGCTCGTTCCGGTCAGGGGGACAACGCCGGCAGGTGCACCATTGCAGTGCCTGGCGGCACGACTTTACTCTCATGACCTAGGTGCGCAACTCGTGTCGCACCCTCGTAAGCCGAGTGACATACGGGACTGCTCCAAATGGTTCGGAATCTTTCATTCCGACAACGGAGCCCCGACTACATGGGATACGGGAGTGAACATGACGGCGATTCCCGGACCTCTTCAGAGCATGGTCTTCAGGAACGCCGACCTGCCCGCACTCTTCCACCGTACGGACGCCGTCGCCGTGTCCCGGCAGCGCGAGGCCGTGAACACCACGCGCGTCCAGCTGGCCCTGCTCGTGGCGGGCTCGGTGCCCGCGGCGCTGCCGTGGCACGCCGACGACGGTCTCGCCGTCCAACTTCTCTACGGAGCGGCGGTGTTGGCGTATCTGGGTGTCCTGTTCACGACCTATCTCGGCTCCCGGCGCAAAGCAAAGTCGCACTGGCAACTCAACCGCTCCGCAGCGGAGTTCATCAAGTCCCTCTGCTGGCGATACGCGGTCCACGGCTCGCCTTTCGAGAGCTCGACCCACCACCCCGAAGCGCTCTTCGCCAACCGGCTGGAGGAAGGGCTCCAGGAGCTGCGGAAGGTGGGCTGGGCCGATCCGCGCGAGGAGATGGCGGACGCGGACGGCGCGGTCATCACGGAATCCATGCGGGAGTTACGGGACAAGGCCTTCACCGTACGCAAGGAGACGTATGTACGGGACCGGCTGATCGAGCAGCGGCGGTGGTACCGCAGACGGCGGCTGGTCTCCCGGCGCGGCGCGCTCGTCTGGTCCGGCGCGATCGTGGCGCTGACGCTGCCGGCGCTGGCGCTGAGCGTGGCGCAGACCTTCGGCGTGGGGCGCTCGCTCGGGCTGACCGGGGTGCTCTCGGCGGCGGGCGCGGCCTGTCTCGCCTGGAACGAGCTGCGCCGCCACCATCCGCTGATCTCCGCGCACTCCTTGGTGGAGGACGACCTGGAGTCGATGCAGGCGGCGATGGAGACCACGCTCACCGAGCGGCAGTGGCCGGTGGCGGTCTTCGAGACCGAGCGGATCGTCTCGCCGGAGCACACGGACTGGCTGGTGCGGCACCGCACCTGAGCGGCTGTCAGGCGCGCTCCACGCCGTCCCGCCAGATGACGGTGACCGGGCGGCCCAGCGTACGGGCGTAGTCGACGATGTCGCCGGTGCCGCCGAGGCCGCGGGCCGGGCGGCCGTCCCAGACGGCGAGCAGCAGGTCGCAGTGATCGGCGATGTAGGCGCCGGCCGCGTAGTACGCCTCGTCGGTGGAGTGCGGGAAGTCGAGCCGGACCTCCTGCGCGGCGCGGGACTTGAGGAGGCGGTAGCGGTCCAGGTCGGCGGTGGACTCGAAGCAGGCCTCGTAGTCGCCGCTGGGGATGACCACCGTCAGCTTGGCGCCGCAGTCGAGAGCGAGGTCGGCGAAGAGCTGGTCCGCGCCGACCGCCAGGCTGGAGAGTGCCTCGGTGGCGCCGTCGAGGCCGCACAGCGCGGCCCGCAGACCGGCGAGCACATGGGCCCGGGCGCCGGCGGGGATGGAGCGGTGACCGGTGATTCCGATGCGATTCACGAAGGCTGGAACCCCCTGGTGTCGGCGCTGCCCGTGCGACCGGTCGTGGCGCCATCCTCTCAAGAGCCAGGGGGCGCGCGGGAGCCCCCGTCCGGAATTCCGGACGGGGGCTCGTATGTACGGACAGCGCCGGGCGTGACCGGTACGTCGGCAGGGGGACCTGGTGCGCCGGTTGGGTGGGCCGGTCAGTAGACGCTGACGCCGTACGCGTTCAGGGCCTCGACGACCGGCTGGAAGAAGGTCGTACCGCCGGAGGAGCAGTTGCCGCTGCCGCCGGAGGTGAGACCGATCGCGCGGGTGCCGGAGTAGAGCGGGCCGCCGGAGTCGCCGGGCTCGGCGCAGACGTTGGTGCGGATCATGCCGTACACGACGTCGCCGCCGCCGTAGTTGACCGTGGCGTTGAGGCCGGTGACCGATCCGCTGCGGGTGCCGGTGGTGGAGCCGCGGCGGGTGACGGCCATCCCGACGGTGGCGTTGGCGGCGCTGGTGATGTCCTGGCCGCCGACCGTGCCGTCCTTGGGGATGGTGGTGTTCGTGTAGCGCACGATGCCGTAGTCGTTGTTCGGGAAGCTGGAGCCTGAGGCGTTGCCGAGCACGGTGGTGCGGGCGGAGTTGGCGTACCAGGTGCCCGTACCGTTGGTGCAGTGTCCGGCGGTCAGGAAGTAGTAGGTGGAGCCGCTGCGGACGTTGAAGCCCAGCGAGCAGCGTCCGGTGTTGGAGTAGATCGCGTCGCCGCCGGAGATCAGCTTGTTGAACGTGCCGGGCGTGCGCTCGATCGTGAGGGCCGGGGCGTTGGCGCCGGCGGCCTTCTTGATCTGCGCGATCTCCGCCTGCGTGACCGTGCTGTCCACGGTGACCAGGAGGCGGTTGGTCTTCGGGTCGATGTTCCAGGCGGTGCCCGCGATGTCGGCGCCGAGCACGGCGTCGCTCGCGGAGGACAGCTGGGTGGCGCTGAACGTACCGGTGGGTTCGGCACTGGCGGTGGGAACGGTGAACGCCGCGACGGCGGCGAGTCCGGCGAGGACGGCCGTGGTACGGACGCGTCTCGCGTGGGTGCGGCGGGGGTTGGTGCGCTTGATCCTCACTTCGGGTTCCTCCGAGGGGAATCGGGGGCCCTCCTGTGGGGTGGCGGGCCCGTGAGGCGCAGTCGGGGGGCTGTCCGGATTCCGGAGTTGCCGTGCCCCTGACAATCGCTGACGGGAGTATCGAGGCGTCCGGCCAGGAGGCGCAAGCATGCCTTTCGGCCACCCACGCCCCATACGCCTCCCGGCCTCCGGCAGCGCTCGGGCTGCCGGAGGCCGGGAGGGTCGCACGGGAATGCGGAGGACCGTGCGGCTCAGGCGTCGAGGCGGTTCCGCTCCCCCGCCGGGACCGGAACGGTGAGGGTGTTGCCCGGGGGCGGGAAGGGGCAGATGAAGTGATCGGCGAAGGCGCACGGCGGCAGCAGCGCGCGGTTGAGGTCGACGTGCACACTGCCGTCCTCGGCCGGTGCGCCGGGCCGCAGGAAGCGGAAGCGGTAGCTGCCGTTCTGGCTGGTGGCGTCGGCGAAGACGGCCCACAGCGACCCGTCCGGCTCGACCGCCACCTGGAGCGTGTGCTCGTCCCCGGCCACCGTGAAGGCGATCTCTCCGCCGAGCCCGAGACCGCGCTCGACCCCGTCGGCGTTGGGCACCCGTACGGCCCGCTCCTCGCCGTACGGACGGAAGGTCCCCGGCAGCGACCAGTCCGGGTCGTACGGGGTCGCGTCGATGGTCGAGAAGGCGTGCCGCGCGGGTGAGGCCGGGTCGAAATCCCGTACCGCCCAGAGTCCTTCGCGGCGGAGCACCACCAGCCGCCGGTCACCCTGCGCCACCCGGGAGTCGTCGATGGGTCCCCGGTCGGCGGAGAGGCGGACCTCGCCGGTCAGCGGCGTGCCGTCGACAACGATGCCATCCTCGACGGTGGCGGTCAGCACCACCTCGTCGCCGTCCTCGCGCCACTGGCCCGGGACGGCCGGAATTCGACCGTCCGGGTGGTCGGAGAACCAGTGGGTTCCGGTCAGGGAGAGAGGGCCGTAGGGGGCGGCGACCGCGAGGACGCGCTCCTCGTGCCACCGCTGCCACTCCTGTGCGGCGTCCGGGTCTCCGGCCTGCTGGTGCTGCTGTGCGTCCGTGCTCATGCGATCAACCTTTCCACACCGGCTCCGCCAGGCCGAGGTGCGACCGCAGCGTGGAGCCGGAGTATTCGGAGCGGAATGCTCCGCTCTCCTGGAGGAGCGGGACGACCCGGTCGACGAAGTCGTCCAGGCCGCCGGGCGTGAGGTGCGGTACGAGGATGAAGCCGTCGGCCGCCCGCTCGTCGACGAAGGCGGTCAGCTCCGCCGCGACCGTCCGCGGCGAGCCGATGAACGACTGCCGGGTGGTCGTCTCGATGACCGTCTGGCGCAAGGAGAGCCCCTTGGCCTCGGAGATCGCACGCCACCGGGCCACGACGCCGACCGGGTCACCGTGCAGGACCCGGCCCTTGACCAGGCCCGAGTCGAGGACCGGGTCGGCCTCCGGGAGCGGGCCGTCGGGATCGTACGCGGAGAGGTCGCGGCCCCAGAGCTGCTCGGCGGCGAGGATCGCGTTCTGCGGCGAGACCTGCTGGCGCCGGATCTCGTACGCGCGCTCCTGCGCCTCGGCGTCGGTGTCGCCGATCACCACGGTGACGCCGGGCATGATCTTGAGGTCGTCGGGCTCGCGTCCGTACGCGGCGAGCCGGGCCTTGACGTCGGCGTAGAAGTCGCGGCCCGCCTCCAGCGTGCCGTGCCGGGTGAAGATGATGTCGGCGGCGGAGGCGGCGAACTCGCGGCCCTCGCTGGAGTCGCCGGCCTGGATGACCACCGGATGGCCCTGCGGAGAGCGGGGTACGGTGAACTCGCCGGAGATCGTGAACTGTTCGCCCTCGTGCGCGAAGGGCCGCGACTCGCCGCCCGGCGTCCAGGAGTCCCACAGCTCGCGGGCGGTGGCGACGAACTCGGCGGCCCGGTGGTATCGGTCGGTCCGGTCCAGGTAGCCGCCGCGGCGGAAGTTCTCTCCGGTGAAGGCGTCGGAGGAGGTCACCACGTTCCAGGCGGCACGGCCCGCGCTGAGGTGGTCGAGGGTGGCGAGGCGGCGGGCCAGCTCGTAGGGCTCGTTGAAGGTGGCGTTCACGGTGGCGGCGAGGCCGAGCCGCTCCGTGACGGCGGCCAGCGCGTTGAGCACGGTCAGCGACTCCGGCCGGCCGACCACGTCGAGGTCGTGGATGCGGCCGTTGTGCTCGCGCAGCCGCAGCCCTTCGGCGAGGAAGAAGAAGTCGAACTTGGCGCGCTCCGCCGTCCTGGCCAGATGCACGAAGGACGAGAAGTCGATCTGGCTGCGGGAGCGCGGGTCGGCCCACACGGTGGTGGCGTTGACGCCCGGGAAGTGCGCGGCCAGATGCATGGTGCGAGGCATGGTCAGGCCTCCTTCGACGAGACCGACGAGGCCGAGGCCGCCGACGCGGCTTCGGCGCGCGCGTAGCGGCCGGCGGGCCGGGCGAGCCCCAGGTGTTCGCGCAGGGTTCCGCCGGGATGGAAGGTGCGGAAGAGGCTGCGGTGCTGGAGGAGGGCCACGGTGCCGTTGACGATCCTTTCGAGGTCGCGCTCGGGCGTGATGGGCGTGAGGTGGAAGCCGTCGGCCGCGCCGGAGCGGTGCCACTGGGCCACCAGGTCGGCGAGGTCGACCGGGCCGCCGCGGAAGTAGGTGCCGCGCGCGGCGAGTTGAGGGCCGCTCTCCAGTCCGGGTTCGGGAGCGCTCTCGACGTCTTGGAGGTCGACGGTGAGCGCGACGAGGATCCGCAGTGTGTCGGGGTCGCGCCCGTGGGCGGCCGCCTTGGCACGCAGCCCGTCCCGGAGCGCCGCGGCCTGCTCGGGGGTGGTGGCGCGGATGTGGACGACGTCCGCGTGCCGGGCGGCGGCGTCCTCGGAGGGTGCGCCGACGGCGTCGATGACGGTGACGGGACGGCCCTGCGGCGGGCGCGGCACGATGGCCGGGCCCTTCACGGAGAAGGTGGCGCCCGTGAAGTCGACGTAGTGCAGCTTGTCCCGGTCGATGAAGCGTCCGGTCGCGGTGTCCCGGATCTCCGCGTCGTCCTCCCAGCTGTCCCAGAGCCGGCCGGAGACGTCGGCCACCTCTCCGGCCTCCTGCCAGAGCGCGGCGGGCGGGGCGGCGGAGCGGCGGCCGAAGAGCCGGGCCTCCGCCTCGGTGGTGGACACCTCCACATGCCAGCCGGCCCGCCCGTTGCTGACCCAGTCCAGGGAGGCGACGGCCGAGGAGACGTGGAAGGGCTCGGTGTGGGTGGTGGTGACGGTCGGGACGAGGCCGATGCGGTCGGTGGCGGGCGCGACGCGGGCGAGGACGGCGAGTGCGTCGAGGCCGGGTCGGGCGAAGGAGTCGCCGAGGGTGACGTAGTCGAGGGCGCCGTCCTCGGCGAGCGTGGCGAGGCGGAGGTAGTGGCCGGCGTCGTAGTGCGGCGGGCCGCCGATCTCGGCGGCCAGGTGGAGGGGTGTACGGGCGGACATTGCGGGACCTCTCGGGTCGACGGGTGGGGCGGGGGCCTCGCGCGGAAGGTGTCCTGCCGGTACGGGCCGGGGCAGCGGGCCCGTACCGGCAGGAGACCTCTGGTGGTCATCGGCGGTGCGAGACCCGGAGCGGGAGACCGGCCGGGCCTCGCGGGACCGGCCGGACGGTGCCGGTTCCCGCGAGGCCTGGCGGGCGCCTTGCCGGTCAGGGCCGGGTCCACGGCGCCGACCGGCAACGCGTCCTAGGTGTGTCCGGCGGATCAGGGCCGGACACGCCGGAGGCGGTCAGCTCTTGGTCTTGGGCAGGCCGGGCGGGTTGATCTCGGACTTCTCCACGGCCTCGCCGGTCAGGCCCCAGCGCTCCAGGACCTTGCCGTACGAGCCGTCCTCGATGATGTGGTCGATCGCGGCGGCGTACGCCTTGACCAGGTCATTGTCCTTCTTGGTGGTCGCGGCGATCTTGCCCTGGAGGCCACCGCCGGCGCCGGAGATCTGTCCGGCGATCTCGCTCTGGCCGGCCGTCGCCACGTGGAAGGCGGCGGACGGGCTCGGGCCGAGGTGGGCGTCGATACGGCCCGACTGGAGCGGCAGGTAGTAGTCGTTCTCCTTCTGGAAGTACTTGATCTCCACCGGCTTGCGCCCGGCCTTGACGTTCTCCTCGCTCCACTCGACGAGGATCTTCTCCTGGTTGGTGCCGGAGGAGACCGAGATCGTCTTGCCGGCGACGTCGGCCGGACCGTTCACCTTCCAGCCGGAGCCCTTCTTCGACTCGAAGGCGAGGTTGTCGAGCCGGTAGGTGGCGAAGTCGTACTTCTCCTTGCGCTCCTCGGTCACGGTGACGTTGGAGAGGACCGCGTCGAACTTGGAGCTGTCCAGGCCGACGAAGAGGTTCTCCCAGGAGACCTGCTCGAACTCCGGCTTCAGGCCGAGGGTGTCGACGACCAGGGTGGCGATGTCGATCTCGGAGCCGATCCGGGTCTTGTCGTCGGTGGCGTAGAAGCCGAGCGGCGGCACGGCGTCCGCGCTGGCCCCGACCTTCAGCGTGCCGCGCTTGCGGATCTCCTCGGGGACGAGGTCGGCGATGGCGTCGACCTTCTTGCCTCTGAGGCGGTCCTGGTCGGGACTGGTGTTGATCCCGGTGTCCTTCTTGTCCTTGGACGCGGCCACGTCGGTGGAGGCGTCCGAGTTGCCGCAGGCGGTGAGCAGTCCGGTGGCGGTGAGCGTGGCGATGGCGAGGGTGATGCTGCGGCGGACGGACACGTACGTACTCCTTGTGGATGGTGCGGATGAAAGGGACATGAAGGCGGTTCAGAGAACCTTCGAGAGGAACGCCCGGGTGCGTTCCTGGGTGGGATGGTCCAGAACGTCGGACGGCGGGCCCTGTTCGACGATCCGGCCCTCGTCCATGAAGACGACGGTGTCGGCGACCTCACGGGCGAAGCCGATCTCATGGGTGACGACGATCATCGTGGTGCCGCCGTGCGCCAAGCCCTTGATGACGTCCAGGACTTCACCGACGAGCTCCGGGTCCAGCGCGGACGTCGGCTCGTCGAAGAGGAGCAGCCTCGGCTCCAGCGCCAGAGCGCGGGCGATGGCGACGCGCTGCTGCTGACCGCCGGAGAGCTGCGCCGGATAGGCGGAGGCCTTGTCGGCGAGGCCGACCCGGGCGAGCAGCTTCTCCGCCGCCGCGACGGCCTCCTTGCGGGGCCGGCGCAGTGCGGAGACGGGCGCCTCGATGATGTTCTCCACCACGGTGAGGTGAGGGAAGAGGTTGAAGTTCTGGAAGACGAACCCGATCTTGGTGCGCTGGCGCAGCACCTCGCGTTCGCGGAGTTCGTAGAGCTTGTTGCCGTCCCTGCGGTAGCCGACGAGCGTGCCGTCGACGCTGATCCAGCCCTGGTCGACCTTCTCCAGGTGGTTGATGGTGCGCAGGAGCGTGGACTTGCCGGAGCCGGAGGGGCCGAGGATCACGGTGACCTCGCCGGGCCGCACCGACAGGTCGACGCCGCGCAGCACCTCCAGCGAACCGAAGTTCTTGTGTACGGAGCGGATCTCGACCATGGCTTCGCCGGGCGCGCTCATCGCACGGCCCCCTTCGCGTAGTGACGTTCGACGTAGTACTGGATGACCGAGAGGGCGGTGGTCAGGAGGATGTACCAGGCGGTGGCGACCATCAGCAGCGGGACGACCCGGCCGCTGCGGCCGTAGACGACCTGGACCTGGTAGAAGAGCTCGCCAATGGCCATGACGGAGACGATCGACGTGCCCTTGAAGAGCGAGATGATCTCGTTGGCCGCGTTGGGCAGGATCGAGCGCATCGCCTGCGGCAGCACGATCCGGCGCAGCTGCCGGATTTTGGGTATGCCGAGAGCGGCCGCCGCCTCCAACTGGCCGCCGCCGACGGCCAGTACGCCACCGCGTACGATCTCCGCCGCGTAGGCCGCCTGGTGCAGCGCGAGGCCGAGGACGGCCGCGCTGACCGCGCCGACCAGGTTCATCGTGTCGAAGGTGAAGAAGCCCGGCCCGAACGGGATACCGAACTGCAGCTCCTTGTACAGGTAGGCCAGGTTGAACCAGAACAGCAGCTGCACGATGAGCGGGATCGAGCGGAACGCCCAGATGTAGCCGTACGCGACCGTCCGCAGGAACGGACTCGCCGACAGCCGCATGAACGCCAGCACGATGCCGAGCGCGAAGCCGAGGACCGTTCCGTAGAAGGTCAGTTGGAGCGTGAGCCAGACGGCCTTGAGGATGACCGGCGCGGTGAAGAACTGAGCGAAGACGTCCCATTCCCAACCGGGGTTGGTGACCAGCCCGTTGATGAACTGGGCGACCAGGATCGCGGTCACGGCGACCGCGACCCAGCGCCAGGGATGGCGGGCCGGGACGACGGTCAGCTCTCCGTAGTCGGCGCCGGGGTCGGCGGCCTTCCCGGCAGCTGGACCGTCGGGCGTTCCGGCGGATGGATCGATGGGTGGATCGCTGGTCAGCGACATGGCGGGGTTCCTTGGGAGCGGGGTTGCGGGAAGGAGCTGCGGCGGTTTCAGGAGGCGAGGCGGCCGTGACAGGAGAGGTCGCGCAGGAAGGTGAGGGCGGCGCGTGCGGTGGCGTCGTTCTGCCGGAAGGCGGGTCCGCCGGTACGGGGCCGGGTGAAGGCGCCGCTGTTGCGGGCCGTGGTGAACGGGCCGAGCGCGAAGCGGCGCGGGTGCGGGCGGCCCTCGCGGTCGACGATGCGGCTGTCGCCCGGGTCCACGGAGAGCAGCCCGGTGTCGGTGACGGCGGCCCCGCCCTCGTACAGGGTCCGCAGCAGCGGGCTGGCGGTGTGGCGGAGCGAGGGGTCCGGCAGGCGGGCCTCGACCAGTGCGCGGGCTTCGGTCCGCTCGCCGGGCACGGTGGCGGAGGAGGCCCGGAAGACGCCGCGCTCCTCGTCGGCCTCCACGGCGATGGAGGCGCCGAGGAAGCGCACCACACCGGCCCGGGAGAGCGCGAGGAGCTGCTCCAGGCGGGGTCCTGGCGGGCCGGAGGCGAGGTAGCTGAAGAAGCCGTGCCACCAGTTGCCGATGTCGCCGAGCCGGATGAGCTGCGCGTAGGCGGAGAGCAGCCCGAGGAAGACCGCGAGATCCGTGCTGTGATCCGGGTCATGACGGCGCGTCAGGTCGGCCGTGATGTAGTCGCGCAGCCCGTCCTGGAGCGCCTCGCCGCTCTCGTACGTCACGCCGTCCAGCGGCCGGTCGAGCGCGTCCAGGTCGAGCCGGTCGGCGGAATCGGGTACGGCGCCGGCGACGAGGTCGGCCAGCTCGGCGCTGCCGGGGTCGGCGGCGGCGTACTTCGCGTCGAAGACCTCAAGGTCCAGCGTGGTGCGCTCGGGGTGGGCGGTGAACAGCCGGTGGTAGTGGGCGTGGCCGAGCTCCTTGGCGACCAGCGGCCACACATCGCGCCGGAAGTCGAGCGGACCGGTCCGGCTCAGCAGCTCATCGGCCCAGGCGGGCGTCAAGTAGCGTGGCAGCGAAGGACGTTCACCGGTCCAGGTGTAGCCGATCTTGGAGTGGTACGGGACGCCACGCCGCGATCCGACGTACAGCACGGGCTCGCGTCCCGAAGGCACGTAGACGCCGTTCTCGTGGCGGCCGCCGCGGCCCTCCGTGAGCAGGACCATCAGGTCGATGAAGGCGAGGCCGAAGCCGCGGACGATGACCGGTTCGCCGGCGGGCAGCGCGGTGAGGTCGGTGTCGGCGGTGAAGTCGGGTGGCAGGTGGAGCAGTCCGTGCCGCGCCGCGAAGTCGCTCAACTCAGCCTGTTCCGGTTTCTGTTGTGCGTCCAGGTGACCGACGGTCAGGACGACGAGGTCGGCGAGGAGCGGTTCGGTGCGGTCCTTCAGCCGGACGCGCTGGCGGGAGCCGCGCGGGCCGGTCACGGCGATGGCGGTGGTGCGGTGCTCGTGGACGGTGACGGAAGGCGGCAGAGCGGCCAGTGCGCGCTGGTAGGTCCAGCGGAGGTAGGCGCTCTGGAGCCGCCGGCTGGGGAAGTCCTGGCCGGTGAGGCCGTGGATCTCCGCCAGGACGGCGGGCTCGGCGTCCGGCGTGACGCGGCCGGCGCGGACATCCTCGGCCCAGGCGTGCAGGGCCGGTCCCGCGACGACCGGTCCGGCCAGCTCGACCGTCTCGTCGGTGAACATGGTGACGTCCTCGGCCATGGAGTTCATCCAGAGCAGCGGCGACTGGTCCGGCCGCCAGATCCGTCCGCCGCCGGCCGGATAGGGGTCGACGAGGTGGATGTCCAGGCGCAAGTCCCCGTACAGCTCACGGGCGTTGGCGGCGATGCGCTCGATGACGCCGGTGCCGCGCGGGCCGCCGCCTATCACCACGAGCGTGGGCGCGGTGCTCATCGGGCACCTGCCGTACCGCGCGCGTAGTAGCGCTCCACATAGCGCTGGCCGATGCTCAGCAGCGAGGTGACGAGCGCGTACCAGAGGGTGGCGACGAGGAGCAGCGGGATGACCTGGTAGGTGCGGTGGTAGACGAGCTGGACGGAGTAGAGCAGGTCCTGCACGGCGATGATGCTGACGATCGAGGTGCCTTTGAGCGTGCCGATCAGCATGTTTCCGGCCGGCGGGACGATGGAGCGCATCGCCTGCGGCAGCACGATCCGCCGGAAGCGCCGCCAGGGACCGAGGCCGAGGGACTGCGCGGCCTCGATCTGGCCGCGTTCGACGGAGAGGATGCCGCCGCGGACGACCTCGGCGGCGTACGCGGCCTCGTGCAGGGTCAGTCCGACGACGGCGACGGTGACCGGGCCGAGGAGCGTGACGGTGGAGACGCCGAGGATCTGCGGGTACAGGGCGCCGATGTTGAACCAGAACAGCAGCTGGACCAGGATCGGCGTGGACCGGAACAGCCAGACGTATCCCCAACTGACCGTCTGGAGAACCGGGTTGCCGGAGAGGCGGAGCACAGCGAGGAGCGCTCCGAGCGCGAAGCCGAGCACCATGACGACGGCGGTGAGCCAGAGGGTGAGCCAGAGCCCGCGCAGGACGGAGGCGGTGGCGAAGTAGGAGACGACGACGTCCCACTCGAAGGCCTCGTTGCGGATGACCGAGTTCAGCGCCAGCGCGAGAAGGACGAGCACGGCAACAGCCGCTGCCCAGCGGCCCGTTCGGCGTACGGGGACGATGCGGGGGACCGCACTGTCGCCGCCGTATCTGACGGGTGGCGCGGAGGACGAGGGAGGCAGGAGGTCGGTCTGCGGGGGCATGCGAGGGCTCCGTGGATGCTGAGATCGAACACGGGGCGTACCTTCACACCACGAACCACACACGGACCGGGCCCCTCAGCGCCGGTCCGCCTCCGAGATAAGCGGTGAACACGGCGCATTGTCAAGCCTGTCCACACTCTGAGCGGCTTGTCTCATCCTGGTTGACGCGCACCCGGATGCCTGTTCCACTGGCTCCATGTATTCGCAGCAGTGGCTGGTCACCCGCTCCCACATCGACTTCGGTCGCGTGTGGTCCTCTTCCTGTTGAGCTGACCGCCTGCTGTCCGGTTTTTCCTGCTCACGCCTGCTCTGAAGGCGTTCGAGCACCGTTCCTCGCGTGACTTCACCTCCACACACCGCGTCACCCTCCCCTCGCTCCGCCGCACCTTCCCGCGCTCACGCACCACTGCACGTACGCGCTCACGCACCACCGAACCTGTCGTCGCCGCTCCGCGCCCTGCCGGGCCCGGGGCCGGTCGGCATACCTTGACGAACCCGGAGAAAAACAGAGCCATGCCCAGATCACGCCATAGCGCCCTTTTCGCTCTGATCACCGCCGCCGCGCTCACGCTCACCGGCTGCGCGGACCCGGCGGAGCCCGGCGCGAGCACCACCGAGGGCGAGGCCACGGGGAAGACACCGACCAAGGACGTGGTGTCCGCGGTGAAGAAGGCCGACGCCGTGGCGGAGCTGCTGCCGGAGGAGGTCCAAAAGGCCGGCACCCTGCGGATCGCGGCCGCCACCGGCTCGCCGCCCGGAGCCTTCTACGAGGAGGACGGCACCACGCTCTCCGGCGCGGACGTCGACTTCGCGGACGCGGTGGCCAAGGTGCTCGGCGTGGAGCTGAAGCGCGAGGTCGCCTCCTTCGAGGCGATCCTGCCGGCGCTCGGCAGCGGGAAGTACGACCTGGGCACAGGAAACTTCGGCGTGACCGACGAACGCCGCAAGACCATCGACTTCGTGACGTACATCAACGACGGCCAGGGCTTCGCCGTCCGCGAGGACAGCAAGCTGAAGGAGATCACCGACCTCACCGACCTGTGCGGCCTGAACGTCTCCACCGGCGCGGGCACCACCTTCGAGGTCGCGCTCCAGGAGAACCTGCCCCGGTGCGCGGAGAAGGGCAAGAAGCCCTACGAGGTGAAGACCTACGCCGACCCGGCGGCGGTCTGGCTCTCCCTCAAGCAGAAGCGCACCGACGTGAACATGTCCACCATCAACGGACTGCGCTACGCCGTGACCCAGCAGGAGGGACTGCGCTTCCTCAACGAGTACAAGCGGCTCGACGTCGGCTTCGCCTTCAAGAAGGGCAGCCCGCTGACCCCGGCCTTCCAGGCGGCGGTCAACCAGCTCAAGAAGGACGGGACCTACGACCGGATCCTGAAGAAGTGGGGCACCACCGAGTCCGCGATCGAGGAGTCCCAGATCTCGCCGCCGGAGCTGAAGGGCCCCGAGCCGAAGTAGCCCGGGGCCGGTGGCTCCTGCGGGCTCAGCAGTCGCACCCGCAGGAGTCACCGCAACAGCAGCACCCCTCGCCGCACTGGCCGCAGCAGTCGCACCCCTCGCAGCAGTCGCCGCAGTCCTGGCACGGCGCCTCCCGCCGCTCCCGGCTCCACGGGTCCTCGTAGCTCCCGCAGCACAGCTGGCAGGTGCAGGCGAGCCCGGCCCACACCAGGCACCCGGCGATCAGCCCGCGCCTCTCGCGCGGCGGCCGGGGCGGCGGCGGAGCGGCGGGACCGCCAGGGGTGGGACCGTACGGATTGCCGGGAGTCGGCCCGTACGGGTTCCCGGGCGGCGGCCCGAAGGAGGCGTCGGGCGACAGCATGCCCTCCGGCAGCTCAAGCCCCGTGTGCGAGCAGGACGACGTGCCGAACGCCCGGTCGACCGAGCGCCGCAGCTCATGGGCGAGCAGGACGTGCACGAGCTTGCCGTCGGTGAACTCCACCTCGCGCAGCGCGAGCCGGACGCCGTGCAGCGCGTCGTCGCAGAGCCGGCGCGCCTCGGTCAGCGGCGTACCGGTCACCGTGAGCGGGTTCCAGGCACCCGACGCGGCGTCAGCTTCCCGGTCCTCCACGGCGTCCAGCAGATGCGCGAGCCGTCCGAAGAGCCGTCCGGCCTCCGCGAGCGGCGCCGCGTTCTGCGGCTTCCCGGCGAGGACCGCCGTGTGCGCGAAGGCGGCCGCGGTGGCCGTCTCGGTGGGTTCGGTGACCGTCAGCAGCGGCGTACCGGGCCCGGCGAGCGTCTCGATGCCGGTCTGCCGGTCGACCGCGTCCACCAGGAGCGCGGTGTCGAAGCCGAGCGCCGCTCCCGTACGCGCTCCGGCCCCCTCCCAGCCTGCCGCCACCCGCCGCGCGGCCGCCGCGACCGGCCGGCGGGCCAACAGCCCGTCCCGGTCGGCCACGTGGTCGCGGACCTTGGCCGAGGCGAGGACGAGCGAGACGGCGGCGGCGAGCCTGGCTCCCTCACCCTGGGCGACCGGAGCGGTCCGCATGGCGCGCAGCGGACACGGCCCGGCGGTGCGCCGCCCGGCGGGCGTGGTGCCGGTCTGAGCCTCCGTCAGAACCGAGACGATCAGACCGTCATAGTTCGTGACGATCCGGGCAAACTGCCCGTGATCCGCCCTCAGGGCCAGGCAGAGACCGCAGAGATGGGCCATCCACTCGGTCCGCAGACCTTCGGAGAGCCGGTGCGTACAGGGCCTCACGATTCCGAACATGCCGATCCCCCGCGAGCCGTTCCAGCCGGTGCGCGCCACTCGCGCACCTGAGCGCCGTGCATCGTATCGAGTGATCCGTTCACCCGTACGTCCCCCATGTCACCCGTACGGACCGGCGCATCATATTTTCCTCACGGGGCAGGCCTTGTGCAGGAAGAACCTTGACGAACCGCCACATGTTCTGCACCAGTACCGTCACGAATCACCTGTGCGGCGACTATCCACTTGGCGCGGTATCCGCATCATGGACGACCATAGGGATACGAAAGAGATGCGGAACACCAAGGAACCGCGGTTGAGAGGAGGCGTCCATGGGATCGGTGCGCAAGGCGAGTGCGTGGCTGGGCCTCGTAGAGGACAACGACGAGCGGTACTACGACGACGAGTACGCCGAGGGTGCGGAGACGGGCACGGGCAACCAGGCCTGGGTCACCGACCCGCGGGTGCAGGTGGCCGCCGAGACGGCGCAGGAGCAGGACCGCCGGATCGCGACGGTGACCCCGGACAGCTTCCGGGACGCACGGGCCATCGGTGAGCTGTTCCGGGACGGTGTCCCGGTGATCGTCAACCTCACGGCCATGGACGCCGCCGACGCCAAGCGTGTGGTGGACTTCGCCGCCGGCCTGATCTTCGGCCTGCGCGGTTCGATCGACCGGGTGGCCACCCGGGTCTTCCTGCTCTCCCCGGCCGACACGCAGGTGGTCGCCGGAGAGGCCGCCGGCCGCAAGGCCGACGGATTCTTCAACCAGAGCTGAGCAGGGCGCTCGCCGGAAAGTTCCGGTCAGCGCCTCCGGTCGGCGCGCCTCTTCGGACGCGTCGTGGTCACCGGAAGGCGTCGAGACCGGTGAGCGCCTTGCCCAGCACCAGCTGGTGCATCTCCACGGTGCCCTCGTACGTGAGCACCGACTCCAGGTTCGTCGCGTGCCGCATCACCGGGTACTCCAGCGAGATCCCGTTGGCACCGAGGATCGTGCGCGAGGTACGGCAGATCTCGATCGCCTCCCGCACGTTGTTGAGCTTGCCGAAGCTGACCTGCTCGGGGCGGAGCCGTCCCGCGTCCATGCGGCGGCCCAGATGGTGGGCGAGCAGGATGCCCTTGTGCAGCTCCACGGCCATGTCCGCGAGCTTGGCCTGGGTGAGCTGGAAGCCGCCGATGGGACGGCCGAACTGTTCCCGGGTCCTCGCGTAGTCGAGGGCCGACTCGAAGCTGGCCCGCGCCGCGCCCATGGCGCCCCAGACGATCCCGTACCGCGCATGGCTCAGACAGCTGAGCGGACCGCGCAGACCCGTCGCGTCCGGCAGCACCGCGTCGGCCGGAAGCCGTACGCCGTCCATGACCAGCTCGCTGGTGACCGAGGCGCGCAGCGACCACTTGTGGCGGATCTCCGGCGCCGAGAAGCCGGGTGAATCGGTCGGTACGACGAAGCCGCGGATGCCCCGCCCCTCGTCGCCGTCGTCGGTCTGCGCCCAGACGATCGCGACGCCGGCGACCGAGCCGTTGGTGATCCACATCTTGCGGCCGGTGAGGATCCAGTCCTCGCCGTCGCGCTTGGCGTACGTCCGCATCCCGGCCGGGTCCGAGCCGTGGTCCGGCTCGGTCAGCCCGAAGCAGCCGATGATCTCACCGGCCGCCATGCCGGGCAACCACCGCCGCCTCTGCTCCTCGGAGCCGAAGCGGTGGATCGCGTACATGGCGAGCGATCCCTGTACGGAGACGAGCGAACGGATCCCGGAGTCGGCGGCCTCCAGCTCCAGGCAGGCCAGCCCGTACTGGACGGCGCTCGCTCCGGCGCAGCCGTACCCGTCGAGCGACATGCCGAGCGCGCCGAGCGAGCCAAGCTCCCGGGCCAGCTCCCGGATGCCGGGCAGCTCGCCTTTCTCGTACCACTCGGCGATGTGCGGCAGGACCCGGTCGGTGGCCCAGGTGCGGACGGTGTCGCGGATCGCGAGGTCGTCCGCGCCGAGCAGATCGTCGATGCCGAGAGGATCGGTGGCGTCGAACGGCGGGAGCTTCGACGGCTTCGCGGACTCGGTGCTGGTCATGAGGGTGCCTCCGGCGGCTCGCACGGGGTGCGGAGGGACGGTGGTCGGCCGCCGCCTCCGAAAACTAGCAGTGGTAGTCGAAACGTCGTGGAGACGTTACGGCTCAGCGTGCCGCTCGTCCAGAGCCGGTGGCCTCGACCGGTTCGCGCCGCGCGGGAAGCGGCAGGCGGGCGGCCTTGTGCTCGGGAGCGGGAGCCGGGGCGGCGGCATGGGACTCGGGCGCGGAGGCCGTGCTGTCAGGAGCTCCGGGTGCGGTGGCCGGGCGGTCGGTCAGGAGGCAGGCGTCCTTCGGCGGACAGTCCATGGCCCGCGGCAGCCGCAGTGCGGCGAGCGCGCCGAGCAGCAGCAGGCCCGCGCTGACGAAGAGCGTGACGTGCAGCCCGCCGACGAAGGCGTGCCGGGCCGTGGAGCGCAGCAGCTCACCGGTCGGCCCGCCGAGCTGCGCGGCCACCTGGTAGGCCTCGCCGAGCGAGTGTGAGGCCTCGGCACCGGCGCGGGCCGGCACGCCTTGGTCGCGCAAGGAGGCGAGTCCCGGGGCGTACGCGGCGTTCATGACGCTGCCGAGGAGCGCGATGCCGAGGCCCGCGCCGAGCTGGTAGGAGGTCTCCCCTATCGCCGCCGCCCCGCCCGCCCGCTCGGCCGGTGCGTCGCTGAGCATCGACTCGTACGCACCGAACAGCGTCGTCTGGAGTCCGAAGCCGAGCAGGACGAAGGCGCAGGTCAGCAGGGCGGGCCGGTCGTGGTGGCCCATCGAGGTGAGCAGCAGCACGGAGGAGGCCGTCAGGACGAAGCCCCAGCCGACCATCTTGCGGGGTCCGACGCGGCGCAGGGTGTACGAGCCGGTGGCACCCGCGGCCATCGCGGCGAAGGTCAGCGGAAGCAGCCGCAGGCCGGTCTCCAACGGGCTGAGGCCGAGCACCAGCTGGAGGTACTGGACGGCGATCAGCTGGAGGCCGACCAGGGCCAGCATGGCGAGCACGATGCAGCCGACGGCGGTGGAGAAGGCCGGTCGGGCGAACATGGTGATGTCGATGAGCGGGTGTGTACGGCGCCTCTGACGGCGTACGAAGAGGATCAGGAGCGCCGGCCCGAGGGCCGACGGGCCCAGCGCGACCGGGTCCAGGAGGTCCGCGCCGCCGCCGAGCCGCTTGACGCCGAGGACGACCCCGAGCACTCCGGCCGCGGCGGTCAGCGCGCCCAGCACGTCCCACGGGCCGTCGTCGGCGCCGCGCGACTCCGGCAGCAGCCAGCGGCCGAGCGGCAGGATGACCGCCATCAGCGGGATGTTGATCAGGAAGACCGAACCCCACCAGAAGTGCTCGACCAGGAAGCCGCCGACGACCGGTCCGGTGGCGGCGCCGACCGCGGCGACCGCGGTCCACACGCCGATGGCCATCGCCCGCTCCCGCCGGTCCGGGAAGACCTGGCGCAGGATCGAGAGGGTGGCGGGCATGATCATCGCGCCGCCGACGCCGAGCAGGGCGCGGGCCGCTATGAGGACGGCCGGCGTGTCGGCGGTCGCGGCGAGCAGCGAGGCGGCGCCGAAGAGCGCGTAGCCGAAAAGCAGCACCCGCCGTCGGCCGATCCGGTCACCCAGCGTGCCGAAGAGGATGAGCAGCGAGGCGCAGACGAGAGGGTAGGCGTCGACGATCCAGAGGAGTCCGGTGGCGCTCGGGCGCAGGTCCTCGGTGACCGAGGGGACCGCGACGTGGAGCACGGTCGCGTCGAGCGCGACCACCAGCAGGCTGAGACAGAGGACGACGAGGACGACCCAGCGGTTGGCGCCGTCGGCGGCTCGGCGCAGCCTGGCTCCGGCCGTGGTCGTCCCGGACATCTCCGTACCTCCCGATGAGTCCCTCGCGCTCGGTGGACCGGCGGGGACCTCATGTATCGCGTCTCCCGGGGCCCGGCATCGACCGGCGAGTGCGCCGTCAGCGTACGCGAGTTCGGCCTGGTGACACGTGGCCCACCTCATACACCGGTCCGCCGCACAGTGTGTCGTACGCCACGGAAGTCCCGCTCGTGGGCCTGGCTGCGGCGGTCCGGAGCGGTGTGCGCCTCCCCCGAATGGCCGGATCAATTCCTCTGGATTCCCGTGTACGAAATTGCCCGGAAGATCAAACACGCTTCCGAACAGAACCCTGAGGAAAAGGGACGCAAGATCACGGAAATTCTTCTCCCGGCCCGGAAAAAGTCATCGTTCTGAGACGGAGTCCACATCACATCGTCATCACAAAGCGGCCGGATTGGCCTGCACACACACTCACTCGCTGTAACGTCGATTGGGTGCGTACCGACATCTTTGCCCGCCTGGACCGGGAGCCGGAACCGCCGAAGATAGTGGCACCGCGGATGAGCCGCCACCGTGCCGCCCTCTTCGGCGGGACGTTGGCGTTCTATCTCGCCATCGTCTTCGCCGTGCTCGTGACGTCCTGGCTGGTGGCCCTGGACTGGAAGGTCATGCTGTTCCGGCCCTACCAGCAGTGGCCCGAACTGCACGCCTTCCTCGACTACTACGTCGTGCTCGGCCAGCGCGGCCCGACGGCGGTGATGGTGGCCTGCTGGCTGGGCTGGCGCTCCTGGCGTCAGCACACGCTGCGGCCGCTGCTGGTCCTCGGCACCTCGCTGCTGCTGCTCAATGTGACGGTGGGCGCGGTCAAGCTGGGCCTCGGACGGCTCGGACCGCACTACGCGACGCAGATCGGCTCGGCCGAGATGTTCGCGGGCGGCGATATATTCCCTTCCGGCCACACCGCCAACGCCGTCGTGACCTGGGGAATCCTCGCCTATCTGGCCACCACGCCCCGGGCCAGGCGCTATCTGTCGGCGGTCTCGGCCACGGTCTCGCTGGGCGTCGGCCTCACCACCGTCTACATCGGCACGCACTGGCTCAGCGATGTGGTGCTGGGCTGGGCGGCGGGTCTGCTGATCCTGCTGGCGCTGCCCTGGTTCGAGCCGCTGATCGCGCGGGCGGAGAGCTGGGTCTTCGGCGTGCGCGAGCAGTGGCGCGCGCGGCGCCGGACGGGCCGTCCGGTACGGCTGCCCGAAGGCGGTCCTCAGCCGGTGCTGCTCCCGCAGTCCATCGCCGCCGAGGGCGCGACCCTCACGGCCGGCGGGAGCGCCCCTACCGCGCACCTGGCCACCGGCGCCCGGGCGCGGGCGCACCACGCGCCCACGGTCTGTCCGGAGCGGCCGCAGGCGGCGCCGGCGGGCACCCGCCGCCCGCCGGCGCACCCGGAACACGGCTCCCGGACCGCCACGAGCCCGGCCCAGGCCGGTCCGGTGACGGGCGGCTAGGACACATCCACGGACAACGGCGAGGGCCCCGACCGCATGGTCGGGGCCCTCGCCGTATCAACGCGGTACGGGTGTCAGCCCACCCAGCAGCGGGTCACCGTGGCGTCCTCTACCTGGAAGTTGATACGTCCGGAGCGGAACTCCATCGTCAGGAACGTGCCCGGCGGGACCGCCCGGACGGTGTCCCAGCCACGGCTTCTCGCCTGCTGTTCGGCGGCGTCGGCACCGAGGCCGACGTACGAGTCGGGGGCGTCGTCCGGCTGTGCGGGAGGGGTCGGTTCAGAGGCCATACCCTTAACCGTAGGCGGCCGCGGACGCGGACGGAAGGCCGGGCCGCGCGTCCGGCCCTCGCATCCCGGCGTACCGCTGCGGTCACGCTTGTGTCACGGAATCCCCACACCCGTATATCCCGCCTTATTCACCCGAACGGCCCGTCCGGAAGCGGTGTCGCGAATTGGCCGGCCACCTCGGACGGCCGCGCGGCGAGACCCGTCTCCATGCTCCGGAAACACCTGCGATGACCTGCCGCTTTTACCGTCCATGGGCCGGTCGACCGAATGGCCGCGACACCTGAATTTCATGCTCCCTTATACCTGTCGTACATTTCCTCACGATTCCGCCACCGGGCAGGAGTCCGGTCGGGATCCGGCGAGCGCCCGGTCGAGCCGGTCCCGCGCCCGGACCATCACCTCGGTGAGCTCGGGCGGCTCGACCACCTCGAAGTCGATCCCCATGAGCAGGATGTGGATCACCAGGACGTCCAGGTCGGGCGCGCCCGCCGTCAGCCGGCAGGTCTCCGCGTCGACGGGCTCCAGCACTCCGGCGGACGGCGAGATGCGGCGGGCGGCCTCCGCCACCGGAGCCTTCAGCAGGACCACCGCCCGCGCCGCGTAGGCGGAGACCGAGACACCCCGGGAGACATAGGCGGCCAGGTCCTCGGCGGGCGGAGGCCGAGGTGTGAAACGGGGGCCGTGCGGAGGTGTCGGGGTGATCCGGTCGACCCGGAAGGTCCGCCAGTCCGCCCGCTCCAGGTCCCAGGCGACCAGGTACCAGCGATGCTCGGTGCAGACGAGCCGGTGCGGTTCCACGGTCCGGCGGGTGTCCGAGCCGTCGTGGGCGCGGTAGGAGAAGCGGAGCCGCTCACTGTCCCGGCAGGCCGCGGCGAGCTCGGTGAGGAGGGCCGGGTCGACGGTGGCGGTGTCCGCGCCGCGCAGCATCGGCACGGTGAAGGCGCCGAGCGCGCTCACCCGGCGCCGCAGCCGGTTCGGCAGCACCTGCTCCAGCTTGGCCAGCGCGCGTACGGAGGTCTCGCCGATGCCCTCGATGCCGTGGCCGGCCGCCGTGCGCAGCCCCACGGCGACCGCGACGGCCTCCTCGTCGTCGAGCAGGAGCGGCGGCAGCTCGGCCCCGGCGCCGAGCTGGTAGCCGCCGCCGGTGCCGGGGCTGGCGTTCACCGGGTAGCCGAGCTCGCGCAGCTTGTCGACGTCCCGGCGCACGGTGCGCGGGGTGACGCCGAGCCGTTCGGCGAGGTCGGCGCCGGACCAGTCCCGGTGGGCCTGGAGCAGCGAGAGCAGACGCAGCAGTCGTGCCGAGGTCTCCAACATGAGGACGAGTCTGCCAGGACCTGCGGACAGGTCTTGTCCGCAAGCCGCTCAGGCGGGCGCGGGGTCCAGACGGACGCCGAGGTCGTTCGCGGTGGTGTAGCACGCCGTGGCGAGGACACCGCCGGCCACCGTGCGGCTCGGATAGACGTAGGTCTTGTCGCGGCACCAGATGTCGTCGAGGATCCGGGAGATCCTGACCGCCTTCGCGCCGGCCGACGGGATCAGCCACAGCCGCCAGAGCTGCTCCTCGGTGACGGGCTCGGTGGCGAGCGGCCCGTACGGCAAGGTGAAGGCGAAGCCGCCCGCCTCTCCGGCGGCGGTGAGCGGCACCCGGTGGACCCGCGCCGGCTTCCCCGGCAGCCGCGCCTCCACCACGGCACCCTCGCCGACCTCCACCCCGTACAGCACGCCCTCGGCACTCATGCCGGTCGGGCCGACGCGGAGCGTGCCGGCCTCGGCGTGCGGCGCGCGATGCCAGCTGCGCAGCGCGAGGCGGCCGTCGACGGTGGGGTACGGGACCCGGGAGCTGATCGCGGCGGTGCCGGATTCCGGGGTGCGGTCGACGAGGGTGCGCAGGTCCCGCAGGCCCGGGAGGACGGTCAGCGTACGGTCGGAGCCGGGCTCCTCGACGTACGCGTCCCAGCGTCCTTCCGGCAGTGCGGTGGTCGTCGGCAGGACCGCGCGCAGCCGGCCGGACGCGGTGGGGCTCAGCGGGAGCCGGACCGTGGTAGCGGTCGCTCCGCGGTGGCGCAGGAGCAGTACGGCCTGGGGACCGGGCGCGGCGGTGGGGGCCAGGTCGAAGGTGAGCGCTCCGGCCGGATCGGCGGCGCAGTCGGCGCGGACGGTGGTGGCGGTGGTCATGCTGCCTTTCCCTTGCGGAGTACGCCGGCGGCCTTGTAGCTGAGGGCGTACGCGCCGTCGAGCACGCTGCCCCGGGTGCGGTGGAGCGCGGTGCGCAGCGGACCGTGGCCGCGGGCGCGGGCGCCTCGGGCGAGGAGTTCGGTGTAGAGGCGCTCGTGGCGTTCCGCGATCCGCTCCGGCGCGAAGCGCTCCGAGGCGGCGAGCGCGGCGCCGCCCATCCGGTGGCGCAGGTCGTCGTCCTGGATCAGCTGGAGCAGCGCGGCGGCGATCGCGTCGGTGTCGCCGGCCGGTACGAGACGGCCGTCGACGCCGTCCTCGATGATCTCGGCCGGTCCGTGCGGGCAGTCCGTGGCCACGACGGGCACTCCGCCGCGCATCGCCTCGACGATGGTCATGCCGAAGGACTCGCGGTCCGAGGCGACGGCGGCGATCGATCCCTTGGGCCACTCGGCCTCCATGGGGTTGACCGAGCCCATGAGGAACACATGGTTGTGCAGGTCCAGTTGGTCGACGAGCGCGCGCAGCGTGGCCCGTTCGTCGCCGGAGGCGTCCGCGCCGCCGTAGATCCGCAGCCGCCAGTCCGGCCGGATGGCGGCGACCTGGGCGAAGGCCCGTACCAGCAGGTCGTACCGTTTGACCGGGTGCAGCCGGCCCGCCGCGACGACCCACTTGAGGTCGCCGCCGGCGGGCGGACAGGCGGGCTCGGGAACGGCGTTGGGGATGGCCGCGATCCGCAGGCCCGGCAGCTTCATCCGGCGGCGGTAGTCCGCGGCGTCGGCGCGGGTGACGGTGGTGAGCGCGTCGAGCAGCGTGTAGCGGTGGGCGATCTCGCGCCGCAGCCGGTAGCCGTGGCTGTCGAGCGTGAGGTGCTCCTGCCCGACGCGCACCGGGCCTCGGCGGGTCTGCCGGCTGATGTGCACGTTCAGCCCGGGACGGGTGCCGACGACGACATCGGCCTCAAGTCCTCGGAGGTGGGCGGCGATCCGGGCGTCGGTGAGCCTGCTGTACTGCTTGTGCCGGCTGTCGCCGCGTGGGAACACCGTGGCGGGCCGGGCGTGTTCGGCGTCGTCACCGTCGTACGCCGGACTCTTCTTGCGCGTATCGACGAGGTGGCGCAGAGTCACACCGTCGGGTACGCCGAACGTCGGAGCCTCGCGGTGCCGGAAGACGGAGACGATCTCCACATCGTGCTGCTCGGCGAGGGAGCGGGCGAGGGTGAAGGTCGAGCGGATCGTCCCTCCGATGCCGTACGCATTGTGCAGAAGAAATGAAATATGCATGGCGCTCGCCGTTTCCCCCTGGTCTGGCCGGTCTGTCGTGACTGTACGTCCCGGCGGTTCGCCACCCGGAATACGTCCGGAATGCGGCTGGATTCCGCCGCGGAATGCATCGCTCCTGCCGAGGCCCTCGTCGCACCGCCGGAACCGCGCCTGACCAGCACATTCCCGGAAGCCGCGCGTCCGGTTCCCCGGCCGTCGTCCGGTGGCCGGAGCATGCTTTGAGGGCGACCGGTTCAGCGTCCGGCCGCCTGCCCGCCACCCGTTCCGGCGACGCTTTCCTCCGTGCTTGACGTGAGGAAAAGCGAAGAGGTTGCCTGCGTCCGGGAAAAACTTCCGGACAATATCCGCCGGCGCCCGCCCACAGGCTTCCGGAGCGCGGCGGCCGACTCCTCGGCGTACTCCCGGAACACAGAGGTCGACTCATCGATGTAGCGATCTGTCGACTCCGTCTCCACTTCGGTTCCCGCCGGTGCGTGACCCCGGCCACGAATCCCGCGTTGTCTCTTCATGAGCCGGGAACCCCCCGGCGCACGCACCGAGTTCGAGGAGCCACCCGTGCCGCGCATGCTCGACGTCAGCCAGGACGTACGCGCCGAGATCGGCGACGACGAAGCCGACCGGCTGCTCGTCGGCGACGACACCCCCGGCAGCTACGACTGCACCTCCTGCCGCACCCCCGGCGACTCCGACCAGGAACGCACCAGCACCGTGCTGTTCATCGGTGACGAGACCGCCGTGCTCGCGTTCGCCCACGCGACGTGCATCCCCTCGCAGGTCGTCAAGGTCGCGGAGGACCAGCTCCAGGGCGCGGTGCGCAGCATCACCGGCAGCGAGCAGAAGAATACGGAGGGGCGCATGCCCGAACAGGCCGTCCTCGGCATCACCAGCGGTCTCGTTCTCATCGAGGACGATGTCCGCCCGGCCCTGGTCGTCGAACCGACCGGGCCGGTCGCCCGGCCCGGCACCGACGGCAGCGGGGGCGACGAGTTCCTCCAGCTGCTGCTGGAGCAGGGCTTCCACCCGGCGCCCGACCTGACGGCGCTGCCGGCTCCGCTGCCCGGCTGGTCGGTGCTGCTCGCCGTGGGCCAGCTGCACGCCGTGCTGCAGCCGGGCTCCGGCGGCGGAAACCCGGTCGCCTGGTGGCAGGCCCACCAGCCGCTCCAGGTGACCGACGGCTGGCGGGCCGCGGTCAACAAGTCGCAGACGGTCCTGGTCTTCGCCGCGCCGGCCGGAACCATCGGCCAGCAGCCGCGCGAGGACCTGCTCCGGGACGCTTTGGAGAAGGCCGCGGTCAACGGCGTTCTGGTCGCCGCCTCCATGCCGCTGGCCGGGACCTGATCATGTCCGGCCCGCTCGGGCAGCCCCGCCGAACAGCGATTTCTCCGGCGGGGCCGCATCCGACGGGCGGTGAGGTCGTTGGCACCTACGTGCACTCATACGACCCCTCCCGTCAGCACCAGAGCCAGATTCCTGCCATGCGCCCCTCGCAGGATCCATCGGCGGGCACCTCCGCCACCCCGATCTACGACGCGCTGTACTCCGAGTACCGGCGCTCGTTCCGGGCGTTGCCGGGTGACCGGAGCGGTGAGGAGAACCTCCGCTTCCCGGCCTTCAGCGCCGGGCTCTTCGCCTCCCGGACCCCGCTGGGCGGCCACCCGTCGCCGGCCGGTCAGAGCCGCCACAGCGGGACCGGCAGCGTCCAGAACCAGCACACCGGCACCCTCGGCTCCTGGCAGCGGGTGGGCCGGCACGCCGGACGGCCCCGGCCCGCGGCACTGCCGCCAGGATCTCGGGAGTCCTGAGAAGCGGATACGTCCTGAGAGCGGATACGCGAGAGCCCCGGCACGGACCGTGCCGGGGCTCCGTCGTGCGTGCTACTTGTTGCGGCCGCGCTTCTCGCGGACCCGGACCGAGATGTGGATCGGCGTGCCTTCGAAGCCGAACTCCTCGCGCAGGCGGCGCTCGACGAAGCGGCGGTAGCCGTGCTCCAGGAAGCCGGAGGCGAAGAGCACGAACCGCGGCGGCTTGGTGCCCGCCTGGGTGCCGAAGAGGATGCGCGGCTGCTTGCCGCCGCGGATCGGGTGCGGGTGCGAGGCGACGATCTCACCGAGGAAGGCGTTCAGCCGGCCGGTGGGGACGCGGGTCTCCCAGCCTTCGATCGCGGTCTCGATCGCCGGGACCAGCTTCTCCATGTGCCGGCCGGTGACGGCCGAGACGTTGACGCGCGGGGCCCAGGAGATCTGCGCGAGCTCCGTCTCGATCTCGCGCTCCAGGTAGTAGCGGCGCTCCTCGTCCAGCGTGTCCCACTTGTTGAAGGCGACGACGATGGCCCGCCCGGCCTCCACGGCCATGGTGATGATGCGCTGGTCCTGGACGCTGATGGACTCGCTGGAGTCGATCAGGACGACGGCGACCTCGGCCTTCTCCACGGCGGCGGCCGTACGGAGCGAGGCGTAGTAGTCCGCACCTTCCTGGAGGTGGACGCGGCGGCGGATACCGGCCGTGTCGATGAACTTCCAGGTGATGCCGCCGAGGTTGATCAGCTCGTCGACCGGGTCGCGGGTGGTGCCGGCCAGCTCGTTGACGACGACCCGGTCCTCGCCCGCGACCTTGTTCAGCAGCGAGGACTTGCCGACGTTCGGACGGCCGATCAGCGCGATGCGGCGCGGTCCGCCGAGCGCGGTGCCGAACTTCTGGGCCGGGGCGTCCGGGAGAGCCTCCAGGACCGCGTCCAGCATGTCGCCGGTGCCTCGGCCGTGCAGCGAGGAGACCGGGTAGGGCTCGCCGAGGCCGAGCGACCAGAGAGCGGTGGCGTCGGCCTCGCCGCTCTGGCCGTCGACCTTGTTGGCGCAGAGCACGACGGGCTTGCCGGCGCGGCGCAGCAGCTTGACGACGGCCTCGTCGGTGTCGGTGGCGCCGACGGTGGAGTCGACCACGAAGACGACCGCGTCGGCCGTCTCGATGGCGTACTCCGCCTGCGCGGCGACGGAGGCGTCCAGGCCCAGCACGTCCTGCTCCCAGCCGCCGGTGTCGACGACCTTGAAGCGGCGGCCCGCCCACTCCGCCTCGTAGCTGACGCGGTCGCGGGTGACACCGGGCTTGTCCTGCACGACGGCCTCACGGCGGCCGATGATGCGGTTCACCAGGGTCGACTTGCCGACATTGGGGCGGCCGACGACGGCGAGCACGGGGAGCGGGCCGTGACCGGCCTCGCCGAGAGCGCCTTCGACCTCTTCGGGATCGAAGCCCTCCTGCGCGGCGAGCTCCATGAACTCCGCGTACTCGGCATCGCCAAGTTCTCCGTGCTCGTGGTCCGAGCCGCCGGAGTGAATCTGGTCGTTCATGAAGTCCGTTCCTCTTTACATCATCATCGATGGACCACGGTCAGCGCGGTCCACTACTCAAGTCTCGCCTATCGCCCGGTGAGGCGCTTGGCGCTCTCCAGGTGGGCGCTGAGCTTCGCCTGGATCCGCAGGGTCGCCTCGTCCAGCGCCTTGCGCGTACGCCGCCCGTCGCCGGCGCTCGCGTCGAACGCGTCACCGAAGACGACGTCGACGCGGCTGCGCAGCGGGGGCAGCCCTCGTATCAACCGTCCACGGCGTTCCGTACTTCCCAGGACGGCGACGGGAACGATCGGCGCACCGCCGCGTACCGCGAAGTACGCGAGTCCGGCCCGCAGCGAGGCGAAGTCGCCTTCGCCCCGCGTGCCCTCCGGGAAGATCCCGAGCGCTCCGCCGTCCCCCAGCACACCGAGCGCGTGGCTGATGGCGGTGCGGTCGACGGTCGTACGGTCCACCTCGATCTGGCCGATCCCGTGCAGGAACGGGTCGAGCGGGCCGACGAACGCCTCCTTCTTGATCAGGAAGTGCACCGGCCGCGGTGCGGTGCCCATCAGCATCGGTCCGTCGATGTTGTGGGAGTGGTTCACCGCGAGTATGACGGGTCCGGCGGCGGGCACGCGCCACGCGCCGAGCACGCGCGGCTTCCACAGCCCGTGCATCAGGCCGATCCCGATCCTCCGCCCGACAGCCGCTCCGCGCAGCGTCGGCGCCCCCGTGGCGTCGCTCACGCGGCGGTCCGCTTCTCCTCGACGAGGGTGACGACGCACTCGATGACCTGCTGGAGGGTCAGCTCGGTGGTGTCCACCTCGACGGCGTCGTCCGCCTTGGCGAGCGGCGAGGTCTTCCGGCCGGAGTCGGCGGCGTCCCGCAGAATCAGGGCCTCGCGGGTGGCGGTCAGGTCGGAGCCCTTGACCTCGCCGCTGCGGCGGGCGGCGCGGGCCTCCGGCGAGGCGGTGAGGAAGATCTTGATGTCGGCGTCGGGCAGCACGGTGGTGCCGATGTCGCGGCCCTCGACGACGATGCCGCCCACGGCAGCCGCGGCGATGGACCGCTGGAGCTCGGTGATGATCGTGCGCACCTCGGGGACCGCGCTGACGGCGGAGACCTTGGAGGTGACCTCCTGGGTGCGGATCGGTCCGGAGGCGTCCTCGCCGTCGACGGTGATCGTCGGGCCGGTCGGGTCGGTGCCGGAGACGATCACGGGCTTGGCGGCGGCGGTCGCGATCTCGAAGGGGTTGTTCACGTCGATGCCGTTGTTCAGCATCCACCAGGTGATGGCCCGGTACTGCGCGCCCGTGTCCAGGTAGCTCAGGCCGAGCTTGGCGGCGACGGCCTTGGAGGTGCTCGACTTGCCGGTGCCGGAGGGCCCGTCGATGGCGACGGTCACGGCGGAGCTTGCGGTTTCCACGGCGGTGGACACCTTCCTGGTACACGGGGTGGGGACGGGCGGGCCAGGGGACGGCCTCGTACCAGGTTACCGAGTGCCGGACGCGCCCTTGTACCCCGTACGGCGGAGGCGCCGGACACCAGCGGCGCCTCCGCCACCGACCTCGGCTCCACCGGCCTCAGCTCCGGATCGACCAGCCGCGCTCGGTGAGAGCGGCGCTCAGCACCGGGGCCGCGCTCGGTTCGACCATGATCTGGACCAGGCCCGCCTGCTGCCCGGTGGCGTGCTCGATGCGGACGTCCTCGATGTTGACCCCGGCCCGGCCCGTGTCGGCGAAGATCGCGGCCAGCTCGCCCGGCTTGTCGCCGATGAGCACGGCCACGGTCTCGTACGCGGCCGGAGCGGCGCCGTGCTTGCCGGGGACCCGGACGCGGCCGGCGTTGCCGCGGCGCAGGACGTCCTCGATGGCGTCGGTGCCCGCGCGCCGCTTCTCCTCGTCGGCGGAGTGCAGCCCGCGCAGCGCCCGTACCGTCTCCTCCAGGTCGGCGGCGACCCCGGCCAGCACGTCGGCGACCGGCCCGGGATTGGCCGAGAGGATCTCCACCCACATCCGCGGGTCCGAGGCGGCGATCCGGGTCACATCGCGGATGCCCTGGCCACAGAGGCGTACGGCACTCTCGTCGGCCTCCTCCAGACGCGCGGCGACCATGGAGGAGATCAGCTGCGGCGTGTGCGAGACGAGCGCGACGGCCCGGTCGTGGGCGTCGGCGTCCATCACCACCGGGACGGCCCGGCAGAGCGCGACCAGCTCCAGCGCGAGGTTCAGGACCTCGGTGTCGGTGTCCCGGGTCGGCGTGAGGACCCAGGGGCGGCCCTCGAAGAGGTCGGCGGTGGCGGCGAGCGGCCCCGAGCGCTCCTTGCCCGCCATCGGATGCGTACCGATGTACGGCGTGAGGTCGAGGCCGAGCGCCTCCAGCTCGCGGCGCGGGCCGCCCTTGACGCTGGCCACGTCCAGGTAGCCGCGGGCCACACCGTCACGCATGGCGGTGGCCAGGACGGTGGCGGTGTGCGCGGGCGGTACGGCGATGACGGCCAGGTCGACGCGGCCGGCCGGCGGCTCGTCCGTACCGGCGCCGAGCGCGGCGGCGGTGCGGGCCGATTCGGGGTCGTGGTCGACGAGGTGGACGTGGACGGAGCGGCCGGAGAGCGCGAGGGCGGCGGAGGTGCCGACGAGCCCGGTTCCGATGACGAGGGCGGTTCTCACTGGGCGATGTCCTTGCGCAGGGCGGCGGTGGCGCCGAGGTAGACGTGGCTGATCTCCGCGCGCGAGAGGTAGGTCTCGACGTGGGCGAGGAGGCGGACGACGCGCGGCATGGCGCCTTCGATGTCCAGCTCCTGGGCGCAGATCAGGGGTACGTCGACGATGCCGAGGCCGCGTGCGGCGGCGGCCGGGAAGTCGCTGTGCAGGTCCGGGGTGGCGGTGAACCAGATGCTGATCAGGTCGTCGGCGACCAGCTCGTTGCGTTCCAGGACGGCCGTGAGCAGCTCACCGACCCGCTCGTCCATGTGTCCGGCCTCGTCCCGCTCCAGCTGGACGGCGCCTCGGACCGCTCGTACCGCCACGTCGTACTCCTCGCTCGTTCACTTCCGCACTGCTCCTGATCACCCTAGAGGGACGGCGCCGGGCCGGGTCACCGCGTTCTCCGGTTGAGACGGGCGGTGGCGTGGACCGCGAGGAGCGTGCGCCAGATCCGGCCGGCGAGCTGTTCGGGCGTCGCGGCGACGCGCCCGTGGACCCAGTCGGCGAGCATCCCGGTGAAGAGTCCGGCGACCGCGCTCGCGGTGAGGTCGTGTCCGGTCTCCGCCGGGCGGCGGGCGGAGAGCTCGTCGAGGCTGCGCTGCCGCAGCTCCCGGTGGAGCAGCTCGCCGAGCGGTCCGCCGCCGCCTTCGCGCAGGAGGCCGCGGTAGACGGGCGCCCGGGTGTGGACGGACGCGAGGAGCGCGGCGAGCGGCGCCGGTGGCGCGTTCGGTCCTGGCGGCGCGCCGTCCCAGGCGTGCAGGGCGTCGACCGCTTCGGTGACGGCCTCGGCGCAGGCGTCCACCGCGAGCGCGTGCAGGTCGTCGTAGTGGAGGTAGAAGGTGGCGCGCCCGACGCCGGCCCCGCGGACCACCTGCGCGACGCTGACCTGTTCGAGTGGCCGGTGCTCGCAGGCGGCGAGCAGCGCGGTGCGGAGCTTGGCGCGGGTGCGCGCGGTACGCGGATCGGCGCTGCCGTCGGTGACTGCGGGAGCCATCGCGACCTCAGCCGGCGAGCAGGACGGCGCCGAGGGCGAGTGCGGACGGCACGGCCTGGACGTGGAGGATCTTCCGGCTCACGGTGGCGGCGCCGTAGATCCCGGCGACGATCAGACAGGTCAGGAAGAAGACCTGCGCCTGGAAGGCGACCGGGTCGGCGGCGATGAGGCCCCAGACCAGGCCTGCGGCCATGAACCCGTTGTAGAGGCCCTGGTTGGCGGCGAGCGTGGCGCTCTCGCGGGAGAAGGCGGCGGTCGTGCCGAAGGCCCTGCGGCCGCGGTCGGTGTCCCAGAGGAACATCTCCAGGACCAGGAAGTAGGCGTGGATCAGCGCGACGAGCGCGACCAGGACCTGAGCGGCGATGTGCATGGCGGCCGGCCTCCCGGTGACGATTTCCTGGACGACTGTACAGGAAGTGAATCGGGCCCGCCCGGTTGCTTCACCTGCGCGCTCCCCGGCACCACCATGGCCACCAGAGACCGCCCCTCACGCCCGACAACTGGAGAGCCCATGAACGCGAACGCACGGCGACGGACTGTTCTGACCGCGGGAGCGGCGGGCGCCGCCGCCTTGGTGACCGGCTGCGGATCGTCCGGCGACGAGGGCGGTGGAGGGGACGCGAGCGGTACGCCGACGGGCACGGCGTCGGATGCCGCGTCGCCCGGCGCCTCTCCCGGCGGCGGTCAGCAGCTCGCCGCGACGAGTGACATCCCGGTCGGCGGCGGCACGGTCTTCAAGGAGCGGAAGGTGGTGGTGACGCAGCCGGAGGAGGGCGAGTTCAAGGCGTTCTCCGCCGTCTGCACGCACGCGCAGTGCCTCGTCTCGACGGTCAGCGACGGCACCATCAACTGCCCGTGCCACGGCTCCAAGTTCTCCATCACGGACGCGGCGGTCGAGGCCGGCCCCGCGACCCGCCCGCTGCCGGCCGAGCAGATCACCGTCTCGGGCGGAGAGATCCGGCTGGGCTGAGACGGCGGGCCCCGAATCTCCGAGGCGCCGCGGCCTCCTCCCCCGTACGCTCGCCGCCATGATCACTCCGGCCGACGAGGCTCTCGTACGCGATCACACGGTCTACGCGTGTGTGATGGGCTCACGCGCGTTCGGTCTGGCGACGGAGGACAGCGACACCGACCGGCGAGGCGTGTTCGTGGCTCCCACGCCGCTGTTCTGGCACCTCACCAAGCCTCCGACGCACATCGAGGGCCCTGGTCCGGAGCAGTTCTCGTGGGAGCTGGAGCGCTTCTGCGAGCTGGCGCTGCGGGCCAACCCGAACGTGCTGGAGTGCCTGCACTCCCCGCTGGTGGAGTACGTGGACGACACCGGCCGCGAACTGCTGGAGCTGCGCGGCGCGTTCGTCTCCCGCCTGGCCCACGCCACGTTCGTCCGCTACGCGCTGGGCCAGCGGAAGAAGCTGGAGGCGGACGTGCGGCAGTACGGAGAGCCGCGCTGGAAGCACGCGATGCACCTGCTGCGGCTGCTGGCGAGCTGCCGGGAGCTGCTGCGCACCGGCGAGCTGCACATCGACGTCGGCGAGGCGCGCGATGAGCTGCTGGCGGTGAAGCGCGGCGAGGTGTCCTGGCCGGAGGTGGAGCGCCGGATGAACCGCCTGGCCGAGGAGAACGACGAGACGGCCAGGACCTCACCGCTGCCGCCCGGGCCGGACCGGGCGGCGGTGGAGGACTTTCTCGTACGGGTCCGGCGGGCGTCGGCGTAGAGGTCGCTCAAGCGTCCCAGAGCGCCGCCAAGGAGAGCAGGTCGCTCCGGTACTCGATGCGCTCCGACCACTCCTGAGGCCAGGCCCCCGCGCCCAGGTGGGCCCCGGCGAAGGCGCCCGCCAGGCAGGCGATCGAGTCGGAGTCGCCGCGGGTGCAGGCGGCCCGGCGCAGAGCGGTGAGCGGGTCCTCCGGGAAGAGCAGGAAGCAGTGCAGGGCGGTGGCGAGGGCCTCCTCGGCGATCCAGCCGTCGCCGGTCCGCTCGCACGGGTCCGTCTCCGGTGACGGGTCGCGCAGGGCCTCCTGGAGGGCGGCCAGCGCGCTCTGGCACTCGTCCCAGCCGCGGCTGATGAACGCCTCGGGCGAGGCGTCACCGGCGTACCGCCACAGGTCGCCGAGCCAGCGGGTGTGGTAGCGGCCGGTGTTGTCGTAGGCGTAGCTGCGCAACTGGCCTACCAGGCCGAGCGGTTCGGCGCCTTGGGCCAGGAGGTGGATCGCGCGGGCGGTCAGGTCGGAGGCGGCCAGCGCGGTGGGGTGGCCGTGGGTGAGCGCGGCCTGGAGCTGGGCGGCGCCGGCGCGCTGTTCGTCGCTGAGTCCGGGGACGAGGCCGATCGGCGCGACCCGCATGTTGGCGCCGCAGCCCTTGGAGCGCGTCTGGCTCGCTTCCTGCCAGACGCGGGTGGTTTCGAGCATGCGGCACGCGGTGAGGCAGGTGTTGCCGGGGGCCCGGTTGTTCTCCGGCGAGTGGTACCAGGCGATGAACTCCCTGCGTACCGGGTCCACCAGGCGCTCCGGCGTGAGCAGTCCGCTGTCCATGGCGGTGCGGATGCCTCGGCCCAGCGCGATCGTCATCTGGGTGTCGTCGGTGACGATCGCGGGGGTCGGGAGGCCCATGTGCCGCCAGGGGCCGCACTTGGCGAAGATCGAGGGCACGTCGTTGAACTCGGTCGGGAAGCCCAGCGCGTCACCGAGCGCGAGCCCGGTCAGCGAGCCGGTGGCCGCCTGCTTGGTCAGTCTTCTGGTGGCGATGGTCATGGCGTTCGTCCTTCCGGGCGCGAGAGGGGTGGTTCGGTGGGTGGCGGGCGCAGCAGCGGCGGGTGCAGGGTCGTGGCGCCGCCCGCCCGGTACAGCGCGGCCGGTTTGCCTCGGCCGCCGGTGCGGCGCGGCGGGCCGTCCACCGGCTGGACGAAGCCCGGCGCGTTGAGGACCTTGCGCCGGAAGTTGGGCCGGTCAAGCTCGACGTCCCACACCGTCTCGTACACCTGCTGGAGCTCGCCGAGCGTGAACTCGGCGGGACAGAACTCCGTGGCCAGGCAGGTGTATTCGAGCTTGGCGCCGATCCGGTCGCGGGCGTCGGTGAGGATGCGGCCGTGGTCGAAGGCGAGCGGTCCGGTGGAGCCCGTGGCCCACCACCGCGCGCTCGCCGCGTCGCCGCCGCCGCGCGGTTCGGGCAGATCCGGCAGGAGTGCGGCGTACGCGACGGAGACGACCCGCATCCTCGGGTCGCGGTCCGGGTCGGTGTAGGTGCGCAGCTGCTCCAGGTGGAGGGCGCCGACGGCGTCCGGGCCGAGGCCGGTCTCCTCGGCCAGCTCGCGGCGGGCGGCCTCGTCGGCGGACTCGCGCGGCAGGACGAAGCCGCCCGGCAGCGCCCAGCGGCCCCGGAACGGCTCCTGGCCGCGCTCCACCAGCAGCACATGGAGCGCCGCGTCCCGGACGGTGAAGACGGCCAGGTCGACGGTGACCGCGAACGGCGGGAAGGCGTGCGGGTCGTAGCCCTCCGGTACGCTGGTGCTCATCGTTTCTCCGGGAGCGGTGCGGCGAAGTCCCAGCCGGTGGCGAGGAGTTCGTCCACGGCGGCGACGGCCTGCGCGAGGCGGACCTCGGGCGGGCCGGTGATCTCGATGAACCGCCTTCCGGTACGGGTGAGTTCGGCGCGGAACCGGTCGGTCATCCACGGCCGCAGCTCCTCGCCGTCGCGCAGCCCGTCGTCCTCGAAGGCGACGCCTTCGTGGTCGGTGAGCAGCCAGAGGTGGTGCGCTGTCCGGTCCGCGATCTCCTCGACGAGCGGGTTGCGGCCGCCGACGTACCGCTCGTGCCAGACGGTGGTGGCGAAGGAGTCCGTGTCGCAGAAGAGGACCGGTGAGCCGGTGCGGGCGGCGGTCTCCTCGCGCTCGTTCTGGGCCTCGGCGATGACGGGGAAGTCGTCGGTGGTGAAGGTGACGTCCTCCCAGGCGGCTCCGGGCCACCGTTCGCGCAGAGCCGCGAGCTTGCGTTCGCTGTACTCGCGCCCGTACTCCGCGACGTACTCCGTCCGCGCCCAGACCCCGCCGCGTGCCCGGTAGTGGCCGGTGAGGGCCCGCGCGAGCGTGGTGGTGCCGGTGGACTCGGCGCCGAGGACGACGACGCGGCGGGCGAGAGCGGCCCGGACCGGCGCGCGGAGGAAGTCCCAGGAGCCGACCGGGTCCTCGCGCACGGCGGTGCCGGAGACCGGGAAGAGCGTGCGGTCGGGATCGACGAGCACGGACGCGGCGCCGAAGCGGCGGCCGAGCTCCTCTCCGTACGCCTCCGAGGTGAAGACGGCGTCGACCCGCTCGGGCACGGCGGCGGTGAAGACCGCCATGTGCGCGTCCCAGACCGCCGGGTCGTCGACGTCCATGTGCGTGTCGTCCACCGCGCCCACCACCGTGACGTCCGGGTGGACTTCACGCATCCAGGCGACCCGGTCCGCGAGCGGAACGGACTCCACGGAGGCGGCGCAGACCAGCACGGTCAGCCGTTCGCAGTGGTCCTGAGCCGTCCGGACGAGGTGGTGGTGGCCGGCGTGCGGCGGATAGAACTTGCCGAGGACCAGGCCGTGTCCGTACGTCTTCATGCCGTGACCGCCTCCAGCGGACGGGAGTTACGGGCCGTAAGGTCGCGGCGCCAGCTGCGCAGGCCGACGATGCAGAGCGCGAGGAATCCGGCGTACAGCAGCGAGGTCGGATACAGCCCCTTGTGCGCGTAGAGCGGGATGTAGACCACGTCCGCCGCGATCCAGAGCCACCAGGACTCCAGCCGCTTCCGGCACTGCCCGTACGTCGCCATCAGCGACAGCGAGGTCGTAGCCGCGTCCCAGAACGGGACGGTGGAGTCGGTGGCCCTGGCCAGCAGCAGCGTGATCCCCGCGGTCCCCGCCACCCCCGCCGCGAGCAGCCAGGTCCATTCGGTGCGCGTCGTCCTGCGCACCGGAAGGACGGAGGATCCTGGTCCACCCCCGTGGGTCCAGGTCCACCAGCCGTACGCGGCGAGGGTGATGAAGACGATCTGGAGGCCGGCGTCGGCGTACAGGCCGGCCTGCGCGAACAGCAGGATGAAGAAGACGTTGTTGGCGATGCCGATCGGCCAGTTGGCGATGTGCTGGCGGGCCACGAGCCAGACGCAGAGCGCCCCGCTGCCGAATCCCAGCACCTCGGTCCAGCTGACCGGGGTGTCCAGGACGGTCACCAGGGGCTGTTGCAGAGGACCGAGTATGTCCGCGAGGCTCACGGGCCCGCCTCCTTCTTTATAGTCACTCTGACTATAAAGGGTGGACGCGGACAGCGAAAGGCCCGCGGCCGGTTCTGTTCGAACTTCCGAACAGCTACCGGCCGCGGGCCTTGTGAGGAGCCCTTAGAGGCCGACCTCACGCATCAGCATGCCGACCTCGGTGTTGGTGAGGCGGCGCAGCCAGCCGGACTTCTGGTCGCCGAGCGGGATCGGCCCGAAGGACGTCCGCACCAGGCGCTCGACCGGGAAGCCGGCCTCGGCCAGCATCCGGCGGACGATGTGCTTGCGGCCCTCGTGGAGGGTCACCTCGACCAGGTAGTTCTTGCCGGTGTTCTCGACGACGCGGAAGTGGTCGGCGCGGGCGTAGCCGTCCTCCAGCTGGATGCCGTCCTTGAGCCGCTTGCCGAGGTCGCGCGGCAGCGGGCCCTGGACGGCGGCCAGGTAGGTCTTCTTCACGCCGTACTTCGGGTGCGTGAGGCGGTGGGCCAGCTCACCGTGGTTGGTGAGCATGATGATGCCCTCCGTCTCGGTGTCGAGCCGGCCGACGTGGAACAGCCGCGTCTCGCGGTTGGTCACGTAGTCGCCGAGGCACTGACGGCCGTCCGGGTCCTCCATCGAGGAGACGACACCGGCGGGCTTGTTCAGCGCGAAGAAGAGGTAGGACTGCGCGGCGACGGTCAGGCCGTCGACCTTGATCTCGTCCTGGTGGACGTCGACGCGCATGCCCTGCTCGACGACGATCTCGCCGTTGACCTCGACCCGGGACTGCTCGATCAGCTCCTCGCACGCGCGGCGCGAGCCCATGCCGGCCCGGGCGAGGACCTTCTGCAGCCGCTCGCCCTCCTGCTCGGCGCCCGGGTGGGTCTTGGGCAGGTTGATCTCGGGCTTGTTCGCGTACCGGTCGCGGTTGCGCTGCTCGATCTTGGCGTCCAGCTCGCGCGGGCGCGAAGGAGCGGCACGGCGGAAACCGCCGGTGCGGCCGGAGCCGCCCTGTGCGGCCTTCGGGCCGCCCTTGGCGCCGCCGCGCGCCGCCGCACCGCGGCCCTTGCGCGGGCCGTCCTGCTCGGAGCGGGCGCCGGGAGCGTCGTTGCCGACGTCGTAACGGCGCTCCTCGGGGCGGGGACGGCGGGGACGCTGGTCCTCGTCACGGCCGCCGCCCTGGTAGCTGGGACGCCCGTCCTGGGAACGCCCGCCCTGGCCGCCGGGACGACCGCCCTGGCTGCCGCCGCGTCCGCCCTGACCGCCGGCGGGACGACCTCCCTGACCGCCGGGACGACCGCCCGAGGCTCCGGGCCGCCCGCCCTGGCCGCTGCCACCGCGTCCGCCGCCGCCCTGGCCGCCGCCGCCCTGGCCCTGGCGGAAGGAGCCGCCGCCGCTGCGGCCGCCACCGCCCGCGCCGCCGCCGCTCCGGCCGCTGCCGCCGCTGCCGCTTCCGCTGTTCCTGCCACTGCTTCGCATCAAAATTCCGTCTTGTCGTCTGCGTGAGTATCCGGGGTGTCCGGTGCGTCCGGATCGAACGACGGCACACCCTCTAGCGTCTCAGCCTCGATCGCGTCCGCCTCGGGGAGGAAGGGCGCGAGTTCCGGGAGCTCGTCCAGGCCGCGCAGGCCCATTCGCTCCAGAAAGTAGTTCGTCGTCCTGTACAGGATCGCACCTGTTTCAGGTTCCGCGCCCGCCTCGGCCACCAGGCCCCTCTGGAGGAGGGTCCGCATGACGCCGTCGCAGTTGACTCCGCGCACCGCCGAGACCCTTGAGCGGCTCACCGGCTGCCGGTAGGCGACCACCGCCAGCGTCTCCAGCGCGGCCTGGGTCAGCCGGGCGTGCTGGCCGTCCAGGACGAAGCCCTCGACGGCCGCCGCGTACTCGGGCCGCGTGTAGAACCGCCAGCCGCCCGCCACCATCCGCAGGTCGAAGCCACGGCGCTGCACGGTGTACTCGTCGGCCAGCTCGCGCAGCGCGTCCGCCACGGCTCTGCGGGGCCGCTGGAGCACCTTGGCCAGCTGGTCGACGGTGGCGGGCTCGTCGACGACCATGAGGACCGCTTCGAGGGCGGGCTTGAGGTCGAGCGAGGCGACCGCGCCCGTGTCGTCCGCCTGGACCGGCTGCTCACTCATCCCGTACGTCCTCCTCGTCACTGCCACCGCCCGGCTCCTGGTCGAACTCGTCCGTCACCACCGGCTCCGCGTCCGCACCGCCGGACCAGGTCACCAGCAGGTCGCCGAGCGCCTCCTCCTGGTCCAGGGTGACGGCCGTCTCCCGGTACAGCTCCAGCAGGGCCAGGAAGCGGGCCACCACGGTCAGGGTGTCCGGGGCGTCCTCGGTGAGCGTGCGGAAGCTCACCGGCGTCCCGGCCGCGCGCAGCCGCTCCACCACGATGCCCGCCTGCTCCCGCACGCTGACCAGCGGGGCGTGGATGTGGTCGACGTACACCTGCGGCTTCGGCTTCGGCTGCATCGCCTTGACGGCCAGCTTCGCGAACCCTTCCGGCCCGATGCTGATGACGACCTCGGGCAGCAGCTCGGCGTGGTGGTCCTCCAGGCCGACGGTACGAGGGTGGCGGCGGGCCTCGGACTCCAGGCGGCCGCTGAAGATGTCGGCGATCTGCTTGTACGCCCGGTACTGGAGCAGCCGCGCGAAGAGCAGGTCCCGCGCCTCCAGGAGCGCCAGGTCCGCCTCGTCCTCCACCTCGGCGGCGGGCAGCAGCCGGGCCGCCTTGAGGTCGAGCAGGGTGGCGGCGACGACGAGGAACTCGGTGGTCTGGTCGAGGTCCCAGTCCGGCCCCATGGCACGGATGTACGCCATGAACTCGTCGGTGACCTTCGAGAGCGCGACCTCGGTCACGTCCAGCTTGTGCCGGGAGATCAGCTGGAGGAGGAGGTCGAAGGGGCCCTCGAAGTTCACCAGCCGGACGGTGAAGCGCTTGTCGTCGGGCGCTTCCGGAGTTTCCGGCGCCTCCGCAGGCTCAGGCTCGGCCTGTACGGCCTCCGGAGCGGTTTCCGGCACTTCCGGTACGAAGGCGGCTTCCGGCTCCCGTACGGGCTCCGCAGGCGCCTCCACGGCCGCCGGAGCAGCCTCCGGCTCGGCCGCCACCGGCCCCGGACCCTGGCCCAGGACGCGGCGGCGCGGGGCGGCGGGGTCGTGGGGCGGGGGCATGGTGGTCCTGGGGTGGTGCGGGAGCGCGGACGGGCCCCGCCGGTCGGCGGGTCCCATCCGGCAGGCTACCGGCGCGGCGCCGGTCAGCGGCCGCGCAGCCGCCGTACGAGGATGCTCGCGTCGCCCCGGGACTCCAGGTCGGCGAGGACCACCGCCACCGCCTCGCGGACGATGCGGCCGCGGTCGACGGCGAGGCCGTGCTCGCCGCGCAGGACGAGCCGGGCGTGTTCCAGGTCCATCAGCTCCTCGGCGGAGACGTAGACCGTGATCTTCTCGTCGTGGCGCTCGCGGCCGCTGGGCCGCCGGTTGGCGCCGCGTCCGCCGCCGCGCCTGCGCTGCTGCTGGACGGCCGGGGACTGCTCCGCCGAGGCGGAGGCGGCGGCGGACCGGTCGCCGGACGGCGGGGCCGGGGCAGCGGCGGCTCGGCGGTCGCCTTCGCCGCCTCGGCCGCGCGCGTCGTCACTGTCGGCGGAGGCGTGCTCCTCACCGGCCTCGGCGGCCCGGCCCGCGGGATCGCTCTCGCCCGCCGGCGCCGGCACCCGCGGCTCGCCGTTCGCCTTGCGTCGCCGGTCCGCCGGGGACGATGCCTGGAGGCCCATCCCTCCCCCGGTCGTACGGAACAGTTCGTCGGCCCCCGGCAGACTCACTCGGCGTGACACCGGGCGAGCACCTCCCTGGCGAGCTGGCGATAGGCGGCGGCACCGACCGAGTTGGAGGCGTACGTGGTGATGGGCTCACCGGCGACCGTGGTCTCCGGGAAGCGGACCGTGCGCCCGATGACCGTGTGGTAGACGTGCTCGTCGAAGGCCTCGACGACGCGCGCCAGGACCTCGCGGCTGTGCACCGTACGGGAGTCGTACATGGTGGCGAGGATGCCGTCGAGCTCCAGCTCCGGGTTGAGCCGCTCCTGGACCTTCTCGATGGTCTCGGTGAGCAGCGCGACGCCGCGCAGCGCGAAGAACTCGCACTCCAGCGGCACTATGACCTTGTGAGCGGCCGTCAGCGCGTTCACGGTGAGCAGGCCGAGCGAGGGCTGACAGTCGATCACGATGTAGTCGTAGTCGGCCATCAGCGGCTTCAGGGCGCGCTGGAGCGTGGACTCGCGGGCCACCTCGCTGACGAGCTGCACCTCGGCGGCCGAGAGGTCGATGTTGCTCGGCAGCAGGTCCATGTTGGGCACGGCGGTCTTCAGCAGGACCTCGTCGGCCGCCATGCCCCGCTCCATGAGCAGGTTGTAGACGGTCAGGTCGAGCTCCATCGGGTTGACCCCGAGGCCGACGGAGAGAGCACCCTGCGGGTCGAAGTCGACGAGCAGGACACGGCGTCCGTACTCGGCGAGCGCGGCACCCAGGTTGATGGTCGACGTGGTCTTGCCGACGCCGCCCTTCTGGTTGCACATCGCGATAATCTTCGCGGGGCCGTGGTCGGTCAGAGGGCCCGGGATCGGGAAGTACGGCAAAGGCCGTCCGGTCGGGCCGATGCGCTCGCGACGCTGGCGCGCGGCGTCGGGCGCGAGCGTGGCCGCGTACTCCGGATCGGGCTCGTACTCGGCGTCGGGGTCGTAGAAGTGCCCCTCGGGCACCTCGGCGAAGTCGGCGAAGCGGTCGGTGTTCCGGCCACTCTCGTTGCCGGCCGTGGCGTTCACGTGTAGGCCGTCCATCATCTGGGGGGCTGTCGTCATGTGCTGTTGGGTGGCGAAGGTGCGGACAGCGACGGAGCCGACAGCTTCGAGCCCGATCGGGCTCAGACCCCGTGCAGGCATCCCTGGTTGACCACCCCCGGGAGTAATTGTCGACTCATTCACAAGTCGTCTTACCTCCTTGGACGTGACCAGGAAACTTATCGATAGGTCAGCGTGGCACCATGCCGACGATTGGCGACTCTATGGCGTGCCACCCGTCCGCAGCAACACAATCCGCCGGACCCGGCCCGATGTGTCGGCAATCGAACGCCTCGCTGTCAAGGGTGCACAGCGACCAAGCCGCACATTTCGCCGCAGCACGAAACGGGTAAAGGGTTACGTTCGAGGCGAGTTGCGCAAGGGCCTCAGAGGCCCCGATACGCGTCCGACCGGACCTTGCTCGGCAAGGTCCGGCCGGAGTTGCGATGTTGACGGGAGGTGTTGACCCGTCAGCCGAGGAGGGTGCTCAGCTCGACGTGCGGGAGACCGTGCGCCTCGGCCACCTCGCGGTAAACCACCTGGCCCTCATGGGTGTTGAGGCCCTTGGCCAGGGCGGCGTCACGGCGCAGGGCGTCGGCCCAGCCACGGTTGGCCAGCTCCACGATGTACGGGAGCGTGGCGTTGGTGAGCGCGTAGGTGGAGGTGTTCGGGACCGCGCCGGGCATGTTGGCGACGCAGTAGAAGACCGATCCGTGGACCTGGAAGGTCGGCTCGGCGTGCGTGGTCGGGTGCGAGTCCTCGAAGCAGCCGCCCTGGTCGATCGCAATGTCGACAAGAACACTTCCGGGCTTCATCTTGGCGACGAGCTCGTTGGTGACCAGTTTCGGCGCCTTGGCTCCGGGGATCAGGACGGCGCCGATGACGAGGTCGGCCTCGACGACGGCCTTCTCCAGCTCGAAGGCGTTGGAGACGACGGTCTGCACCTTGGTGCCGAAGATCTTGTCGGCCTCGCGCAGCTTGTTGATGTCGCGGTCGAGCAGCGTGACGTGGAAGCCGAGGCCCACGGCGATCTGCGTGGCGTTCCAGCCGGAGACACCGCCGCCGATGACGACGGCACGGCCGGCGTGGGTGCCGGGGACGCCGCCGGGGAGCACGCCGCGGCCGCCGACCGAGCGCATCAGGTGGTACGCGCCGACCTGCGGGGCGAGGCGGCCCGCGACCTCGGACATCGGCGCGAGCAGCGGCAGCGCGCGGCCCGCGGTCTCGACCGTCTCGTAGGCGATGGCGGTGGTGCCGGAGGCCAGCAGCGCGTCGGTGCACTCGCGGGAGGCGGCGAGGTGCAGGTAGGTGAAGAGGGTCTGGTCCTTGCGGAGGCGGTGGTACTCCTCGGCGACCGGCTCCTTGACCTTGAGCAGCAGGTCGGCGGTGGCCCAGACCTCGTCGGCGGTGTCCAGGATCCGCGCGCCGGCGGCGACGTACTCCTGGTCCGGGATGGACGAGCCGACGCCGGCGTTCCGCTCGATGACGACCTGGTGGCCGTGGCGGACGAGCTCATGCACTCCGGCGGGGGTGATCGCCACCCGGAACTCGTTGTTCTTGACTTCGCGGGGGATGCCGACCTTCACGTCGATCACGGTCCTTGGCTCGGAGGGTAATCCGGGCACGACAGAACAGACCCGGACATACACAGCATAAATGGAGACGCCACGAACGAGCGCGGCAGAGCCAGTCTAATGAAGGACTTCGCGCTGTCTAGCCTTACAAAGCATTAACTTTCTGTCGAAGCACTGCGGATTTCGTAGGCAGGACCCTCCTCACCCAGCAATCTGTCGGCGGCGGCCCGGTGCAGCCGGGCCGCCGCCGGATCGCCGAGCCGGTCCAGGGTGTCGGCCAGCCGGAGCTGGAGCGCCGCCTGAAGCCGCACGTCATCGGCGCGACGGGCCAGCTCGGCCGCCTCCCGGCAGGTGTGCAGCGCCTCCTGCGGCCGCCCGGCGTACTCCTGCACCCGCGCCGCCTCGCTGAGCGCCCGCGCCTGGGCCGCCAGGTCGCCGAGCCTGCGATGGCCGGCCGCGGCGGCCCGCCAGTTCCGCAGCGCCTCGCCGTACCGCCCGGCGTAGCTGTGGACCGCGCCGAGCCGTCCGTAGAGCCGCGCCTCGTCGGCCCGCTCGCCTTGCGTGAGGCGCTGGGCGAGCGCGCGGCCGTACCAGTCCGAGGCCCGGTGGTAGTCGCCGAGCTCGGCGTACGTACCGCCTACGGATTCCATCGCGCGGCCCGTCGCGTACAGGTCACCGGCGGCCCGTCCGGCGTCCAGCGCGGCCCGGTAGCGGGTCAGGGCGTCGCGGGTGCGGCCGGTGCGGGCGTCCAGGTCCGCCAGGTTCAGCAGGGCCGCCGCCTGCTCGCGGGGCAGGTCGCGACGTTCGGCCACGTCCAGGACCAGGCCGTGCAGCCCGTACAGCTCAGGGGCGGCGGCCTCGGTGCCCCGGTGCGCGGCCAGCGCCCGCACCAGGGAGGCGACCAGGCGGCGGGCCAGCGTGTCCAGCTCGCCGTCGGCCACGGCGAGCCGGGCGGAGGCGAGCAGCGCGGGCTGGCGCAGCCGGAGCCAGACGCCCGCCTCCTCGGCGTTCGGGAAGCGCAGGGAGCGCGGCAGCCCGGCGAGCTTGCGGTGGGCGGTGGAGCCCTCCGGTTCGGTGACCGCGCGGCAGGCCTGGAGCCGGCGTACGGTCCGCTCCAGCATCCGGGCGCGGGCCAGCTGGATCTCGGCGGGCCGGTCGAGCTCCTCCAGGAGGGCCCGCAGCATCGGCGCGAGGCAGCCGGGGATGCCGTACTGCGGGTGGGCGGCGCCGTCCGTCCGCACCAGGCCGAGCTTCACGAAGTCGTCCAGGGTCTGCTCGGCGGCCGAGACCGAGCAGCCGGCCAGCGCGGAGGCGGTGTGCGCGTCGGCCAGTCCGGCGGGAGCGAGGGCGAGGAGGCGCAATGTCCGGGCGGCGGCCTGCGGCAGCGAGTCGTGGACGAGGCGGAAGGCGCGGGCCAGCGGACGAGCACCGGTGGGCTGCTGGTCGCCGGAGTCGGGGAAGTCGTGGAGCTGCTTGGTGACGTCGGCGACGGAGGCCATCGGGCGGGTGGCGAGCCAGCCGCCGATCAGGGTGAGCGCGGCGGGCTGTCCTCCGCACTCCTCGGCCAGGCTCTCGGCGGTGCGCGGGTCGACGGTGATGCGGACCTGGCCGATGGCGCGGGCCAGCAGTTGCACGGCCGCGCCCGCCTCCAGGCCGCCGAGGGTGCAGGGCCGGACGTCCGGGATGCCGGTGAGCGGGCCGGTGGCGACGGCGACGACCAGGCAGTCCGGGTTCTCCGGGAGGAGCGGGTCGACCTGTTCGGCGTCGGCCGCGTCGTCCAGGATCAGGACGAGACGGCGTACGGCGAGGGCTTCGCGGACCATTTCGGAGAGCTCGTCCTGATCCGCGCCGGGTGGCACGGCGAGCCCGAGGAGGCCGAGGATCTCGCCGGCCGTGCGCTCGGTGGGGACGGGTTCGCCGCCGGGCTCGGTGAGGCCGACCCGGAGCACGCCGTCCGGGTAGTCGCCGGAGCCCGTACCGCCGACGGCCCACGGCAGCGCGCCCGTCCCGGTCTCCGGTCCCGAGGCGTCGGCCGCGGCGGTGCCCGTACCGGTGAGGACGCCCGCGAGTTCGGCGGCCAGCGCGCTGCGGCCGGAGCCGGGACGGCCGGCGATGAGCAGGACCCTCGCGCGCGGGGTCTTGCGGCCGGCCAGGGTGTCGAGTCCGGCGCGTTCGATGTCGGCCCGCAGGGCCTTCAACTCGCGTTCCCGGCCGAAGAATCGGGGCGGGGCGGCGCCGGACGGCTCCTCGGTCCCCGCGGTCTCGGCCGGGCCGCTGGTGTCCACCGCCTGATCGGTCACGAGCCACGCTCCACTTCGCTGCACGCGGTGCCCGCCGGAACTCCGGTCGGGTGCCTTTCGAGCCTAGTTCAGCGGTGGTGTGGATCACTGCGGAGCCGGGCGGAGCCCGGGAGAACATCCCCCGATCGGATCAGCATTTCTTACGATCGTCCGACCGGAGGAGGAGCCGAAGGAGCGAACGGTCCGTCAGGCGTCGAACGGGCGGGCCGGCCACGGCGCCTCGGCCGGGCGGAGCGAGTCGACGCCGTCGCCCGCGAGGACGGCGGTGAGCGCGAGCGCCCCGACCACCAGGCAGTTGTTGTGCAGGTCTCCGGCGATCACCGAACGCACCAGCTCGGGCAGCGGGATACGGGCCTGCTCCATGTCGGCCTCCTCCTCGGAGACCGCGAACCGCTCGCCCTCCACGTCGGAGAGGCCGCGCGCGAGGAAGATCCGTACGGCCTCGTCGCAGCCGCCGGGCGTGGTGTAGACGTCGGTCAGCACCCGCCAGTCCTCGGCCTTGACGTGCGCCTCCTCGTACAGCTCGCGCTGGGCGGCGTGCAGCGGGTTCTCGCCGGGCACGTCGAGCAGTCCGGCCGGGATCTCCCAGAGCCGCCGGCGGACCGGGTGGCGGTACTGGCGTACGACGAGCACCTGGCCGTCCTCGTCGACCGCGAGGATCGCGACGGAGCCGGGGTGGACCTGGTAGTCACGGCCGTGGACGGAACCGTCGGGCATGACGACCTGGTCGGTGCGGACGCTGGTCTTGTTGCCGGTGAAGGGGGTGACGGTCGCGGTGACCTGCCACTCCTCGGGCGTGTCCTGGATACCCACTGCGTCCTCCCACGTACCACGTACAAAACGAGAAACCGGGGCACGCATCCGTCAAGGATCCGTACCCCGGCCAACCGTAATGCCTCGGGACTACTCGCCGGCGCCGACCTTGCGCGCGACGGCCGCCTTCACCAGGCCCGCGAAGAGCGGGTGCGGACGGGTCGGGCGGGAGCGGAGCTCCGGGTGGGCCTGGGTGGCGACGAGGTAGGGGTGGACCTCGCGCGGGTACTCGACGTACTCGACGAGCTTGTTGTCCGGGGAGGTGCCGGAGAAGACCAGTCCGGCCTTCTTCTCCAGCTCACCGCGGTAGGCGTTGTTGACCTCGTAGCGGTGGCGGTGGCGCTCCTCGACGTACGGCTCACCGGCGTACGCCTCGCGTACGACGGAGCCCTCGGCGAGCTTGGCCGGGTAGAGGCCGAGCCGCATGGTGCCGCCGAGGTCGCCGGCGCCCTCGACGTAGGCGAGCTGCTCCTCCATGGTCGAGATGACCGGGTGGGAGGTGGCGGCGTCGAACTCGGTGGAGTTGGCGTCGGGGATCTCGGCCAGCGAGCGGGCCGCCTCGATCACGATGCACTGCAGGCCCAGGCAGAGGCCGAGCAGCGGGACCTTGTTCTCGCGGGCGTGGCGGATGGCGCCGACCTTGCCGTCGACACCGCGCTCGCCGAAGCCGCCGGGGATGCAGATCGCGTCGACGTCACCCAGCTGCTCGGCGGCACCGGCGGCGGTGCGGCAGTCGTCGGAGGTGACCCACTTGACCGTGACCCGGGCCTTGTTGGCGAAGCCGCCGGCGCGGATGGCCTCGATGACCGAGAGGTAGGCGTCGGGCAGGTCGATGTACTTGCCGACCAGGGCGACGGTGACCTCGTGGTCGGGGTTGTGGACGCGGTCCAGGAGGTCGTCCCAGGTGGTCCAGTCGACGTCGCGGAAGGGCAGGTCCAGCTTGCGGACGACATAGGCGTCCAGGCCCTCGGTGTGCAGCACCTTGGGAATGTCGTAGATCGACTTGGCGTCGATCGCGGCGACGACGGCGGCCTCGTCGACGTCGCACATCAGCGAGATCTTGCGCTTGATGGACGTCGGGACCTCACGGTCGGCGCGCAGCACGATGGCGTCCGGCTGGATACCGATGTTGCGCAGCGCGGCCACCGAGTGCTGGGTCGGCTTGGTCTTCAGCTCGCCGGAGGGGCCGATGTAGGGCAGCAGCGAGATGTGCACGACGAAGACGTTGTCGCGGCCGACCTCGTGGCGGACCTGGCGGACGGTCTCCAGGAACGGCAGCGACTCGATGTCGCCGACCGTGCCGCCGACCTCGGTGATGACGACGTCCACGTCGTCGGTGGCCATGCGGCGGATGCGGTGCTTGATCTCGTTGGTGATGTGCGGGATCACCTGGACGGTGTCGCCGAGGTACTCGCCGCGCCGCTCCTTGGCGATGACCTGCGAGTACACCTGGCCGGTCGTCACGTTGGCGGAGCCGTCGAGGTCCACGTCTAGGAAGCGCTCGTAGTGGCCGATGTCCAGGTCGGTCTCGGCGCCGTCGTTGGTGACGAACACCTCACCGTGCTGGAACGGGTTCATCGTCCCCGGGTCGACGTTGAGATACGGGTCCAGCTTCTGCATCGTGACCCGGAGGCCACGCGCCTTGAGCAGGGCACCCAGGCTGGAGGCAGTCAGACCCTTGCCGAGGGAGGAGGCGACACCCCCGGTGACGAAGATGTGCTTGGTCGTCGTGGATGAGGGCTGCATAGCCAAAGGGGGCTCCCGTGGTCGCGGTTGTGAGGTGCGTACCGGCCGCCGAACCGGGGATTCCGGGGTGCCGTCGCTGCGGTTCGGGGGCCTCGTCCGCTGTCGGATACGACCACCGGTCCACGGGCTACCAGGGTAACAGCGACGAGGGGAGGCTGCTTCCGGCCACACCCTGCACAGGGGCGTCACACCATCACCGCCATCGTTTCACTCCCCACCCGATCAGCTCAGAGATGTTGCGGGGACCGTCGCGCGGATCTTCGTACCGCGTCGTATCCTGCTCGGACACTCGCTGCCGAGACGGCCGGACGGCGGCACCTGAGGCCCGCTCAACCGGTACGGGACTCGTCGGTTCCACTACGACCCCCCTGAAACCCTCCCTCCCCCAGTAAGCGCCCCGGACGGGGCGACATGGCCGTTCGACTGGAGACGCACGTGGCCGGGCGCATCGAGGATTACGCACTCATCGGAGACATGCAGACCGCTGCCCTGGTCTGCCGGGACGGCACGGCCGACTGGCTGTGCCTGCCCCGCTTCGATTCGCACGCCGTCTTCGCGGGACTGCTGGGCACCGAGGAGCACGGCTTCTGGCGTCTGAGTCCGGCGAGGCCGGAAGGGACCGAGCCGCTGTCGGCGGACCGGCGCCGCTACCGCGGTGACTCCCTCATCCTGGAATCGGAGTGGGACACGCCACGCGGCACCGTACGCGTGACCGATTTCATGCCTCCGCGTGACGGGGCGCCGCAGCTCATCCGGATCGTGGAGGGCGTCAGCGGCCGGGTGCCGATGCGCTCCGAGCTGCGGATGCGGTTCAGCTACGGCCGGGTGACGCCGTGGGTGCACAAGGTGGACGGCCGTACGGTCGCCGTCGCCGGGCCGGACTCCGTCTGGCTGGACACCCAGGTCGACACCTACGGCGAGAACCTCACCACCTACTCCGACTTCACCGTCGGCCCCGGCGACCGGGTGGCGTTCACGATCAGCTGGCAGCCCTCGCACCGCGAGCCGCCCGCGCTTCCCGACCCGGAAGGGTCGCTGGAGGCGACGGAGCTGTTCTGGCGCGAATGGGTCGATCAGTGTACGTACCACGGGCCTTACCGGGAGGCGGTCGTCCGCTCTCTCATCACGCTCAAGGCCCTGACGTACGCGCCGACCGGCGGCATCGTCGCCGCGCCGACCACCTCGCTGCCCGAGGAGATCGGAGGCGTACGGAACTGGGACTACCGCTACACCTGGCTGCGCGACGCCGCGATCACCCTCTCCTCGCTGCTGCGCACCGGCTACCGCGAGGAGGCCCGCGCCTGGCGCGAGTGGCTGCTGCGGGCGGTGGCCGGCGACCCGGAGAACCTGCAGATCATGTATGGCATCGCCGGCGAGCGCGAGCTCGGCGAGGCGGAGCTGGACTGGCTGCCGGGCTACGAGAACTCCGGCCCGGTCCGCGTCGGCAACGGCGCCGCCAACCAGCTCCAGCTGGACGTCTACGGCGAGGTCACCGAGGCGCTCCACCTGGCGCACATGACCGGCCTGACCCGCAACGACTACGCGATGGGCCTCCAGCTCAAGCTGATCGAGTACCTGGAGAAGCACTGGGAGGAGCCGGACGAGGGCATCTGGGAGGTGCGCGGTCCGCGCCGCCACTTCGTGCACTCCAAGGTGATGGCGTGGGTCGCGGTCGACCGGACGATCAAGCTGGTCGAGTCCGGCGACGTCGACGGGCCGCTGGAGCGGTGGTACGAGCTCCGCGACGACATCCACCGGGACGTCTGCGAGCGCGGTTACGACAAGGAGCGCAACACCTTCACGCAGTCCTACGGCTCGAAGGAGCTGGACGCCTCGCTGCTGCTCATCCCGCAGATGGGCTTCCTGCCGCCGGACGACAAGCGGGTCATCGGCACGATCGAGGCGATCCAGCGGGAGCTGTCCACGGAGGACGGCTTCATCCTGCGCTACCCGACCGAGGGCGACGACGCGGGCGTCGACGGTCTCGAAGGCGACGAGGGCGCGTTCCTGGCCTGCTCGTTCTGGATGGCCGACGACCTCGCGATGATCGGCCGGGTCGACGAGGCCCGCCAGCTCTTCGAGAAGCTGCTGGCGCTCCGCAACGACCTGGGCCTGCTGGCCGAGGAGTGGGACTCCAACCTCCAGCGCCAGGTCGGCAACTTCCCGCAGGCGTTCAGCCACGTGCCGCTGATCGACACGGCGCTGCGGCTGACGGCGAGCGGGGCGTACGTGGGCTGAGGCCCGCTCCGTCCTGACGGTGGCCGCCCCGGTTTCCTCCGGGGCGGCCACCGTGCGTTTCCTCAGGGTGCGGTGAGGGGTTCGGCCTCGTACGCCCGGTGCAACGCCTCCAGGAACCGGGGTGCGGCGGGCAGTTCGGCGGGGCCGATGCGGTGGACGGGGATGCCCGGCGACCAGGAGTTCATGACGGCCGCGCCGGCGAGGGCCGGCAGGTCGGCGGGGGTGACCGGGGCGACGCGCTGGCCGATGCCGAGCGCGTCCAGCCGCCGGCGGACGATGCCCAGCGTCGTACCGGTCAGGATCCGGGCCTCGGGCCAGACCACCGAATCGCCGTCCCAGAACACCAGGTTCCAGATCGTCGCCTCGCTGAACCGGCCCTCGTGGTCCAGGAAGGCGGCATCGTCGAACCCCTCGGCGGCGGCCTGCCGGAGCAGGTGCGTCTTGGCCACCTCACCGACGTGCTTGACGTGCGGCAGGAACCGCTCGTGTTCGACGGCCGCCAGGGCGAGCGGGCCATCGGGGCCGGAGGACGGCGGTCCGGTCCGTATCAGCAGGGTCAGGTCGCCGTCGGCGGCGGTGAACTCGCCGGCCGTGGCGGAGACCGTGGCCGTCAGCGAGAGGTCGGCGGCCGGTGCGGCGGCGAGAGCGGTACGGAGGTGGGCGCGGACCACGTCCTCGGGCAGGGCCCGGCCGAACAGCTCCACCGACGCGGACCGCAGCCGCGCCAGGTGGAGGTCCAGGCCGCGGACCCGGCCGTCGCGGATCTGCGTCGCGGTGAAGTGGGCGTGGCCCGCGAAGGCGAGAGGCGTGAGGTCGTCGGTGGTCGCCGGGCGGCCGTCGATGTGCACGAGGTGCGGGGAATCTTCGCTCATGGGTGGGACGTTAGGGCTTGACACCGGTGACAAGGTCAAGCGCCGACGGGCGCGGAGAGCGGGGGCGTGTGCTGATCGGGGAGCTGTCACGGCGGACGGGCGTCAGCGCGCGGTCGTTGCGGTACTACGAGGCGCAGGGACTGCTGGAGGCGCGGCGCGGGACGAACGGCTACCGCGCCTACGACGAGGGCGCGGTCGCCTCCGTAGGTAAGATCCGTGCGCTGCTGCGGGCCGGGCTCTCCACCGAGGTGATCCGTCAGGTGCTGCCGTGCGCCCGGGGCGAGCAGCCGGGGTTCGACTGGTGTGCGGAGCTGCGGGCGATCCTGGACGGGGAGCTGGCGGACCTGGACGAGCAGATCGAGGCGTTGCGGCGGAGCCGGGGTGCGCTGGTGGGGTTGCTGAAGGTTCGGGGATGAGCCGTACGGCCCCGGGAGCGGGTGCCCCGGGGCCGTACGGGTCGGTCTATTCGAAGGCCGCTGCCGCCTGTTCGAGTGCGGTGGCGACCGCCCCCGGTGAGTCGGGGCCGGGTGCGCCGGGGGTGTAGGTGACCGAGCGCAGGATGCCGCCGTAGCGGAAGGAGCGGTGGCGTTCGAACAGGGGCCGGGAGACCGGTGACTTGCGGTCGATGAGCTGGTGGACGCTGGGCGGCGTGGTCCGTGCCTCGCCGTCGACGTTGACCGTGAACGACCAGCGCAGGCCCTTCTCCGCCTCGGCGGTGAGAGCGATGACATGTTCGCCGGGCGCGAGCGGGCCCGCGTCGGTCTCGTGGAGGACGCCGTACTCGTTGTACGCGAGGTGGAGCCGGCCGTCCTCGACGTAGAGGCTGTAGCCGCCGCCTTGGTCGCCGTGGCCGCGTCAACATCGACGGCGACGTGCCGGTGGGCGTGGACGGCCGCTCCTCCACGCTGATCTCGCCCAAGGAGGTGCCGGACCCGTCCTTCGGCATCGCGTCCGGAGCCTCCACCGCCGCCTGACCCCGCGGTCTCCACGCCTCCCCTGCCATGCGCACCCCGCGCCCCGGGCGGTAGCGTCCTGAACAGGACGACCGCCCGGGGTACGGGCGCGGAACAAGGCGAAAGCAGGCCGGGTACGTGGAGAGCCACAGCGGAATCACCGTGCAGCGGGCGCTGGAGCTGCCGGGGCTGCGTGCGGGCCTCCCGGAGGTGGTGGCAGGCGCGGACCGGCTGAGCCGTACGGTGCGCTGGGTGCACGCGGGCGAGGTCCCGAACATCGCCTCGCTCCTCAAGGGCGGCGAACTGCTCCTCACCACCGGCCTCGGCCTCGGCACCCGGCCCGCCGAGCAGCGCGCGTTCGTCCGCCGCCTCGCCGACCGTGGCATCGCCGCGCTGGTGGTGGAGCTCGGCCCGCGCTTCAGCCGGCTGCCCGCCTCCATCGTGGACGCGGCCCGCGCGGCCGGGCTGCCGCTGGTGCAGCTCCACCGCGAGGTGCCGTTCGTCGCGGTGACCGAGGAGGTGCACACCGAGATCGTCAACGGCCACTACGCGCTGCTCCAGCAGGCGGAGGAGGTGCACCGGCGCGCCACCCGGGCGCTGCTGGACGGTGGCGGCGTGCCGCAGGTGCTCGGCATCCTCGCCGACTTCACCGCCAATCCGGTCTTCCTGGAGACGCCGGACGGCCAGCTCCTGTACGCGGCGTCCACGGGCACGGGTCCGGTGGGCGCGGACCCGCTCCAGGTCTGGGAGGGGATGCGCGGCGACCGGGCGGCCCGGGAGTCGCCGCCGACCGGCGCGCTGCTGGTGGATGTGCCGGGCGGCGGTCCGGACACCGGCGCGGTACGGGCCCGGCTGGTGCTGCTCGCCGTCGCGGGCCCGCTGGCGACCGTGCACCGGATGGCGGCGGAGCGGGCGGCGGGCCTCCTCGCGGTGGTCCTGATGCAGGCCCGGCAGGAGGAGGAGCTGGCGGCCCGGGGCCGGGGCGACTTCCTCACCGATCTCGCGGAGGGCCGGATCACTCCGGAGGACGCTCCGGCCCAGGCCCGGGTGCTCGGCTTCCGGCCCGGCGACACGCCACTCCTCCCGGTCGTGATGCGCCTGGCACCCGAGCTGTCCCCGTCGGGCAACTGGGCGCTGCTGGCCCGCGCGGTGCTGGAGGAGCTGGCCTCGGTAGGCGTGCCGGTGCTGCTGGGCGTACGGCCGGTGGAGGGGCGGGTTCCGCTGCTGCTCGGGCTGCGGTCGGAGGGCGAGCGGACGGCGGTCGCGGACCGGGTGGCGGCGGCGCTGCGGGCGGGCGTGGCGCGGGCCGGCCTCGACCGGGCCGGGTCGCAGCCGCCGGTGGTCGTGGCCGGCGTCGCCGGAAGCTGGGCCGGAGCGGGCGCGGGGCTGCGGCACGCCTCGGAGACGGCGACGGCGGCGCAGGGTCTTGACGACCGGCCGTGGTACGACGCGCGGCGGCTCGACATCGACCTGCTGCTGTGGCGACTGCGGGACCACCCGGACCTCGCGGCGTTCGTGAACCGGGCGATCGGTCCGCTGCGCGAGCACGACCGTACCTCGCGCCCGCCGCTGCTGCCGACGCTCCAGGCGTATCTGGCGCACGCGGGCCGGAAGGCGGAGACCGCGCGCGAGCTGCACCTGAACCGCCAGACGCTCTACAACCGGCTGGCCCGGATCGGCGAGCTGCTCGGCACGGACCTGGACGACCCGCAGACGGTCCTGGCCCTCAGCCTGGCGCTCCGGGCCCGCCGCCACACCAGCTAGGAACGTGAAGCGGGCGGCTGCGCCAACTCGTCGTACACTCTGAGCACATGGGCGATGGTGTCGTCCTCGGTGGGCCAGCCCGCCGCCTGCGCCCGCCCGGCCTCGGCCAGCCGCGCGCACCGCTCCGGATCACCCAACAGCCGTACGACCGCCTCCGCCAGCGCCTCCGCATTGCCGAACGGCACCAACTCAGCCGCTTCACCGACCAGTTCGAGTACACCACCGACCTCGGTCGCCACCAGCGGCACGCCCAGCCGCAACGCCTCCTGCGCCAGCAGCGAGCGGCCCTCCCAGCGGCTGGGCAGCACGGCCAGATCGGCGGCGGCGATCAACTCACCGACATCCTCCCGGCACCCGAGCAGCCGTACCGGCAACTCCTCGTCCCGGATCCGCTGTTGCAAGGCCTCCCGCTCGCGCCCCTCCCCCGCGATGACGAGCAGAGGTACGGGGTCGAGTCCGCGCCAGATGCGGGCCGCGTACAGCAAGGTGCCGAAGCCGTGGTGCGGGACGAGGCTGCCGGCGGCCATCAGCAACGGCCGCTCGACCGCGCCGAGTTCGGCCCGCGCCTTGCCGTCGTGCAGGCCGCTCGCCCGTCGCGGGACCGGCGCGGCGACCGGGGCGAGCCGCGCGTCCCGGGCGCCTCGGACCCGCGCCAGGTCCACCAGGCCGGACGAAGGAGCGAGGACAACGGCCGCCGCCCGTACGGCTCTTCGCTCCAGCAGGTGCAGGATCTGGCGGCGGGCACCTTCGGCGTACCGGCGGGTGTGCCAGGTCAGCACCAAGGGCACGGTCCGGCCGCTCAGCGCGAAGGCGGTGCGGGAGGCGGCGTGCAGCCCATGGGCGTGGACCACGTCGGCGCCGGTGCAGGCGGCGCGGAGTGCGGCGACGGCGGCCGGGTCGCTGCGGCGGGGCACCGGCAGGAAGCGGGCTCCGGTCGCCGTGAAGTCGTAGGCGCGGTCCACGGCGGACGGGGCGCAGACCGTGACCTGCACTCCGCGCGCCACCAGCCCCGCGGCGAGCGAACTGACGTGCGCGCTGCTGCCCGCACTGCCGCCGCCCAGGACTTGGACCGTACGCAGCTGTGACACGTTGATTGGCTCCCGGGGTCCCGGAGTCGGCGGTAGGTACAGCGCCAAGGATGCCAGTCCGTACGCGCGTTCCGGGACCGCCGGAACGTTGCTGCTGGCCACGCGGCGACAACCGGCCACACGGCACCACTCCCACGAGTGCATACAGAGGCGCGAGGTTGCCACCATCGACACCCTCGAGCCGCCGCCGTACGCGCTACCTGGCCCCCGCAGCGCGCCTCAGCACCACCGAGGCGCGGCGAGCGAGCCCGCTGATCCGCTCCCCGTTCGCCACGGCCGCCACCAGCCCGGCGGCCAGGACGACCCGCCCCGTACGACCTCCGTGACGTCCACCGGGCCCGGCCAAGGCCAGCCCCAGCGCCGCCCCGAGCCCATGGGCCCCGGTGTCTCCGAGCATGGTGCGTTCTCCCAGGTCGGCCGGGGCGAGCACGGTCGCGGCAGCAGCTCCCGGCATCCCGGCCACCGCTCCCACCACCGCCACGGAAGCGACCGCCGCTCCCGGCCCCACATCCACCAGGTTCACCAGATGAGCGGTGCCGGCGATCACCACACCGCTCAGCACCCCGTCCACCGCCCGCTCCTCGATCAGCAGCCCGGCCAGCACCCCCGCCGCCCCGATCCCGAAGAGCTTCACGGCCCCGCTGGTCACCTCACCGCCGCGCAGCGCTCCCAGATGCGCCCGGAACCCCCGCCGCGGGTCACCGGCCCCCACCAGGTCGTCGTACGCACCGCAGCCCCCGGCAACCAGCACCGCCAGCACTCCGGCCGCCCGCTCCCGGACCGGCCCCGGAGCGGCGGCGATCCCGGCGGCTCCACCGAGGACGGCCGCCGGCCCGGCGTACAAGGTGACGGCCCGGCCCGCGTGGTCGGTCCGCGACCAGGCGGCGTCCGTACGACGGCGTACCCGCCCGCACCGACGAGACCTGCGACAACGACGGCCCTGCTCACGTTCGTACCCATGCAGGCAGCGTAGATACGCGGACGGGGCCGGACAGGGACACCCCTGTCCGGCCCCGTACCCGTCGTCACCCGTCCTTGCGCGCCGTCGCCAGCAGCTCCTCGGCATGGGCGCGTGCCGTCTCGGAGTCCTCCTGGCCCGCCAGCATCCGGGACAGCTCCCGGACCCGGTCCTCGCCTTCCAGGACCGTGACCCCGCTCCGGGTCACCGAACCGTCCACGGTCTTCTCCACCAGCAGCTGCCGGTCGGCGAAGGCCGCGACCTGCGGAAGGTGGGTCACGACGACCACCTGCGCGGACCGGGCGAGCTTGGCCAGGCGGCGCCCGACCTCGACCGCCGCCTTGCCGCCGACGCCCGCGTCGACCTCGTCGAAGAGGTACGTGGGCACCGGGTCGGAGCCCGCGAAGACGACCTCCACCGCGAGCATCACCCGGGACAGCTCACCGCCCGACGCGCCCTTGGCGATCGGCCGGGGCTGGGCGCCGGGGTGCGGGGCGAGCAGCAGTTCGACCTCGTCCGCGCCCGAAGGGCCGTAGACGACGCTCCGTCCGCCGATGTCGATGCCGGACGCCTCGTCCGCCGCCTCGGTCTGCCGGATGGCGAAGGAGACCCGGGCGTGCGGCATGGCGAGCGAGGCCAGCTCCTCGGTCACCGCCTCCGCGAACCGGGCGGCCGCCTCCGTACGCGCATCGGTCAACGCCTGTCCCAGCACGGACAGTTCGGCCCGCAGTGCGTCACGCTCCGCCGCCAGCTCGCCGATCCGCTCGTCGTCGCCCTCCAGCTCGGTGAGCCGGCCCGCGCCTTCCTGCGCCCAGGCGAGCACGGCCGCGATGTCCTCACCGTACTTACGGGTCAGCGTGGTCAGCGCGGCCCGGCGCTCCTCCACGGCGGCCAGCCGCAGCGGATCGGCCTCCAGCTGGTCGGCGTACCCGGCCAGCTCGCCGGAGACGTCCGCGATCAGGATGGAGATCTCACCGATCCGGTCCGCCAGCGCGGCCAGCGCCGGATCGTGGGCCCGGACCGCGTCCAGGGACTGCCCGGCGGCGGCGACCACCGTCGTGGCGTCGACGCCCTCCGGATCCTCGGGGTTCCCCGCCAGCGCGGTGTGCGCGAGCGAGGCGGCGGAGGCGAGCGCCTCCGCGTGTCCGAGCCGCTCCGCCTCGGCGGCCAGCTCGACGTCCTCACCGGGCAACGGCTCGACGGCGGCGACCTCGTTCAACCCGAACCGCAGCAGATCCGCCTCCTGGGCCCGCTCCCGGGCCCGGGTGGTCAGCTCCTCGAGCCCGGCGGCGACGGCGCGCAGCCGACGGTAGGCCGCCGCGTACTTCGCGTGCGGGACCTCCACGCCGTCCCCGGCGTACCGGTCCAGCGCACCGCGCTGCCGTGCGGGCTTGAGCAGGCCCTGCTGGTCGGTCTGGCCGTGCACGGCGACCAGCTCGTCCGCCAGCTCGGTGAGGACCCCGACCGGCACGGATCTGCCGCCGAGATGAGCCCGTGAGCGTCCTTCCGCCGAAACGGTACGGCTGATGAGCAGCGCACCGTCGTCGAGTTCCGCACCTGCCTCCTCGGCCCGCAGCGCCGCCGCGTCGCCGTCGGACACCGTGATCCTGCCCTCGACGACCGCGGCCTTGGCCCCGACCCGCACGAGAGCGGGGTCAGCGCGTCCGCCGAGCAGCAGCCCGAGGCTCGTGACGACCATGGTCTTGCCCGCGCCGGTCTCACCCGTCACCGCGGTGAAACCGGGTGACAGCTCCACCACCGCGTCGTCGATGACTCCGAGCGACCGTATCCGCATCTCCTCCAGCACGGACACGACCTTACGAGGTTCCGAGGCGGACGCGCGACGGCCCCCGCTCCCGGATTCACTCTCCCGAGCGTTCCCAGGGTCGCGGAGGCCGTCGAAGACCGCCGGGCCGGTCAGTGCGGCACGCCCCGCCACCCCGACACCGGCAGCGCGAACTTCGCCACCAGCCGGTCGGTGAACGAGGCCTGGTGCAGCCGCGCCAGCCGTACGGGCACGGCACCGCGCCGCACCTCGACCCGCGCGCCGGCCGGCAGCTCCACGGTCCGCCGCCCGTCGCACCACAGCACGCCGTGCGGCGTGTGCGGCTGGACCTCGACGGCGAGCACCGAGGTCGGCGAGGTCACCAGCGGCTTGGCGAACAGCGCGTGGGCGCTGATCGGGACCATCAGCAGCGCCTCCACCTCCGGCCAGACCACCGGCCCGCCCGCCGAGAAGGCGTACGCCGTCGAACCGGTCGGCGTCGCACAGACGATCCCGTCGCAGCCGAACCCGGTGACGGGCCGCCCGTCGATCTCCAGGACCACTTCGAGCATCCGCTCCGGCGACACCTTCTGCACGGCCGCCTCGTTGAGCGCCCAGTCGGTGTGGACGATGTCACCGTTCGCGTGCACGAGGACATCGATCGTCATGCGCTCCTCGACCTCGTAGTCACGGGTGACGACCCGCGAGACCACCTTGTCGAGGTCGTCGCGCTCGGCCTCGGCGAGGAAGCCGACGCGCCCGAGGTTGACGCCGAGCATCGGTACGCCGGAGGCGCGGGAGAACTCCGCGCCGCGCAGCAGCGTCCCGTCACCGCCGAGGACGATCAGCAGCTCGCAGCCGTCCACGGCCGCAGGTGAGGTGTCGGTGACCGTCTCCACGGCCTCCGGGAGCGGCAGATCGGCCGCCTCGGTCGCCAGGACCCGCACGCCGAGCCCGTTGCGCAGCAGCCCTTGGACGACGAGCTCCGCGCTGCGGATCGCGGCCGGGCGGCCGGTGTGCGCCAAAAGAAAGACTGTTCGTGCCGCATTCGTCGTCAACGAGGCCCCTCCGCCACTGCACGGTCGACATCCGCGGGATCCAGCTCAGGTGCACCGGCCCGCAGCCACAGAAAGTACTCGACGTTCCCGGAAGGCCCCGGCAACGGACTGGCCGTCACCCCGCGCACACCGAGCCCGAGCGCCCAGGCCCGGCGCGCCACTTCCCGTACGGCTTCGGCGCGCAGCTCCTCACTCCGCACCACGCCACCGCTGCCGAGCCGCTCCTTGCCGACCTCGAACTGCGGCTTGACCATGAGGACCAGGTCCGCGTCGGGCGCGGCGCAGCGGGCGAGGGCGGGCAGGACGAGGCCGAGCGGAATGAAGGACAGATCCCCGACCACCAGGTCGACCGCCTCCCCGTCGATGGCGTCCAACGTCAACTCCCGTACGTTGGTACGGTCCTTGACGACGACCCGTTCATCGGACTGCAGCGACCAGGCGAGCTGCCCGTACCCGACGTCCACGGCGACGACCTGCCGGGCTCCGGCGCGCAGCAGCACATCGGTGAACCCGCCGGTCGACGCACCCGCGTCCAGCGCCCGCCGCCCTTCGACGGCCAGCCCGAGCGGCACGAAGGCGGCGAGCGCGCCGGCCAGCTTGTGGCCGCCGCGCGAGACGTACTCGGGGTCGTCCTCGTCCTTGGTCACGACGATCGCGGCGGCGGTCTCGACCTGGGTGGCGGGTTTGGTCGCGGTGGTCCGTCCGACGGTGACCCGCCCAGCGGCGATCAGCTGGCTCGCGTGCTCGCGCGAGCGGGCGAGCTTGCGGCGTACCAGCTCGGCGTCGAGGCGGCGACGTGCCACTCCTGCCACGTTCGGTTCAGCTCCTGTGGTCGTGCGTGTTGACGTACGCGGGTGTGGGTCCGGGCCTGGGCGGCCCGGGTGCGGGGGCCGGACGCGGGTCCCCGGCCGGACGGGCGTCCAGCGAGGTCAGCGCGTCCTTGAGCCCGCGGTGTACATCCTCGTACACCTCGGTGTGCCCGTCCGCCGGGAGGTGGTCCGCGTCCGCCAGACGCTCCAGGAGGGCGTCGACCTCGGCCCGGCCGGTGGCGGTGCGCGTCACGCCCAGGGGCGCGGGCTCGGCGGGCTCGAAGGAGGGCGCACCGCCCGTCGGCCCCTGCTCCGGTGTCTCCGGCTCCTCGGGCGCGCCCACGGGCGGCGCCTCCGCGTCCGGCATCCAGTCGCTCATGCCGAAACGCTACCGCGACGGGCCGGTGTACCGTCGAGCACGATGGCGACCATGGCGGAGTGCCGCAGCGCACTGAGAAAACTTTCCGACAACCTGGCGGCGGCCGACGGCGACGTACGCGGCGCGGCCGCGCTCGACCGCTCGCTGAGCTGTCACATCAAGGACCTCGACAGCACGTTCACCGGCCGGCTGGCCGATGGCCGGATCCAGGTCCAGGACACGGTCGAGGGCCCGCCACGCGAGAAGGCGGAGATCCGGCTCGCGATGACGAGCGACGACCTGGTCGCGCTGGTCGACGGCGACCTGAACTTCGCGAAAGCCTGGGCCTCGGGCCGCGTACGCCTGGAGGCCGGCTTCAGGGACCTGCTGAAGCTGCGATCACTGCTGTAGGCGGCACATTCGAGCCCGTCCGGCGACTGAGGACAAAGCGCCCGCCCAGGGCGCCCCGCACTCTCCTCAGGCAGCCATCTTCCGCGCCTTCCGAGCCGCCGGCACAACGAGCGGCGTCCCGGTCTCCGGATCATCGATCACCTGACACCGCATCCCGAACACCCGCTCCACCAAAGCCGCGTCCACCACATCGGACGGCGCCCCCTCCGCGACGATCTCCCCGTTCCGCATCGCGATCAGGTGCGTGGCATACCGCGCGGCATGGTTCAGATCGTGCAGGACGGCGACCAGCGTCCGGCCCCGCGTCTCGTGCAGCTCCGCACACAGGTCGAGCACATCGATCTGGTGCTGGATGTCCAGGTACGTCGTCGGCTCGTCCAGCAGCAGCAAAGGCGTCTGCTGGGCCAGGGCCATGGCGATCCAGACCCGCTGCCGCTGACCGCCGGAGAGCTCGTCGACGTACCGCTCGGCAAGTTCGGCCACTCCGGTCGACTCCATGGACTCCTGGACGACTCGCTCGTCCTCCGGCGACCACTGCCGCAGCAGCCCCTGGTGAGGGTAGCGGCCACGGGCCACGAGGTCGGCGACGGTGATGCCGTCCGGGGCGATGGAGGACTGCGGCAGCAGCCCCAGCGTGCGGGCGACCTTCTTCGCGGGCAGCTGGTGGATGACCTGCCCGTCCAGCAGCACCTGCCCGCGGCTCGGCTTCAGCATCCGCGCGAGCGAGCGCAACAGGGTCGATTTGCCGCAGGCGTTGGGCCCGACGATCACCGTGAAGGAGTTGTCGGGTATCTCCACCGAGAGATCCTCGGCGATGACCCGCTGGTCGTAGCCGAGGGTCACCGATTCTGCGGTGAGGCGCTGCATGGTCGTACTCCCGGAGTCGGAGGGTGTCCGGTGGATCGGAGCCGGACGGACCTCCGACCAGCACGAAGTTAGGTTAACCTACCTTCGCACTGCCGCTCCGGGGCCAGGCGGCCCGGCCACAGCGCTACAGCCCGAGCGCCGAGACGGCCTTCCCGGTGTCCAGCCCGAACGACCCGCTCCCCGCGAACGTCCACGCCGCACCGCAGAGCGTCCGCAGCCCGTCCAGCGGATCCCCTTCACCGTCCAGGACCAGCTCCTTCCCGTCCCGTACGACCGCGCTCCACCCGCCGCACCGGAACACCTCGCCCTCCACCGTCACCTCGGGCTGCCCGGCCGGCAGCCCCCGCAGGTCCCGGTCCACGTACGTCGGCCGGTGCCGGGGCTCCGCGGCGAGGAGCTGCGCCGCGTCCGTCACGCCGGTCAGCACCAGCAGCGAGTCCACACCTCCGTTGAACGCGCCCTCGATGTCCGTGTCCAGCCGGTCCCCGACGACCAGCGGCCGCTTCGCCCCGGTCCGCAGCACGGTCTCGCGGTGCATCGGCGGCAACGGCTTGCCGGCCACCTGCGGTTCGGCGCCGGTGGCGATCCGTACGACCTCCACGGCGGCGCCGTTGCCGGGCGCGATGCCACGGGCGCCGGGAATGGTCAGGTCGGTGTTGGACGCGTACCACGGCAGCCCGCGCGCCACGGCGTAACTCGCCTCCGCGAACCGTCCCCACGCCAGATCCGGCCCGCCGTACCCCTGTACCACGGCCACCGGCTCGTCGTCCGCCGACTCCACCGGTACCAGCCCGCGCTCCCGCAGCGCGACCCGCAGCCCATCGCCGCCGACTACCAGCACCCGGGATCCGGCGGGCAGCTGGTCGGCCATCAGCCGGGCCACCGCCTGGGCCGAGGTGATCACATCGGCGGCCTCGGCGGGCACGCCCAGCTCGGTCAGGTGCTCCGCCACCGCGTCCGGCGTGCGCAGGGCGTTGTTGGTGACGTACGCGAGGTGCATCCCGCCGTCCCGCGCGGTACGCAGCGACTCGACGGCGTGGACGATCGCCTCGCCGCCCGCGTACACCACGCCGTCCAGGTCGAGGAGAGCCGTGTCGTACGCCTCGCTCAGCGCCGTACTGCTCCCGGCGGGCCGATCCCTGTCGTGCTGCTGGCTCTGGCTCATATGGCTCTGCTCCTCTTTCCCATCTCTCCCCCGATCATCGCGTATGCCTCGTGCACACATACGATGCTCAAATGAACACTTCAGGCCCGGACGAGCAGGGGCTGCGACTGATCCCGTTCCGCGGACTGCGATACGTCCCCGAGCAGGTCGGCAGCCTGGCCGCGGTGACCTCGCCGCCGTACGACGTGGTCGTCCGGCCCGACGGTCTGCATCACCTGGAATCGGCGGACCCGCACAACATCGTGCGCCTCATCCTCCCTCAGGCCGACACCGCCGAGGACCGGCACCGGCAGGCGGCGGAGACACTGGAGCGGTGGCTGGCCGACGGCGTGATCGCGCCGGACCCGGAGCCCGCGCTGTACGTCTACGAGCAGCGCAACGACGCGATCCTCCAGCGCGGCCTGATCGGCGCCCTGGCGCTCTCGCCGGCCGCCGACGGGATCGTGCTGCCGCACGAGGACGTCATGGACGACATCGTCGCGGACCGCGCCGAGTTGATGCGCACGATGCAGGCCCACCTGGAGCCGCTGTTGCTGACCTACCGCAGCGACGGGGCCCGGAAAGGCGCCGCGGCGGCCATCGAGCGCACGGCCGAGCGGCCACCACTGCTGGCCACCACGACGGAGGACGGGTTCCACCACCGCCTCTGGGCCGTCACGGATCCGGCCGAGCGCACCGAGATCGAGACGGATCTCGCCCGCCACCAGGCGCTGATCGCCGACGGCCACCACCGCTGGGCCACCTACCTCCGGCTCCAGCGGGAACAGACCGCGCCGGGCCCCTGGGACTTCGGCCTCGTCCTCCTCGTCGACACGGCCCACCACCCGCTCCAGGTCCGCGCGATCCACCGCCTCCTGCGCGGCCTGCCGGTGTCCCGGGCGCTCGAAGGACTCTCGGGCCTCTTCCGAGTCCGTACGGTGGAGGGCCCGCTGCCTCGCGCGCTCGACGCTCTGGCCGGCGCGGCGGCGGAGGGCAACGCGTTCCTGCTCACCGGCGACGGCGGCTTCCACCTCGTGGACCGCCCGGACCCGGCCCTGTTGGTCCGCACGATCCGGACGGACCGGCCAGAGGCGTGGCGCACACTGGACGCCACGGTCCTCCACTCGGCGCTGCTCGACGAGGTCTGGCGGATCCCCGACGCTCCGGAGCACATCGGCTACATCCACGACACCGAGGCCGCCGTCGAACAGGCCGAACGCCTGGGCGCCACGGCGGTGCTCATGCATCCGGTACGCGAAGAGGTCGTCCGGGACCTGGCCAGGCAGGGCGTCACCATGCCCCGTAAGTCGACATCCTTCGGCCCGAAGCCGGCGACGGGCCTGGTCATGCGCAGCCTGACCATCGACTGAGAAGGCGGCCGGACATGCGAAAGGGGCGGGATCCTGAGGGATCCCGCCCCTTTCCTGTGCCGCCTGTCAGCGACTAGACGTTGTCGGCCCCGTCGCCACGGCGGTCCGCGCCGGCGTCCCGCTCATCGGCCTCATCGGCATCCTCGTCCGCGTCGTCCGCGTCGTCCTCGGCGGACCGCACGACCTCGACGACGTCGTGGTCACCGAGGGCGTCGACGAACTCCACTCCGTCCAGCTCGGCCAGCCGGTCCGACGCGTCGGTCGAACCGTCCTTGTCGGCCTCCAGGGCCTTGCCGAACCACTCGCGGGCCTCGTCCTCGCGCCCGGCCTCCAGCAGTGCGTCCGCGTAGGCGTAACGCAGCCGCGGCGTCCACGGCTGGATGGAGTTGGAGGCGAGCTCGGGGCTCTGGAGCGTGACGATGGCGGCATCGATCTGCCCCATGTCCCGACGGGCCCCGGCGGCCACCAGGCGCATCTCGACCTGGCCGGCCTTGTCCAGCTTCTGCACCTCGGGCTCACCGGCCATGGCCATCGCCCGCTCGGGCCGGCCGAGACCCCGCTCGCAGTCCGCCATGACGGGCCACAGCTCCACGGACCCGGTCATCCGCCGGGCCGCCCGGAACTCGGCGAGCGCCTCCGCGTACTTCTGCGTCGCGTAGGCCGCGAATCCGGCCGCCTCCCGCACGGCAGCGACACGCGAGGCCAGCCGCAGGGCGATACGGGCGTACGCGTACGCCTCCTCCGGGTCCTCATCGATCAGCCGGGCCACCATGACGAGGTTGCGTGCGACATCCTCGGCCAGGGTCTTCGGCAGGCTCATGAGCTCCTGGCGTACGTCCTTGTCGATCTCGTCACCGGTGACGTCGTCGGGGATGGGCAGCCGCTTGATCGGCTCACGGTCCCTGTCCCGGTCGCGGTCGTCACGCCCACGGAATCCGCCACGGTCGTCACGCTGCCCGCCGCGGTAACCACCACGGTCCCCGCCACGGTCGCGGTCGTCCCGACGGAAGCCACCGCCGGAGCCACCGCCACGGTTGTCGTCACGCCGGAAGCCACCACCACTGGGCCGGTCGTCGTCGCGACGGGGCCCACGCGGCCGGTCATCACGTCGCTCGAACCCACCACCGCTGGGACGACCACCACGGCTGTCATCGCGCTGCTGACCACCGCGGTAACCACCACGGTCGTCATCACGACGAGGTCCACGGTCACGGTCACGGTCCCGGTCGTCACGGCGGAAGCCACCACCAGGGCCACCGCCACGGTTGTCGTCACGCCGGAAGCCACCACCAGAGCCACCGCCACGGTTGTCGTCACGCCGGAAGCCACCACCAGAGCCACCGCCACGGTTGTCGTCACGCCGGAAGCCACCGCCGCTGGGGCGGTCGTCGTCGCGACGGGGCCCACGCGGCCGGTCATCACGTCGCTCGAACCCACCACCGCTGGGACGACCACCACGGTCATCGTCCCGACGGAAGCCGCCACTACGGTTGTCATCCCGGCGGAAGCCACCACCGGAGCCTCCGCCACGGTTGTCATCGCGGCGGAAGTTACCGCCGGAGCCACCGCCACGGTTGTCGTCACGCCGGAAGCCACCGCCGCTGGGGCGGTCGTCGTCGCGACGGGGCCCACGCGGCCGGTCATCACGTCGCTCGAACCCACCACCGCTGGGACGACCACCACGGTCATCGTCCCGACGGAAGCCGCCACTACGGTTGTCATCCCGGCGGAAGCCACCACCGGCCTTTCCGCCACGGTCGTCACGGGGGAAGCCGCCGCCGCTGGGGCGGTCGTCGTCGCGACGGGGCCCACGCGGCCGATCGTCACGTCGCTCGAACCCACCACCGCTGGGACGACCACCACGGTCATCGTCCCGACGGAACCCGCCACCGGAACCGCCTCCGCGGTTGTCATCGCGACGGAATCCGCCGCCGGAGCCGCCGCTACGGTTGTCATCCCGGCGGAACCCGCCGCCTGATCCACCGCCACGGTTGTCGTCACGCCGGAATCCGCCACCGGAGCCACCGCCACGGTTGTCATCACGGCGCGGTCCACGATCGCGGTCGCGGTCCCGGTCGTCACGGCCACGGAAGCCGCCACCGGTCGGCCGGCTGTCGTCGCGGCGCGGGCCGCGGTCGTTGTCACGGCGAGGCGCTGCGGAACCGGACCGGTCGTCACGACCACCGCGGAAACCGCCCCGGTCACCACCGTCCCGGCGACGCGGCTCGCGCTCCGGACGATCGTCGGGAGAGTTGGTGGACATGGGTGTGACTCCTGTCTTCGGGTACCACAGACATTCTCGCGCAGCCGACCGTCCGACGCGCTTCGACAAAAACAAAAGGACCCCTGGTCCCAGCGTGAACGCTGGGACCAGGGGTCCTTGAAAGATTGTTCGGCGGCGTCCTACTCTCCCACAGGGTCCCCCCTGCAGTACCATCGGCGCTGAAAGGCTTAGCTTCCGGGTTCGGAATGTAACCGGGCG